>NZ_RQVR01000036.1:0-1977 GCF_003865365.1 Flavobacterium macacae | reverse complement strand
GTTGGGAGAACGTCGTGCGAATGCAACGATGGTTTCCCGACTGTCGGCGAAGCCGAGCGGTCATTGGGAAAAATTGTCCCGAAGGGCGATTTTTCCCAACGTGTGGCCGCTTCGCGACAGTTGCGGCAATCGGAGCAGAGTACTTTCTGCAACCGAAAACGAAGTTATGAAAATAAAACGTTCAAATCACCGAAAACCAGCAATTGCGTGAAGCGGTGGTTGGTGGCAGTTTCATTGGTTTAAATTTAAATTTTCAAGAAGTTTTGTATAGTTTTTTAAACTAGTTTTTCTACCATCATATAGCTTGATATAAAAGGTGGAATCAGATTTCATTATTTCAAATTGATTTCCAGAGTGTCCCGGGAATCTAGATGTGATTTTAAGATTAGTTAGCTCTGTTAAAAAACGAACTATTGCCTTTTCGTTTGATTTACTTAGCTTTATAGTTTTTGAAACGATTGTATCTTGTGAATATGTACTTTCGGATTCCTGCCGATTACAGTCAACATTTGTTTTTTTATATGAAAGAAATATATTTTTCTCTTTATGAAAGGCATACAATTTCATTTCTTCATAATGACCACCCCATTCTCCACAATCATCAAAATATGCTTTAACTAAAAAATTTCCATTTGATCCTCCAGATCCTAATTCCACAGGATCGAAAAAGGTTTTCTCCTTTTGCATTTCCTTTAAAATTAGCTGAGTTCTTGAAGGAGCCTTGCAAGAGTTTAGAACTGAGATTATAAAAATGATTGAAACTATTTTTCTCATATTTGCAGGATTTTCGGAAATTGCCACCAACGGTCTCGCGCTAGGCCTTCGTTGCGGCCAAAGTACCTGAGAACTTTCCGCAAGATAATTATTTTTAGTAGACAAAACATCCCGTTAGATTATTGTAGCAATGAGGCCTAGCGTGTGTTAGCTGCCGTATTTATTTGCCTTTATAAACAAACTCTAACCCATCAATTAAACTTCTGATTCCGGAACTTCCGTGGTCTTCAGTTATATAATGCATATATTTCACGGTTTGTTCTGAGTTTATAATTTTACTAGTTAAAGAACCGACTAAATCCTCAACATTTTGTTTATAGCCATTCGAATCTGGATTACCTGATGAAAGAAATATTTTTCTTTTTTCTATACTATTTAATGAGTAATCATTTTTATAATATTTATTAAACATAAAATCATTCCATAATAAACTTGGACTTGCACAAATATAACTTTCAAAAATCTCTGGTCGGATATTATAAAAACTTATGACTGCCAAGCCTCCCAAAGAATGACCAAAAATTGTTTTATTTTTAAATTTCAAACTATAACGCGTTTCTAAACTTTTTATAATGTCGTTCTCCACGAAATCTGCAAATTTTGAGAAGTTCCCCGTACTTTTAAATAGCTCATCATTATCTTTTCGTCCAGTAAAATTTTTGGAATTCGTTGGAGTATAGAATTTCCATCGGCTTTCAACTGTTGAAGGTATTGCTACAATTATTGTTGGCGGCATTTTTTCTTCCCATTGATAAAGATTTTGAACATTTGTTGCAATTCCAAAATATTCATCTCCGTCTAACAATACGAGTATCGAGCAATTATCCTTCAGCTTTTCAAAGTCTTCTGGTAGTTTTACCCAAATTTCCGATTCTTCACCTAAATATCTTGAATTGATATTCATTTTATCTCCAAAATTTAGAGATGAAGTTTCTTGACTGTAATTAATACTGAAAATAAATGTCGTTAAAAATAATATTATTGTCTTTTTCATAAATGTCGGTGGTAATATGGCAGCTAACGTTCTCGCGCTACAAGCAGTTTGGGGCTAAATCAGCGCTATCTTTCGGATTTGCCAAATCTTCCAAATACAAACGAATTTTTCCATTAAGCCAAATCCCCAAATTGCTTGTAGCGTGCGTGTGTGCCCTGCATGAGCAGGACACACGCTGTAAGCTTTGATAAAAATCCGAAAATACAAAT
>NZ_RQVR01000035.1 GCF_003865365.1 Flavobacterium macacae | reverse complement strand
TCAGACTAATACAACCAAAATTAGGTGTATATGTCGGTTTTTATCAGACATATATACTAGTTGTAAGTAATATTATGAAGAACATTCTGTTAACATTTTTATTTTTAAATTCAATATTTTGTTTAGCACAAAATGAACAATTGATTTTGACTGAAAAAGCAAACAATTTATGGTTTCAAAAACTGAACACAACAAACGAATTGAATGAAAAAATTGAACTAATAAATCAACGTTTGATTTCGGATATTAATGTTTACATTAAATGGAGTTTTCCCGATGGTATTACAGTTCAAAGAATACCAAAATTGGATTCAATTAGTAAAATTAGAAATCAAGGATTTTGCAAACCACTTTACGTTGTAAAATATAAGAAAAAAGAAATTGCGTTCAGAATTGAAAATCCATTAAATGATAACTTAACTAATTCAGTTTCGAAACTGATAACTGAAAATAATATTTCTGCTGTAGAAGTTTGGATTGATGATAAAAGAAAAGTTTTATACGGAACAAGTGCAGATTGCGGAATAATTTTTATTTCAACCAATAAAAGAAAAATATTTAAAGCCTTCAAAAATTTAAATTTGACCAACTTCTACATGGACGAAATTGGAAATTACAAATAGAACTGAGTAAAAATACTACTTACAACAAGCGTTTGGCAAGATTGCGAATTTTGTAGTAATTTCACGTTTATATTTCGCAAGAAATTTTATCTTTGATAGAAAATAATCGGTTCCGAAGTTCGCAACCTCGCCAAGCGCCGGAACGTTGGGAAAAATCGCCCTTCGGGACAATTTTTCCCAATGACCGCTCGGCTTCGCCGACAGTAGGTAAACCATCGTTGCTTTCGCACGACGTTCTCCCAACTGTCGCCTTTGACGCATTCCGAAAAGGAGTAAAAACTCCTTTCAGAACGACGACAAAGCCGAGCGGTCATTATGCACAATTATTAAACACACCCGTATTAAAAACATGAATACAACTGAAAAACTTAATCTTGTTTCTCCAGAAACAATAGAAAAAATAAAAAACTCAAACATTAAGTCTGAATTGGAAGAATTAGATTTTAAAGAAATCTATAAAATTTCGGATACACCGAGTAAGGTTGAGTTTGTAAAGGACATTGTTGCTTTTGCGAATTCTAAAGGGGGTTACATAATTTTTGGAGTTAACAATTCTTTCGAATGGAGTGGATTAGATGAAAGAAGCGATTCAGATGTAGATGAGGCCAATATTGCAAATATTTTAGATTCCTATTGCGACGGCGAGATAGAAGTAATTACAAACACTGTAGAAATTGATGCTGATTTTTTCTTTGTGATATATGTATTTCCTTCAAAACAAATAATTCCATTTAAAAAAGATGGTCAATATTCTAAAAATAAATGGAAAGCAGGAAAATCTGTAAATGTTAGTGTATTTAAAAATGGTGATGTTTATTGTAGAAGAGGTAGTCGCTCTATAAAAGCTGATAACTTATTTTATAAACTCAAAAGCAATAATTTTAATATTATTGAAAATGTTTCACAACAACCAGTCATGTATAGTGAATTCATAGGTCGTAAAGAGTATTTATCAGAATTATATAGAAAAGTTGAAAATGAAAACAACAGAATTGTTCAAATAGATGGTATTGGTGGTATTGGTAAGACAAGTTTTGTACATTATTTTGTCACTAAACTCATAGAAAATGCTGATTTTCCAAATCATTTTGATTTTATTATTTGGACAAGTTCTAAAAGGAATCGATATACTCCAAGTGGAATAAAAGAGTTGTCAGAATTTATTTCAAATTATTACGAATTGATTCAAGAAATTTTCAAATTCATAACAGAAAATCAACTTATAAATAACGAAGAACAGGAAAGTGTAGATATAAATGAAGTAGTTATAAATTTTCTTTCAGAAAATAAAGTTTTATTAATCGTTGATAATCTTGAGACTTTAAATGACGCAGAGTTGATATCCTTTTTAGAACACATACCAATAAAATCAAAGGCAATTTTAACTACAAGAGAAACACTTGGAGATTTCTATATGTCTCGTATAAATCTTAATGGTTTTCAGCAAGAAAAAGAATTTCCTGATTTTCTACAATCCCAATATAATAACTTTAATGGTGATGGAAATTTCCATGATTTATATGAAAAATATCTTGATGATCTATATAGTTATACTAAAGGAATGCCCTTAGCTGGTCAATTGATTACTCATCAATTAGCACAAGGAACTCCAATTGAGATAGTAATTGATAACCTTAAAAATGGCAAAGCATATGAAGATATTTTAACATTTTGCTTTAAAGGTTCAATAGAAAAACTTTCAATTGTTGAAAAAACTTTACTTTTTATATTTTCATTATCGGAAAAAGAAGAACTTCTATCGATTGATGATTTAATCTATATCAGCAATTTTACAAATGATGAAATAGGTTTGCAAGCGATTCCAAAACTAACAACCATTTCTTTATGTTATAAGAAAAAAACTGAAGCTGGCGTAATAGGATATTCAGTACCATATTTAGCAAAAATTTACTCTAAACAATTCTTAAATCTTGACAATGAGGAGTCAATAATTGCTAACTACGAAAACTTTATCCAAGAAAAATTAAAATTTAATTCAAATGATACATCATCAATTAATTTAATATATCGCTCACAAGCAAAAAATCATAATGATAAAGTTCTTGCGGACAATGCCCTTCGGGCATTTTCTGTCGCAACTTATAATTATGATTTAGCTATCTCTTTAATTGACAGTTTAATTTTAAAAAATAATAAGTTTCCATTTCTTTATTTGATAAAGGGCAAAATTGAAGAAAATGGTATTTTTAAAGATTCATTAGAAAAAGCAAAAAAAGAATTTCTTTTTGCAATTAAATTGGATAATGATTATCTAGAAGCACTAATAGAATTAGGATATGTGGAGTTCAAAGGCAGAATTGGAAACAAGGACAAAGCAAAAGAATTTATTCAAACAAGTATTAGCTATTTTGAAAGGGCATATAAAATAGCACCCGAAGATCAAAGAGTAAATCTAGGATTAGCACAAGGATACTCAAAGCAAGCATCAGCAATTAGCTATTACCATCATAAAGACACAAAAAAACAAGTTGCCGAAAAAGCGAACATATATTTTGAAAAAGCATTCTATAAAAGTGATAATTTGACTTACACTGAAAGGCATTCTAATGCAATCGCTGCATTTGGATATGCATCGAATTTTAAAAACAACATACGTAATGATGAATCGGCATTGAAAATCTGTAATTTAGGATTAGAATATGAACCTGAAAATACGATTCTTATTGAATTGAAAAGGGAATTAGAATTCAAATTGAATCCAACAAATTATACTGCTCAAGTTTTTAGAGAAAAAGGATGGATTAAACAATAACTGTGCATAACAGCCGTTTGGCGCAATAGCTATTATCTACTCCGCCGGAATCCTAATGGGTTCCCGAAACTTGTTCATCCGCAGAATATTTTTCTTAAATTTACCGCTACTACGCCAAGCGGCGGAACGTTGGGAAAAATCGCCCTTCGGGACAATTTTTCCCAATGACCGCTCGGCTTCGCCGACAGTCGGGAAACCATCGTTGCATTCGCACGACGTTCTCCCAACTGTCGCCTTTGACGCATTCCGAAAAGGAGTAAAAACTCCTTTCGGAACGACGACAAAGCCGAGCGGTCGTTATAGGCAATTTATAATATAAAAGATGACAGAAGAAATAGAAGGGATAAAAGCAAATATAGGCTCAATTCAAAATGATATAAAAAATAAATTCAAACTCCCAATTTTCCTTACTTATTCGGTAATTTTGGTTATCTATAATTGGGATATTCTTTTTTATTTAGCGTTTCAGAAAAAAGATGCTTTGGAAAAAATTGAGTACGTTAAAACAAATTTTTTTACAGAGAATTTTGACAGAGTATGGAAACCTATTTTACTAGCAATTTTATATTCAATTTTATTTCCCTTCATCCAATTATTAATCAATTTTGTTGTTCAATTTTTCAAACATCAAAATAATCAAATAACGCGAAAAGAAGAAATGGATAATGCAAATCACAGCTATAATATTCAACAACAATTATCTGGTAAACAAAGTTTACAACAGTTACAAAATAAAATTGATGAATTAATCATAGAAAAAGAACAGCTTATAACTACAAATGATTCATTAATTAGTCAATTAAAAAAAGATAATAGTGACTTGTTAGACAGTAACTCTATTTTTAAATCTGAATTTGAAAAAACCGCAAAAGCTTTTTTAAAAGAAGTTAATGAATTAACCAATGAAGAAAAATCTACAGTTATAGAATTAATTACACAATTGCAAAAAAAAGAAAACTCATTTACTGTTGCAGATTTGGGCAAAATGGCAATTTTTCCTCAACATGCTCAAAAAACTTTAAACTTACTTCAGAAATTTAAAATCACTACAAATTCAAATAGTACTGGCTATTTTGTAGTAACCAAATATGGAAGTAACTTTATAGAATATTTTAAATCAAACTATGTAAAGTAAACTGCCTATAATCGAGTAGACGGCTCCGCCCCAAACGGAACGGAGTGCGCCTCTCACACCACCGAGC
>NZ_RQVR01000034.1 GCF_003865365.1 Flavobacterium macacae | reverse complement strand
TTGTATTTTCGGATTTTTATCAAAGCTTACAGCGTGTGTCCTGCTCATGCAGGGCACACACAGCCACTACAAGCAATTTGGGTATTAGGCTTAATTTGAAATTGGTTTGTATTTGGAAGATTTGGCAAATCCGAAGAATGGGCTTAATTTAGTCCCAAACCCGCTGTAGTACCAAGACGTTGTGTACAATTAAATTAAAAAAGAGGTGAATTTAGAAGAAATAGTTAGGGCAACCTATGAAGAGGTTAAAAATACAGATGACAAAGGACGATTGGCATCTTATATTCCTGAGTTGGTTAACGTTGATTCGGAAAGTTTTGGAGTATTTATATCAACAATTGACCACACTAATTTTGGTATTGGCAATTTTAACGAAAAATTTTCGATTCAGAGTATTGCAAAAGTACTTTCACTAAGCTTAGCATATAGTATTCTTGGCGAGAAAATTTGGACAAGACTTGGAGTAGAACCTTCAGGAACAGCATTTAATTCTCTAGTTCAACTTGAAGCAGATAAAGGCATACCTCGAAATCCCTTTATAAATGCTGGAGCAATTGTTATTTCAGATATTCTACTTAGCAATCTGAAAAACCCAAAAGAAGAATTTTTATCTTTTATTAGAAGCATTTCCAATAATTCAGAATTAAACTATTCACGCAAAATAGCTGCTTCAGAAAAAAGCGTAGGATTTCGAAATGTGGCATTATGTAATTTCATTAAATCCTTTGGAAATATTGAAAATGAACCCTCAGATGTTCTTGACTTCTATTTTGATCTTTGCTCTCTTGAAATGAATTGCAAAGAGCTTTCAGAATTATTTTTGTTTTTAGCAAACAATGGCTGTAACATATTTGCTAACAACTCGATACTTACCAAAAGCCAATGCAAAAGAATAAATGCACTAATGCAAACTTGTGGCTTTTATGACGAATCTGGAGAATTTGCCTTTAAAGTTGGACTTCCTGGAAAGAGTGGTGTTGGAGGAGGGATTGTTGCAATCCATCCAAATCATTATGCGATTGCAGTTTGGAGTCCGAAATTGAATGAAAAAGGAAATTCATATAAAGGGATGAAATTTCTTGAAGAGTTTACAACAAAATCTCAGTTATCGATATTTTGAGATGAAATAGCCATGATTGAAACAAATCACCAACCGAAGATTATTATAACCAATCTGGCGTATTCCATGTGACCCATAAAAATAAATAATAACACATGAAAACTGTACACAACAGCCAGAGTTTCGTTGGGCTTGCAAAGCCAACAATGAAACTCGTGTTGAACGGAACCGCTCTACATCCATCCCTTATGGGGTTTACGATAAATGAGTAAGAAGAATTTCAAGAGGCTATTGTGCCTCTTTTTTTATGAAGCAAAGTGGTCGATGGTTTTTGAGTGTTTTCCATCACTTTGTTGCATACTGCCCTTACCCGTACCAAATTAACTTTGTTGGGTTGCTATCTTTTGGCTACTGCCAAGATACCAAGCAGGCGGACCGCGCTTATCAAAAATCAGAATCCTGTGCAAGTTTCCCACTTTGCAACATTGACATTTGCTAATTACCGCGGCTTTGGTTTCTCTAGCCATCGGTACAAAATCCATTTTCTTATGCAGATCCTGAAGTTTTTGCCGCTTCCAGGTGCTGCTCAAAAAACCGTAATGTCTGATTTTCACAAAACGCTTTGGTAAAATATGCAATGCAAAACGTCGGATAAATTCACCGTGCGATAATATCATCTGCTTTTTAGAACCATTTTGCCGATAATCTTTGTATTTAAAAGTGACATTCTTCTCATCAATTCCTTGAATTCGATTGTTGCTGATGGCTATTTTATGTGTGTATCTGCCAAGATATTCAACTACAGAATGTGAACTGCCAAAAGGCTTCTTTGCAAAAACCACCCATTGTTTTGACCATAAATCTTTTTTTACTTTTGTGTAATTATCCGGATTTAGTGCTTTTAAGGCATCGCAAAACTTTGCTCGGTACACTTTTGATAAAGCCTTAACAGGATAAAGAAATTTTCCATCACTTCGAATGTTGACCCAGCCACCATCTTTATCCACGCCTCCACCCGGCACAATACAATGCAAGTGTGGATGCAGGCATAAATTTTGTCCCCAGGTATGCAAGACCGCAATCATACCTGTCTGCAACGTACGCTTTTTGCCAAACGCTTTTAAAGTTGCCCAAGCCGATTCAAACAGAATGTCATAAACCAATTTAGGATGCTGCATTGTGAATTAATACTGTCTGGCAATGTAAAAACCACATGAAAATATGGTACAGGCAAGAGTTCACTCATTCTGGCTTGTATCCAATCATCCCTATTTTTGCCCTGACACTTGGGGCAATGCCGGTTGCGGCAGGAGTTGTAACTAATTTTGATCGCCCCGCAATCTTCACAGGCATCAATATGACCGCCCAAAGCAGCTGTTCTGCATCTTCTCACCGCAGAGAGCGTTCGCAGCTGCCAGGTGTTTAATCCTAAATTTTCTACACCCGCACCTAACTTTTCAAGCACATCGGCAACTTCACTTCTCCCTCGCTCAGTGTACGCTTCCATTGGAACTGCATTTAGCAAATAAAGTATCGAGTGGACTAAAGGCTTTCTGAGTATCGAGTTGGGCAATGTGCAAATATTCCATCGTGGTCTCAATATTCTCGTGTCCTAAAAGATTTTTGAGACTGATAATATCGAGTCCATCTTCTAGCAAATGCGTAGCAAAAGTGTGGCGAAGCGTGTGGACACAAACATCTTTGGTGATTCCAGCTACTTTACAAGCTTGCTTCACCGCCCACTGCACACCACGCTGGGAATAGCGAGAGTCAAAATCGCCACCGGCACGTCCGGCAGGTTGTCCGTTAAACAAGTAAATTTGTGGTTTTTCGGCCTCGATATAGGATTTTAAACCTCGAATTAAATGTTGGGAGAGAGGAACATAGCGGTCTTTTTTACCCTTTCCTTGTACGACTTTGAGTTGCAATCTATCAAAATCCAGGTCCTGCAAGCGCAGGCTTCGAACCTCCATACAGCGAAGTCCGCAACCATACAGCAATCCAATAAGGACTTTGTGTTTAAGAAGGTGGCAGCTTTTAAGCAAACGCCATACTTCTTCTTTACTCAGAACAGTGGGAAGTTTTTTCTCATGCTTGATTGAGGGTAAATGCAAAAATTCATAGGGCAATCTTTCTGATTTCAAGAGAAATCGAAGTCCGTAAACGGTGTGTTTAAAATAGGTTTGCGATGGTGTTTTGGAACGCTTCTGTAGTAAAAAAAAGTACTCTTGCACTTGTTCTACATCAAGTTCGGTGCGAATCTTTCCAAAATGCAATGCCATAGCGGCAATGTTTCTGGCGTAACTTTTAAAAGTCAATTCGCTTCTTCCTAAAACCGAAATACTACGTTTGAAACGCTGCAGTAATTCCTCAAATCCTGCTACTTCAGCAACGGCTCGATTGATGATTGTTGGTGATCCAACTAACTCATCTGCTTTTTTTTATCATGGTAATTAATTTTTAATTAGTTTTACAAAGGACTATAATTTTCCGCAATACACTACCGTAGGTTTAGTTCAACCGCCGTTTCACGCAATTTCGGAATTTTTCGTAGCCGGAAAAATCTATTTCACGAAGAAACATTATCTTCGGCAGAGAGAACTCAGTCCGCTTTGATCCGCAACTGTCGTGAAGCGGCCAAGCGTTGGGAAAAATCGCCCTTCGGGACAATTTTTCCCAATGACCGCTCGGCTTCGCCGACAGTCATTGGCAGCAATATTGAAAACTTGCATTAGATTCAAATTTGGTGTATATTTACACCTTAAAAAATTTGAATCATGGCAAGACAAAGTATTTCGTTAACTCAACCGAATGACGAGTGGCTTAAAACTCAGGTCGATTTACAAGAATATTCAAGCAAAAGTGAACTTGTGAATGATTTAATCAGGCAAGCGCGTAAGCAGCAAAATCAGGTTAATTGGTTAAAAGCAAAACTTGAAAAGGCAGAAGCTAGCGGTTTTACAACGGATGGCAAAGAAGAAATCAGAAGTCGCTCAAAAGAGAATTTGAATGGTTAATTATCGATTAAGTAACGAAGCGAAAGATGACCTAATTCGAATTCACCAATATGGAATCAAAAAGTTTGGCCTTACTCAAGCGGACAAATATTTTGATGCTTTCTTCGAACATTTCGAAATGATAGCAAAAAGACCGTTCTCTTTTGAGGCTGTTGATCACTTAAAAAAAGATTATCGTCGTTGCGTATGTGGCTCAGAAAGCATTTTTTTCAAAGTAACGAAGATGCGGTAGAAATAATGGCGATCGTTGGAAGACAAGATTTAGATTCATTATTATAATACTGCTGCCAACAGCAAGCAAAAATAATTGCCGAGTTTTCAGGTAGTTGAAGCTTTATTTTCACGATGATTGTTTTATCTTGCCGACAGTACGCAGCCCGCTTTCATCGGCAACTATTCCTGCTCGCAACCGTCATTAGTGGCAATTATAACGAACGACAGAAAACTATGAAATCAATAATAATTATGGGAATATTAAGCGGAATTTTATCATTATTTGGTTGCGGAAATAAAACTGAAAAATCCCAAGGTTTTATTCAACGAGCGAAGCAAATTGAAATTGCTCAATTGGGCGGAGAACTTAAACTGTTGGAGCAGAATAAAACTGAATTTGATTTCATTGGAATTACATCTAACGGAATTGATTGTATTTATTTTGTGCAAGACAACAGTAAATTCCAAATTGAATTTGAAGCTATGACAGACCAACAAATTCCATATATTGACAAGTTAAAGACATTTGCAACTCAAAACGGATTTGAAATACAAATGACTACATATGGAAACAAACCTCAATATGATGCTAAAGAAGCACCTGTTTTGAAAATCATAACAAATTCAAATCTCGAGAAGACTGCTGAAATAGGACAGAAAATTCAACAAGACATTTTTAAGAACAAAGCAGAAACGAAATATGATGTTGTGCCATAAAATAACAGCCACTAATCGAGTAGACTGCCCCGCTAGAGCTAGCAGGGAGAGCCTCTCAAATAGTTATAGTCACGAAAACCAAAAAAACAATAACAGATGGAGTACACCACCGAGCGTACCGGTCTCTATTTCTCTTTTAAATTATTCTGTACTTTAAGGAAATCCGTAATCAGTCTTTTGATAATTTGTTTATTATTGTATAAAATATCCAATACACGGTAGCTGGTATACAACCAAAATTAGGGGTATAGGTATGATTTTGGTTGTATATATATACTAGTTCGCGGTAATAATTTGACAAATAGGGCGTAAAATCAAAATATTGTACATACATTTGTACAAATTATAACAATTATGGTAGTAACAAATATTTCAGATTTCAGAAAAGATATTAAATCTTACTTTGATAGAGTAGCAATAAACTTTGAAACTCTAATTATAAATCGTGGAAAAGATTCAGGGATTGTTGTTATTTCACTTGAAGAATATAATTCACTAATTGCAACAAATTATGAATTATCAAATAGAACTAACGAAAGTAGGTTAGATTCTGCTATTGATAAATTTAAGAGTGGTAAGTCATTTTCTAAAGACTTAATTGAGGAATAAAATGAAATATGTATTTGTTGATGAATCTTGGGAAGATTATTTGTATTGGCAAAAAATTGACAAGAAGAAAGTTAAAAAAATAAATGATCTACTCAAAGATATTTCAAGAAATCCTTTTGAAGGAATAGGAAAGCCAGAACCATTGAAACACAAGTATGCTGGATTTTGGTCAAGAAGAATTGATGATGAACATAGATTAATTTACAGGTTTATCGATGATGAAATTCAAATTTTGAAATGTAGACATCATTACGACTAATAGTACTACCGCTAATCGAGTAGACGGCTCCGCCAGAAACTGACGGAGTGCGCCTCTCAAATAGTTATAGTCACGAAAACCAAAAAAACAATAACAGATGGAGTACACCACCGAGCGTACGGGTCACGTACTCGGCGGTTCACAAAGAGATGGATTGAGTTGGATGTATAGTTCTATTAAGGAAAAGTATCCTCTTTTCTTCAAGCGATTTAGGGTAATGGTTGTGCCTAAAATAGGACTTTACTCAAATTAATATTTAAATTTTGGTCTTCGTGATAGCGCTTCGCTAAATTCTGTTCGTCAGTACCGGAACTTTTAAGGAAGGTATTGCTCTCGCAATAATTTTCAGTGCATACCTCACGATAAACCATTGCGACGTGCTAACGATTCGGGTTTTCAATCCGCTCGTAAGGGACTTACACCCTCGAGAGAAATAACACTCCGTAAGTAGGATTCTTAATCCGAAATTTGTATTTTTCAATTTTGATCAAAGCCTACAGCGTGGGTCCTGCTCATGCAGGGCACACACACTGGCTATAAGAAATTTGCGAATTTTAGGTAGTTGGAACATTATCGTCACGAAGAAAGTTTTATCTTACCCTAAATACTCAGTTGGCTATGCCGCAAACTTCCCATAGCCAGAGACCGTTAATTTCAACTAAAAATCATTAAATGAAAATAGCAGCACAAATAACCTTAATCCTTTTCGTTGCTTTCGGTTGTGAATCGCAATCGCAGCCGTTTAAAAATGATGTTACCATCGTCGGTGCAATGAGAAATGTAATGTGGAAAGGGGAACTTGAAGGAAATATTAATCTCGATACGATCAAAAATAAAAAAAATCTTTTCGGACTTGGACCTGTCGAATATTTAGCGGGTGAGATTCTTATCATCGATGGTATTTCATATAAATCAACTGTTGTTTCAGATACAGAAATGAGAGTCGAAGAAACGTACAACATTAACGCACCTTTTTTTGGTTATGCAAACATTCCCAATTGGAAAGAGCAAACCATGCCTAATAGTATTCGAACGATCCAAGATCTTGAACAATATCTCGATCAAAGCAGCAAGTCATCTTCTCGCCCATTCATGTTCAAAGTAACTGGAATAGTTAACAATGCCAAAATCCATATTGTAAATTTGCCTAAAGGTTCAAAAGTCAGTTCACCCGACGAAGCACATAAAGGTCAAATAAATTATCAAATTGAAAATGAGCTTGCAGATATAATCGGCTTTTTTTCAACAGATCATAAAGCAATCTTTACACATCATGACACCTTTTTGCATATGCATTTGATTACAAATGACCGAAAAAAAATGGGCCATTTAGACGACGTGACTTTTAAACCAGGAACGATAAAACTGTATTTACCTAAGGAATAATTTACAACATCACACAATCGAGTAGACTGCCGCGCTGGAAACTAGCAGGAAGAGCCTCTCAAATAGTTATAGTCACGAAAACAAAAAAAACAAGAACAGATGATGTACACCAACGAGCGTACGGGTCACGTACTCGGCGGTTCGCAAAGTGATGGGTTAAGTTCGATGTAAACGGCAGTTAAAGATTGGTAACCACGCTGTTTTAAGCGTTTCAAAGTAAGGGTGGTACTCAAGATTGGACGCTGCGCAATGGCCCAACCGCCTTTCCTTCCCCATCCGCCGCCTGGCTCATTCGCTAAAAATTTCCACTGGACCTTTTCGTAACGCGCTGCCCTTCCAAGCATAAGCGTGGTCTTGGTCGATCCCTAATCGCATGAGGTTTTTCCTCTTTCCTTCGGGTTTAGCTCCTTCGTTAGCATTGTTTTTTTGGAAGTCGTGATACCGCTTCGCTAAATTCTTCCAAGTCCGTCCAAATGCAGTAGCGGAGTCTGTGGCGGAGCCAGCCGTCCCAATCCCATTGAGATAGCCATAAAGATAAAGTTTGATGAAAATTTTGGTATCAAAACTCGGGCGTCCTTCTGTCGTTAGGCGCTGCACTCCAAATCCTAATGATTTTAAAGCAATATTTTCTGCAAAGGCATCGATAAACCGGGTGGGATTAGCAGCAGCAATGGGCTCTTCTCAACAGGCAAAGGTCATTTGGTTACGGGGAATTTCGGTGCTGTCTTGCCTCTTTAAAATAGGATAGTCCGGTTTTTATGCCAATAGTTTTTTATATTTGAAAGTAATTAAGCGAAGGTTTTTCACAAACTAACGTTATGCGATATTTTGCACATCCATACATTAAAAATCATGTATTCTACACTTGAAAAATTCATAAAAACCAAGACAAATGGTGATGCTAAAACAATTGATGAAATCTGTTCCTATTTTAAATGGGTTAAAACGAAGAGAAACCAAATCCTTTTGAATTATGACCAAGTCTGAGATCACTATTATTTTATAAATAAAGGTTGTGTTCGCTTATTTACGATTGCTAAAGATGGGGATGAAAGCTCCAGATATTTTGCTTTTGAGGGAAATTTTGTCACTGCCCTGCCCAGCTTTATTAACCAACAAATTGCTGAAGAGTATTTACAAACCATTGAAGAGTCAGAATTATTGTGTATTTCAAGAGCCGATTTTTATCATTTAGTAGCTTCAATACCGCAATTTTCAAAGATCTACACTGAGATTTTAGAACTCGGTTTTATTATGGCACAAAAAAGAATTTATGGATTTCAAGGTTTTGATGCGTTAGATAAA
>NZ_RQVR01000033.1 GCF_003865365.1 Flavobacterium macacae | reverse complement strand
GTAGCAATTGAGCAATTATCTGTCGAACCATTGTTGATCTGAGCTGGTGTAATTACGGCTTGACCGTTTGCATCTAACGGAACTGAAACATTTTGAGTAATAACAGTTGGAGCAATCAAATCTTGAATAGTTACAACTGCCACAGCAGAACCTAGGTTTCCTGAAGCATCGCTTCCAAAAAGCGTTACATTCAAGCTTTGGCCTGCATTTGAGCACGTAAATAACGATTGGCTGATTCCCCAAGTCGAAATACCACAATTGTCAAAAGAGCCATTGTTAATTTCAGCTGGAGTCAAATTATAAGTACCGTTTTCATCTAAATTAATCGTAATATTTTGTGCTATTATCGTGGGAGCTATTGCATCAAGAACTGTAATAGTGACATTTCGTGTAGCGCTATTATTGCTCGGATCAGTTGCTGTAAAGACAGCAGTAGTAGTTCCAATATTTTCACAAGTAAATGAGTTTGGCGCTAAAGCAATTGAAGCTACAGTACAATTATCAGTAGCGCTTCCGTTGTCAAATTCAGCAGCCGTGGCCGTTGCGTTTCCGTTAGCATCTAGATAGATTGTAGTTGACGCTACGGCGCCAGCGTTCAAATAATGAACTGTCAAGGTTCCTCCATTAAAATAAGACTGCCATCCAGGATAACCGGTAAAACTCCATTGCAAGGTATTAGTTCCTCCATAAACATAACTCGGGACAGTCTGGTTATAGTTAATTGAATAATTCTGATCAGAACCAAAAAGTTGAGCAGAGCCTATGTGGGTTCCCGTTAAACTGATATGTGCAGAATCTCCTGTTCCGCCCCAACCTTGGTCACGGGCAACAAAGTTTAAGCTGACACCAGATAGTACCGAACCCGAAGGAATTGGGTCTGAAAAAGTATAAGTCCAAGGAGCCCAACTGTTGGTTGAATTTGGTGGAACTGACATCGAAGAACTTCCTCCCAAAATCGGCGCAATAGTGTCTTGGACAATTACGGTTGCAGTTCCGGTACTTACGTTGCCACTAGTGTCCGTGACAGCTAATGTAACTGTATTTGTTCCTACGTTAGCGCAAGTGAAAGTTGTTGTACTCAGTGCGTAACTTGCAATTGCGCAATTATCGGTTGAACCATTATTGATCTGTGCTGGCGTAATTACGGCTTGACCGTTCGCGCCTAACTGAACTGTAAGATTTTGAGTGATTACTGTAGGCGCAGCCGTTTCTAGTACCGTAACAATTGCGGTATCTGTGGAAGAAAGCCCAGAAGCATCTGTAACTGTAAGCGTTACTGTATTTGCTCCGATACTGGCGCAATCAAATTCTGAAGGACTGATGCTGTATATCAAATCTGAAGGAGTGGTACAGTTATCACTAGAATTGTCGTTTACCTGAGAAGCACTGAGTACATAAGTCCCCGTAGCATCCAAATAGACTGTGATATCTTTTGCATTTGCAACTGGAGGCAATATGTCGTCTGATAATTGTATCGTGAAATCATATGAAGTCGTATAACCACAAGCATTAACCCCTGAAGCATTAAAATTATACGTTCCTGCTGGCGCGTTAACAATTACGCTCGTCCCGGTAGTTGTATTTAAATAAGTACTTGGTGACCATGTCCATGTAATATTTTCGCCATTTACTACTTCAAGATTCAAAGGTTGCGAACAATAAGAGTATGCGAGAGGCGCTGTGATATCAACACCATTTGCATAAATTCTAGAGGTACTGTTTAACGCATTCTCAATTTGCGAAGCATCTAAAATATAAGTATAAATTACCGTTTCTGTGACTCCCGGAGCGATATTCCCTATGTTATAAGAAAGAGAGATTGCTTCATCACCAATTCTGCTTCCACTTTGTTCCAATCCAATACCGTTCCAAATATTTCCCGCGTGTCTATTGCTGAAACCGCCGTAAGTCACTCTCGCTCTGGTATCAATAGTTGCTAAACCAAGGTAGTGTCCGAAGATAGTTCCCGTAGCAGAAACTAACGCTCTTCCGCAAGGATCTGTTGTTGGCTGATAAACAACTGCGTTGTTTGTCTCAAAACCTCCACCAGTAGCCGCCTCGTTATCTGGATCCACGTTTCTCATATAATAAACGTTATTCATCACCGAGGAAGTTGTATTGGTTAGCTCTACTTTTATGATAAAATAAGTATCACCTTCCATAAAACTGACCGTCTGCTTGATTTTTAAGCCATCAATAGTTCCTTCCCAATTTCCGTAATGCGTATCATTCGAAAAACTTTTGGATACGCTCGTCATCGGTATATTATTTTCACTGCATTGAGCATAATTCCCATAATTAGTACCGTTGATCTGAACGCCAAATCCTTCTTCTGGAGATCCTGGTAAAAAATAATCTCCATTAAATGGAGGGCTTCCCACATTCCATCCATCTTTTAGCGGATCAGCAACGAAACCTAATCTTCCGCCTACATTTCCATGATATCCAGATGGTTGGGCAACAGTACTTCCAAAAGCTCCGCATGGAGATATTCCTACTTCCACATATTGTCCTTGTAAAAAGACATTATTTGATATTAAGGCGTCAGTGGCACCGCCGGCTGCCATTATTGACATTGTCGTGGCTGCTTTTGATAATGTACCCGCACCGGTAGTCGAAGCCGGTGGAAGCGCGCCAGAATTTGCAACATTTAAAGGATGTATGCTCCCTATCTGTGCATTTGCATTAATTGCAAGAAATAAAAATAACAGCAAGCAAAGCATTTTTACTTTTTCTTGCCTGCCATAAAGTCTCGACACTTTTTTATAAAGCGGCAAAAGGTATTTTTTTTGCATAAGTTTAGTTTAAATGAATAATTGTTCTTGAATCAGTTCAAGAGAAGAACATTCAGGGCTAACCTCAAAATAGTCCTGAAAACAATAAGGTTGTGTATAAAAAAGAAAACTTTGGGAGCTAAAAACCGTACGGACACACAAAATGATATGCCACGAGTAGGCATTCATTTAAAATGGAGACTGTGTTTAAGAGTAAATTACTCTCACGGCATTAGCGGTTAAGTTAAAACAGATCGATACATTTGCTTATCGCAATGGGAGATGCATCTTTTTTTACATACTTTTTAATTTTTTTAAATCTGAAATATAAAGCATCGTCAAAAGGGGATTTTAAAATCTTTACACTTCAAAAGGGGGAGATTGAAAAATTACATTCGTGGTAAAAATGGAATTTTCAAATCCAATTAATATTTAATTTGGATGGTATTTGTCCTGGTTGTTAATTTTTTACAAATAAATACATTAATAGTAAATAATAAATACAATAAAGCATAGATTAAACATAGACAATTTTAGATTTTTAAAAATATAAAAGACTAAAAATCAACACATTAAAAAAGCCTTAATAGAACAGCATCAGATTTGAAGTAGAAATAAGCGCTCTTAATTAAATCTTAAAGATAAATTGACCAAGCATAAAAAAACCTGCTAACTGCAGGTTCATTTTTATAAGTTATCAATTATAAAGTCGAAATCAGAATCTTTTTCGATTGCCATTTTTTTCTTCATTCGGTATTTTCTAGTAATAACGCTTTCATGAGAGATTTGTAAGATGGATGCAATTTCTTTATTCGACAGTCCTAATTTTAAAAGGCCGCAAAATTGGATGTCATTTTTTGTAAGCATAGAAAAATCTTGCTTTAGTTTTTTCTTAAACTCTGGATGCAACTGATTGAATTTTGAACCAAAATCTTCCCAATAATCCTTGTTTTTGACTAACTGGAGTAATGATTTTTTTACAGACATATTTTCAGTGCCATTAAAATCCTCATTTTCAATAATAGAATTAATTTGATCTTGCATACTGGCCAGCTGAAGCGTTGTTGATGTCAATTCCTGCTGACGGTGGTCAATCGTTTTTCGAAGTTCTTCAAGAAGTTCTTTGTTCTTTTCATTTTTCATTTTTAACGACCTCTGGGTACTTTCAACTTCCTTCCGTTTTGATTTTTCAGCTTTATTCTCTTTAGAAATTTTTCTATACACGCATACACCGCCAATAAAAAAAACTAAAAGTCCGAAACCTATTATAAGAAATTTTAGGTTAGAATTATTCACCGTTTGCTCAAGGTGCGTATTTTCTTGACTCAGCTGTTGATTCTTTTGCTGATGCGCTCCAACCTGAAATTTCGCCTGAATTTCTTTCGTCGCAGTTTCCTTATCTAATTTTACCAGAGAATCCTGAATAGTCATTGCTTTTTGCAATGATTCAATTCCTTTTTTCTCAATGTTGGTATGCTTAAATGTTTCTGCCGAAGCCTGATAAAAATACAATTGGTCTTCTGCATTAAAATTGTCATTATTGCGCTTTTCAACCAATTTCACAATAGTCAGCGCTTCTTGGTATTTTTTCAGTTCGTTCAACAAATTGACATATTCTGTACCAATTTGCATAAACCGAAACGAATTCAAAGTGGCAAGACCGTCAAATGCTTTTTTATAATATTGCAATGCGGATCTTGAATCTTTTTGGGCTTTAAAAATCTTGCCTAGCTTTGCATAACCCAAATATAAAAGTTCCTTATTATTAATGGTTTCGAGACCTTGCACTGATTCCAAAATTACTACTTTTGCTTTTGCAAATTGACCCAAATACATCAAACAATCTCCATAATTGATAAGCGTCAGGTAGTAATTTTTCATATCCTTGACCGCTTTCATCCCTGCCAACGATTCTTCATACAGATCTTTTGCAAATGAGAAATTCTCCATCTTCAAATATAAATTAGCAAGCTTCTGCTTTTGAACCGCCAAGTTTCGTTTTTCATTGGTTTTGCTCAAGATCGCAATTCCTTTCATCAGGTATTTTATGGACGTTTCATACTCCAACATATAGGTATAATTCGAAGCCATTTCCCCATAAACAATGCCCTTTCCTCTTTGATTGTTAAATTGCTCGTAAATTGCCAAAGCTTCCTCTAAATATTTTAAAGAAACCTGATAATCTCCAGAATTTCTGTAAGAACCGGCGAGATTGATGATGCTTCCGGCCTTATTAAGCGGATGATTGGAGTACCTAACAATTGCCTTTCTATAGTAAAATCGGGAAGAATCTGAATTTCCTACAATATTATAGTATATACCAAAATTATTATAGGTCTTGGCCACCATCGTGTCCGAAAGCGTCTCTTTATTAGCAATCAGCTGCTTTAAGTAAACCTTTGCGCTGTCTGGTTTTGTAAATAATAATCGGGTAACGTTCTTTTGCGCAGCAACAGCATCAAAATTTTTGGACTGGCTAAACGTGCAGAAAGGAATCAGTAAAAATAATATTTTCTTTAACATAGTGGTATTTAGACCCATAAATAATTTGTGGCGACAAAAATAGATTTTTTTTCGGAACACAAAAGATTTAAACAAAACTTAATTTTTTGTTAACTAAAAAATATACTGTCTTAGTGCCGCTATCACCTGATAGATTCCAAATTCAGATACGGACAGAATATAGAATATAAAATTTAAATTTTAAAAAGGAGTCAGAATTTCAACCGGATCTACTCTTTCTTAGTAGTCAAAAGTGAAAGAAGGATATAAAAAATGATCAATAACGGGATTCCGAGTGCTTTGAAGAAAACCAAAAGCAATGCCGAAACGGCCAGAAAAAAGATTTGTAGTTTGTTTTTGGCGAAGCTGGCGCTTTTTATTTTTAAGGAGAAAAGCGGAATTTCCGCATTTAAAATATAAGCGCTCAAAAGTGCAACAGCCAGTAAAACATATTCATTGCTCAAGGCATTTGTGATAAAATCAAATTGGTTATCTGCCAAAATCAATGGCAGGCTTAAAATCACCAACGCATTTGCCGGCGTCGGCAGGCCGATAAAAGAATCAGTTTGGCGCGTATCCACATTAAAATTCGCCAAGCGATAACAAGAACCCAAGGTAATTATAAATCCGAGGAAAGGGAAAAGTAACGTTGGCCAGCCAAAAGACGGAAATCCCAAGGCTTGGTTCATCATTTGGTACATCACCACCCCAGGAACCACCCCGCTGGTAACCATATCGGCCAAAGAATCCAGTTGCAAGCCTAACGGACTGGACACCTTAAATAATCGCGCGAAAAAACCATCGAAGAAATCCAGAAAAATCCCAAGCGCCACGAAGAT
The DNA here is from genome assembly GCF_003865365.1 of Flavobacterium macacae. Lineage (GTDB taxonomy): Bacteria > Bacteroidota > Bacteroidia > Flavobacteriales > Flavobacteriaceae > Flavobacterium > Flavobacterium macacae. Next base: position 2,830 of record NZ_RQVR01000033.1, on the reverse strand, counting down.
AAAAGCAAATTTAAAATCTTGGTGAAAGGCAAATATCAAGGCAAAACAGCCTGATAATAAATTCAGTAAGGTAATTATATTTGGAACTTGAGCTTTAATTCGCATAGGTTTTGATTTTGGTTTGCAAGTCCACAAATTTAGCACAATAAGTTTATAGTCTGGTGCGTTTCATAGTACAGATTTTTATTTGATATTTGCAAAAATAATTTACTTTGAAAAAACCCCTACTTGTTGTCTTTCTTTTTGCGTGTAGTTTTGCTCACAGCCAAGCGGTTAGAAAATATTCAAACGAATTTATGAACATTGGTGTTGACGCTGCCGCTTTGGGAATGGCCAATGCAGTGACGGCAAGTACTAATGACGTGAATTCTGGATATTGGAATCCGGCGGGATTGATTGGCGTTCAAGACAAGCAGGTTTCGTTGATGCACGCGAGTTATTTTGCCAATATTGCGCAATATGATTACGCCGGTTTTGCGATGCCGATTGACAATGAAAGTGCTTGGGGACTTTCGGTGATTCGTTTTGGGGTTGATGACATCTTGAATACGACCGAATTAATAGACAGCGAAGGAAATATTGATTACAACAGGATCAGCCTTTTTTCTACGGCTGATTATGGCATTACGTTCTCCTATGCTAGAAAACTTAAAATTCCCGGGTTTCAATATGGCGTGAATGCAAAAGTCATTCGCAGGATCATTGGCGATTTTGCCGATTCGTGGGGATTTGGTTTTGACATCGGTGTCCAATTTGAACAAAACGACTGGAAATTTGGATTGATGGTGCGTGATGTGACCACAACGTATAATATTTGGAACATTAATGAAGACGAGTACAATAAAATCAAGGATGCGATTCCGGGACAGAATCAAGAATTGCCGGAAGATTCTGAAATTACGCTGCCAAAACTACAATTGGGAATCGCGAAAAAATTCATCATCCGATATGATTACAGCATTTTGGCTGCCGTGAACCTGAATACGCGTTTTGAGCAGACCAATGATATTATTTCAACGGATTTTGCAAGCATTGATCCCGCCGTCGGGCTTGAGTTTGGCTACACTGATTTAGTTTTCTTGAGAGCGGGCGTTGGAAATTTCCAGAATGTGACGCAATTGGACGGAACCGACAAAGTGGGTTTTCAGCCCAATATTGGCGTTGGGTTCAAATATAAAGGCATCCAGGTGGATTATGCTTTGACAGATATTGGCGACCAAAGTGTGGCTTTGTATTCTAATATTTTCTCTGTAAAAGTAGATTTGGGAATTTTCAGAAGGTAATTTTTATTTCGCTTCTTCCTAATCTTTATTAAAATTGCCGTTGATTTTTGAATTTATTTCTCGGATATTTGTGTACAAATTTTGAAAAAATGTCTAGACTCAAGCTTCTTATAGTTCTATTTTTAATCACTTTTTTTAATGGTTTTGCCCAAAATGGGATTTTATCTGATGAAGCAAAAGTCAGTATTTTAACCATTGGCACGGCTTCAGAATCGCATACTTTGTACGGACACACGGGCTTGCGCGTTCAAGACCAGCAACGTGGCATTGACGTGGTGTACAACTTTGGATACTTTGATTTTGACACGCCTTTTTTTCTGGCGAAATTTGTTAAGGGAGATTTGCAATATTTTGTAGCTACCAATCAATATCCTGATTTTGAATACAATTACCGACAAGAAAACCGCTCGATATTTGAACAAACCTTGAACCTGACTAAAACGCAAAAACAGCAATTGTTTGACCGTCTGAACCAGACTTTATTTTCAGAAGAACGCTTTTATACGTATAAATTTATTGACCGAAACTGCACGACGATGGTTATTGACAAGGTCAATGAAGTTTTGGGAAGCAAGGTAATTGCAAGCAAAAAACCTGTTGAAAAAACATATAGAGAAATTCTAAATCCGTATTTGAGCATTAATTTTTTCCAGAAATTAGGCGTAAATATCATCTTCGGACCAAAAACGGATAAAAAAGCAGAAGTACTTTTTCTTCCTTTGGAATTGATGGAAGCTTTAAAATCCACAAAAATTGACGGACAACCTTTAGTTTCTGAAACAAAAACGGTTTTTGAGGCCAAACCTCTTGAAAATACTTTTTCGATCTGGAATAATATTTACTTTTTCTCTGCTTTGGTTTTATTAGTTTTAGTCTTGAAAAAGAAAGGTATTTACATTGCTTATTTCAGTATCATGGGACTTTTAGGCGTATTTCTTTCAGGCGTTGGGTTTTATTCCTTCCACGAAGAAGTGGCTTGGAACTACAATATTTTACTTTTTAACCCAACGTTATTAATTTTTCTTTATTTCTTGAAAACCAAAAACAGAAAGTGGATTTCAAACTTAGCTTTGTTTAATTTGCTTTGCATTGTGGTGTATATGGTAATCATTATTAACAAGGCTCAATTGTTATTATTTTTGCCAATGCTGATTACCTCAACAGTTTTATTATCGAAGTTTGCGATAAATAACAGGAAAGTTAGATAACAGAGTTCAGGCTACAGAGTTGAAAGGACGTCGGCAATTTACTGACAATGAAAAATAGTGACTGCTTTTATCTGAACAGGCAAACTATTTATTGTCCACGATAAAACAAAATCGTACTTATTGTTTTGATCGTAATGTTGATGTCTAAGAAAACGCTTCGGTGTTTGATGTAATATAAGTCGTATTGCAGTTTGATCAAGCTGTCTTTTATCGAGTCTCCATACGCATAATTCACTTGTGCCCAGCCCGTTAATCCTGGCTTGATCACGTGCCGGGTTTGCAAATTCCAGTGATATTGACCACCCGATTCCAGTTTAAAGTGAGCACCTAATTCCAGTT
>NZ_RQVR01000032.1:267-9240 GCF_003865365.1 Flavobacterium macacae | reverse complement strand
TGCCGCATACGCACCATTTGGATCTTGTTTTCTTCCAAAAACATTAAAATAGCGCAAACCAATAGTTTCTAATCCGTATGTTTTACTAAATATTTCAGCATACAATTCGTTTACATATTTGGTAATCGCATAAGGCGACAATGGTTTTCCAATTTTATCTTCCACTTTTGGAAGCGCTTCTGAATCTCCATAAGTAGAAGAACTTGCAGCATAGATAAAGCGTTTTACATTGGCATCTTTCGAAGCAACTAACATATTCAAAAAGCCTGAAACATTAACGTCATTGCTGGTGATAGGATCGTTTATCGAACGAGGCACAGAACCTAATGCTGCTTGATGCAACACATAGTCAACACCTTGAGTTGCTTTTTTACAAGTCTGCAGATCTCTAATATCACCTTCGATAAACGTGAAATTTGAATTTTCTAAAAAAGGTTGTATATTGTGTTGGTGGCCGGTTGCAAAATTGTCAAGGCAAACAATTTCATGACATTTTCCTAGAAAATATTCACATAAATTGGATCCTATAAATCCGGCCCCACCGGTAATTAAAATTTTAGACATAATATCTTAACTTATTTTATAAATATATTTTTAATACCCCCAACGCATTACAAAACCTTCACCAACTGATCCAATCCAGGCAGGCTTAAAGGCAGGCTTAAAACCTCATGGGCCAGCAGCTCTGTCAACGGCAGCTCTAATTGCTGCCATTCAGGATAAGCGTTTTGTCGGTGGGGGGGGATCGGATAATGGATGAGCGTTTCGATGCCGTTCTCTTTTAAAAACTGCTGCAGCACAGTGCGCGTTTTGCTTCTAACTACAAACAGGTGCCAGACATGCTCTTCAGCATTTTGGGGCACCGTCGGCAAAAGTACATCAGAATTTTTAATTTCTCTACAATAGGCACTGGCTATTTTCCTTCGCTGTTCGTTTGCCGCATCGAGATAGCGCAGCTTGACATTCAATACCGCCGCCTGAAGCTCGTCCATCCTGCTGTTCAGCCCTTTATAGTCATGTATATATTTCTCTTTGGAGCCATAATTGGCAAGGGTCCTGATCGTAGTGGCCAGTGTCTCATCTTGGCAGCAGACCGCTCCGGCATCCCCCAGAGCGCCCAAATTCTTTCCGGGATAAAAACTGAATCCCGAGGCATCTCCTAAATTTCCTGTTTTTTTTCCCCCGATGGCAGCGCCTATGGCCTGTGCATTGTCTTCAATAATTTGTAAAGAATACTTGTTTTTTAATGCGGTGATGGTATCTGAAAAGACCGCGCGCCCATAGAGGTGCACCAATAAAATGGCCTTTGTTTTATCAGTGATTTTTGCTTCTATCTGATCGATAGCGATATTGAAGGTTTCCGCATCGGGCTCCACAAAAATAGGAACCAGGTTGTTTTCCGTAATCGCCAAGATAGAAGCGATAAAGGTATGGGCCGGAACAATCACTTCGTCGCCGACTTTCAGGACTCCAAGTTGGAGGTACGCCCTAAAGATAAGGCGCAGCGCATCATACCCGTTGGCCACAGCGATGCAATAGGGCGCGCCAATATAGTAGGAAAGGTTCTTTTCAAACGCTTTGGTTTCAGTTCCGAGCAGATACTGGCCGCTGCGAAAAACCGTTAGCAGTTTTTCTTCAATCTCCTCTTGGTAGGCAAGATTGATGTCTTTCAGATCTAAAAACTTAATCATGGGCACGGGGTGGGTTTAAATCAATTTCATAATGGTCTAAAACGATCGCGCGCCCGCCCAGCATTTCTTTCTGCTGGAGTAGCCCCTCGTTTAAGACCCGGCCTTCGCTTTCAGTCGATATTCCAAAACTGAAATATTTTTTATCGGTAAAGGGGCCCGTAATTAATTGATGGATCAAAAAATCCAGCGCGCCTATTTTTTTCCCGGCGGGTGAGGCTGCCATATACTGGGTATGGGCCGCACCTCCAAAATCATAAATCACCGTGCCCGCCAAAAGTTCATTTTTTAAACGCACGGTAAAAAGTTTTATTTTTTCTGGAAATTGGGATCGAAGGTAAGCAATTTCTTCCAAACGATGTACGGGCTGGACATCAAATTTCAGTAGCGATGTGTGGAGTAAATCCCAAAATGCTGCAAAATCGTCTTCTTGGTGCAGTGCGCAGCCCGACAGTTCGCATTTTTTAACGTTTTGTCTTTTGGTTTCCGAAAAAAGTAATCGATTCTCAAGCGCTATGACGGAGGAGATGTCGCGTCGGTACAGTTTGGCATGGAACCTGAAAAGAGCATAAAGATCTTCTCCAGCGGGATGCTTTTCAAACAGCGAGGGGATTTTTTTATAGACAAGGGTTTCAAAACCCAAAGTGGCATAATGTTGGAGCAGCATCGAAAATACCGTCAGCACTTGGGTCGAGGTGATTTTTTCAGAAAGCAGCAGGGAGCCGAAAGTCAAGCCCTGGTGGCAATAAATTTTTGTCCCTGCAGCATTGGCAGGCAACACGGCAATAATTTTATTTTTATAGGAAAAAAGTAGCGATGCGTCCACAAAACGGCTTTTATGGTAGTCCATATAATGCCTGTCAAACAAAAAAATTCCGTTTTTGCTTTTTTTTACGAATTCATTCCATCGAACGAAATCATTTTCCGAATAGGTTTCTAAAACAATCATTCCGCGATAAATTTTAGGTAATTTTGATAATCCCGGATATAGTCAGATTCCGCAAACTCTTTGGAGGCAAGGACAAGGCAGATGCTGCCGCTGGAAAAGTTATTGATCTCTCTCCAGATGCCGGAACGGATATACAAGGCTTCCGAAGGATTGTTCATGAAAATTTCTTTTCGTTTTGTTCCATCATCCACAATAACCGTAAACGAACCGCTCAAAGCAACAAGATATTGCTGCAATTCCTTGTGGGCATGGCCGCCTCTTTCGGATCCAAAGGGCACGTCATACAGATAGTAAATGCGGCGGACTGCAAAGGGCAAATGCAAATTGTTCTCCACCACAACCAGGCTCCCTTCAGGACTCTTGATGTTCTGGAGCGGTACTTTTAGGCATTCGTCGACACTACGCATTGGAATGGAGGGTTAAAAATGCATCAAAAGTACGCACATAGTCATTTTCATCATAAAGGCTGTCGCTAACGACCAGCACTACGGTATTGGTAGAAATATTTTTTAAGGTACGCCAGCACATTTTTGGAACAAGGGCGCCAAAATTAGGCCGATTTAAGGTTAGTGTTTTTTCGGCCGCGCCATCATGCAGTACTAATTCAAAACTTCCAGACAGGGCCACAATAAATTCTTGCTGTTTTTTAAAGGCGTGTCCTTTGGTGGCCCCTCCCGGAATATCATAAATCCAGTAAGTGCGTTGGATTTCAAAAGGAATTTGAGATGGATATTCAAAAAAAGACAAGTTGCCCCGTTCGTCAGGAATTTGAGGCAGCGGGATCAGATGTGGGTGCGGCGTATCCATTATTTGCGGGCAGCCAATCTTAATAAATATTGGCCGTATTCATTTTTCTGGAGGGGCATGGCCAATTCCATCAATTTCTCTTTAGAAATATAGCCCATTTCAAAAGCAATTTCCTCCAGGCAGGCTACTTTTAAGCCTTGCCTTTTTTCAATGGTCTGTATAAAATTGGAAGCTTCCAGTAAAGATTCGTGCGTTCCGGTATCCAGCCAAGCAAAACCCCTGCCCATCAGTTCTACTTTTAAATTGCCATCGGCAAGATAGTCTTGGTTGACGGTAGTGATTTCTAATTCGCCGCGTTCGCTGGGCTGGATTCTTTTAGCCACTTCAACAACCGAATTGGGATAAAAATAAAGGCCTACTACCGCATAGTTGCTCTTTGGCTCGGTTGGCTTCTCTTCAATGGAAATGACGGTGCCGCTTGCATCAAATTCGGCTACGCCATAGCGTTCTGGATCTTGGACATAATAGCCAAAAACAGTGGCTTTATTTGCAGCCTCCACATTTGTAACAGCCGTTCGAAGCAGATCCGTCAGTCCGTGTCCGTAAAAAATATTGTCGCCAAGGATGAGACACACATCGTCACCGCCGATAAAGGCTTCGCCAATGATAAAGGCCTGTGCGAGCCCGTCAGGACTCGGTTGTTCGGCATATTCCAATCGGATTCCCAAATCGCTTCCATCGCCAAAAAGATTTCTAAAATTAGGTAAATCGTGCGGCGTGGAGATAATCAAGATTTCATTGATTCCGGCCAGCATCAAGACAGACAGCGGATAATAAATCATCGGCTTGTCATAAATGGCCATCATCTGTTTGGATACTGACTTGGTTAAGGGATACAATCGGGTTCCGGAGCCTCCTGCTAATATAATTCCTTTCATAACTTGCTGGTTTTAACGTCATGCCCTTTTCAAAAAAGCGCTTGAAACGTTATGTAATGGTATGTTTTCAGATTTTAGAAAACAAATTCGAATCTAAGATAATATATTATTTAGGCACAAAGCAAGGCTTCTCCTATAATTTGCAACAGAAAGACCATAAGTTGCTTTTATTTTTGACGTGTCGAGCAGCGAGTAGGCAGGTCTTTTCGCCGGAGTTGGGAATTGCGAAGAAGGGATGCCCGATATTTCACAATCCAATGCAGCCATTTCTTTGATGGCAAGGGCAAATTCATGCCAGCTGATGGCGCCTTCGTTGGAATAATGATAGATGCCGCCTTGCCATTGGTCTTGGCTGATGATAGCTAAAACAGCTTGGGCCAGGTCTTTGGCATACGTAGGGCTTCCGATCTGATCTTCCACGACATTTAAAGTGTCTCTTTCTTTCATCAATCGCAACATCGTTTTCACAAAATTGTTCCCAAATTCAGAGTAGACCCATGAGGTTCTGATGATGATGCTTTCGGGATTTTCTTTTAAGGCGGCTTGTTCGCCTCTCAATTTTGTTCTTCCGTATTCATTCTGCGGATTCGTGGCATCATCTTCCTTTAGGGGAAGCGCAGAAGTGCCGTCAAAAACATAATCGGTTGAAATATGGATCAGTTTCGCACGGTGCAGGAAGCTCCATTGTGCAAGTGCTTCAACAGCTTGATGATTGATCAGGTCGGCCAACTCGGGTTCGCTTTCGGCTTTGTCGACTGCCGTATAGGCAGCGCAGTTGATGATATAATCAGGACGGACAGCAGTTAAATAAGCGGAAATAGTTTCAGGTTTTTCTAATGATAATTTGGATCGGTCTGTAAAAACAAATTCAAAATTTGAATAAGCAGCGGCAAGCGATTGTAGTTCGCTGCCCAATTGCCCGTTGGATCCGGTTACAAGTATCTTTTTCATACGATTAATCTAAATCATTTAGGGTTCCCAAGATAACATCTTTTTCAGAAACGATTGCATCAGAAATTTGCACCTGCCAGTCAATTCCCAAGGCAGGATCGTCATAACGGATGCCTCTTTCGCTTTCTTTATGGTACGCTTCATCAACTTTATAGGAAACCACAGCCGTCTCGCTCAAGACCGAAAATCCGTGCGCAAAACCCTTGGGAACAAGCAGTTGTTTTTTATTCGCGGCAGAAAGCACGATGCTGTAATGCTGTCCGTAAGTGGGAGAATCCTTGCGGATATCGACGGCCACATCCAGAATTTCGCCCTGCAGGACGCGCACTAATTTGGTTTGGGCATAAGGCGCGGCTTGGAGATGCAGTCCCCTGATCACGCCATGCTTGGAAAAAGATTGGTTGTCTTGGATAAACTGTATATCGATTCCGTTTTTGGCAAAAGCAGTGGCGCTGTACGATTCAAAAAAGTAACCGCGGTCGTCTTCAAATACCGCCGGGGTTAGTACTAATAAATCTGCAATCGGCGTGTGTTCTACTTTCATTCTATATTTTATTTATTTACTCTTTTTAAATTATAAAAATTCACTATCGTGTTTAAAGTTTCCCATCAACATTTTCTTTCAAAACACCCTTCACATCATAAAGAATGCTGTTGGTCTTTCGAAGCCCGTTGAAATCCAATGCTAAGAACGGATCATGGGCAACACCCAAGACCACGGCATCAAATTGCTGCAAAGGTAGCTTTTTAGTGGTGACCAGCTCATATTCGCGCATAACTTCGTCGGGGTTTGCCCAGGGATCATAGATAGTGACGGCAATGCCGTATTCTTTTAGGGCCGCAACGACATCCACAATTTTGGTATTCCGCACATCAGGGCAGTTTTCCTTAAAGGTGATGCCCAGCATTAATAAAGAAGAACCCTTGACTAAAATATCATTTTTGATCATCAGTTTCACGACTTGCGAAGCGACATATTCGCCCATGCTGTCGTTTAATTTCCGTCCTGCCAAAATAATTTCAGGATGGTAGCCCATCTGCTGGGCTTTCTGCGCCAGATAATAGGGATCGACGCCAATGCAGTGGCCTCCTACCAATCCGGGCTTAAAAGGAAGGAAATTCCATTTGGTTCCTGCTGCTTCTAAAACGGCCTGCGTATCAATTTCCAGCAAATTAAAAATCTTGGAGAGTTCATTTACGAAAGCGATATTGATATCGCGTTGCGAATTTTCAATCACTTTGGCCGCTTCGGCCACTTTGATGCTGGGTGCCAGATGGGTTCCGGCAGTAATCACCGATTGGTACAGCGCATTGACTTTCTGCCCTATTTCAGGCGTGGAGCCCGAAGTCACTTTTATTATTTTTTCAACCGTATGCTGTTTATCGCCCGGATTGATGCGCTCAGGAGAATAGCCTGCAAAAAAATCTTGGTTAAAAACCAATCCCGAATGTTTTTCCAGCATCGGAATGCATTCTTCCTCGGTAGCGCCCGGATATACGGTCGATTCATAAATGACTATATCGCCTTTTTTTAATACTTTGCCCACCGTTTTGCTCGCTTTGTAAAGCGGTGTCAGGTCAGGTGTGTTCTGTTGGTCAACCGGAGTCGGGACGGTAACGATATAATAATTGCAAGCGGCAATAGCGGCACTGTCATCGGTGCAAAACAAACCCTTTTCCATCTCGGGACTTTCAGACAGCACCGATTGTAAGGCAGTTGCATCCAATTCCAAGGTAGAATCTGCCCCTTTTTTTAAACTGGCTATTCGCTCCGGATTGACGTCAAATCCGATGACCGGATACTTCGTTGCAAAAAGACGTGCCAAGGGCAGTCCGACATACCCCAAACCAATTACTGCTATTTTTATGGAACCCATACTGCTGTTGTTGTTTATTTGGGGGAGGATTATTTATGTTTGTATTCGTTTGTTGTTGTTTTTTAGTTGTATTGCCTGTCGTAATAGTTGGCATATTGGCCGGAAGTGACATTTTTAAGCCATGCCTCATTAGACAGGTACCAGTCGATGGTTCTTTCAAGTCCTTGCTCAAAAGTCACCGAAGGCTTCCAGCCTAGTTCCTTTTTGATTTTAGAGGCATCGATGGCATAGCGCAAGTCATGGCCCGGACGGTCTTTGACATAAGTAATCAATTTTTCGGAAGTCCCGGCTGCTCTTCCTAATTTGGCATCCATGATTTTGCAAAGCAATTGGACCAGGTCAATGTTTTTCCACTCGTTGAAACCGCCAATATTGTAGGTTTCATGGTTGTTTCCCTCATGGAAGACCAGATCAATGGCAACGGCGTGGTCTTCTACAAAAAGCCAGTCGCGCGTGTAGTTGCCGTCGCCATAAACAGGCAGTGCTTTGTTCGTAATGATATTATGGATAAAAAGCGGAATCAATTTCTCTGGAAAATGGTTGGGTCCGTAATTATTCGAGCAGTTGGTCAGTACATAAGGCATGCCGTAGGTTTCACCATACGCGCGGACAAAATGGTCCGAACTGGCTTTGGATGCAGAATAAGGCGAATTGGGATCGTAGGCAGTGGTTTCGGTAAACAGTCCGGTTGCGCCCAGGCTTCCGTAAACCTCATCGGTACTGATATGGTAGAAACGTTTTCCCTCAAAGTTGCCTTTCCAAGTTTCCTTGAAGGCATTTAAAAGATTCATGGTTCCAAAGACATTGGTTTTCACAAACGCCAGCGGATCCGTAATCGAACGGTCAACGTGGGATTCAGCGGCCAAGTGCAGGACGCCGTCAAATTTATGCGCGGCAAATAACGCGTCTATAAATGCGGCATCGACGATATCGCCTTTGATAAAGGTATAATTGGGCTCTTTTTCAATATCTGAAATATTTTCAAGGTTCCCGGCATACGTCAAGGCATCTAGATTATAGATGGCATACTGCGGATATTTTTTTACAAACCTCCTAACAACGTGCGAACCGATAAATCCGGCGCCTCCTGTAATTAATATTTTTTTCATAAAGATTATTTCTCTTTATAGATGTTTTTTCTATACTATTTTAATCATTTCTTTAGCTGCCACTTCTTTTCTCAGACTGCTGCTTGAAAAGCGGTGGTCTCTCCTATTGAAATGAAATTCAATTCCTTTTTCTTCACAATAGTGGCGTCCTGTAAAATCTTTCTGGGCATATTCATCGCCAATAATCCGAACGTCAATGTGGAAGGAACGCAAGATATCTTCTAAATCTTGTTCTGTCGCATAAGGAACGATTTCATCAACAAAACGGCAGCCTTTCAACTGTATATATCGTTCTACCACTGATTGTGTAGGTCTGTTTTTTTCTGGCCGATCAATTGTTGGATCGGTTTGAAGGCCTGCGATTAAGTAGTCGCAATGTCTTTTGGCTTCTTCAAGCATTTTGATGTGTCCTGCATGGAGCAAATCAAACGCGCTAAATGTAATTCCTACTTTCATAATTTTTTCTTTTAGTTACACAAGGGCTATGTAAAGCACAAAACAGCTTAGGCGCCGATGCCTTGATAGACAAATCCGATTTCTTTCAGTTTTTTTCCGTCAAGCACATTCCTTCCGTCAAAAACAAAGGCTGGCTTTTGCATCGAATGGTATATTTTTTTCCAGTCATACGCTTTAAATTCATCCCATTCTGTTAAAACAGCAATAGCATGCGCGCCTTCACACGCTTCATAAGGATCATTGGAAACCGTGACCTGT
>NZ_RQVR01000032.1:0-257 GCF_003865365.1 Flavobacterium macacae | reverse complement strand
AAACAGACAAGGAAGCCTGCTCATTGATCAAATCATCAGCTACATAAATGGCAGCTGATTCTCTTGTATCGTTAGTGTCTTTTTTAAATGCCCAACCTAAAAATGCAATTTTTTTGCCCGAAACGGTATTGTAAAGTGTCGAAACAATCTTGTTGGCAAATCTTCTTTTTTGATGATCATTCATGATAATCACCTGTTCCCAATAATCAGCAACTTCATGCAAACCATAGGATTTAGCAATATATACCAAATTCAAA
>NZ_RQVR01000031.1 GCF_003865365.1 Flavobacterium macacae | reverse complement strand
GAACTGGAATTAGGTGCTCACTTTAAACTGGAATCGGGTGGTCAATATCACTGGAATTTGCAGGTAAATATTAAATTAGAAATTCCAGGGCTAATCAAAAAGATTACAAACCACAACCTTATATCTTTAGAAAATCAAGAAAAAGAATTGAAACATTATTTTCACAACTATGCGATCAGTTCAAAATTAGAAACAATTATGCTAAAACTTTTGAAGGTTTTAAAACAAGAATTTTAGCAAAAATAACAGCATTAACATTGGTTCAATATATAAATAAATTCATCTTTGACAGACCAATAAACAATATTAAAAATCAAACAATTTAATTACACCCAACGGGTTAACAATATGTATTACATAATATAAACAGTTAAAAAGATATTATATTCAACTCGCATAAGATTATCTGTAAAGATTTTAAATAATAGCCAATAAAAGCATCTTTAACAAATTAGTTCATTTTATAATCTGACCTATTATTTATATAATAATCTTATTATAATTTTCGCTTGTATTACTTTATAACTTAACATATAAACACTATGATCTATTTCTACCATGTAAAAGTTATATATTTAGTTTAGATTTCCATAAAAAAATAGTTGAATTATTAGATAAATATTTAGAACACTTAATGCTGCAATAATAACTATGTAAGTTTTTTTTCTAAATATAATAGGCAACATTACCATCAAAAATATAAAAAGCAGTAACTTCAAAAAGATATTTCCATACTTGAAAGAAAAAATATTAACTTCAACTTTAGTTGAAGCCTGAACTTGCTCTGACAAATAAAAATAGAGTACCATCAATACAAATAGCAATAAAATTCTAAGATATTTCATATTAATTATAATTTTTTAAACCTCCAAGATGTTGAAAAGTAGATACATCATAAAAATCTAACATATTTATATAACTGAAAGCACCTGTATGTACATTACTTTGAGCAATATAGGTATGAATCATATAGACTCCATTATTGGCACCTATATCTTGATATCTTGCTTCAATTAAATTTAACTCAGTCTCATTTCCTGCATTCTGATTCCCCTGGAAAAAAAGATAAGCTCCTATTACTGTTTTAACATCAAATTTAATCTTGCCTTTCGCTATGGCAGCTTGTGAAAATCCAAGCATTCCTCCAGAAAACTGAAAAAATTTAGCTAACGCTTTTTGGTCAGTTTGCATTTCTAGCATCAACCCACTATTGTATTTTCTTCTAAATATAAGATAGTATTATTATTCATGAAATTCCTATGTAGTCCAAAGCAAGAATATGCGTATGAGCTTGCTTGCATTATTATTTAAATAATTTACCCCCATTGTGCCAAAATCAGCAATAAATTAAATATTGGCTCCTATTTCTGCTTTTTTTTTAATAAAAGCCAGGTTTACATAAATATTTTACATTAGGTATCGAAAACAAATGGTTAAAGCTTACCGTTGTTTTGCAAGATCTTGAGCGTCATAAAGAATAATAATAAAAAAAATGATAAGACAGTGAACAAAATTGCCATCCTGCTGCTCTTATTTTGCAATTCTTTTTTCTTTAAAATAAATTTATGCTTATTCTTATAAAGAAAAATAAAATACAATGCAATTCCAATACAAAAAAATATTGACATACCTATCTCTGGAAAGAATGACATGTCGTATTTTTTAGGAGGAATAAATAGTATCGCCATAAAAAATATAGCATTGAGATAAATTATTATTACAAATAACATAAATAACATTGCCATCATGGGCGCAATAAATCCATTCCCCACTCTTACCTGAAAATAATGGTATTTTACAAATAAATATTCTAAAAATTTCATCATAAGTTCAATTAATTAATTTGTTGCTCCAAATCCTCCAAATCCATCAGTATAATTATCAAGAATAAAATAGGTTGCACTGATTGCAAAACCTACTGGCCCAAAAAATCCCACGACAGTCATGCCTATATCAAGTGCTGATTTTGCTCCCACTCTCCAATCATCGCCTCCATTTGAATAATATGTTCCTGCCTTAAGCAAACTATATGCTGATGTTCCAATTGCGATACCCGCCCCAGCACCTTTTAATATTTTCAAATATTGTGCGCCGTCTTTTCCTAATGTATTTAGTGTCCTCCAAGATTTCTGTGTTTCTCTCAACTTATTAAATTGATCCCAAGTTCTGGCGGATTTGTAATTTGTTCTAATAGCAAAATCTATAAGCTCTGTATTAATTCCTACAGTCATACCCATACCTCCTGCTACTGTATTTGTCGTTGATAGACCAGCTGAATTTAGGAAAGAGGTAAATCCTCCCCCCTAAGAACCGCCACCACCAGGACCGCCACCGCCTGAACCACCGCCTGAACCACCGCCTGAACCACCACCGATACTCATAAAATTAGCAGTGCCGCCACCGTCAACGAACGCTATTGTTAAACTATTGGATTGCATCCAAAGACTATAACTTCCAGCATCTATTTCCCAAAACCCTCTTGCTTTATCAAAACTTACCGAGCCTGAAATCCCTGATTGATTCATGAATGCGTAAGCACTACCTTGAGTTTCAAACAATCCAGTCGGGTCACTCCAACTGTTAGGATTGTTAAATTCAAATCGATAAGGAGTTATTCCAGGCATGAAATCCGCAAGTCGGTCCATTCCGTTAAACCTACCGATAGCGTTATCATACTGCCTGAAGTCCATAGCAGTAACATTCAGCCCCAGCTCGTTGGTATTCCCTTCCGTTATATTATACTTATAGGCATTTGCAAACCCACCTCACACAGACATGAGTAGCGAATAACTTCCAAATCTAATAATTCAAATGTAGTATTTTCCAATCAAAATATGAGATATTTATTTTGTTTTACTTTTGAAAAATTCAGAGAGAGTTTGGAATAGCTTACTTAATGGTAACGCAAGAAAAACCATTGAAAGAGATTTTGCTGCTTTCTTTCCACGCTTAGGAAATGACATAAATAAGACTATAACTATCAATAAAAAATTTAGTATTTCTGGTATCCAATCCATGTCTCTAATTTTAATGTTTTTAATTTTCGCAAATAAAAAGACGTCTACGGAAATAATCTGTGACACGTAATTCATTCGTTGCCAGCGAAGGTATTTACAAGGTCAATAATAAAATAGGACATAAAAAATTAAAAATTTTACAATTAAAAATCTACAATTCAATAACTTATGATTTGTAGTTTGAGTTTAAAAAATAAAGATTCTAGTAAAGACGGGGTTTCTTTATAGGACAAAATGCCCAAATTTTTTTTTGTCATTTGTTTATCACTATATTGGCTAAGAATATTTAATTTGAGCTATGGATAAATTTGTAGGATTAACTGGGCCAGGTAACGATTTTAATCATCAAGCGATTATTTCTTGTCTCGTGCATGCATTCATGGATAAGATTATAAATAAAAAAACTTATAAGAACTATATTGCTATGCCAGAGTTTTCCTTACAGCCAGACAGTGCGCAAATACCTGATATTGCAATTTGGAAAAAGGTTAAAAAAGAGTATGTTCCAGTAGTATTAATTGAAATATGCTGGACTAATAAAGTTGAAGCAGATATTCAAAAGTTGAAAAAGCATATGGAAGCTATACCGACTATAAGAGAAATATTTGTTATTGACAAGCAAAACTTGGAAGTCAAACGCATCAATAGATTAGCCAATAACAAACCATCTACTGCTAAGAAAATTTCAACGGTGGACACTTTTAGTATGAAATTAGATAAAATTCTGGCTATCGTTCCTATTAGATAGGAAAATACCTGTTGATTAACTCCCGCTGTTTCCCACTATCCTTTTTAAGATACTTTTCCGTCGTTCCTGGCCATCTGTGACCAGCAAATGCCTGTACGTATGATAACTAAAGGCTTGGTAGCTTCAGGTATTCGTCTATGATGGCTTTTGCCATATCGAAGCTCCAAGCGAATTGTGCGCTGTAGCCTTTGGCTGAAAGCGTCACTAGAGTCCGGTTCTGTAATTCGAGGTGGTCTTTCTGGCTTGCCTTGATGGCGCCATTCTTCTTGAAAGGGGTGTCTGTTTTCAATTCGATGAAAAGACCGCAGAATCTGCCTCTCGGTTCAAGAATGATGAGGTCTGGGCACTTGAATCCGTTCTTTTGGATTGACTTGTTTCTGGATGCCTGCATAGGAGTAAGCTTGACAGAAGCAACAGTATCGCTAAGGAACATGACCTCAGGATATTGCATGCTGAGATAAGTACAAATGCCTTTTTGAAGGTGATACTCCTCGTGTTTCAATTATCGTTATGTGTGGAAATACTTGCCTGAAGAAATCAGGGCTTTTGAAGAATTATTGTATTGCAAATATAAGGAAAAGATAAAACAAAAGCCCTAGTTAGGGCTTTTGTTTTATCTAATATGCTCGAATCAAAGGTTCAGTGTAATCTTTATTCACGATTTTTTCACGCATCATAGTTTTTTGATTGAAATGCCTAGATATATTTCTTACGATATCAGAAAAATTATCTTTTGTTTCTCCGTCTTTTTCGCGTTCGTGATAAAATATTTTAATTGATTTACAATTGTGGTTTTCGAAAATAGCGTTTAATAATGTCCTGTCTGATGTTCCGCAGGAATGACCCATAATCTGAACTTGAAAGTCAGCTCCTTCTATAAAGTCAAACAATTTCTTGTAATTATTATTGTCGGAATAAAAGAAAGATTTCATCAATCGCAAATATTCGTTTTCGTTAAAATCTTCAATCTCTCCATATCTTTTGCTCATTTCGTCTCCGAAACCTAGATTAATCGGGTTTCGTTTGTTACCAACCATTCCGTGAATATTTATAATTTCGATATTCTGAATCTTAGACCGATATTTGTATTCAAATGTAGAGGTATAGTTAAAATTCAATACCATTGTTTGATTAAACAGATTCAGGAAAGCTGGGCGTAAATCGTCTTCGACGAAAAATTTGTTTTTATCAGTATATTTTTTAGGAAATTCTCTAGCGAAATACTGTATTCCGTTACCTGTATAATTCACGTAATCATCCAGTAGGTCCTTTACTGGGGCTTCATCATTAGTAATAAATGGCTGAACTTTTGTCTTTAGATATTCCTCAAATTTTAAGGCTATAGCGTCCATTTCTAGATTTAGTTTAGTAATTCCATTTAGTACAGCTGTTTCTATTTCTATTTCCGTGGCTAGATTTTTACTAGCTTGATCTATTATAAATAACAAACTCTTAAAGTATTCATTTTCAATATCAACCCAATTTTGGATTGAATGGGATTTTGAGATTTTATAAAAAAAAGAATTTTTTATTTTAATAGATTTATTTCCGTGTAAGTTTATTTTATGCGCATACTCTTTAACCGAGTAACCTGTTGACTTTCTTAGATAATCTAATATCGAATCTAAATTGGAACAATTTTTAAATAAATAACCTTGTAAGTCGCATTCAAAATAATCATCATTCCATTTACCAGAATCTATGATGCTTAAATAATAATCCTCCATAAAATCAGAGTACTTAGTCTTTAAACCGTGAGCCAAATCAAAGCCATTTCCAATTATAATTAATCTATTTATCATTTTTTTTATTTTGATTTAATATGCGTATTACAGAACTATGCTAAGTAATTAAGATCTAAAATATTTTGGAAATATAAACAAAATTCTTAATTGATTTACAAATCGTATTTTCT
The DNA here is from genome assembly GCF_003865365.1 of Flavobacterium macacae. Taxonomy (GTDB): domain Bacteria; phylum Bacteroidota; class Bacteroidia; order Flavobacteriales; family Flavobacteriaceae; genus Flavobacterium; species Flavobacterium macacae. Next base: position 3,959 of record NZ_RQVR01000031.1, on the reverse strand, counting down.
TCTATTCTTACCTCCCCATATAACCAAAACCATAAATATATGATTGTCACCGATACTATTGCACTTACTACCCAGAACACTATAAGTTCCATATTTTGTTTCTGCTTTAGCTTCTCCATGTTATTTTCCATAGTTACAAATTTACATTTTGTCAATAGATAGTTTTTACGGTTTTCCGTAATTCCAATGTTTAATATGTTTTACTGTAAATTCAAAATCCATCAAATTCAGACATATTGTCTAATTCTTCTTTTGACATTTCAGAAGTAAAGACCTTGAACTCTGTTTTTTCTTCGTAGTTTTCTTCAAATTCTATTTTAATATATTCGAATAATTCTTCGATTCCTGAAAAGATACATTTTGAACCGTTTGACTCTAAAATAAAAACTTTTTCAAGTTGTATTTTGTCTTTTTCTGTAAAAGTGCTTTCCATCTTATTTACTGTTTAGTGTTGATTTATCTATTGCTAAGCCTTTTTTTATTAAATCTTGATAATCAAAATGATGTTCTTGTAAAAACTCTAAATCAACTTCATGTCTCATATCGTAATTTGATAACATTGATAAAACTGCGCTTTGATAATCTGTTAAATTATCTTCATCAAAATCATCACAAGGCTCTCCAAATGATTCAACGTGCTTAACTAATGGAATTATCTCAACTCCATTATGAACTATTGGCTTGGTTAGCATTTCTAAAGGATAGAGAATTGGCTTAATTGAGTAAGTACCGTTTATGAAATCGTTTATATCACATTTACCATTTAATCCGTTTTTAATGCAACTAAATTGGTTAGTTGCCGTGTGCAGAGAAATTTGTGCACGGTTTTTTTATAAAAAAATTCGAATTTATTTTTTTTATGATAGTATTTTTACTATCTTTGATAAGTCAATTACTAACAAGTAGTTCTATGAAATCATCTGAGTTCCACCGCAAGGTAAAAAGAGGTGGATGGATTCACATCAGAACCGATGGAAGCCATTACATCTATGAGAAAGACGGAAAAACCTATCCAGTTCCGTATCACGGAGCGAAAGAGGTAGGTAAAGGTCTTGAAATTAAAATGACTAAAGAGCTGGGGTTGTAAAACCCCACTCTTTTTTAATATAAAATCGTGAAAAAGTAAAATTGAAAAAATCGTAAAAAAATGAAAACGGTAAAAATTATTATTGAAAAGACAGAAGATATGTTTTCTGCCTTTGCTGAAAATGTTGAAGGCATCTACGCTGGAGGAGATACAGTTGAGGAGGTTAAACAATCAGTATTGGATTCGATACGTTTATTAAAAGAATATAACACTCCAGAAAATATACCTTCGATACTAAAAGGTGTTTACAATATAACCTTCCAATTTGATGCTGTCAGTCTTTTAAGCTACTACAAAGGTGTGTTTACAAATTCAGCATTTGAAAAAATAACTGGTATTAATCAAAAACAAATTCAACACTATGCATCCGGGCATAGAAAACCGAGTGAACAGACTGCACAAAAAATCGAAACTGCTTTGCATAAATTAGGTGAAGAACTTTTAGCTGTTGAACTATAGTTATTAATTGACACTAAGCTTGGTTTTGCAGTTTTTGTATCCCCTCCAAAAGAGGGGATTCTTCATTTTTATTCTTCAAGATTAAGCAACTTTTATTGTTTTCAAAAAATCTCGTTCCCTTTTTTTCTTGTTAACCCAAAACCATACACAGAATCACCCCATTCTATCCGAAAAACTCATAATCTTAAATTTTTTCGAATATATAATTTAAATAGCAAATTTTAAAGAAATATCATATAAGTTTGTTTTAAAACTACATAATTAAATGAGTGAATTTATCGAATTTTTAAAAAGTTTCCATGAGTCTGCCAGAGAGCGCTTCAAAAGTCCCTTGATTGGTACGTTTAGTATAGCATTTTTAATTTATAATTGGAGGCCAATTTACATATTAATGTTTTCAAAAGAAAATGCTGAAACTAGAATAGAGCATGTGGATGTTAATTATTGTTCTTTATGGGCGATTATAATTCCTCTTGGCGTAAGTCTATTCTATGTACTACTTCTTCCTGAATTACATGTTCTAGTAGATAAGAAACTTAAAAATGTTACTAAAGAACGCATAACTGAAAAAATTGATATAAGAGTTCACAGGCTAACCGAAGACCAAAGGATTTTCCAGCTTGAATTTACGAATAATCAAATTAAGTCAGGGAATAAAGATCTAGACGAGTTAAATAATAAGTTGATGAGTCAACAAAAACTCATAGACAATATGAATGAACAGCATAAATCATCGTCTGAGAGTTATGAAAAATTTATCGAAACAGGGAAAATTAATGAAGAAAACTATAAAAAAATGATATCAGATCTGAACAAGCAATTGGAGAGACAAAGATCTCAACTTAAATATGAAGATCTTGTTAATTTAGCAAATAAGAAGGTTCGTCCCTACAGTTTGAGTGATAAAAATCTTTTATTTAATGATTTTAACATACAATATTTAGACGATAAACTTATGAATGCTTTATTTGATGTCTTTAGAGAAACAATTGCAAATGGAAAACAGTTCTTGCAACTCAGTAATTTGGGTAAAGGTTTATTAGAATATTATTATGCTCAGGGCTTGGTAGATTACGAGATGCTGTTAGACGAAACGGACGGAACATCTAAATATAAGGTTAGAACAAAAGTATAAACAAGATATTCCATTTAAATAAGTTTGTGTCTTTTTAAGACATTTTTCGCAAAAACTTGCAATTGCTCAATGGAACTTTCTCTTTTCATGGTGTTAGCTAAATCGGAAATGATCTGAATATTTCCTTTTACGTATCCTTTCGAATTATCAATCCTGTCAATGGAGGGATTTGATATTGTCTTTCCTTTGCTTACATCAGCGCCATAACCAAGATTTGCATTTGAAGAAAAATACCAGCTACTGTCACCGACTGCATCCGAAACTCTTCCCAATGAAAATCCAAATCCACCAAGCTAGTTAATCGGTGTGCGATTCATGAATGGGATGAGCAAATTAAAATTTTGTAAAAGTATATTTTAAAATCGTATTTTTTTTATATAAATAAAGCGTATCGCTATATGAATCTTTAAAAATTCTATCCTCTTTTTTCGCTGCTTGATAAAAAATTTTGTTCTGGTTTAATTTTTTGTTAGTATGTGGATAAAAAACGTATTCTGAACCATCTGTTAATTTTATACCTGAACCTTTATCAAAAATATACGCATCAATCATCAAAACAGCATCTATTTTTGCTTTATCAAATTCTTTAAAATATTTTTTCCCGCGTTCACGCGCAAAATACTGACTCGCAATGAATATTGAAATTATTAAAATTGCGCCGATACCATAAATATATTTTTTATTAATTGCCATAAAAATCGTATAAGATAAATGTATTGCTAGTGCCAGCAGCTATATTCATAGGCACGGGTACTACAGGCAATGCACCGCCAATATTTATCTGGGTGCCAATTAATCCATATCCTTTCGTTGTTGGGGCATAAAACCCTGTAATACCAACCTTACCCCCCAATGCAGGACCAGCTGAGGCCCAGAGTCCGGCACCACCTGATCGATAATCCGTTGTCAACATACTTCTATCTATATCACTAGCACTGCCAATATCTTACGGCACCTATATTTAGCGTCCCATCTAGAGCATACCCAATCCCAATTAATTGTGTAGTAGTTATAGCAGAAAAAAAGACGCATCAGGACCGTGTGTAATCCAATTTAATTCGATACTAGTACCTCCGCCCACACCTGCAATACCGTTAAATCCAACACCAATGTTGATGAAATCCGGGACGATATACCTGTCAAGTGCGCTATTATATAAAGCTGAAACTATGCTACTTAAAGAAGTGACTCCACCTCCTCCAGAAGAACCACCTTCAAAAGTGATAAAATTAGCAGCTCCGCCCCCATCAACGAACGCTAGCATTAAACTATCCGATT
>NZ_RQVR01000030.1:236-11848 GCF_003865365.1 Flavobacterium macacae | reverse complement strand
AACTGGAATTAGGTGCTCACTTTAAACTGGAATCGGGTGGTCAATATCACTGGAATTTGCAATACGCCTGCCAAAAGCATCATATTCAAATTCTACTATACTTCCATCCGGCTTACTAATACTTTTCAGCATTCCGTTACCAAACCAATCAAACTTCCAATTGTCTTTACCTTCTTTAGCTATAAGATTGCCTTCACCATCATACGAATATTTGTAATCTTTATCACGAAGAAGCTTACTTCCTGCACCATACTCCTCATCGTTTTTTTGTTTTGTTTTAAATAAATTTCCAACTTCATCTGGTAATTTATAATCATATTGCCCATTTTCATACTTAGCCCAGGCAAGGTTTCCAAAATTATCATGTGCATAACCTGTTTCACCACCGGTAAGTTCATTAACCATACGCCATAATCGATTATTGGCACTCCAATTGTATCTTCTATGTCTTACAACATTATTTCGAGATTCTACTTTATGTAATATTGGATGTCCAAAATTGTCGTAATCCCAAATAGAATTTACATTTCCACTCATCTTACGCCACAATTCTTTTCCCACAGAATTATAACCCTGATGCATTAGCCAGGATTCCTCTAAATCTTTCGCATATGCTTCAGTTCTTATTATATTACCCATTTTATCATAATCAAAGGTAACGTTAGCCCCAAGACTACTTGATAATAATTTTCTGGATCCGTTTCGATTATATACATTATTCACAGAATGTTCTCCCTGAATATCCTGAATTATACGGCCAATAGCATCCCTCTTTAAATCTACAGAAATTGTATTGTTAACTCCTTGTAAAATAACACCACGTTTGTCATAACTATACGTTTCCCAAGTACCATCGTAGTATTCTGCTCTGACAATTCTCCCTAAAGCATCATGTTCAAAGTTTGTCCAGCGTTTATCAGGCCTTTGAACTTTAACAACCTTACCCGCTCTGTTTCTTATGTATTTTCTGGATAAACCATCAAAACCTATCTCTTCAATAACTTCACCATTGGCATTTCTTCTGAACTGGTAGATTTCTTTATGTTCATTTTGAATGGCAACCAGTTCTTCATTATTATTGTACGCAAATTGTACTTTAACGCCGTTTTCCTCGCGCATCTTCAAGCTTCCGAGTGGCGTGTAAGCAAATTTCACATCGTGGTCGCTGTCTTTCGCATGTATAATTTCGTCGTACGCATTATATCGCAATTTAACTGATGTATTGTCAGGATGAATAATTTGCGTAACACGACCCAACGGATCATAGCTGAATCGTTGCGTTCCGCCTTCAGGATTGGTCGCTTTTTCAACTTCGCCTTTTTCGTTGTACGTCCAAGTGGCTACTTCGCCATAAGGCAAAATTAATTTTACAAGATTGTATTGCGCATCATATTCTAACGTTGTGATGCCTTCATTTACATCCCTGATTTCAGAAATCAGTCCGTTTTGATCGTATTCAAAAGCAGTAACTCCACGATCTGGCGCCACCGTATTTTTTAGTTTTCCTGATTTTCCATAATTCCAGATGGTCCTGTTTCCTTCGGGATCATTTGCAATAATCAGCTTGTCATTTTCATCATACACATAACTGTAAATCGAGCTGTCTGGCTGAATGATGGACGTTAGATTTCCTCTTTCGTCATAGGTATATCCAGTCAGATTTCCTTCGGGATCAATTTTTCTATATATCTCAAAGGTTTCGGTGTATTCAAAAAATTCTGAATTACCCAAAGCATCTTTAATTTGAGTACACAAAAAATCTTCGTCATAATAATAAATCGTTTCGTTGCCCAAAGCATCGGTAATGATATTAAAACCTTCACTCGGAAAATAGGCCAGCCAACCTTCAAAAAGTCCGTTTTCGCCAGTGGTGTGAATACAGCGTTTTTCAAAATCATATTCCCAATAAAAAGTCTGTCCGTTTCGGTCTGTCTTTGAAACCATCAAGTGATTTTCATACACAATGTTTACTTCTTGGTGTAAAGCATCGGCAATAACGGCCAAATCACCTGCGGCATTAAACTGATAACGCACCAGCAGTTCACGGCCTTTTTTGGTTTTCAGAAAAATGGCATTGATTCTGTTTTTTTCGTCTAAATCAAAAACAAGTTCGCGATGACTGCTGTCTGTCATTCCCACCAAAGAAGTTCCGGAATAATGCAATTGAATCGCCAACCCCGAAGCATTGGTTATTGAAATTGGCACATATTTTTGATCTGTAACCGGAATATAATGGTACGTCAGTTTTTTGGAATGGCTGTAAAGCTCAAAGTCTGTTCCTATTCTTTTCAGCGTCAGTTTTTCCATTCGATGGTAAAACTCTTGTCCGTCTTCTAAAATTGGAAAACCCACACTGCTGCCATCCGGAAGCAAAACCGCGATTACCTGTTCGTCAAAATCAATCTTCATCGGCAGGTCATAACTGTGATTGTAACCGTGGCCCAACTGATGTTCATATTCAGAATCAGAATTCCAGATGCGTTCCCAAACCAACGGAATCGGGCCCGGAAGTTCAAAATCGGTATATTCATAAAAAACAATTCCCTGAATCAAATCTACCGGCTCAAAGCCTTTTTTACATAGAAAATCACTCAAACGATTGGATCCTCCAAAGGCTTTTTTGGCCATTTTATTCAGTTTTTTGAGCAACTTACCCAAGAGCTTTCCTCCGATTTTAAAAAGCGCTCCAAAACCAAAACCCGCTAAAAGATTGATAAGCATTCCCATCAAATCAGGAACATAAGGACCCGCGATATTCACCGGTTTTCCTGTGGGAATCGGCAAACTGAAACTTGTGGGTGCAAAAAGCGACGGAATGGGTTTGAATTTTTTTCCTGGAGTCAAACTCAACGGAATCCCGATATCGTTGCAGGTCATTTTCATATAGCCTTTTGGACTGATGCGACGGCCTTCAATATACGAATTCACGCTTCCGAAAAAATTCATTGATTCGTGACCAATCATCGGAATCATCGCGAAAGGTCCCGTGAACAAAGGAATATGAATAAATGTGATGATTCTGCCACTGGTATCTGTCACGCCACGCGGAATTCCGTTGACATTCACGGTCGAACCAATAAACGGAATATAATCCATCGGATCAATCACGATTCCAATATAAGGATGAATCGGATTAAACGGAGGCAACGTATTGAAATGCAAGTCAATACCGATAACTGGCGTAAAATGAGTATTGGTCAACAACATATTTCCCTCTTTTAATGGTTGTTATTTTCTTTGAGCCGTGGCTTCGTCAAACCGGTATTGCAATTCCGCTCGCCATTCTGGTCCAAAAAGGCGTTCCATTCGTTCGTTTAAAACTGCCACTTCTTCTTTATCTGTAAATTGATTTTCTTCGATAAAATGATAGGCAATAAAACTAGAATCTGAAACTTTCAAATCTTCGTCTTTAATTTCGAGTCCCATTTGATACGCTTCTTGCAGATAACTATCAAATTCTTCTTTATAATTGTGCTGATCGCATAAAAACAGAATGGTTTTATACGAAGAAATGGCGCTTGTAATCAAATCATTTTCAATACTTGTTTTGGCTTGCAAATCAAAATAGCGGAGCGCTTTTTTATGGTCGCCATTCATCGATTCTAAAGCACCGAGATACCCATAAATTTGTATCAGGATCGTGACATTATTTTTATCTTCAGCAATCGCTCTTTTTGCAAGTTGCAATGCTTTTTGAAGCATCTGTTCTGTTTCTTCCTTCGCCGGAAAATGCATTAAAAAGCCCCCATATATCAGATGAGCCGAAGCCCACATTCCTTGATTGGCAGATTTTTGAGCGGCTTCCAACAATTTTTTACCCCATTCATCAAGTGCTTTTCGACTGTTGTTTCCAGTCGCCTCGCCCATTTTTAGCATACAAATTCGAAATTGCACTTGCGGATCATTCTGGTTTCCTTGTGACGCCAATTGATTGATGGCTTCGCGCATATTCAAATTCCCAGGATTGATGTCAATTGTTTTTTTATCAGAAATGGTTGTGGTTTCAACAAAATAATGATGATCTGCAAAATCCAGAATGGCGAATTTGACAGCGGTATGAATTTGATTTTTTGCGATTAGCTTTTTAATGAACCTGGCGTAAATTCCGTTTTCAGAAATCGTTCTCGGAATTAAAGTTACCACCAAAGGGCGGCTGTGATTGCTCGAGAATTTTGAAAAATCTTCCAGCATTTCTAAAAGCAATGTCACTCCAGAATTTTCAGGAAGCAGTTCTTTTGCTTTTTCTTCGAATACAGAAAAGTTCCAAACTTGCGCCATTTTCTGCTGTTCTAATTCGGTTTTATACATCGAAATCCAATCAAAAATCAATGCTTTTGCAAAATGATCTTCCGATACAAACGGCGTAAACAGTACGACAAAAATATCTGATAATTTGCCGTGAGACGTGGATTCTAATTTTAAAAATCCGTTTAAGAAATCCACATCTTCGGTATGAATGACCCAACGCGCCAAACTGTAATCGGGATTTTTCTCGGTTTCTTCAAACCAAATTTCCTGTAATTTTCCAATTCTGATCGCCACAGGATTGTGCTCGTGATTCATCATATCTAATTCAGATTTAAGACGGTACCTTTTACATTTGTGGCAATTGAACCATTGACATCGACCTGCATTCCTTCGACTTTGACTTCTTTTTCTCCGGTAATACTTACCGCCGGAGCACTTGTATCTACTTTTGTGTCACTGGAAATTGTAACCGAATCGCTTCCGTCAACAGCTGTTTTCTTCGAACTGATATTGACGTTATTTTCCCCGATAATATTAATTTCTTTGGAAAGAAAAGTCATTTTTTCTTCAGATGAAATTGTAATCGTTTTTTCATTGGTATTTAAAACAATCGTATTGCCACTTTTATCAGAAATCGTGATTGATTCCGCACCATCGGCATCGTCAAATTTTATCATATGCCCGCCACGCGTTTGAATGGCTTTAAAATTATTGCTGGAATCTTTTTGGGTACTTTTCCCTTTTCCATTATACATTGCTCCCAAAACAAAAGGCTTTTCGGCATTGCCTCCTTCAAAAGCCACCAGAACTTCTTCCCCCACTTCTGGAATAAAATAAAAGCCCTTTCCGCCGCCACCGTGCGGATTTGTCATTCGGAGCCTAGGCGTTTTTCCGCCCGTTTCTTCTTGCCAAGCAAACGAAACCTGAACGCGTCCCAAACCGGCCGGATCGTCATTGGAAACAATGGTTGCCGGCTGCGATGCTGCAATGGGAAAACGGTGGACATTGCCGTAAGGTGGCGAAATCACATCGTCTGGAACGGCATCAAAAGTGTTGTGGTAATTTCCGGATTCGTCACAAACGTGAACAATATCAGTGATGATGTAGCTTCCGAAACTTTGCTCTTGCAAGCCGTCCAAAGCATTTCCAGTTAATGAAAAGGCAGGTTCTTTTATATTGACGATGTCACCAAGTCGAAGTCCTGTTTCATCAGAATCGCCTTTAGCGGTCACTAAATCGGCTGCACGCGATTGCAATTGTGTGGTCACGCGATCGGTCAAATGTGTTTTTGAATTTCCTTCTTCTAAAGATTGCGAATACAGCATCGTAGAAGTATTTGGGAACATCTTTTTTGAGGACTCAAAAACGGTTTTTGCATAACCTTCTGGATTGTAATTGACTTCCATCGAATTGGCTTTTTGTGTTTCTCCGTTGGACGGATCATAACCCAAATATTCAAATCCCAAAGATTTGGCGCGCATTTCAATGTTGAAAGATTGAAGCGTTCGCCCATATTCTAAAGTAAAAGTTTTTGATTGCGGCTTGCCGAATGTCAATTTTTCTCCGTTAAAATAAAACCAGTGTCCTTTTTTCTGAGCCATTCGCGATAAAAAAGCAAAATCGCTTTCGTTGTATTGAACGGTGTATGGCAAAGTGGCATCTTTTTGAATCGAAACAGCAGGTTTCAAGCTATCAGCAGAATATTTACCGAGAATTTCATCGACAATACTTGACAATGCTTTGTCATTAAAGGATTTTATATTGGGAGTTCCCTCTAATAAAATGGTCGGACTGTACCCATTAATGATAATGCCGCCCGAAGCGCCAGCTGTCCTGACCATTTGGGCTTCAGTAATGATTCCGTTAAAAAGCAACGGCGAGTCTTTGGCCATTGTTGACGGCTCAATGGTGATTTTAATGGACTGCCCGATATAGTTTTGGGCTTTTTCAATGGCTTGGCTTACAAATTCTTTTGGCAAGGGTTGCAATAAAGAAAATTTGTGGTGCTCTTGCACTTTCTGTTCAACAACCAATTGTGAAAAACGAGATAGGGTTTCTCCAGCAATTTCTATAACAATCTTTGTACTGATAGGCATAACAGTAGGTTTTAAAGGTTAAATATATCTTGGGGGAAGATGCTAAAAACAATAAACAGTGAAGTTTGTATGGCTTACATTACAAATCAAATTTCAAAAAAGATTAAACAAAAATGTTAATTATTTATAAGTTCCTTTTTCAGAACTGGGGGTAATTTTTTTTATAAACATTCTAATGCGTGCTCGTTTAGATCCAAAAAAAAAAAAAGATTTTTTATTATAAAAAAGGAGAATCAATATTTCATTTTTAATCATAAACGCCTTAATATAAAAGGATTAATTTTATTTTTGTTTAAATACAGTTTGAAAATTATTTTAACTGTTCATCAGGTCCAAAAATATTTTTTTAGAGAACAACTATTATAAAGGATAAAAAAAAGAATCTGTAATTCCAATTTGTCACCTAATCAGAGATGATAAAAATTCTCAAAACAATACTTTTTGTTTAACTTGAATTAATAGTTTAGTAGATTTGGATAAAATGAAAACCCAAGATTCGTATAGTCCATTTTTTAAAATTACGCTAGATTGCTTATTCATGTCACGGGAGTTGGTTTTCTTTAACGACTCACAATTGCAATAAATTGCTTCACAATAAATTGCTTCACAGTAAATTACATACAGTAGGTACGCAGAGTTCCGCCTCGAGTGTCAGCCAAAGAATCCTTTACATCTAAATAAAGAGTATCCAGATAGCTGGCAAAAGAGTTTTCAAATCTCAAGCTCGATATCAAGCATATTGGCGGGGCTCTCGCCTAGACCTCTTGCCAATTCGAGCAAGGTTGTGAATGCAAAGTTTTTTCTGCCCATCTCTATAGCTTCCACATCGCTCTTGGTAAGCGAAGTTCCTTGGGCTATATCATTCTGGCTTATCCCTTTGGATTCCCTGATTTTTTTTGCATTTGCTCCAAATGCCACCAGCCTTCTGTCCTTGAAATGAATCATGTAGTTTTAGTATAGTACCAAAAATAGCGAAAACGAGGGAGTTCGCAAAAGAGCATCCGCTATTCAGAATTGGAATAAGTAAAAAGAAAAAACGAACCACCCAATTACGCTTTCACTTCATACCCAATAAGCTATAATTTAAACAGGAAAACATATAACCGAATGCCTGGAAGATCTTGCTAATTTTAGGTAAGATATAAAATTGAGAACTATGGATGAACTAGATAATTTTTTCGATGTATTGCCTTTTGATGATTTTGAAAAAACAGAGAAATTTGCACCTTTCCAAGCAGTCAGGCAGTCATGGGCCGCTGCCGATACGCTCGCCAGGGGAGATTCCAATTGGATTTTAGGAAATTTCAGCAATACCTTGGAGGGCGCTTGTGAATCCAGCACGCCCAGCAGGATATCCAGTCGTGCCGTCCTTTTTGTCCGCCATGCTGGAGATTACCAGGGAAAATCCCTTTATGTATTTATCCATTCGTAAGTTTCATCTACCTAAATTTTAAACATTTTTCCCATGGACAAAAAAACACTACCACCACAAAAACAGGCCATCCAGCCGGGTCTGGAATCGGAAATGCGCCCGATGCCTGAGTACATCAAAAAAAATTACATTGGAAGCAAGAAGCTGGAAGGCAAGACTGCCTTGATTACAGGAGGCGACAGCGGAATAGGAAGGGCTGTCGCGGTGCACATGGCCACCGAAGGCGCCAACATAGCAATTGCGTACGGCGATAGCAGAGAACTGCAAGATGCCCTCTACACCAAGGAGCTGGTATTGGAAGCGGGAACCAAGTGCCTGCTGGTAGAAGGCGACCTCAAAGAGGCCGAATGCTGCAACCTTCTGGTTGAAAAAACGCTATCGGAATACGGAACCCTCGATATACTGGTTAATAATGCCGCTGTCCAATTTCCAAAAAAAGACCTGAAGGACATTACGGACGAACAGCTGGAACTTACTTTCCAGACCAATATCTATCCGTATTTCAGGGTAACCCGAAAATGCCTGGAGTATATGAAACCGGGCGCAAGCATTATTAATACGGCTTCGATCACCGCCTACGAAGGATCGCCTCGGTTGGTGGATTACTCCAGCACCAAGGGAGCTATAGTTTCATTCACGCGCGCGCTTGCAGCGCAGGTTGCAGACAAGAGAATACGTGTCAACGGAGTAGCTCCGGGTCCCATTTGGACACCGCTGATCCCAGCGAGCTTTACTGCAGAAGAAGTTGCCGTATTTGGGAGCGATACCCCAATGAAGCGCCCCGGCCAGCCTTCTGAAGTCGCGCCGGCCTACGTGTTCTTGGCGTCAGAAGACAGCTCTTACATTACAGGGCAGATGATACACGTCAATGGAGGGACTCCTGTAGGCGGATAAACGGAACAAAAAAACATAACATATCCTAATGAACTGCAATTCCACTTATTATTTAGAGCAGCAGCAGGTCTACCAACAGACTTCAAATCGTTGTATCTCCTAAAATGTAAAATCGGAGTTGCCACTTTACTTATATCGGTATGTGTTATATTCTGAAACTAATCAGATCTTGGGAATTAAAATAATAATAATTGAAAAAAAAACCTAATTGTAAGTTATATAAATTTTAGCTAAACTTCTCCTTTCTTATAACCCATAACAATTCTCTGGATATAATATTTTTGCTCCTTTTGCGTATAATTGTAATTGTAACAAGCCTGCCTTATGATTTCGAAGTTGATGTAGCTCATCCGGCCACATTCATAACCATAGGTAAAAAGTTTTTCAGAGATGTCCTCAGGGCGCTTCAGAAGTACATTTTTAAATTTTTCGAAATCCATACTTTACATTAATATTCAAGATAATAAATGTAAAACAGAAGACATTTGTTGGGATTACAGTTACTCAATATTGTGCTGCATAATTTTGCTAGTGAAGATGCAGCCAGAATTTAAACAGAAAATATTGCAAAAAGTAATAAGGATTCAGCCCGATCAGTAAATATCTGATTAAAATAAATTAACAGCCCTATTTAGGAAATTAAGAACGCTATACCAAGAAGATTACCGCCAGGCCTCTATTGCTTTTTAGTACATCTGCTTCTTTCGGCTAGGAAGAAAAGAATACCCGATAGGCGCCAGATTGCTTGCTGTTTCCTTTTGTTGACCTTTTCATGTTACACGTGACTGGCGACCTTTGCGAGCCACTCCCCATTGGCTTTTGCAATAACAAAAGAGAAACGATAATACAGTTGATCGATTAGCGCAAAGGGTATTGAAAAGCAGATCCAGAAGTCTGGCATCGGTTCTGCCTTTATCCTCCAAGCAGTAAAATTCCACCTAACATTGCATTCCATAATCTGCTAAAAATCACAAGATCTTATTTTTTTTTGCAGTCGTCCCTACGGTAGCATTTATTGCATGACAATTTCCAAATTAATGGTTTACGACGAAACCTTCTTGAATAGAACTGCACGATTAACCAAGTGGCCTAAGATATATTGGTGGCATATGTAGTATCTTTGGAAATTATTCCCCTTCCCATGGCCCCTACACCTGCGCAACCACAAAGCAATGACCTCCCTTCCGATAATTCAAAAAGCTACCAGGCAGCACTCTTCTTGGCCAACCAAGAACTTGCGCTCCAGCTAATTGAGCGTGAAAAGCGCGCCGAGGAACTGGCTCTGGCCAATATTGAGCTGGACTTCCAGAATTGCGAGAAGCAGAAGCGTGCCGATGAGCTTGCCATTGCCAATATCGAGCTCGATTTTCAGAACAGGGAGAAACAACACCGTGCGGACGAGCTGGCCACAGCCAACAGGCATCTGGAATTCCAGCTAGAAGAGAAAGAGCTTCGTGCTGCTGAACTGCTGATTGCCAACAAAGAATTAGCCTTTCAGAATAAGGAAAAGGAAAATAGGGCTCGTGAACTGGTCATTGCCAATCAGGAACTCGCGTACCAAAATGCAGAAAAAGAAAAAAGGGCTGCCGAACTGCTTGCCGCAAACAGGGAACTGGAGTCCTTTGCTTACATTTCCAGCCACCACCTGCAGGAGCCTCTTCGCAAAATACAGATCTTTACGGGCCGCATATTAGAAGACGAATACGGCAACCTCTCTTCGAAAGGGAAGTACTATATTGAACGTACCAACCTTTCCGCAAAGCACATGCGTACGCTTATAGACGATATCATTTCTTATTCGGGAATCAATGCGGGCGAAAGAAAATTTATAACTACTGACTTCAAGATAATTGTAGATCAGGCGCTTGGCCTTTTGCAGAAAGAAATAGAAAGTAGCGGTGCCTTAATCGAGGTCAGCGATTCCTGCGAGATTGCAGTTATCCCTAACCAATTCCTTCAGCTGCTCTGCAACCTAATAAGCAATTCCCTAAAATTTTGCAAGCTTGGAATCCCGCCACATGTGGTCATCAGCTGCATTCCCGAAACCCACAATGGATTTGTGCGTATCAGCATCGAGGATAATGGCATAGGTTTCAGCATGGAATTCAAAGAAAAGATATTTGAGATATTCCAGAAACTGCATGAAAAAACGGAATATGAGGGTGCTGGAATTGGCCTTACCATTGTCAAAAAAGTTGCAGAAAATCATGGAGGCACAATTGATGTACAAAGCAAAGTAAGCATAGGTTCTAGGTTTGATATCTGCATCCCCGCAGTCCAGACCCCTACTGCATACTAATGTCAGCTCCTTCCCTGATATCGTTTTTAAAAAGAAGACAGGCCTTTGCTTTGTAAGTAATTCAAATTCATAGATCTGACATTCAATACGTTACTCCCAAATTATTTAGGGTATATTTAAAATTGTAGACTACCATACTCTGGCTGTGTTCTCCGTTTGCTTTTGCGAGTTCTGTTAAGTTGGTTTCGTTGTTGTTTCCTATACAAAGACATCAATAAATTCGTATTAGATTATCAACATAAAAACGTTCTTGTAAAAAGAAAAAGGTCATTTGGTTATGGTAAATTCGGGTGAAGTCTTCCTCTTTAAAAATAGGAATATCTCTGTTTTTCGGAAATAGTTTTTTTATATTTGAAGTAATTAAACGAAGGTTTATCCCAAACTAACGTTATGCGATATTTTGCACACCCATACATTAAAAATCATGTATTCTACACTTGAAAAATTCATAAAAACCAAGACAAATTGTGATGCCAAAACAATTGAAGAAATCTGTTCCTATTTTAAATTGGTTAAAACGAAGAGAAACGAAATCCTTTTAAATTATGACCAAGTCTGCGAACACTATTATTTTATCAATAAAGGTTGTGTCCGCTTATTTACGATTGCCAAAGATGGGGATCAAAGCTCCCGGTATTTTGCC
>NZ_RQVR01000030.1:0-226 GCF_003865365.1 Flavobacterium macacae | reverse complement strand
AAATTTTGTCACTGCCCTGCCCAGCTTTATTAACCAACAAATTGCTGAAGAGTATTTACAAACCGTTGAAGAGTCGCAATTATTGTGTATTTCAAGAGCTGATTTTTATCATTTAGTAGCTTCAATACCGCAATTTTCAAAGATCTACACTGAGATTTTAGAGCTCGGTTTTATTATGGCACAAAAAAGAATTTATGGATTTCAAGGTTTTGATGCGTTAGATAAA
>NZ_RQVR01000003.1 GCF_003865365.1 Flavobacterium macacae | reverse complement strand
TGACTTCATATCAGGAAATTTCTCAAATAATTTAGGAGCAATTTTATTAATATGAGCATCACTATCTTGTGCAGAAAGTACAACCATCACTAACAACTGATAAAGATTTTGATAATCCAAAGGATGTTTGTTGTCTTTATATTTTGCAATTAATGGCTTTAAAGCTTTCGCCCAATCAGTGCTTTCATTGAACAAATCCATTTATTTTTCTTCCTTAAAATCCACAGAAAGCGAATTCACACAATAACGTTGACCAGTTTTCGTAGGTCCATCATCAAAAACGTGACCCAAATGACTTCCGCAATTTGCACATAAAATTTCAGTACGCAACATTCCGTGAGAAACATCTTTAATATATTCTACTTTTCCAGGAATCGATTCGTCAAAAGAAGGCCATCCACAATGCGCATCAAATTTTGAATCACTTTTAAATAAAGGTTCGCCACAAGCGCCACAACAATATGTTCCTTGTTCAAAAGTCAAGTTGTATTTTCCAGAATGTGGAAATTCTGTACCTTTTTGTCTTAAAATTTTATAGCGTTCCAAGCCTAATTCGGCTTTCCATTCTTCTTCGGTTTTATTTACTGGGTATTTCATTTTAATTATTTTTTAGCTGGAACAAATTTAATCGATACCGAATTAGTACAAAAACGTTTTCCGGTAGTTGCTGCAGGACCATCGTCAAAAACGTGTCCCAAGTGACCGCCACATTTTGCACACATCACTTCGGTTCGTGTCATTCCAAATGAGTTATCTTCTTTGTAAGTTACTGATCCTTTGATAGCTTGGTCAAAAGAAGGCCAACCACAGTCTGAATCAAATTTTGCATTTGAGTGGAAAAGTACATTTCCACAAGCGGCACAAACATAATCTCCTTTTTCAAAATGGTTATAATATTCTCCGGTGAAAGCTCTTTCGGTTCCTTTATTTCTTAACACTTCATACTGTTCTGGGGTCAATTCTTTCTTCCATTCCGCATCTGTTTTTTGAACTTTTGTACTCATTTTTTTGGTAGGTTTTTCTTTCTTTTCTTGGCTGTGGCAAGACGAAAAAGTTAAAACGGCAACGACTAACAAGATGAAATTTTTCATAATTTTTTACTTTAAAAATGCTACAATTTTTTTGATGACTTTGGTATCACCCAAGATTTTTCGATGTCCTAATTCTCCAGTAAGCAACAACTCACCGTTTTTTAAATTTTCAAAAATGTGATGCGCCGCTTTAACCGGAACGTCTTCATCATCTTTATCGTGAATCACAAGAACAGGAATCTGTATTTCTCTTGCTGCTATATACGCAGAAAAACTCTCCATAGTTTCACCGATTTTTTTCTCAAAACTGGCCATGATCTTTTTGCTGATTGCAATATTCATACCCAATTTCTCCACAAAATCATCCATAATATCTTTCACAATATCGCCACTTCCAATCACCACTGCTTTTTTGACTTTCAGCCCTTTTTTAATCGCATTTAAAATCGTCATGCCTCCTAAAGAATGGCCAATTGCTACTTCAAACAGCCCATGTTTTTCCTCCAATTCCATAACAGCCGCAATAAAATCAGTCATATTGCTAGTTTTTCCAGCTGATTTTCCGTGTGCAGGAGCATCAAAACTTATGGTCGAATATCCCATTTTTAACATTTCATCCGCAATCTTCACCAGTTGGGTTCCCCTGCCAGACCATCCGTGGACCAGCAAAACTTTTTTGCTTTCCGTGCCATATTTGTACACCACTATTTCCTTGCCAATGCTTTGAATACTGAATTTTTCTTGGATAGAATTAGCGTCCATTTCAATTTCACGTTTCGGAAGCTTGTGCTTTATTGGTGTCACAAACAATTTTGTAGCAAACTTTACCGCCAATTTTGGTGACATCGCTTCTAAAATTTTAGCGGTAACCAAAATAGTTTTCGGTATTTTTAAAGATTGTTGGTGCTTTTTTGGGGCTTCTGACATGACACAAATTTTTACGCAAGTTATTACTTATCAAAATTTTTATTAATTTAAAACTCATAAATTATACATAAATATAACCCTAAATTTATTCAGAAGCGAATTGTCAGTCTCTTATCAATAATCCATTTTCCTGTTGCAGCAACTCGCTTTAAACCTGTTCGATGACAGGTTGAAGAGCTCAAACAATTGCAGCAACAGGGCTAGTTAAAAACAAAAGGCTTTCTTTTAACTTTCGGGACATTTTCGAGCATCGTAAATATTGAAAAATAAAAAAGATGATGGAAAAAGGCTTTGGTGGAATATAGTAGAGAAATTTGGGTTTAGCCAAACGGAATTTATTCAAAATGAATCTTTTAAGATTGTCTTGCTATTTGGTCTATATACAAATTGACAATGAAGATGTTAATTTAGCAGCTTCCAATTTAGAGAATGATAATACTTTAACAATAAATAAGGATTTTTCTGAAATACATATCAAAGGAAAGTAGTAAATTTGAGTACAAACCAATTAACATAGCAAAAATGAAACGTAGATATTTATTAATCCCGATACTTGTAGGAGGAATTTTATATTCTTGTGCCACTAATCCATTTACCGGAAAGAGTACTTTGGCTTTAGTGCCAGATTCTCAGATTTTGCCGTCTGCTTTCCAGCAATACAGCACCTTTTTAAAGGAAAATAAAGTAATTACCGGAACTGCCGATGCCAATAGAGTGACTTCAGTAGGAACAAAGATTAAAAATGCCGCCGAAAAATACCTGAATGCAAATGGTTATCAAGGCTATTTGAAAGATTACCAATGGGAATATAAATTAGTGGATAGCAAAGAAATAAACGCTTGGTGTATGCCAGGAGGAAAAATTGTTTTTTACACTGGAATTCTTCCAATTACCAAAGATGATACCGGAATGGCAGTGGTAATGGGACACGAAGTTGCTCACGCATTATTAAACCACGGCCAGCAACGTATGAGTTCAGATGTTTTAACGCAACTGGGCGCTGCCGGTGTTGGCGTGGCAACAGGTGGAAAAAGTGAAGCAACACAGCAAATTGCAATGCAAGCTTATGGCGTTACCGCGCAATATGGTGTCGCTTTGCCATTTAGCAGAAGCCATGAAACTGAAGCTGACAAAGTGGGATTGATTTTAATGGCTATTGCAGGATATAATCCAGAAGCTTCAATCGCATTCTGGGAAAGAATGGCTGCCAATTCAGGAGGTGGAGCTCCACCAGAATTTATGAGTACGCACCCTTCAAATGCTACAAGAATTGCCAATTTAAAAGCAATGATACCGCAAGCGAAAGCGGAAGCGGCAAAATATGGCGTTACATTTAAATAAAAGATAATCTTGTGTTTCAAGAAAAAATAATATCTTCGAAGCTGCTCTAACGAGCAGTTTTTTTTATGTCAAAAAGATAAATTTATGCAAACAGCTTTACCAAAAGGGAGTAAAAAATTAATGAATGCGTGGGCATTTTATGATTGGGCCAATTCGGTGTATCCATTGGTGATTTCTTCGGCCATTTTTCCTTTGTATTTTGGGTTTTTATTTCCAAAGGAAGGCGCTCCATTGCATTTTTTAGGACATGATTTTAAAGCTACGGCGTTGATCAGCTTTGTAACCGCTTTTGCCTTTTTGGTTGTTGCGATAATTTCTCCGATACTTTCAGGAATAGCCGATTTTGCTGGAAATAAGAAGCGCTTTCTGCAGTTTTTCTGTTATTTAGGAGCCTTGTCTTGCATCGGAATGTATTGGTTTACCAAAGAAAATATTTACTTCGGGATCATTTGCTTTTTCTTTGGATTGATTGGTTTTTGGGGAAGTTTGGTTTTTTATAATTCTTATTTGCCAGACATTGCTTTTGCCGAACAACAGGACGGATTGAGTGCAAGAGGTTATTCGATGGGCTATGTGGGTAGCGTAATTTTGCTATTAATTTGCCTTTATTTTATTTTAAGCAAAGAAGGAGCCGAAGCTTTAGAAATGATGAAATTATCTTTTCTACTAACCGGAATTTGGTGGATTTTATTCAGCCAATATGCTTTTTATTACCTTCCGAAAGGAAATAAGAATGGCGCAAAAATTACAAAAGATGTCCTTTTTAGTGGTTTCAGAGAATTGAAAAAAGTAAAAAATGAATTGGTGAAACATTTGAGTTTGGCAAGATATCTCACGGCATTCTTTGTATATAGCATGGCAGTTCAGACGGTTATGTTGGTAGCGACTTATTTTGGAGAACAAGAAATCAACTGGAAGGACGATGCAGGAAAAACACAAGGATTAATTGTCAGTATCCTGGCAATTCAATTGGTAGCAATTTTAGGAGCAATCATCACGGCTAAAGCTTCGAATAAATTCGGAAATATAAAAACGCTGATTGTTATTAATGCCATTTGGGCAGTAATTTGCATAGGGGCTTATTTTGTTACAGAACCGATTCACTTTTATGTAACAGCTTGTTTTGTCGGTTTAGTAATGGGAGGAATTCAAGCACTTTCTCGTTCTACCTATTCTAAATTTTTACCCCAAACGCAAGACACGACTTCGTATTTCAGTTTTTATGATGTTGCCGAAAAAATAGGTATCGTAATCGGAATGTGTATCTATGGAGTAATTGATCAAAGTACCGGAAGTATGCGTAATTCTATCGTGTTTTTAACAATTTTCTTTATAATTGGATTGGTTTTATTGCTTAGAGTTCCGAAAAAAGTATTGCCGGAGAAATAAAATAAATTATATTTGGTTTTTGTTAACAAACCTAAAACCAAACTTATGAAAAAAATTACTTTGGCGATTTTTACTTTTATAATTGCTACAAGTTTACTCACATCTTGTTCCAATGAAGAGATTGACCCAGCACTTAATACTGATCCAGAAGTTCAGTGCATTGCACCAAATTATTTTCAAGTAAGTGATTTTATCGATGGGACAAATGTAAATTTAACGTGGGTTCCTGGTGCAAACGAAACAAGTTGGGAAATAGAATATGGACTATCAGGATTTTCATTAGGATCAGGAACTTTGGTTGCTTCAACAACGCATAACATCACCATTGCTGGCTTGACATCTACAAATTCATACCAATTTTATTTACGTTCAAAATGCAGTACAACTGATTTTGGCAGTTATGTTGGTCCAATTGCCGTAAATTCTTCAACTAATGATAGCTGCTTAATGCCGACTAATCTTTCTGCAGTTCGATTTGCTTCAAATCTTTCTCAGATAAATTTAAATTGGACAGCAATTGGCGAAGCAACTTCGTGGGAAATTCAGTATGGCCCTCAAGGATTTGTTCCTGGTAATGGAAATTCAACACTAACAACAACAAACTCATTTCAATTCACAGGTATGTCGCTTATGTCGGCGTATGATTTTTATGTGAGAGCAGTTTGTTCTGCGACTGAAAATAGCAATTGGACACCAGTCGTTACCGTGCCAGCTGTAACTTCACCTCCAATTACAAACTATGCTTTTATGGGTGCAAATGTTTACAATGTGCAACGAAACGGATTAAGGCCGTTACTATACGGTTTTACGCAAGGAACTTCAATTGATTATTTTGACAGCTCTGAAGCTCCTTATTTGAAAATGCAAGGAAATAGTAATTATCAGAACCCAACTATAACTCCTGGAACATTTGAAATAAATATTAGAATTCCTCAAAGCCAATGGCATCCAGGAACTTACGCGTTGCAAGGCGACATTGACGTAATTAGAGATGGAAATAACAGCTATGTTCATTTTATTCAGTTCCCGGCAGGTTTTGTTGTTTCTGGAGCCACAATATCAAACGGAACCATCACTGTAACAGAATTTAATACAACAACGAGAAGAATTACAGGAACTTTTAGCTTTGATTATATTAGTCTTTACAACGACGGCACTTCCTCAAGTCTCGGACACGTCACAAATGGAACATTTGATTATCCTTTAGATGACGATTTTTTTGACTAAGACAAATTAAAAATCCCGAGCAATCGGGATTTTTTTGTTTTATAGAATATTAGCTGAAATTATTCGTTTAAAATAAAACATTTATATTTACAAAAAAATTAACCCAAACCAATGAAAATGAAAATGAAAAAATTTATAACTTTTTTCGCCGTAGTCCTTACTGCTTTTAACTTTGTCTCGTGTGATAATGAACCCATCGATCCAGCCATCGTGATTGGAGGTGAAAATCCAGGAGAAAATCCAGGAAATCCAACAGCGCCCGCAGTTTTTAAAGCTGATTTTGACGGACAGACTTTTACTACTTCAACAGCACAGGCTTACATTTCTGGTGGCTCTATAACATTGAGCGCCATTAAGCCTAATGGAGAATCTTTCTCAATGATTTTAGACGGAACTGCAACCGGAACCTATCCGGCAAATTCAAACTTAATTGGATATTCTCCATCATTTGACGATTATTCTTATGCTGGAAACCATCCAACAGATGAAAATGCAAACACAGGATCGATTATTGTAACTTCAATAAACACAGAAAACCAAACCATTTCTGGAACATTTAGTTTTACCGGTTATTGGACGGATTACACCGACGACACTATAGCTCCAAAAGAATTTTCAAACGGTGTTTTTACGAATATTCCATACACAAGTGTAAGTCCAACAGGTGATACTTTTGACGCTACTTTAAACGGAAACGTTTTTAACGATGTTGATATCTTGACTATTGAAACTTTAATTGCAGGACAAGATTTTATTTCCATTGGTGCTAGAAATTTGAACGATGACAGCATCACAGTTAGCGTAAGAAGTACAATTACTGCAGGAACTTATCCAATCACTGGCGACGTTGGAACAGATCAAGTTCAAATTAATTTTGCTCCAGAAACAGAAGAATTTGGAACAACTGCTTCTTCAGGAAGTGTAACAATTACAGAAAAAACAGCAACCAGAATCAAAGGAACCTTTAACGGAACAGTTGTTATTGGCGAAGATACTTTTACAATAACCGGCGGTTCATTTGATGTAGAGTACTAATCAAATTATTTAAACTATATTTAAATCCCGATTCATCGGGATTTTTTTATGGCATAAAGATTGATTTTAAGTACTTGAAATTAAAGATTTCATTTTACTAAGCATTGATTTTCAGTAAAATATACAGGCTTTTAATTTTAATTCAAGGCCTATCAAAAACGTTTAATGACAAAATGACTTAATACATACTATGTCAAATCAAAAAATACTTACAATTGACAATCTGTCACTACAAGAATTCGATAATGATTCAGAACTAATCCCACTTTTGACTCCTGAGGACGAAGAAGAAATGAATAATGAGGAATTACCTGAAGATTTACCCATTCTTCCGCTACGCAATACGGTTTTGTTTCCTGGAGTTGTAATTCCCATTACAGCGGGACGCGACAAATCGATCAAATTAATTAACGATGCCAATGCGGGTGGAAAAGTGATTGGCGTGGTCTCTCAAAAAAATGAAGACGACGAAGATCCGTCTCCAGAGGATATCAATAAAATCGGAACGGTTGCCCGAATTCTTCGCGTTTTAAAAATGCCTGACGGAAATGTAACGGTTATCCTCCAAGGAAAAAAACGATTTGAAATTGACCAGGTTACTACAGAATTACCCTACCTAAAAGCTACGATTAAAGAAGTTCCAGAGAATCGTCCTGAGAATGATGAAGCTGAATTTTCTACGATTATTGACTCGGTGAAAGAATTGGCGATTCAAATTATAAAAGAAAGTCCGAATATTCCAACCGAAGCTACTTTTGCGATTAAAAATATTGAAAGCAAATCTTTTGTAATCAATTTCGTATCTTCAAATATGAATCTTTCAGTTAAAGAAAAGCAAGATTTGTTGTCTATTAACGATTTGAAAGAAAGAGCTTTGGCTACGTTGAAATTTATGAACGTAGAGTTACAAAAACTAGAATTAAAGAATGATATTCAGTCAAAAGTTCGTTTTGATTTAGACCAACAGCAACGGGAATATTTTCTTCACCAACAAATGAAAACCATCCAAGAAGAATTGGGAGGCGTTTCTCACGAAGAAGAAATTGACGAAATGCGTATCAAAGGCCTAAAGAAAAAATGGAATGAAAAAACCAAAACGCATTTTGAAAAAGAACTTTCAAAAATGCAACGCATGAATCCGCAGTCGCCTGATTTCGGAATCCAAAGAAATTATTTAGAGTTGTTTTTAGAATTGCCTTGGAATGAATTTTCTAAAGATAATTTTGATTTAAAACGTGCCCAAAAAATCTTGGATAAAGATCATTTTGGCTTGGAAGATGTGAAAAAGAGAATGATCGAACATTTAGCCGTTTTGAAATTAAGAAATGATATGAAATCACCAATTTTGTGTCTTTACGGACCTCCAGGAGTTGGAAAAACCTCTATCGGAAAATCGGTTGCTGAAGCTTTAGGACGCGAATATGTTCGAATTTCTTTAGGCGGATTGCGTGATGAAGCAGAAATTCGCGGGCATAGAAAAACATACATTGGCGCCATGCCAGGACGAATTATCCAGAGTTTAAAGAAAGCGAAAACATCAAATCCTGTGTTTGTTTTGGATGAAATTGACAAATTGTCAAGCAGTAATAGCGGTGATCCTTCTTCAGCTTTATTGGAAGTTTTAGATCCAGAGCAGAATTCTGATTTCTACGATAATTTCCTTGAAATGGGATTTGACCTTTCAAAAGTGATGTTTATTGCCACTTCTAACAATATGTCAACAATCCAGCCAGCTTTGAAAGATAGGATGGAAGTGATCAATATGACAGGTTACACGATTGAAGAAAAAGTGGAAATTGCCAAACAACATTTGCTTCCGAAACAATTAAAAGAACACGGATTGACTTCAAAACATTTGACAATTGCGAAAAAGCAATTGGAAAAAATCGTGGTGGGTTACACAAGAGAATCTGGCGTTCGTGGTTTGGAAAAACAAATCGCAAAAATGGTTCGAAACACTGCAAAATCAATTGCAATGGAAGAAGAATACAACGTTAAAGTGACTGACGAAGATGTGATTAAAGTACTTGGGGCGCCAAGAATGGAACGCGACAAATATGAAAATAATGACGTTGCCGGAGTAGTTACAGGTTTGGCTTGGACTTCTGTTGGTGGCGATATTCTTTTCATAGAATCGATACTTTCAAAAGGAAAAGGAACCCTGACAATGACAGGAAACCTTGGAACGGTGATGAAAGAATCGGCGACAATTGCTTTAGAATATATCAAATCAAACGCGGAAAGATTAGGAATCAATCCAGAAGTGATATCCAATTATAACGTTCATATTCACGTTCCAGAAGGAGCAACGCCAAAAGACGGACCAAGTGCCGGAGTGGCGATGTTGACTTCTCTGGTTTCTTCTTTTGTTCAAAGAAAAATCAAGAAAAGCCTTGCCATGACTGGAGAAATTACTTTAAGAGGAAGAGTGCTTCCTGTGGGTGGCATCAAAGAGAAAATCTTGGCAGCAAAAAGAGCCAACATTAAAGAATTGATTCTTTGCCATGAGAATAAACGTGATATCGATGAAATCAAGCCTGAATATTTAGAGGGT
This sequence comes from Flavobacterium macacae, assembly GCF_003865365.1. Taxonomy (GTDB): domain Bacteria; phylum Bacteroidota; class Bacteroidia; order Flavobacteriales; family Flavobacteriaceae; genus Flavobacterium; species Flavobacterium macacae. Next base: position 254,417 of record NZ_RQVR01000003.1, on the reverse strand, counting down.
TTGACATTTCATTACGTAAAAGAAATGAGCGAAGTTTTGGCCATCGCCATTACGGACCAAAAAGCGAAAAACGCGAAAATATTGTAAGATTTTTATAATAAATATCAAAAAAGGCAAAAGTGAAATTAATTTCAAACTTTTGCCTTTTCTGTTTTATCTTTGGACTCAAAAAATAATATCTTCGCATCTGCGTTATATATTCAGAAATAAGGAAAATCCCCTAAATGTTTAAGAAAACTTTTATTGTTTTGCTGGTACTTTTTTGCACTGATTCGTTCAGTCAAATTGGCGGTAAATATGTATATCAGTTTTTAAATTTGGTGACTTCGCCAAGGCAGGCCGCTTTGGGAGGAAAAACGGTGACCATCCACGATTATGATGTGAACCAAGGAATCTTCAATCCGGCGACCATCAATCCAGAAATGGACAACCGCCTTTCTGTAAATTATGGAAGTTATTTTGGAGAAGTTACTTATGGAACCGCCGCATACGCTTACACCTATGACCGTCACGTGCAGACTTTTCACGCTTCGGTAAATTATGTCAACTACGGAAGCTTTGACGGATATGATGAAAACGGACAGCAGACTGCTGAATTTACCGGCAGCGATATTGCCGTTTCTTTTGGCTATGCTTTCAATATTCCGTGGACCGATATTTATCTTGGCGCCAACGGAAAACTAATTTCTTCTACTTTAGAAAGTTACAATTCTTTTGGTGCGGCCGTTGATATCGGCGCTTTGTATATTGATGACAAAAATGATATTAATATTGCTCTCGCCATCAGAAACGTAGGTTTTCAGATAAAACCTTATCAAGATACAAATGAAAAACTGCCGATGGAAATCGTTGCTGGTATTTCGCAATCGTTAGAAAATGTGCCGATTCGCTGGCATTTGACTTTGGAGAATTTACAGCAATGGAATATCGCTTTTTCAAACCCAAATAGGGCAGAAGGTTCGCTTGACGGCGGCAGCAATGAAGAAAAGGTCGGTTTTTTTAATAATGCCTTGCGCCACGTAATTGTAGGAGCGGAGTTGTTTCCTGAAAAAAGTTTTTCGGTTCGTTTGGGCTATAATTTCAGGCGGGCAGAAGAGCTTCGAATTGTCGACCAACGCAATTTCTCCGGAATTTCAGCAGGTTTCGGACTTCGTTTTAATAATGTCAGATTCGATTATTCCTATTCCAAATATACTTCTGACTCAAACACGAGTTTATTTGGGTTAATGATTAATTTTCAATAAAATATTTTGGATAAAAAAATTACTATTGCCATTGATGGCTTTTCCTCTACCGGAAAAAGTACGCTAGCCAAGCAGTTGGCTAAAGAATTAGGCTATATTTATGTAGATACAGGCGCTATGTATCGTGCCGTTGCCTTGTACGCAATGCAGCACGATTTTATTTCAGAAACTCATTTTGACAAAGAAAGCTTGGTTGCAAAATTGCCAAAAGTAACATTACAATTCTTATTTAATCCAGAGTTGGGTTTTGCAGAAATGTACTTAAACGAAGTCAATGTGGAAACTGAAATCAGGACTTTAGCAGTTTCAAATTTTGTAAGCAAAGTTGCTGAAGTTTCTGAAGTTCGATCAAAATTAGTCGAGCAACAACAGCACATGGGCGAAAACAAAGGCATCGTGATGGACGGCCGCGACATCGGAACGGTGGTTTTTAAAGACGCCGAGTTAAAACTCTTTATGACGGCAAGTTCTGAAACCCGGGCCAAAAGACGCTATCAAGAGCTGATTGAAAAAGGCCAAGAGGTAACGTATGAAGACGTCTTAAAAAATGTGGAAGAACGCGATTATATTGACACCCACCGCGAAGATTCTCCTTTAGTGAAAGCTTCAGACGCTATTGAAATCGACAATTCACAACTTTCCATTTCCGAACAGTTCCAAAAAGTTTTAGAGTTGGTAAAAAGCGTTTCGTAAAACGTGGCAAACTTTTGGTAATCCCATTTTAAATGGTAGATTTACGGGCTGTAAAAATTTCAGAAAAACACAAATAGCATTAAAAATATTTTATGGGAATAAAAAATAGATTAATCACGATGAGTTTTCTCCAGTTTTTTGTTTGGGGAGCTTGGTTGATTACAATCGCAAATTATTGGTTTGGTACAAAACAATGGGAAGGAACGCAATTTGGTTTGGTTTTCGGAACTATGGGTATCGCCTCTTTGTTTATGCCGACATTAACAGGAATAATTGCTGATAGATGGATTAATGCTGAAAAATTATACGGAATACTTCATATTTTATACGCAGCCGTTTTATTTTCTTTTCCATTTGTTGAAACGCCAACCGCTTTTATTTATGTCATGCTTTTGGCAATGTGTTTTTACATGCCGACCATTTCACTAAGTAATTCAATTTCATATACTTCACTAAAATTAAGTAATAAAGATGTAGTCAAAGATTTTCCGCCTATTCGTGTTTTTGGAACTATCGGTTTCATCGTTGCAATGTGGATTACCAACTTGACCGGAAATAAAGCTACAGAATACCAATTTTATATTGCTGGAATTGCGGCTTTAATTTTAGGCTTTTATGCTTTTACATTGCCAAAATGTGAACCTCAAAAACTCACAAAAGAAAATGCTACGCTATCAGAAACTTTAGGTTTAGAAGCTTTTAAGTTTTTTGCAGATTATAAGATGGCACTTTTCTTTATTTTCTCGATGTTTTTAGGAGGCGCTTTACAATTAACAAATGCTTACGGAGATGTTTTTTTAGATGAATTCAAACATTTTCCAAAATATGCCGACTCTTTCGTGGTAGAATATTCTACGATTATCATGTCAATTTCTCAAATATCTGAAACACTTTTCATTCTTGCCATTCCGTTTTTCTTGAAACGTTTTGGTATCAAACAAGTAATGTTAATCAGTATGTTGGCTTGGGTTTTACGTTTCGCATTATTTGCTTTTGGAGACCCAACAACAGGATTATGGATGATCATTATGTCGTGTGTCGTTTATGGAATGGCATTCGATTTCTTCAATATTTCGGGTTCATTATTCGTAGAAACCAATACAGAACCAAAAAATCGTTCTTCTGCTCAAGGACTTTTCATGATGATGACCAATGGTTTTGGAGCAGTTTTAGGAAGTTTCACATCAGGTTGGGCAATTGACAAGTATTTTACCAAATCATTTTCGAATACGACAGAATTGTCAACATATCTTCAAACGGAACCAGACAATCAATTGATGTCAGGTTTTATACAAGGTCAAGGAGTTGAAATCACAAATGGCGTTTTCAGCCGAGAAATTTTAATGAAAGACTGGCACAGTATCTGGATATCATTTGCTGTTTACGCTTTGATTATCGCAATCGCTTTTGCCATTTTATTTAAGCATAAGCACAAACCAGAAGACGTTGCAAGCGTCGCGCACTAACATACTAAAACCCTTTCAAATTCTGAAAGGGTTTTTTATTTCTTTTTTTGAACGAAAAGTTTAGGCTTTTTTTAGCGATCCATTTTCCCGCTTTTCGTTTCAATCTTTTTATTTTTTAAAGAAAAACAAAAAGGATTTTCACTATAATAGGGGTTAGTTCATCTTTCATAAACCGCAGGTTGCCGATACGCTTTGCAAAATAAAAAAAACTAGCGTTTCATTGCAAAATGGCCGCGGTGTTCTTTTCCGTTTTCTCTTTTGACCAAAAACCAATAATCTGTTGACGGAAGTGCGTATCCGTTTAAGGTTCCGTCCCAACCTGGATCTTTAGCTCCAAAACCGGTAATTAGTTTTCCGTATCGGTCAAAAATATAGACAATCATATTGGGTTCCATCATCGAGAATTTGATTCTCCAAAAATCATTATATCCGTCCGCATTTGGAGTAAAAAACTTAGGATAGGTTAGTAGAAATACAGCTTCTTCTGCATCGGGACCACAGCCATTTTTATCTTTTACAAAAACGGTGTATGATCCTGTTTGTAATCCATAAAAAGTGTTTTCAGATTGAAAATTGACATTGTCAATAGAATATTCATAATCGCCAATTCCGTTTTCTAAAAACACTGAAATAGTATTGTTAGAATCTGTCCAATCGGTTACGGTAATTTGGTTAATTTTAGGAGCATTTGATTGTTTGATTTCAATTTGGTGTTTGGCCGTGCAAAGAGTGTTTTCGTATTCTTTTGTAAAAGTCAAAGTATAAATTCCGGGCTGTTCAAAAGTAGCAGTTTTCCCGATTTGTCCGTCTGACCAAACGTAGGAATTATATCCGGGATCGGCAGTTATGGTAATGTTTGAATTGTCGCAGAAGCTGAAATTTCTATCGAGGTTTAATAACGGATATTCCTTTACTTCGAGATTAAAATCAGTAATAGCAAAGCAATCTAAGTTTGTGGGATGATTTACTCTGGCAAAAATCTGTTGGTTTCCAGAAGAATAATATTCTGGTAAAGCATTTATTTCAGAATTAGCATCTGAAGCAGTTTCATAATAACTTACGGAATAAGTTGTAGGCGATTGATTTCCTAAAATCTGTGAATTTAAAGTGGAAAGTGTGAAATTTTCAATTCCGTCATCAGAACTATCGTCACACACAACAAAGTTATTAAGTTGATTTGCAAAAACAGGCGGGGGCAGGAGGGCCACATCAAATTCATAGGTTCTAATTACGCCACATCCATCTGAAACTTCAAATTTGTAAACGGCTGGATCAAGATTTGTGAAAATAGGGCTATTTCCGTTGTAAATAAAAAAGGGCTGTCCATTTTTCTCAATAATTTTAAATGCAAAAGGAGGAACGCCATCAATCAAAACTCTTACATCTGAAATTTCGCCATTACAAGTCAGGCTTTCTAATCCATCTATTTTAAGAATTCCTAAGTAATCAAATTCTTTTAAAGTAATGAGACAATTTTTTAATTCTGAAGTACTTCCATTATCAAATGTTTCAAATCGTTTTAAAATCCTGAAAGTTCCGGTATAAGTAAGGTTGTAAAGGGTTGTGTTGTTTGTTAGAGGTAAAGAATTTTCAGGATTTGGTAGCGTGTTTTCGGTGTAAACAACATTTGTTTGTGGGTGTCCCCACGTGTTAGTGAACGGATCTAACTTTTGCAACCAAAATGATTGTCCAGCTAGACTGTTGCTTATATGATTAAAAAAGAAATCAAATGATCCGCAATGCTGAAATAATTCAAATTCATCGGTGGTAACTGAATATCCGGTTACTGTTATAAATAAAGTTTTGGCGCTACCGCAACCATTTATGGTATTAAAAGTGTAGTTTCCAGGTATGAAGTTATTCATGGTAAAATTGCCATTTGTTCCAATTTCAGCACTTACGTCAAAAGGTAATGTTTGTGAGAAACCGGCTGGTGCTGTAGTTATAATTACGCTCACAAGCCCGTTTGCGGCAGCTCTTATTCTGACGCCTCCTTTTCCTATTTCACAATCTGGACGAGAATTAAAACCAACTTCATTATTGGTGGAATTAACTATAGTCGCTTCAACTGTATATTCATAACCACAGGTGTCGTATAAAATAAAAATATAGGTTCCCGCCGGAACATTGTTAAATTGCAATCCATCATTGGGAACAATAAAGTTTGCTATATTTTGGGGCAAAGCACCGGTGTATTCTATTGGTGCTGAAATTATTGTTGCAGTTGTGAATTCACGGTTTGGTAATTTTATTTTTATATTTCCAGTTGTTGAGGCGCAACCTCCGGTTTGAGTGGCATTGATAGTTGGTTGCAGTTCCACATATTCTATTGTGATAGATTGTGAGGTTGTTCTCCCACAAGCATCAGTAATTTCAATAGTATAATCTCCCATGGGAACATAATTTGTCTCATCTCCAAAAGTAATTTCACTTGAAGTAAGGATTCCGGTAAAAAGCGGATTATAAACTATAGGATCAAATCCGGGTGGAGACTGTGTAAAGGTAATAGTTGTAGGTCCTCTATATTTGGTTAGTTGTACATCTAAAAAATAATTATTGCAATCAGCTTCACGGGGCGCTATCAGTAAATTAATTTTTTGATTTATAATATTATTATTGACATTGTATATTAAACCACAATAGTCGGTTACTTTTAAGTCATAAGAATAAATCTGATCATGATAAAAAGGAATTATTTCATAAATTGCCCACAATTGAGGATCACCGCTAGTAAGCACTCCTGGAATAATTACTGGAGCACTATTGTCTGGAGGGTAAATAGTAAATTCATACTGAATTGGGTAATGAATACTAGAATTATTCGAATGTATTTCGTGTAATACTGTGATCAAATTACAGCCAGGGAGCTCTATATCTGGAAACATTATAGGTCTTATTGTCATTTCTGGTGTGGTTGTAAAAACAGCTCTAGTTTCAACTAAAGCCTCGCCACAATTGTCATAAACACGTACTTGATAGGTTCCGGCAGGAAGTGCCGTAAAAACATTTGAAGTCTGAATGGGGCGAGTAACGGGACCCGAAATTATTTCATAAGAAACAGCTGTTCCTGAAGTTATGTTTGCCGTAATTGTGGCGTCATTACCACAAATGGCGTTTGTGCTTGATAATGAAATGTCAAACGGAACTAGTGCGTTACTAATTGTGATTTCTTGCGTTTGTGTGTTAAAATCAGGGGATAAAGTTTGTGTGGCAACAATTTGATAGGTTCCGTTGGAAAGTCCTCCGATGAAACTTGCAGAAATGCTGGCGATTTCATTAACCAAATTCGGTAATTTATAAACTCTGTAATTTAGTGTTGCCCCGGGAGTTGTGTTCGTTGTTATGAAATTTAAAGTTCCGTTACCGGGACAAGTTTCATCTGTTTTTGTTATTTGAAGTGTAAATTCTGAAAGCTGGGCGTTGGCTTGAAGAGAAAATAAACAGATTAGCAGTAGCAAAAATAATTTTGCTCCAATAAATATGGAGGATTTGTATTCTTTAAAATTAGTATTATGTAGTTTTTTTTTCAAATTAACTGATTATCATTTTTTAATATACTTAATAGGCTTGCTAATTCGGCAGTAAAATTGCTTTTTTGTTTTAAATCCTCTAATATAAATATAATTTTTGTTTTGGCAATTATTAGTAAGTTTTGTTTTATGATTTAAAGCAGACAAGAAGCTACGGATTACAGATTTTCTTCTAGCTATTCTATTTATTGCATAATTATTTAAAAAAGATATTTATAGATTAAATCCTTTATCGTAATATTGCATTATTGATTATAATATTATGGGAGCGACTAAAACAGAACATTTTACAGAACGACAGAACCAAATTGCGACAATTGCAAAAGCATTAGGTCATCCTGCGCGAATTGCAATCATTGAATATTTAGTGAAAGTAAATGAATGTATTTGTGGCGATATTGTAAACGAACTTCCGCTTGCTCAAGCCACGGTTTCACAACATTTAAAAGAACTTAAAAATGCAGGAATTATTCAAGGGAGCATAGAAGGAAATTCTATTTGTTATTGCATTGATGAAAAAACAATTGAGATTTTAAATACTTACTTTTCAAAAATAATTCAGACAGTTACCAAAGACAAATGCTGTTAAGCATTTTTTTAACCATCTATATCGTAATAATACAATTAAAAACACAGGAAAATGACATTATCAGAAATAAAACAAATTTTGCCAACATTAGAAAATGTGGAATTTCAATTGGAAAACGGGACATTTGTTCCTGAACATTTTCACGTAACCGAAGTGGGAATGATTACCAAAAACTTCATTGATTGCGGTGGAGTTGTCCGAAATGAGAAAGTGGTTAATTTCCAGCTTTGGAACGCAGACGATTTTGAACACCGCTTAAAACCAAATAAATTGCTTCATATTATCCAGCTTTCAGAAGAAAAATTAGGAATAGAAGATTTTGAAATAGAAGCGGAGTATCAAAGCGAAACAATTGGCAAATACGATTTAAATTTTAACGGCAAATCTTTTGTTCTCAAAAACAAGACAACCGCTTGCTTGGCTGAAGACGCATGTGGCATACCATCACAAAAACAGAAAGTCAATTTAGGCGATTTAAGTGCCAACGCTCCTTGTGCACCTGGAAGCGGATGTTGTTAGAAACTATAGATTGCTTCATAAAATGCGCGAAACAAATTGCAGGGCATCCGTTTTATCGGGCATCTTTTTTCTGGCTTTATCTTAATGTTGTGCAGTATCAAATTAAGTCTTGATTTTTAAAAGATTAAGTTTTAAAAAGGGGGCGTGAAATATTTTGCAGATTCAAAAATAAACATTAATTTTGCATTCCTTTTGGCGAGAAGCGTTTTCATTAGGAATCAAATATTTAAGTAAAAACAACTTCTGTTTTTCTTATCGCATCGAGAAACGCAAAGAGATACAGAATACAAATTTTTATCAGAACAGATGTCTGAACAAACAAAAACACAAGCGGAATTTTTAGAGAGCTTTAACTGGCACAACTTCCAAGAAGGAATTGATGCTGTTGACGAAAAAAACTTGCAAGAATTTGAAGAATTAGTTGCAAAAACGTTCATCAATACAGATCAAGAAGAAGTAGTTGAAGGAGTTGTAGTTAGAATTACTGACAGAGATGCAATCGTTGATATCAACGCTAAATCTGAAGGTGTTATTTCTTTAAATGAATTCCGTTACAATCCAAACTTAAAAGTAGGTGACAAAGTAGAAGTATTAATTGATGTTCGTGAGGACAAAACAGGTCAATTGGTTCTTTCTCACAGAAAAGCACGTACTATCAAAGCTTGGGACAGAGTTATTTCTGCTAACGAAACAGGAGAAATCGTTAATGGTTTCGTAAAATGTAGAACAAAAGGTGGTATGATCGTTGACGTTTTTGGTATTGAAGCTTTCTTGCCAGGATCTCAAATTGACGTGAAACCAATCAGAGATTACGATCAGTATGTAAACAAAATGATGGAATTCAAAGTTGTGAAAATCAACCACGAATTTAAAAACGTTGTTGTTTCTCATAAAGCGCTTATCGAAGCTGATATTGAAGTACAGAAAAAAGAAATCATCGGTCAATTAGAAAAAGGACAAGTATTAGAAGGTGTTGTTAAAAACATTACTTCTTATGGTGTGTTTATTGATCTTGGTGGTGTTGATGGATTGATTCACATTACTGACCTTTCTTGGTCAAGAATCAACCACCCAAGTGAAGTTCTTGAATTAGACCAAAAATTAAATGTTGTAATCCTTGATTTCGATGATGAGAAAACAAGAATCCAACTTGGTTTAAAACAATTAAACGCTCACCCATGGGATGCTTTAAATGCTGACTTAAAAGTTGGTGATAAAGTAAAAGGTAAAGTAGTTGTAATCGCTGATTACGGTGCTTTCATCGAGGTTGCTGAAGGTGTTGAAGGTTTAATCCACGTTTCTGAAATGTCTTGGTCTACTCACTTAAGAAGTGCTCAAGATTTCGTAAAAGTTGGTGACGAAGTAGATGCTGTTATCTTAACTTTGGACAGAGAAGATCGTAAGATGTCATTAGGTATCAAACAATTATCTCAAGATCCATGGACTGATATCACTTCTAAATACCCAGTAGGTTCTAAACATTCTGGTATCGTTAGAAACTTTACAAACTTTGGTGTTTTCGTAGAATTAGAAGAAGGAATTGATGGATTAATCTACATTTCTGACCTTTCTTGGACTAAGAAAATCAAACACCCATCTGAATTCGTTAACGTTGGTGAAAAACTAGACGTTGTCGTATTAGAATTAGATGTTGATGGACGTAAATTATCTTTAGGTCACAAACAAACTACTGCTAATCCTTGGGACAAATATGAAGATTCATTCGCTGTTGGAACTATCCACAACGGAGAAATCTCTGAAATTGTTGACAAAGGTGCTACTGTAGAATTTGGTGATGATATCGTTGCTTTCATTCCAACTCGTCACCTTGAAAAAGAAGACGGAAAGAAATTGAAAAAAGGCGAATCAGCTGACTTCAAAGTTATCGAGTTTAACAAAGAATTCAAAAGAGTAGTAGCGTCTCACACTGCAATCTTCCGTGAAGAAGAAGAGAAAAATGTGAAAACTGCAACTGAGAATAACAATTCATCTTCAAACAGTAACAATGCTTCTGCATCTACTTTAGGAGATAACAATGATATTCTTGCTGAATTGAAAGCTAAAATGGAAAAAGGAGGAAACTAATTTCCAATCTTTTTTAAATACAAAAAACCCTGCAGTAATGCGGGGTTTTTTATTTTAAGGCTATTGCCAAATAATAAATTGATGTTAAAGAAATGAAATGCAAAAACCAAAACAATTGTTCTGGCGTAAATGCCTTTATAAACTTTTAAAAAAATACATTTATTATGAAAACCACCAAAATTTTATCTATCGCAGTAGTTGCATGTACAATGATGTTTGGAACATCAGCATTTGCCCAAAAGGAAAAAACAGTTATGGTTGGAGGAGCTGCAATGTATCCTTCAAAAAACATTGTTGAGAACGCAGTGAATTCGAAAGACCACACCACTCTTGTTGCAGCCGTAAAAGCCGCGGGTTTAGTAGAAACGTTGCAGGGAAAAGGACCTTTCACGGTTTTTGCTCCAACAAATGCAGCGTTCGACAAATTGCCGAAAGGAACTGTGGAAACATTATTGAAACCAGAAAACAAAGCCATGCTTCAATCCGTTTTGACGTATCACGTAGTTTCGGGAAAAATGAACGCATCGGATATAGCAAAAGCGATCAAAGCAGGAAACGGAAAGGCAATGCTAACCACTGTTCAAGGCGGAAAATTGACAGCTTGGATGAAAGGAAAAGATCTTTATATATCTGATGAAAATGGAGGTAAAGCGAAAGTTACAATTGCGGATGTAAACCAATCAAACGGTGTAATTCACGTAATTGACGCAGTTGTCACTCCAAAAAAATAAGCTTACTGCAATTTACTTTGAGTTAGTAATAAAAAAATCCCGAAAGCAATTTCGGGATTTTCTATTTATAGAAACTTTGATTATCTTAAAGAAGCTCCCAGCTGGGTTTCAAAATTATTTTGAAGCTTGCTCATTATTTTATCAATTTGGACATCTGTCAATGTTTTTGAACTGTCTTGAATTACAAAACTTATCGCGTATGATTTTTTTCCTTCCGGAAGATTCTGGCCTTCATAAACGTCAAATAAATTGATGTCTTTCAATAATGCTTTTTCTGTCTGGCGCGCCACGTTGTACACCGCATCAAAAGCTACCGAATTATCAAGCAATAAAGCCAAATCTCTTCGAACTTCTGGGTATTTTGGAATTTCGGCAAATTTAATTTTATTCGAAATTAATTTCAAAACGGCATTCCAGTTGAAGTCAGCAAACAAAACTTCTTGTTTGATTCCGAAATGTTTCAATACCGATTTTTTTACGGTTCCCAATTCTACAACAATTTCATTTCCAACGGCAATTGCAATTCCTTCGGCAAAAACATCAGATTCCACAGGCCTGTTGTTTGTTTTTTCAATTCCAAGTCTTGATAATATTGCATTTACATAACCTTTGAACAAGAAAAAATCAGACGGCTTTTGAGGAGTTCCCCAGCTTTCTGCCAAACGATTTCCGGTTGTGAACAATGTCAAGTGCTTTCTTTCGTCAGTTCCTGAAGGTAATTTGTGGTAAGACTTTCCAAATTCGAATAATTTTAAGTCAGAATTTCTTCTGTTTATATTATAAGAAACGGCTTCCAATCCAGAAAACAGCAAAGATTGCCTCATTGCGGATAAATCACTACTCAGCGGATTCATGATCATTACATTAAATTCTTCTTTCAACATTTCAGATAACTTAACATAATCTGGAGTTGTTAAAGAATTGGCCATCATTTCATTAAAGCCCTGTGAGTTTAATTGGTTGGCAATAACATTCTGAATTTTATAGTCTTCGGTTCTTGGAGAATTGGCAACGGTAGCATTGAATTTTTTGCTAAAGTTGATATTGTTGTATCCATAAACTCTTAAAATCTCTTCAATGACGTCAATTTCTCTCTGGACATCAACACGATATGAAGGAATTATCAGTCCCAAGCCCGCATCAGAAACGCTATTTACTTTGATGTCTAGCGAAACCAGAATCTTTTTGATGGTTTCTTTGGATAATTCCTGGCCGATAATTTTTGTGGCTTTCGCAAAGTTTAAGAACACTGGAAAATCTTCTGCTTTCTTTGGGTAAATATCAACGATATCGGATGTGATTTCGCCGCCAGCCACTTCCTGTATCAATAAAGCGGCACGCTTTAAAGCATATTCTGTGATGGTTGGATCAATTCCTCTTTCAAAACGGAAAGAAGCATCGGTGTTTAAGCCGTGTCTTTTTGCGGATTTTCTAATACAAACCGGATTAAAATAAGCGCTTTCTAAAAAGAGGGTAGTGGTATTTTCTGAAATTCCAGAATTTTTTCCTCCAAAAACTCCTGCAATGCACATAGGTCCGCTTTCATCACAAATCATCAAATCTTCTTCGTGAAGCGTTCTTTCAACATCGTCAAGCGTTGTAAATTTGGTTCCGGCTTCAACCGTTTTTACAATCACTTTATTTCCTTTTACTTTAGCAGCATCAAAAGCATGAAGCGGCTGTCCTAATTCGTGCATTACATAATTTGTAACGTCAACAATATTGTTTTTTGGCGCGATGCCAATTGATTTCAATCTATTTTGCAACCATTCTGGAGATTCTTTCACGGCAATATCAGAAATCGTCACGCCGCAATATCTTGGAGCCATTTTTGAATCTTCCACCTTGATGTCCATTTTTAAAGTTCTTTTGTCTACTCTAAAACTGCTCACAGAAGGCGTCATCAATTCAGCATGCGCATTGGTCTGCAGCATTCCTGCTCTTAAATCACGAGCAACGCCCCAGTGGCTCATTGCATCGGCACGATTTGGCGTCAGGCCAATTTCAAAAACTTCGTCGTTTTCAATATTGAATACTTTTGAAGCTGGAGTTCCAGGTGCGTATTTTTCATCAAGAACCATTATTCCGTCATGACCCGTTCCAAGACCTAATTCGTCTTCGGCGCAAATCATTCCGTGGCTTTCTTGGTCTCTGATTTTTCCTTTTTTAATTTGGAAAGAATTTCCGTCTTTATCATATAAAGTAGTTCCTATGGTGGCAACAGGTACTTTTTGTCCTGCAGCAACATTGGCTGCGCCGCAAACAATCTGCACAGGAGTTCCTGTTCCTAAATCAACCGTAGTTACTTTTAAGCGGTCGGCATTGGGATGCTGCACGCAAGTCAAAACGTGGCCAACAACAATTCCTTCTAATCCACCTTTAACAGATTGGTATTTTTCAACGCCTTCCACTTCAAGACCTAAATCGGTTAATAATGTTGCAGTTTGCTCTGATGTCCAATCGGTTTTGATAAATTGTTTAAGCCAGTTATATGAAATTCTCATTGCTGTTTTGGTGTTATTTTTTGTAAGGTTGCAAAGATAAGATTTTTTGATTTTTTTAAAGAATTTTTACCAATGATTCTTTAAAGCAATGTCATTTATTTTTTAATTGTATTTTCTTACTTTAATTGTAGAAATTATCTTTTTATACCTTTTATTTTTATAAAAATTATATCCATAAATAGGAAGCTAAAAATTTAGAGAAATAGTTGCATTTTACCTAATCTTAAATCCAAATAATGACCTTATTGTGTTGGCATTCAACATAAACTTACGGCGTGAGACAAAAGGGAATGATTTGGAAAATGTTAGTTACTTGGTTTCTTAAAATTAAGTTAATAACGGTTTTCAATAATAGTTGGTTGATTTTAATTTCGGTGGCTTATAATTCGTAATTTTGTTTTCTTTTTAAATAAAATTTCTGTGGGAAAACATATTCACAAACTCTCTGGCGCCGGCCTTTTAGTTACTTTAGGAATTATTTTTGGAGATATTGGAACGTCGCCTTTGTACGTTTTAAAAGCCATTGTTGGAGATGATGCAATTGATTCTACTAACATTATTGGAGCAATTTCAGCCATTTTTTGGACGTTGACATTACAAACCACGGTCAAATATGTTATTATCACGCTTCGTGCCGATAATAACGGGGAAGGTGGTATTTTTTCACTTTATACATTGATTAGGAAAACCAAGGTAAAATGGTTGCTTTTTCCAGCTATTATTGGAGGAAGCACGCTTTTGGCCGACGGAATTATTACGCCTCCGGTAACGGTTTCTTCTGCAATTGAAGGACTGAGGGTAATGAACCCTAATATCCATACAATTCCAATTGTTATTGCTATTATCACGGTTCTTTTTGGCTTGCAGCAATTTGGAACTAAATTAATAGGAAAATTTTTTGGACCCGTGATGTTTTTGTGGTTTTCGATGTTAGGTATTTTAGGATTTATTCAACTGCAAACCAATTTAAGTGTTTTTGCAGCGTTGAATCCGTACCATGCTTATGAACTTTTAATGAATCACAAGGAAGGATTTTTGATTCTGGGAGCCGTATTTCTTTGTACCACAGGAGCGGAGGCGTTGTATTCAGACCTTGGGCATTGTGGAAAATCAAACATCCGTGTAAGCTGGATTTTTGTAAAGTCAATGCTTCTGCTAAATTATTTTGGGCAAGGCGCTTGGTTGATTTCTCACGAAGGACAGACTTTAGAATCGATTGGCGTAATCAATCCGTTTTATGCCATTATGCCAGAGTGGTTTTTACCTTTCGGAATTGGATTAGCGACTTTAGCAGCAGTTGTAGCGAGTCAGGCCATGATTTCGGGTTCATTTACCTTAATAAATGAGGCCATCCGTTTGAATTTTTGGCCAAAAGTAAAAATTAAATATCCTACAGAATTAAAAGGACAACTATACATTCCATCATTAAACTGGATGCTTTGGGGTGGTTGCGTGATGGTCGTTTTATATTTTAGAGAATCTTCTGAAATGGAAGCAGCATATGGTTTGGCCATTGTAATGACCATGTTGATGACCACTTCGCTATTGAATTTTTACTTGATTTTAAAACGTTATAACAAGATTTTTATCACCGTTTTTATCGCCACTTTTGCAGTTATTGAAATTGCATTTTTAGTTGCCAACTTGCATAAATTCTGGGATGGAGGTTACATCACGTTGCTGATTGCAATGCTTTTAATGACCACGATGTTTACTTGGTATTTTGCCAGAAAGATCAGAAACCGTTATTTGGTTTTCGTAAAATTATCAGATTACCTCCCGGTTTTAGAAGATTTGAGCCACGATGAAAGCGTTCCAAAATATGCTACCAACTTGGTTTACTTAACAAGTGCGGATCACAGGACTGAAATTGAATCAAAAATTATGTACTCAATTTTGAACAAACAGCCCAAACGTGCCGATATTTACTGGTTTGTACACGTTCACGTTGTGGATGAGCCGTACACGATGGAATACCGCGTGAATGAATTTATTCACGATGATGTGATTCGAATTGACTTTAGGTTAGGCTTTAGGGTTGCCCCAAGAATCAGCTTGATGTTCAAAAAAGTAGTGGAAGATATGGTTAAAAACAAAGAGGTAGATATTACGAGCCGTTATGCTTCCTTGAACAAAAATAATATCATTGGCGACTTTAGATTTATTCTGATTGAGAAGTTTATTTCGTATGATAATGATTTGCCTTTCTATGAAAAATGGGTTTTGGATTCTTATAATATCTTGAAAAAAATGGGACTTTCTGAGGAAAAAGCTTTTGGTTTAGATTCAAGTTCAGTTACCATAGAATCCTTTCCATTGCTGATTACAGCGCCAAAAGAGATTAATTTGACACGTGTAGATTAAAAATTTAAAGACATAAAAAAAGTCGGAACTGTTAAAGTCCCGACTTTTTTGTTTTTTATAAATTAAAGAATTAGTAAATCAATTCTTCTACATTTTTTTTGATGTTTTCGGCTATTTTCTGCGTAGGCAAATCATTGGGATCGTTTCCGAAAGGATCTTCAATTTCCTCGGCGATCAACTCTAAACTGGCCAATACATAGAAGATAAAAACAACTACCGGAATAACATAATAACCCAATTGGAATACGTATCCAAAAGGTAAAGTCAACACATACATAAAGATGAATTTCTTAATGAATGCGCTGTATGAATAAGGAATAGGTGTGTTTTTAATTCGCTCGCAAGCACCGCAAATTTCTGTAAAAGATTGTATTTCTGAGTTTAAGACTATTAATTGGTCGCCACTGATTTTCTTTTCTAAATACAATTTGTTTATTTTTTGCATCATGGTTTTAGCAATCTGATTGGGTTTGTGCTTGTAGTGGTCTTTTGAAATTTCATTGGTATCAAAAAGCTCGTGGCTGATCGCTTCTCTTTTTAAATGCAGGTTTAATACCGAAGCATAAGCCGGAATCATCTTTTTAAAAAAGTCTTTGTCGTCTTTATCATCAAGCATAACCGCCATTTTTAAGGCTAAATTTCGACTGTTATTGACCAAGCTACCCCAAATTTTTCGACCTTCCCACCAACGATCATACGCCGTATTTGTTCTGAAAACTAATAATAATGAGATTACAAAACCAAGCATGCTGTGCATGATCGTAATATTTTTGACATGGCTTCCGCTAGAAAGCTTCCAATACTCCAGTTCAAGATAGGCAACGCCACCAGAATAAAGCCCGATGCCAATCATCGCGCCTAATAATTTACGGAAAGTATCTCCCCTGTGAAAATTAAAAATAAAAGAAAACCATTCTTTCGGATTGTATGAAATCATTTTTTGTGGTTTTTGGGTTTAAGGTTTCTCGTTTTAGGGCCTAAATTGAGTTCAAAGATTTCGGGGAATGCAAAACCATCTAACTAATATAATTCCAAATATTTTGTTTTTTAGATATTTGGATAAAAACATTTCGAAGCGTCAAATGCTCTGGTTTTACCATCGAAGGATCTTCTTTCAGCAGTTTTACAGCGTGATGCCGGGCTAATTGCAAAATATCTTTGTCCTTCACGATATCTGCAATTTTCAAATTTAAAATACCGCTTTGTTGCGTGCCCATCAAATCGCCAGGACCACGAAGCTTTAGATCGACTTCGGCAATTTCAAAACCATCATTGGTTCTGGTCATTGTTTCCATCCTAATTTTACTGTCATTGCTCAATTTATGTCCGGTCATCAAGATGCAATAGCTTTGTTCGGCGCCACGACCGACGCGACCTCTCAGCTGATGCAATTGCGACAACCCAAAACGTTCGGCGCTTTCAATAATCATCACGCTGGCATTGGGCACATTCACTCCAACTTCAATAACAGTAGTAGCAACCATAATATTGGTTTTTCCTTGTGAAAAGCGTTGCATTTCTGAGTCTTTTTCAGCTGGTTTCATCTTTCCGTGCACGATGCTGACGCTGTATTTTGGCAATGGAAAATCTCTTGAAATACTTTCATAACCGTCCATTAAATCTTTATAATCCATTTTTTCAGAAACATCAATCAACGGATAAACGATATAAATTTGGCGTCCTTTTCCAATTTCATCTCTGATAAATTTCCAAACTTTCAAACGGTTTGCGTCATAGCGATGCACGGTTTGAATCGGCTTTCTGCCCGGTGGCAATTCATCAATCACCGAAATATCTAAATCTCCATACAAACTCATCGCCAAAGTTCGGGGAATCGGAGTGGCTGTCATCACCAAAACGTGGGGCGGAATTTCATTTTTCTTCCAAAGTTTGGAACGTTGCTCCACACCAAAACGATGCTGTTCGTCAATAATCGCCAAACCTAAATTATGAAATTTTACTTTGTCTTCTAACAAAGCGTGCGTTCCGATAATAATGTTCAAGCTTCCGTTTTCAAGCTCTTCGTGAATGATTTTTCTACTTGCAGTTTTAGTGGAACCAGTCAGTAGTTGTATGTTTATATTCAACGGTTTAGCTAATTCTGATAAACCAATAAAATGTTGATTGGCAAGGATTTCAGTTGGCGCCATTAAACACGCTTGAAATCCATTATCTAACGCCAAAAGCATACTCATCAATGCCACAATTGTTTTTCCAGAACCCACATCACCTTGTAAAAGACGATTCATTTGTGCCGGATTTCCCATATCGTTTCTGATTTCTTTCAGCACTCTTTTTTGTGCATTTGTCAAATCAAAAGGAAGATGGTTGTTGTAAAAAGAAGTGAAATAATCACCGACTTTTTCAAAAGGATGTCCTTTTATTTTATTTTTTCGGATAAGATTTTTGGTAATTAATTGCAATTGGATAAAAAACAATTCCTCAAATTTTAAACGAAATTGTGCTTTTGCCAATAAATCAGGACTCTTTGGAAAGTGAATATTGAACAGCGCCACATTTTTCGGAATCAGTTTTAATTCGTCTAAAATAGCTACCGGCAAAGTTTCAACAAACAGCGCATGCGTTTCCACAAAAAGCTGTTGCATCATTTTATTTACAACGCGATTGGTAAGGCCACGTTGTGTCAATTTTTCGGTCGAAGGATAAACGGGTTGCATAGCTGAACGCAGGTTTTGCTGATGTTCCGCTAATAATTCCATTTCAGGATGCGCCATATTAAATTGGCCGTTGAAAGCAGTACATTTGCCAAAAATCACATAAACGGTATTCAATTTTAGGTTTTCGCGGATCCATTTTTGGCCTTGAAACCAAACCAATTCCATTTCGCCGGTTTCATCAGAAAAAGTAGCGACAAGACGTTTTCCTTTCTTCTGTTCAACCGTTTTAATATGGATAACACGGCCCACAATCTGAACTTCGGCATTGGTATTTCGAAGTTCATTTATTTTGTAATACCGCGTTCTGTCAATGTATCTATTTGGAAATAAGTTGACTAAATCGGCATATTTGTGAATGCCCATTTCCTTTCGAAGCAATTCGCCACGAGCTGGGCCAACGCCTTTTAAATATTCGATAGGAGTTTCAAGAAGGTTAGACATTCTTTGTTTTAAATTGTCAAGCGAAGATAGATTTTTATTGGGAATTTTGAAAACACAAACCTTGAAAATAGGGAAGATTTTAGCACTTTAAAAGCAAATTTTGATTTGGAAAATGATATATTTGAAATTCAAAATAAATTTAAAAAATGACAACTCACCTCGCACTGCTTCGTGGCATCAACGTTTCTGGCCATAATATGATGAAAATGGAAGCTTTGAAAGCTACTTTAGAAGCCATTGGCTTTCAAAATGTGCAAACGTATATTCAATCCGGAAATGTCTTTGTGGATACTGACGAAGAAAATGCTTCGGCTGTCGGATTTAAGATCAAACACGAGATTTTTAAAGCTTTCGGACACGAAGTTCCAATTGTGGTGATCAGCAAAAACGATTTGGAAGCATGCTTTAAAAACAATCCGTTTTTGAAGGAAAAAGATGTTGATGAAAAGAAATTGTATGTCGCTTTTGTTTCCACAACTTTAAAAAGTGACGCTATAAACGACTTGAAAATTAGTCAATTTAAGCCCGATGAAGCCAGTATTGACGGTAATAAAATTTATATAAAATATGCCGTCGGAGCTGGAAAGACGCGATTTGACCAAAAATACATCGAGAAAAAATTAAACGTAGTTGCCACAATCAGAAACTGGAATACGGTGACGCAATTATTGAAAATCTACGAAGAAAAATAGACCATGAACCAATTCAAATTCCTTTTTATACTTTGTCCATTTTTTGCTTTTTCCCAACAAGTTAAAAAAGTAGACTTTAAAACGTTAAACGCAGATTTGTCTTTGCACGCTGGCGACAAGAAAATTTGGGGAACCGTAAATTATACGTTTGATGTTTTGTCAAGTATTGATACCATTCGAATTGATGCTAAAAAGATGAATTTTAAAAACCTAAAAATCAACGATGTTTCTGTAGATTTTAAAAATTCTGCAACAGAATTAAAATTGTTTCAAGGCTATAAAAAAGGAAAAAACACGCTGAGTTTTGAATACGAAGCAAGTCCAAAACAGACTTTATATTTCATTGGCGAGGGTCACGGTTTGCAAATCTGGACGCAAGGCCAAGGAAAATACACCAGTCATTGGTTGCCAAGTTTTGATGACGTGAATGAAAAGCTAATTTTTGGCTTGAGCATTTCTTATCTTCAAGATTTTACGGTTTTATCTAACGGAATTTTAAAGAACGCGTCAAATTTAAATCAAGTAGAAAAGCAGTGGAATTACCAAATGGAAAAGCCAATGAGTTCGTATTTGGTGATGCTTGCCATCGGAAAATTTGAAAAACAAACCGAAACAACGGCTTCGGGAATGCCTTTAGAAATGTATCTTTCTAAAGAAGAAGCGTCAAAATTCGAATATACTTATAAATACAATAAGCAGATTTTTGATTTCCTCGAAAAAGAAATAGGAGTGAAGTATCCTTGGGGAATTTACCGTCAAGTGCCGGTAAAAGATTTTTTATATGGAGGAATGGAAAACACGACTTCCACCATTTTTGCAGAAGATTATGTGGTAGATGAAATTGGTTTTAACGACCGTACGTATATTAATGTGAACGCGCACGAACTCGCGCACCAGTGGTTTGGCGATTTGATTACGGCAGAATCGGGCAAACATCATTGGCTTCAGGAAGGTTTTGCAACTTATTATGCTTTATTGGCTGAAAAAGAATTGTTTGGCGAAGATCATTTCAATTGGGAAATGTATGAAATTGCAGAAAGATTGCAACAAGCCTCCAAAAGAGACACGATTCCGTTACTGAATGAAAAGGCAAGTTCGTTGACTTTTTACCAAAAAGGAGCTTGGGCTTTGCATATTTTGAGAGAAAATGTAGGTGCTAAAAATTTCAATAAAGCCGTAAAAAAATACCTTGAAAAGTACAGTTACAAGAATGTAAATACAGAGGATTTTTTAGCCGAAATCAGAAAGGTTTCAAAATACGATACCAAAAAATTCCAAGAAATATGGCTTGAAAAATCAGGCTTTGAAGTCAAAGAAGCGCTAGGAATTTTACAAAAAAATAAATTCATCAAACATTATTTAGAAGTTTTGGCATTGGCTGAAATTCCTTTTGAAGAGAAAAAGCAGAAGTTTGAAGAAATTTTAAATGCTGATGATTATTATCCGGTAAAAGAAGAAGTTTTGCTCCAGTTGCAAACTGTTGATTTTGAAGTAAAAAAGCCTTTAATTTTATTGGCCATGAATTCTAAAGATGTAAAGGTGAGACAGGCTGTTGCAAAGACTTTAAACAAATTTCCAGAAGAGTTTCTGCCTGAATTTGAAACTTTTTTAGACGATAAATCTTATGTAACCAATGAAATTGCCTTGAATGTTTTGTGGTCGCAATTTCCGAAAAATAGAAATAAGTATCTTGACAAATCGCGAAATTGGGTGGGAATGAACGATAAAAACCTTCGCATTCTTTGGCTGACAATGGCGCTGGCAACCAAAGATTTTGAGCCAGAAAATAATGTGAAATTTTATGATGAGTTACTGCAATATACTTCCATCGATTATGAAAACGTAGTGCGTCAAAATGCGATTACGAATTTATTATATGTAAATCCAGGCGATACCAACGTTCTAAAAGCATTGGTCAACCCTTTGACGCATCACAAATGGCAGTTTTCAAAATTTGCCAGAGAGAAAATCCGTGAGTTGATTAAAAAAGACACGTTCAGATTGTATTTTTCAGAATTGCTTCCTGAAATTCCAGAAAACGAAAGAGTGATTTTGTCCGGGTTACTGTCAGAAAAGTAGATTTAAAAAAAAATAATTTATAAATAAAAATCAAAATATGCGAGCATTGGTAATTTCTGGAGGCGGAAGTAAAGGAGCATTTGCGGGCGGAGTTGCGCAATATTTGATTCAAGAAAAAAATATAAATTATGATTTGTATTTGGGTTCTTCAACCGGAAGCCTGCTTATTCCGCATTTGGCTTTAAATCGAGAAGACAAAATTTTTAAGCTGTACACTAATGTAGATATGGAGAAAATCTTTAGCGTCAATCCGTTTATTATCAAACATAAAAAGAATCAAGAAGTTATTACGATCAATCACTTTAATGTCGCGGTACAGTTTATGAAAGGCAGGCGCACTTTTGGCGAAAGCAAAAATTTGAAAAACTACATTCGAAATAATTTCTCGGAAGAAGAATTTTTAGAACTGAAAAAATCATCAAAAGATATTATTGTCACCGTTACCAATATTACCAAAAACTGCGTAGAATATAAATCAATTTTAGAATGCGGTTATGATGATTTCTGCGACTGGATCTGGATTTCCTGTAATTATATTCCGTTTATGAGTTTGGTCACCAAAAATAATTGCGAATATGCCGATGGCGGAATTTCAAATGTAATTCCGATTCAAGAAGCGATTCACCGTGGCGCAACCGAAATTGATGTGATTGTTTTAGAAACAGAACACAATACGGCTGAAAAAGTCATTGGAAAAAATCCGTTTTCACTCACAATCGACTTATTCGGAACCATTATTGACCAAGTAGAAAAAAAAGATATCATCATCGGAAGATTGGCGGCCGCAAGTAACAATGTCAAATTGAATTTTTATTACACACCCACAAAATTAACCGACAATCCACTCGTTTTCAATAAAAAAAACATGCTCGATTGGTGGAAGCAAGGCTTTGATTATGCAAAGAATAAAAGCGAAAGCATGAGCCAGATTTGATTCTATTCCATAAAAAAAGCCCTGGATCTTCAGGGCTTTTTTATTTTATGTTTTTTCTACCAAAGTTCTCCTACTTCATTTTTGACATACGCCAAAGCATTGTTGCTCGGAGATTGTTTCTGCAATAATTCATTCAAAACAGCCTCACGAAGTTTGTTCGCATTTTCAACTTCAGCGCTCAAGGTGGCTTTCCTGATCATCTGGATTGTGGCATTTTTCGCCGTGGTAATAATCGTCCAACATTCATCAGAAATATAAATCTGTTGCGTCATATTGTGCTCATATTCTTGCTCGATATGTGCAATAACCAAGTTTTGGTACTCCACTTTATCACTTGAATTCGGCGAAATGCGGATCAACAGATTCGACGGGTTTATTCTTTCCAAAAACAAAGCCATTCGCTCATACGCCTGCAAGCGCAACGGCAGCGCACTTTTTTGAGCTTCTTTATGAATTAAATAACGTCGCCTTCCTTCTTCGTTTTTAATGTGTAAGTTGAAAAAATAATACGCCACGCCACCCGTTATGATTGCAGGTAAAGTATAGCTCAAAAGCTCAATTATTTTTGTAGTATCCATAGTTTGTTTTTGGTTTTTAAAAACACAAAAATAAACATTAGAATCTTTCCTACGATATAATTCTGTTCAAAAAAATTACACAATTTTCTATTTCGAATATCCGCTTATTTATCCTTATTTTTGCATTTGAAAAAAGAAAAAGAAATGCAACAATATATTAGCCAGCTGAATGAAGCACAGCAACAGCCCGTTCTTCAAAAAGACGGTCCGATGATCATCATCGCTGGAGCAGGTTCAGGAAAAACAAGGGTTTTAACGATCAGGATTGCTTACTTGATGCACCAGGGCGTTGATGCGTTCAACATCCTGTCATTGACTTTTACGAACAAAGCGGCTCGTGAAATGAAAAAGCGTATCTCTGACATTGTGGGTTCCAACGAAGCTAAAAATCTTTGGATGGGAACCTTTCACTCAGTTTTTGCCCGAATTTTGCGTTCTGAAGCTGATAAATTAGGCTATCCGTCCAACTTTTCTATTTATGATTCCCAAGATTCCTTGCGTTTGATTGGTTCTATTATTAAGGAAATGCAACTGGATAGGGATATTTACAAGCCAAAGCAAATCTTAGGAAGAATTTCTTCGTATAAAAACAGCTTGATTACGGTTAAAGCGTATTTCAATAATCCTGAATTGCAGGAGCAGGATGCGATGTCTAAAAAACCGCGCATGGGAGAAATTTACCAAGCGTATGTAGAAAGATGTTTCAAAGCAGGCGCAATGGATTTTGATGATTTGTTATTGAAAACGAATGAGTTGTTGAATGTTTTTCCTGATGTCTTGGCCAAATACCAAAATCGTTTCCGGTATATTTTGGTTGATGAGTACCAAGATACCAATCACTCGCAATATCTTATTGTCAGGGCTTTATCTGATAAATTCCAAAATATCTGCGTGGTTGGGGATGATGCCCAAAGTATTTATGCCTTCCGTGGAGCAAATATCAACAATATCTTGAATTTTCAGAAAGATTATGCTGGGGTCCAAACCTATAGATTGGAACAAAATTACCGTTCGACAAAAAATATTGTTGAAGCGGCGAATTCAATTATAGATAAAAATAAAACCAAATTAGACAAGATTGTTTGGACAGCGAATGATGACGGTCCGAAAATTAAGATACATCGAAGTTTGACTGATGGCGAAGAAGGGCGATTTGTAGCTGGAGAAATCTTTGAAAAAAAGATGCAAAACCAGATGGCAAACGGAAACTTCGCTATTCTTTATCGCACCAATGCCCAATCACGTGCCATGGAAGATGCCTTGCGAAAACGCGATATTCCATACAGAATTTATGGCGGTTTGTCATTTTACCAACGAAAAGAAATTAAGGACGTTCTGTCTTATTTGCGTTTGGTGATCAATCCGAAAGACGAAGAAGCCTTGATTCGCGTGATCAATTATCCGGCACGAGGAATTGGCGATACTACACTTGAAAAATTGACGATCGCAGCCAACCACTACAAGCGTTCGATTTTTGAAGTAATGCAAAATATTGATAAGATCGATTTGAAATTAAACGCCGGAACGCGTGGCAGAATCTCTGATTTTGTTACGATGATTCGAAGTTTTCAAGTCATCGACCAAAATCAAGATGCCTTTTATTTGGCAGAACACGTTACTAAAAAAACGGGTCTGATTCAGGAAATGCGTAAAGATGGAACGCCAGAAGGTATTGCCAAATTAGAAAACATCGAAGAATTATTAAACGGTATTAAAGATTTTATCGAAGGCCAAAGAGAAATTGACGGAGCTAGAGGGGCGCTTTCTGAATTTATGGAAGATGTGGCCTTGGCAACTGATCTAGACAAAGATACGGGCGATGATGACCGTGTGGCCCTGATGACGATCCACTTGGCAAAAGGACTAGAATTTCCATATGTTTTTGTGGTGGGAATGGAAGAAGACTTGTTCCCAAGTGCGATGTCCATGAGTACTCGAAGTGAATTGGAAGAGGAAAGACGTTTGTTTTATGTTGCTTTGACAAGAGCAGAACACCAAGCTTATTTGACGTATGCGCAATCGAGGTATCGTTGGGGAAAATTGACCGATTCTGAACCGTCTCGTTTTATTGAAGAAATTTCTGGCCAGTTTTTAGAATATCTGACGCCCAATGAAGGAAGTTATCGCTACAAGCCGATGATGGATATTGACGTTTTTGGCGATGTGGATAAATCAAAATTGAGATTAAACAAACCGCAAACCGGAACGCCACCCAAAAAATATGGCGAAGATCCAGAATCCAGCACAAACGTACGAAGATTGAAACCAGTTTCATCAAACGGGTCGTCTTCTGTTAGTTCGTCAAATCTTCCGGACAGCAAATTGAATGTCGGAAATATGGTGATGCACGAGCGTTTTGGAAGAGGTGAAGTTTTAAATATTGAAGGCGTTGGCGCGGATAAAAAAGCTGAAATCAAATTTGACGTGGGCGGTATCAAGAAATTGTTGCTTCGCTTTGCGCGATTAGACGTGCTTTCTTAATCAATTTTTAATTAAAATGTTGTAACTTTATGGGTTTACAACTACAAAAATTATGGCTCAATTTATAAAAATATACCCTCAAAATCCGAGCGAAAAAGAAATTGCCAGAGTGGTAAAAGTTCTCAAAGACGGCGGTTTGGTAATTTATCCAACAGATACCGTGTATGGTTTAGGTTGCGATATCACAAATACAAAAGCTTTAGAACGTATTGCAAAAATCAAGGGAATCAAATTAGACAAGGCCAACTTTTCATTTGTCTGCCACGATTTGAGCAATATTTCTGACTATGTAAAACAGATCGATACATCAACCTTTAAGCTTTTAAAAAGAACACTGCCCGGTCCTTACACCTTTATTTTACCAGGAAATAATAATCTGCCGAAGGAATTTAAAAAGAAAACCACAGTCGGAATCCGTGTGCCAGATAATGCAATCGCTTTAGAAATTGTTAAACTGCTTGGAAACCCGATTGTTTCGACTTCTATTTATGATGATGATGATGTGATTGAATACACAACCGATCCTGAATTGATTTTTGAAAAATGGCAAAACTTGGTGGATGTGGTTATTGATGGCGGTTATGGCGATAATCATGCTTCAACAATTATCGATTTGTCTGATGGAGAGCCAGTTGTGATCAGGGAAGGAAAAGGTCCGATTGATTTCTTATAATTTTCTTACTTTTCGTGCAAAATACTTGCTATTATAAATTTAAATCATAATTTAGCAAGACCAATTAAGAAGTCCTACTAGTGCTTACAATACATACCATATGCTATTCTTAATTTAGATATTTAATTGGTTATTAATAAACAAAATTGAGGATACATAAAAAGCAGGCTTTAGGGCCTGCTTTTTCATTTAAACTATTTAAGATCAACTTATTGCTTCGCTGATAAGTTTTTCATTTCTTTCTCGATCATATCATAGAATTGATCGATTTTTGGAAGTACAACAATTCTTGTTCTTCTGTTTGTTGCTCTGTTTTCTGCAGAACTATTTTCCACTAAAGGAATATAATCTGCTCTACCCGCAGCAATCAATTGTTTTGGGTTCACATTCAATTCTTGCAATACTCTAATGATTGAAGTTGAACGCTTCACACTTAAATCCCAGTTGTCAAGGATAATTCCGTTTGATTTGTAAGGCACATTATCCGTGTGGCCTTCCACCATACATTCGAAATCAGGTTTGCTGTTTACAACTTTAGCCACTTTAGCCAAAACTTCTTTTGCTTTGTCGCTCACTACGTAGCTACCGCTTTTGAAAAGCAATTTGTCAGCAATAGAAATGAAAACAACACCTTTTTCCACATTAATTTGGATATCTGGATCGCTAATTCCAACTGAGCTTTTTAAGCTTGTAACGATTGCCAAAGTCACAGAATCTTTTTTCGTCAAAGCATCTTGCAATCTTGTGATCTTTAAGTCTTTTTCTTTCAAGCTTTCCAATGATTTCTCAAGGTTTTCAGCTCCTTTTGAAGATAAAGTCGTCAAATTCCCCATATTGTTGATCAAATCAGAGTTGTTCTTTTTCAAGAAATCTAATTGATTAGCAAACGCTTCTCTTTCGGTTAAACACGTATTCAGCTTAACAGTTGCTGTGTTTAGCAAGTCCTGAATTTCTTTGTTTTTTGATTCTAATTCTGCAATTTTTTTCTTAGATCCGCACGAAGTCAACGTGAAGACTGCTAACGAAAGTATCAAAACAGCTTTTCTCATAGTTTTAAAATTTAGTGATTTTAACAAATTTAAGGATTAATAAAAAGAATATAACGTTCGATGCTATAAACTATTGTTAAAACTTGAGTCAAAAATGATGCCTTTTTTGATGAAATGGTAGTAGACGATGCTCTTAGTTTTGTAATAATTTGCGTACTGATTTGATTCTCTTTTGTTTAAAAATTTAAAAAGGAAAAAATAAAAATAGAAGTGCGCTTTTAAAACTGCAAATAAATGTGAAAATTTCCCGTGGAGTGCGAAATGCAATCCCGCTTGACCATCTAAAGTCAGGCGAATAAAGAAAGTAGAGACCAATTTTTCCCTAGGAACATTCTTCAGCATCATCCAAAGTGAGTTTCTGAAATTCAAAAATGTCTTATGCGGACTTGATTCATTTAAGGTAGCGCCACCAACATGATAAACCGTAGATTTTCCGTTGTATTTTACTTTATAATTCAAATTAAAAGCGCGCCAGCACAAATCGATTTCTTCTTGATGGGCAAAAAAATCTTCGTCAAAACCCTTTAATTTTCGATAAACTTCCTTTCTGATAAAGAAACAGGCGCCAGAAGCCCAAAAGATTTCTGTTTCGTCATTATATTGGCTTTCATCTTTTTCTAAATGCTGAAAGATTCTGCCACGACAGAAAGGGAAACCATATTTATCAATAAAACCGCCACCGGCACCCGCATATTCAAACATTTCTTTGTTTTTGTAATCCAATATTTTGGGTTGAATAATTGAAGTTTCTGGTTGGTTTTCAAACATTTCCAGAATTGGATTAAGCCAATTTTCGGTTACCTCAATATCAGAATTGACTAAAGCATAAAATTCTTCTTCTACAAATTTCAAAGCTTCATTATAACCTTTGGCAAAGCCGAAATTATCCGAATTCTGAATAATTTTAATAGTGGAAAAAGTATTTTTTATAAAAGAAATGGAGTCATCAGTCGAGGCATTATCTGCAACATAAACAGTGGCTTGTTCAGAAAATCGAATTATTGAAGGAAGAAATTCTTCTAATAATTTTCGGCCATTCCAGTTTAAAATTACGACTGCTATTTTTTTCATTTTTTGTTCTTGAATTTTTGGATTTGTTAGGCTTTTGAGAAATTTACGGCTTCTTAGATTGTAAATTCCGGAAGATCTTGCAGAAAATTATATTTCTCTTCTATATAATCCATTTGGCAAAAATAATGATTTAAGCCGTTGGTTACCATTAAATATTTTGCTTCCAAAGCCATATTGTATCGTGCAATTTGGTCAAAAGTATCTTGGCTGATTTTGATGTCGGTTGATTTGCATTCTATCAGTAAAAATAATTTTCCATCTGGCTGAAATACAACAACATCATAACGTTTAATTAAACCATTAAGTTTAATTAATTTTTCGACATTAATATAAGATTTTGGATATTTTTTTTCTTGCAGGAGATATTGGACTACATTTTGGCGAACCCATTCTTCAGGAGTTAAAACAATAAATTTTTTGCGTATTTCATCGAAGATAGCGACTTTATTTTCGCTATTTTTGAATCGAAATTTATAAGCAGGAAAATGAAGCTGTTGCATTGCGCAAATATAGTTTCAAAGTTGCAGAGTTGCAAAGTTTCTGAGATACTAAGTTTTCAATTATAATAAAAATACATAAACACATTCTTTTGGACGAAGTAGTTAAAATTGTCAACGACATCAAAGCCGGAAATATCAAGCCCATTTATTTTTTAATGGGCGAGGAGCCTTATTATATTGATAAATTGACTGAATTTATGGAGGCAAATCTTTTAGCGGAAGAAGAAAAAGGCTTCAACCAAACTATTTTATATGGAAGAGATGTGACGATAGATGACGTGGTTTCTACTGCAAAACGCTATCCGATGATGGCTGAAAGACAAGTTGTGGTTGTTCGTGAAGCGCAAGAACTTTCTAGAACGATTGATAAATTAGAAAGTTATGCCGAAAAACCAATGCTGACAACGGTTTTGATTTTTGCTTATAAGTATAAAACGCTGGACAAAAGAAAAAAAGTAACTAAAGTTCTCGCAAAAAATGGACTCGTTTATGAGAGCAAGAAATTGTATGAAAATCAAGTAGGCGACTGGTTGAAACGTGTTTTGGCTGGAAAAAAGTTAAATATCGAACCAAAAGCTTCGGCAATGTTAGTTGACTTTTTGGGAACTGATTTAAGCAAGATTGCCAATGAATTAGACAAATTGGCTATTATTTTGCCAAAAGGTGGTACAATTACCCCAGAAGTTATTGAGGAAAACATCGGTTTCAGCAAGGATTTTAACGTCTTTGAATTGCGAAAAGCCATTGGCGAAAAAAATCAGAAAAAGGCGTACCAAATTGCCAAATATTTTGCCGATAATCCAAAAGACAATCCGTTGGTTTTAACCGTTGGGCAGACTTTTGGATTCTTCATACAGCTTTTAAAATACCACGGGTTAAAAGACAAAAATCCTAAAAATGTAGCTTCGGCTTTAGGCATAAACCCTTATTTTGTCAAGGAATATGATGTGGCCATAAAAAATTATCCGATGAAAAAAGTGAGCGCTATTGTGGCAACGTTACGCGACATTGACGTGAAAAGCAAAGGTGTTGGTGCCAGCAGTTTAGGAAGCGGTGATTTGATGAAAGAAATGCTGGCGAAGATTTTTTCGTAAATAATTATTTTGAGCTATTATATTTTAGATGAAAAACACATTCTCCTTATTTGACTTTACTCAAAAAGTAAACTATAAAACCGAGATTCTTGCGGGATTGACCGTTGCCATGACCATGATTCCAGAGTCTTTATCCTTTGCCATATTAGCGGGTTTTCCGCCTTTGGTAGGATTATACGGTGCTTTCATCATGGGATTTGTAGCATCCATTCTTGGCGGAAGGCCCGGACTGATTTCTGGTGGAGCCGGAGCAACGGTTATCGTTCTCATCGCATTAATGAAATCCCATGGCATCGAATATGTTTTCGGGGCTATTGCTTTGGCGGGCGTTTTCCAAATTTTAATGGGCGTATTTAAACTCGGAAAATTTATCCGATTAGTCCCGCAGCCTGTGATGTTTGGTTTCGTAAACGGATTGGCCATTGTCATCTTTATGTCGCAGCTTGAGCAATTTAAAACGGTTGTCAACGGCGATGTTTCGTGGTTGACCGGAATGCCTTTATTAATAATGAGCGGTTTGGTGGCGCTGACCATCAGCATAGTGCTTTTGTTTCCTAAAATTACCAAAGCAATTCCGGCATCTTTGGTCGCCATTTTGGTTGTATTTTTAGTTGTAATTGGTTTCGGAATCGAAACCAAACAAGTTTCTGATATTGCATCCATCAGCGGCGGATTTCCTCCATTTCATATTCCAGATATCAATTTTACGTTAGAAACATTGCAGATAATTTTTCCGTACGCGCTGATTATGGCGGGAGTTGGGTTGACTGAAGGTTTATTGACTTTAAATTTAGTCGATGAAATTACGGCATCAAAAGGAAACAGCAACCGCGAATGCATCGCCCAAGGAACGGCAAATATTGCCAACGGATTTTTCTTTGGGATGGGTGGATGCCCAATGATCGCACAGACTTTAGTGAATCTTTCTGCTGGAAGCCGGGCACGGCTGTCGGGAATAGTTGCTTCGTTAACAATATTGATCATCATTCTGGTTGGAGCTCCGGTTATTGAAAAATTGCCTTTGGCAGCTTTGACGGGCGTGATGATTATGGTGGCCATTGGCACATTTGAATGGGCGAGTTTAAAAACTTTCAGAAGAATGCCAAAATCAGACGTTTTGGTCATGCTGATTGTAATGATGATTACAATTTTCTTGCATAATTTGGCTTTAGCGGTATTAATTGGCGTGATTATTTCAGCGTTAGTTTTTGCTTGGGACAATGCCAAAAGAATTAGGGCTAGGAAATTTATCGACGAAAATGGAGCAAAACATTATGAAATTTTCGGACCCTTATTTTTTGGTTCAGTCACTTCTTTTTCTGAAAAATTTGAAATAGCTTCAGATCCGCAGACCGTGATTATTGACTTTAAAGAAAGCCGTGTGGCTGATATGTCGGCTATTGAAATTTTGAATAATCTGACTCATAAGTATAGCAAGCTTGGAAAAACGGTTCATTTGCGGCATTTGAGCCCAGATTGTATAGTGCTTTTAAAAAATGCTTCGGCTATCATCGAAGTCAATATTATGGAAGATCCCGATTACAAAATTGAATAAAATAGGGCTGTAAGTTTGATTCTCACAGCTTTTTTATTTAGTAAATAAGTTTAATGCTTCACACTTCTTGTATTTTAAATATTTTTTATAATTTCTATAAAACGCTTAGAATCAATAAACAAATAGTATAAATCATGTAATATTTTTTTGATTGGAAGAACCTAATTTTGGTTGAAACAAAAAATAAAACAGTATGGACAGTATCAACAAAAATCAACCCGAAGATAATTTCAAGAATTTAGTAGGCAGGGAAGCAATTGACAAAATTAAAGAATTGGCTGCAAAAGCCGGTTCGTGTTTTTTCTGTACAAAAATAGAATCAGGAAAATCATTTGATACCCGACCAATGGCGCCAGAAAAAATTGATGATGAAGGAAACTTCTGGTTTTTAAGTTCTTCCGATAGCCATAAAAATGAGGAATTAGAAAACGATCCGTCTGTGCAAATGCTGTTTCAAGGTTCTTCTTATAGCGATTATTTGTCGATATATGGCAAAGCGACGATTTCTAAAGACAAAAATAAAATCAAAGAATTGTGGAATCCCATGATGAAAACGTGGTTTACAGAAGGAGAAAATGACCCAAGAATTACCGTGATTAAAGTAACCCCGTCAGAAGGATATTATTGGGATACCAAACACGGAATGGCGGTGGCAACATTAAAAAGAATCTTTGGTGCAATAAAAGGGGAAACCTACGATGACTCGATTGAAGGAAATATAAAACCGTCATAAAAATTTAATTTGTTACTAATTCAATAAAAAATTTCATTAATAATTGTATAGTGCAAAAAAATAATATACTTTTTTTGCACTATTAATTTTATGTATAATTGCTAAATTAGTATATTTATGCAAAATTTATATATATGGAGATTTTAGCCTGTCCAAAATGCCAAGGGAATTCAATAGTAAAAAGCGGTGTAATCAAAGACAGGCAAAGGTATTTATGTAAAAAATGCAACTATTATTTTACCGTAAACAAAATTGGAAAAAAGATAGATAACTACTATGTAACCAAAGCTCTGCAATTGTATTTAGAAGGCCTTAGTTTTCGAGAAATTGAGAGAATTATCGGGGTTTCGCATGTTACCGTCAGCAATTGGATTAAAGAGTTTAAGATCAAAAAACCTTCGCATGCTGATTACCATCCCACTTACAAGATCTACAATCACTTAGAACTTATTGAATACTTAAAAAACAAAGAACAATTATCAGGTGCAGGAATGATAATTACAGAGCTTGGAGATAAGTTTATGCTCATAAAATGGGAGCGTTTTAAAGATTAACTATATCGCTTTACAATTATATATATTAATATTTTTTTCATCATAAGTTTTTTTGAATTTGGTACTGCAAATAACAAGTACTAACCGAATAAACAAACTAAATTATGAAAAGAATTTCTTTGATTGCAGCTGTTTTGTTTTCTTCCCTTTCAGGATATTCTCAAGGTTCTCCAGATTATGGAAGCGGCTTGAAATTCAACTTAAAAGAAGATGGCTCAAAATACCTCAGGGTTTTGGCTTGGAACCAAATCTGGTTTCGCTCTTCTGACATGAATCCCGGAACCACCATTAATGGGGAAGAAGCTTCTTCAAGCACCGACATCGGAAACAGAAGGCTCAGAATTCTCTTGCATGCGCAACTTTCCCCTCGCTATATGATTGTGACGCATTTCGGAATCAATAATCAGACTTTTACAAACGGCGGTGCGGCTGGAACTACAGGAACCGGCGGTTATGGCCAAGGAAAAAAACCAGGATTGTTTTTCCACGATGCCTGGAACGAATATGCAGTCGTTGTGCCTCAAGCGGACCAAAAATTCAGTCTTTCTTTAGGTGGAGGTTTGCACTATTATATGGGACTTTCACGCATGACGATGGCCTCAACCTTAAATTTCTTGACCGTTGATGCACCTATCTTCAACTGGCCTTTGATTGAAAATTCAGATCAATTTGCACGTCAAGGCGGTCTTTTCGCTAAAGGAAAATACGGCAAATTTGAATACCGCTTGAGTTACAACAAACCTTTTGCAACAAATCTTGCTCCGGTTGATGCACCAACATCTGATGTGGCTGTGGCTGTTGACAATAGCGGTAATACAAAATGGTCTAAAGCGGGTTATTTTGAATACCAATTTTTAGATGTGGAATCAAATCTGCTTCCTTACAAAGTGGGTTCTTACCTTGGAACCAAAAAAGTCTTCAATATCGGTGCCGGATTTTACAATGCGCCAGATGCCACAAGAACTTCAGTAGCTGGAAATGTCGGCAAGCATGATATTACGTTACTTTCTGCAGACGTTTTCGTGGATATGCCTATCGGCAAACCCGAAAAAAAGATGGCAGTCACAGCATATTCTGTTTTTTACAATTATGATTTTGGCCCTAATTATTTAAGAAATTTAGGAATTATGAATGTGGGAACTGCAACAGCAGATCCGGCTTATACTGGTGACAGAGCGCTTGCCGGAGCCGGAAATTTACAGCCAATGATGGGAACCGGAAACATCTGGTATACGCAAGCGGGAATTTTATTGCCAACTTCTGAAGAAAAACCAAAAGTAAGAATCCAGCCTTATGGCGCTTATACGTATAAAAACTTTGAAGCTTTAGATAAGTCAAGCAGCCAATTTGACATCGGAGCTAACTTTTTCCTTGACGGTCACCATGCTAAAATTACCACGCAGTATTCTACAAGGCCAGTGTATATAACTCCAAATAAGGTAGAATCATTAAAAGGCGAATTCACGGTTCAACTGCAAATTTATTTATAAGAAACCCATCCTAAAACTATAAAATATGAGTACAACAGCAAGTGT
Source organism: Flavobacterium macacae (assembly GCF_003865365.1). Classification (GTDB taxonomy): domain Bacteria; phylum Bacteroidota; class Bacteroidia; order Flavobacteriales; family Flavobacteriaceae; genus Flavobacterium; species Flavobacterium macacae. The sequence continues at coordinate 220,045 of NZ_RQVR01000003.1, read as the reverse complement.
AAAGAACACAAAAGGAATCTGGAAAGTCATCACGGCTTCCTCCCTCGGAACCTTAATCGAGTGGTATGATTTCTACATTTTTGGAAGTTTGGCAGTCGTAATTTCTACCAAATTTTTCCCAGCAGACAATCCAACTGCCGCGTTTTTGTCCACATTGGCAACCTTTGCGGCTGGTTTTGTCGTTCGTCCATTCGGAGCCTTATTTTTCGGAAGGCTAGGCGATTTGATTGGAAGAAAATACACCTTTATGGTTACGCTTTTATTGATGGGAGGGGCCACTTTTTTAATCGGATGCGTTCCTGCTTACGAAACCATCGGATTTATGGCCCCGCTTTTAGTATTGATTTTAAGATTGTTGCAAGGTTTGGCTTTAGGCGGAGAATATGGCGGCGCAGCAACTTATGTGGCCGAGCACGCACCATTGGGCGAGAGAGGCTATTGGACTTCTTGGATTCAAACCACGGCAACATTCGGATTATTCATTTCATTGATGGTAATTTTGGCTACAAGAGCATCTTTAACACCAGAACAATTTGACGAATGGGGTTGGAGAGTACCTTTTTGGGTTTCAATCTTGATGGTTTTTGTATCGTATGTTATTCGTAAAAAAATGGACGAATCGCCCGTTTTTGCAAAAGCCAAAGCAGAAGGGAAAACAAGTACAAATCCGTTAAAAGAAAGTTTCGGAAACAGATACAACTTAAAATTTGTTTTATTGGCTTTGTTTGGGGCCGCAATGGGACAAGGTGTGGTTTGGTACACAGGCCAATTTTATGCCATGAGTTTCTTGAAGACCGTAATGTTCGTGGAATCTTCTCAAGCTGACGGATTATTAGGTTTGGCTTTATTATTCGGAACTCCGTTTTTCTTATTCTTCGGATGGTTGAGTGATAAAATCGGCAGGAAAGCGATTATGATGGCGGGTATGCTGTTAGCAATTTTATTGTACCGGCCAATTTACAAAGCAATGTATGAAACAACAGACGTAAGCTTAAAAACAGAAGTAATTGATAAGGCTAAAATTGTTGCAATTACAAAAGAAAATAAACACCAGCAATTAGATTCTATCTACACATCCACAAAAGAATTTGCAGACGGAACGCAATGGCAGCAAGTAAAAACGCTTCACCTTCAAGACGGAAAACCAATTTTAGACGAAAAAGGTGTTGCTAAATCAGATACAAAAACAACAGTTACCATTAACGATTCTGACAAATGGAGCTTGATTTTCTGGATATTTATTCAAGTAATCTTTGTGACGATGGTTTACGGTCCAATTGCCGCATTTTTGGTAGAAATGTTCCCAGTAAGAATCAGATACACATCAATGTCTCTGCCATATCACATCGGAAACGGTATCTTCGGAGGACTGCTTCCTGCCATTTCCACTTATTTTGTAGTTAATGCAAAAGAAACTGGCGATCCAGAGTTTTACTTAGAAGGATTGTGGTATCCGATTGTGATTGCAGCAATCAGTTTCTGTATCGGAATGGTATATTTGAAACGTAAAAATAATATTGAAAACGAATAAATAATAAAAATATGAACGCAATAAAAAGAATTCTCGGAATAGTTTGGCTCGCTTTAGCAGCCGCCGCAGCTTATTTTTGTATTTTTGAGTTTGGATACCCAAAGTTCGTTTCAGGCAAACAGGAAGATTTGGTTTTTGGCATTATCATCCTTTTCGTCTTGACGCCGCTAATTGTTTTAGGATTAGGCGCTTTTGGTTATTTTGCCTTGATTGGAGAATATGACGATGAAAAATAAATTATAGTCTTATAAAAAGCCACAGCTCTTGAGATTTTCTCAAGGGCTATCGGTTTTTTAAATTGGTAGATTTCTTATATTCTAAGAAATTAAGAATTCTCGACAAAGTAGTTAAAATCTTTTACCCTGAAACCAACAATGAAAAAACGGCACGAACAAAAACTCATAATCGTTTCCTTATTTTTGCTTCTGGCATTCAATATGCCACTGATGCTGCTGTTTGACAGTGCGTCTTCATTGGAAGGAATTCCTTTGATTTATTTCTATTTTTTCTCTGTCTGGCTATTTTCAATCTTAATTTCCTTGCTTATAATTAAACGTTATTATGAGTAGCATCGTCTTATTAATCATTCTTTCTGTTTATTTAGGATTGCTTTTTATTATTGCTCATTGGGCAGAAAAAAGAGGCAACTCAAAATGGACGAACAATCCTTATGTTTATACGCTTTCAATGGCGGTTTACTGCAGCGCTTGGACCTATTATGGAAGTATTGGCGTGGCTGCAAACTCAGGGTTGAATTACCTGCCTATTTACATCGGGCCAATAATTATTATGCCTGCCTGGATAATCATCCTGCGTAAAATCATCCGAATTTCTAAAGTCAACAAAATTTCCAGCATTGCTGATTTTATCTCGCTGCGTTATGGAAATAGCCGTTTTCTAGGCGCTTTAGTTTCGTTAATCTGTATTTTCGGAATTTTGCCTTACATCGCTTTGCAATTAAAAGCCATCGCTGAAACATTTCACGTGGTTACAAAAACTTCAACGCATTCTAATATCTTTAACGATACCACGACCTATGTAGCCATAGCTTTGGCACTTTTTGCATCGTATTATGGAACACGTTATGTCGATGCATCCGAAAAAAGAAATGGAATCGTGACCGCAGTTGCCATGGAATCGATCTTAAAATTATTCTTCTTTTTACTCTTGGGAATTTACGTTACCTTCTTTGTTTTTGATGGTTTTGATGATATTTATGCGAAAGCTAGCATCTTAGAAAATTTCAAGGAAAAGAACACAATCGGAGGGATTCCACAAGCAATCAATTGGTTCTTTTTATGCATTTTATCACTTTTTGCCATATTTCTTTTACCACGCCAATTCCAAATGGCAGTGGTCGAAAACAATCGCGAAAGCCATATAAAAACTGCCATCTGGCTCTTTCCACTCTATCTTTTGCTTTTTAATATTTTCGTATATCCTGTGGCTTGGGGTGGCAATATTTTATTTGACGGCCAAGCCGTAAATCCAGATACCTATTCGCTTCTGATTCCGCAGTTTTTTAACAATCAACTGATAACTGTTTTTGTTTTTTTAGGAGGATTTTCAGCAGCCATCTCAATGATTGTCGTTTCCTCCATCGGATTATCTACCATGTTAAGCAACAATGTTTTGATTCCGTATGGTTTTCTCGGGAGATTGCAAAGTGACGTGCAAGAAACGAACAATAAAAAAATCGTTAACATCCGAAAAGTCGGAATTTTTTCGCTGATAATTCTGGCTTATTTAATCTATCGCGTTTTCGTTTTAGAATACAATTTATTTTCAATCGGCATGGTTTCCTTCGTAATAATTGCGCAATTGGCACCCGCTTTTTTCGGAGCAATCTTATGGAGAAGAGGTTCCCGAAATGGCGCCGTTGCCGGAATCATCGTTGGTTTTTTAATTTGCACCTATACGTTATTGATTCCCTACGCAATAGGATTTACTAATTTTGAACAGGCATTTATCAATCAGGGCTTATTTCAAATCCAACTTTTAAAACCTTTTGAATTATTCGGGTTAGACTATTTAGATCCCGTGCCACACGCGCTTTTTTGGAGTATTTTGTTCAATGTTTTAGTCTTTTTATCCGTCTCGGTCAGTTTTAAAGGAAATTACAGAGAAAGAAATTATGCTGAAATGTTTGTGGATATTGACAAATACATCACGATGCACGAAAACGCATTTGTTTGGAAAGGAACAGCTTATATCAGCGATATCCGTAAAGTTTTAAGTCGGTTTTTAGGTGAAGAAAGAACAAAACGTGCTTTAAATCTATTCAGTTTAAAATACAATGTTGACAAAAGCCAAGAGTTGGCAGATTCCAGATTGATCAAATTTGCCGAGAATCTTTTGACGGGCCATATCGGGACAGCTTCTGCCAAAATATTAATTTCCAGTGTGGTAAAAGAAGATAAAATCACGCTTCCTGAAGTTTTAAAAATTTTAGAAGAATCAAAAGAGAATATAATAATCAACAAAAAGTTAACCGAGACTTCTCGAGAATTAAAGATGATCACAGCCCAATTAGAAAAGGCCAATGAAGATTTAATTTCTAAGGACAAACAAAAAGATGAATTTTTGGATACCATTTCTCACGAATTAAGAACACCAATTACGGCAATTCGCGCAGCGACTGAAATTCTTCATGACGATGATGATATTCCTCATGAAATGAAAAAGCAATTTTTATCAAATATCATTTCAGAATCAGACCGGTTAAATCGTTTAATTACCAAGATTTTAGATTTAGAAAAATTCGATTCGGGAAAGCAGAAAATTTATGTAACTGAGAATAATATTTACCACACCATTTCTGAAACCATCATGCAATTAAAACAGCTTGTTGAAAATAAAAAAATTACTATAGATTTAATTTCAGAAAAAAACAGCGTAAAAGCCTATTATGATGAAGACCGAATTACGCAAGTTCTAAATAATCTACTTTCAAATGCCATAAAATTTTGTCCCAGCCACGACGGAAATATTGCTATTTTTATTACAGAATCAAATACAGAAATTGAAGTCGCAGTGCAAGATAACGGCAAAGGAATTGACGAAAATGACTTTGAAGCTATTTTTGACAAGTTTTACCAGTCATCAAATCAGAACATTAAGAAACCTATCGGAAGTGGTTTAGGATTAGCTATTTGTAAAAAAATAGTGGAACATCATAAAGGGAAAATTTGGGCAGAAAATGTTAAAGATGCTGGCGGTAAAGTTACTTTCACAATTCCAAAATTTAATAGGGAAACAACAGCTTGAGCAAAAATTAACGCCATAAAATAAAACGAATATGAAAAAAATACTCATTGTCGATGACGAGCCAAACATTGTAATGTCACTAGAATATACGTTCAAGAAAAATAATTTCGAGGTTTTTATTGCAAGAGATGGTCATGAAGCGTTGGACATCTTGAAAAATGCATTGCCAAACATTATTATTTTAGATGTAATGATGCCACATGTTGACGGTTACAATACCTTAGAACAGATTAAAAAGGATCCACGATTAAAAGACACGAAAGTCATTTTTTTATCGGCAAAAAACAAGGAAAAAGACATCGAAAAAGGACTTTCTCTTGGAGCTGACTTATATATGACAAAGCCATTTTCAGTAAAAAAATTAGTGGAACAAGTGAATGAATTGATAAAATAAAACCTGAATTTATGAGCAAATACAATGAGTTCTACAAAAAAAGCATTCAAGATCCAGAACAGTTTTGGAAAGAACAAGCTGACGAAATAGATTGGTTTGGCAAGCCATCCGCAATACTTTCAAAAGATAAAAACGGCTATCCGCTTTGGTTTGAAGACGGCCAGATAAACATGTGCTACTTGACTCTAGACAAACACATTCAAGACGGTTTTGGGGACCAAATTGCCTTTATTTATGACTCTCCGGTAACGCAAACGATAAAAAGATATACGTTTCATGAGGTGAAATCTGAAGTTGCCAAATTAGCCGGGGGACTTTTGGCCCTAGGTTTTAAAAAAGGCGATACCGCCATAATTTACATGCCGATGATTCCACAAACGGCATTTGCAATGCTGGCTTGCGCCAGAATCGGTGTGATCCATTCAGTGGTTTTTGGTGGTTTTGCACCACACGAATTGGCCATCAGGATTGACGATTGCAAACCTAGAGGAATTATTACGGCTTCATCAGGAATTGAAATTGACCGATTAATTGCTTACAAGCCTTTGGTGGATGAAGCGATCGAAATAGCGAATCACAAACCTAAAAAAGTAATTGTTTTTAATAGAAAATTGGGCGCAAAAGTTCCGTTTAAAAAGTACGATGTTGATTATGAAGCGTTAGTTTACGGTTCTGAAGAAGCGCCTTGCGTGCCTTTGGAATCCAATCATCCGCTCTATATTTTGTATACTTCCGGAACTACGGGAAAACCAAAAGGCATCGTGCGCGATACGGGCGGTTACGCGACCGCTTTAAAATTTTCGATGAAATACATTTATGATGTCAAACCCGAAGAGGTTTTCTGGGCCGCTTCAGATATGGGCTGGGCAGTGGGCCACAGTTACATCTTATACGCACCGATGATTAACCGGAATACTTCGGTTATTTTTGAAGGGAAACCAATTAAAACGCCTGATTCCAGTACTTTTTGGAGAATTATTTCAGAACATAAAGTGGAAACAATGTTAACGGCGCCGACCGCTATTCGGGCTATTAAAAAAGAAGATCCTGAAGGAGAATTTATCAAAAATTATGATTTATCGCATTTAAGAAATCAGTTTGTCGCCGGAGAACGCTGTGATGCAGCCACAATTGAATGGTACCAAAAACACATTCCTATTTCGGTAATCGATCATTGGTGGCAGACAGAATCGGGGTGGCCGATGGTGGCCAACTCTTTAGGTCTGGGTGAATTTTCTATGAGATTAGGTTCGGCTACAAAACCAGTTTGTGGCTATAATTTGAAAATTTTTAGTGAAGACGGAAAAGAATTAGGGCCAAATGAAGAAGGTTTGGTAGTTGTAAAATTGCCTTTGCCACCAGGAAATATGCTGGGCCTTTGGGAAAATGACAAACGATTCAAAGAAAGTTATTTCAGCAGATTTGATGGATATTATCTTTCAGGAGATGGCGGTTTTATTGATGAAGACGGTTATGTTTTTATAACTGGCCGAGTGGATGATTTGATAAACGTGGCTGGACACCGTTTGTCAACTGCTGAAATGGAAGAAGTTGTGGCGTCACATCATTCGGTTGCAGAATGTGCAGTTATTGGTATCAGTGATGATTTAAAAGGACAGATTCCGGTAGCTCTGGTCGTTGTAAAAGCAGGGGAATCAATTGAAAATTTTCAATTAGAGTATGAAGTTGTGCAATTAATCAGGAAGAGAATAGGGGCGGTGGCTTCTTTAAGAAACGTAATCGTTGTGCAACGGCTTCCGAAAACAAGATCGGGCAAAATCCTTCGAAAATTACTGCGAAGCATTGCTGATGGCGAAAACTTTCAGATTCCGTCTACCATTGATGATGAAACAATTATTGAGGAAATCCAGAACGATTTTAAAATATCAAAATTAGGGAAAGCCATCTGATAAAAAACGAATTGCATATTTTTATGTATATTTATTTTGCATAAATACACTAAAATCTAAAATAAACTTTCTTTATATTTACATAGATTTTGATAAAAAAATTAAAAACTAAACGATTATGAGCTACTATCAAGTCAAAAATCTGGAGCAATACTTCAAACATTATAATAAATCAATACGAGAGCCTAGAAAATTTTGGGATAAAATAGCAGACGAAAATTTCACGTGGTACCAAAAATGGGACAAAGTTGTGGAATTTGACATGCAAGAAGCTGAAGTTAAATGGTTTTTAAATGCAAAAGTGAACATCACTAAAAATTGCATTGACAGGCATTTAGCAAAAAGAGGCGAGAAAACAGCTATCATTTTCGAACCAAACGATCCAAAAGAAGAAGCACAGCACATTACTTATAATGAGCTGTATGACCGTGTTGCAAAAATGGCAAACGTGCTTCGCGATCAAGGAATTAAAAAAGGAGATCGTGTTTGTATCTACCTTCCGATGATTCCAGAATTGGCAGTTTCTGTCTTGGCTTGTGCTAGAATTGGAGCGATACATTCTGTGGTTTTCGCTGGTTTTTCGGCTTCAGCAGTTACGGCCAGAATTAATGATTCAGATTGCAAGATGGTGATCACTTCTGACGGAGGTTTTCGAGGAAGCAAGTCTATCGACTTAAAAGTAATTATTGATGAAGCCTTAGAAAAATCACCATCGGTGGAGAAAGTTTTGGTTGTCAAAAGAACGAATGCCTCCGTTAATATTAAAGAAGGCCGCGACATTTGGCTGCAGCCGCTTTTAGATGCAGCTGTACCGAATAACGTAGCTGAAATAATGGACGCTGAAGATCCGTTATTTATCTTATATACTTCAGGATCAACGGGAAAACCGAAAGGAATGCTTCACACAACGGCAGGATATATGGTGTTTTCGGCATATACCTTTAAAAACATTTTCAATTATGAAGAAAACGATGTCTTTTGGTGTACGGCTGATATTGGCTGGATTACCGGACATTCGTACATTTTATACGGACCCTTATTAAACGGAGCGACAACGGTAATTTTTGAAGGAATTCCGTCTTATCCTGATTTTGGACGTTTTTGGGAAGTGATTGACAAACATAAAGTTACGCAGTTTTATACGGCACCGACAGCGATCCGTTCGTTGGCAAAAGAAAATACAGATTGGGTTGAAAACCACGATTTATCAACTTTAAAAGTAATCGGTTCAGTTGGTGAGCCAATCAACGAGGAAGCTTGGCATTGGTACAACAATCACGTCGGCAAGAAAAGATGCCCGGTTGTAGATACTTGGTGGCAGACAGAAACTGGCGGAATCATGATTTCTCCTTTACCTTTTGTAACGCCAACAAAACCAACCTATGCGACGTTTCCTTTACCGGGAGTTCAAGCTGTTTTGATGGACGAAAGACGCAATGAAATTGAAGATAATCAAGTAGTTGGAAGCCTTTGCATCAAATTTCCTTGGCCAGGAATGGCACGAACTATCTGGGGCGACCACCAGCGATTTAAAGAAACGTATTTTACGGCTTTTCCAGGGAAATATTTTACCGGAGACGGCGCTTTGAGAGATGAAGTGGGTTATTACAGAATTACGGGCCGTGTGGATGACGTGGTTATCGTTTCAGGCCATAATCTTGGAACGGCGCCAATTGAAGATGCCATTAACGAGCATCCAGCCGTTGCAGAATCAGCGATAGTTGGTTTTCCGCACGATATTAAAGGAAACGCTTTATATGGATTTATCATCTTGAAAGAGTCTGGTGAAAGCCGGGACAGAGCAAATTTGGCAAATGAAATCAACCAGCATGTTTCGAGCCACATCGGACCGATCGCCAAATTGGATAAGATTCAATTCGTTACTGGACTGCCAAAAACGCGTTCAGGAAAAATTATGCGCCGAATTTTGAGAAAAATTGCGGAAGGCGATTATTCTAACTTCGGAGATACTTCAACGCTTTTAAATCCAGAAATTGTAGAAGAAATAAAACAAGGAAAATTATAATTTTTTTCAGTCTTATAAATGTAAAAACCGCTTTGTCAATTTAGAACAAAGCGGTTTTTTTGCTATAAAATAAAAACACCGGCGTGAACCGGTGTTTTAAAAAAGCAGTTGTCTCAAACGAATTTACTTAATAATCATGTATACTCTCAACTACTTTAATGAATTAAATGCTGTTATTAATTAATGCGAATACATTCTTTTTAAAATTTCTATATTCTGAAAAATGAGCTTCAATTAATTCTTGGAAATCATTATGAGAATTCAAGAAAAATGTTTCACATTGTAAATCTTCGCATTCTTTTAAAACTTCCAATTTTCGATTGTACGAAATTAATTCTGTAGCAAATCTTAAATTTTCTTTCTTGAAATCTTCAATTTTTTCTAAAATATTTGAATACATTTTACCGTTATTTGAGCTTAACAGGTTTGTAAACAAAATGATTTCTTCTTTTATGCTATTGACTTCGTCGTTCCAGCGAATAACATCTCGGCTGATAAAAAACTTTTGCAAGTCATCTTGATCTTGATGCATTTTTATCATATCATTTTTCATATTTCTTTCTTTTCCAATGTGTTTTGCTGTTCAACCTTCAAAATCTTTATGGCATGCACACCTGTTGGAAACTGCCACATAATCTCGTCAGAAATTGCATATCCAAATAATGCAAGCCCCATAGGTGCTAAGACTGATAATTTATTATTTGCAATGTCACTTTTTTCAGGAGTCACAATTTGATAGCTTTTTGGCTCTCCAAAAGGGGTCTGAATGGTCACAATTGAATTAAATCTTACAATTTCTTCTGGCATCGCTTTGTCAGTGACAATTGTAGCTGATTTTAGCTCGTTTGCCAATTTTTCAATTGAAGCCTTGTAGGTCTTGTCTTTATTGTGCGCTGCACTTGAGATAATTTGTTTTAACAACTCATATTCTCTCTTTTCAATTATTATTTCTTCGTATTTCATAATTCATCTTCTCAGGCAATTAAGGGAAAATTCCACGTTGAACATAAGCCGTTTCAATTCTTGAAATTGCTAAAATATAGGCTGCTGTTCTCCAGTCTACTTGTTTTTCATTCACTACGTTTTGCATTTTTTTGTAATTCTCGGTCATCTTTTTCTCGATTTTCTCCATTACTTCGTCTAATGGCCATAATTCACCATTGCGGTTTTGCAACCATTCGAAATAACTTCCGATAACACCACCAGAATTACATAAAATATCAGGGATAATGGTAACGCCACGCTCTAATAAAATTCTTTCACCTTCATTATCTGTCGGTCCATTTGCACCTTCAGCAATAACTTTAGCTTTAATGTCATAAGCGTTTGCACCCGTAATTTGGTTTCCTAATGCAGCCGGAATAATAAAATCACAATCTAATGCGAAGAATTCTTTTGGCTCCATTTCTGTTGCTCCTGAAAAACCTTGGATTGAACCTTTTCTTGGTTTAGAATGTTCAAATAAATCATTTACAGCAATTCCTTTTTCGTTAATGATTGTTGCGTGTGCATCTTGAACAGCTAAAAGCAATGCGCCTTCTTTTTCTAAGAAAAGAGAAACCCAGTAACCTACGTTTCCAAAACCTTGGACAATGAATTTTTTTCCAGAAAGGGATTCGTTTTTGCTTTCAAACAATAGTTTTAAAGTCAAATAAACTCCAAATCCAGTAGCACGGTCACGTCCTTCTAATCCTCCAGAACCTACAGGTTTTCCTGTTACAACATGCTTGTTGTTAGATCGTGTCGCTGGAGATTTTGTTGACATAAAAGTATCAGCAATCCACGCCATTGTCTGCTCATTGGTGTTTACATCTGGAGCAGGAATGTCAAATTCTGGTCCGATATTATCACCTAAAGCGAAAGTAAACCTTCTGGTAATTCTTTCTAATTCAGAATTTGAATAATTTCTTGGATCGATCTGAATTCCACCTTTTGCTCCACCATAAGGCAATCCTGCAAGGGATGTCTTCCAAGTCATCCACATGGCCAATGCTTTTGCATCGTCAATATCCATCGTGGCATGAAAACGCAATCCTCCTTTGTATGGACCTAATGCATTGTTGTGCTGCACTCTGTAACCGGTAAAAACCTCAACTTGTCCGTTATCCATTTTTACTGGAAAATGAACTAAGATTTCGTTGTTTGTTATTGATAAAATTTTCCTGATGTCAGGATTTAAGTTCATAATGTCAGCCGTTTTGTGGAACTGTTCCATTACGTTTTCATACATGCTTTTTTTCGCAGGTTCTTTTGTAGTAATCATAATTTTACTGATAATGTTCGCAGGATACTTTTTTGTCTTCTTTCCAAATGCAATAATTGTTTTTTTCACAATTAATACACAAACCACTCTTCACTTGAATAGCTGATCTGTTTAAAGAAGAATATTTAATTCCGCTGCAAACATTTTCAGTACAAGTGATAATAGGTAATATGATATTTGGAGGAATTTCAAAAGAAGATTCCTGTAACTTTTTTGACATGATAATTAAATTCATTTGATAGTGGTATCTATTTAACAAACTGCATGCCACAAACACCGATTTCAGCAGCTAAAACTGATAATCAGTATTTTGATGATTTTAAAATTAAAGAGTATAAAAATATGGTAGGTAAAAAATCCTCGGTTGGGGAGAAATTACTCGATTTTTAAAGAAGTTTTTGGCGCAAGGTTTTTCTATCAATTTGAAGAATTTCGGCTGCTTTCGTTTTATTATCACCAACAGCATGCAGTACTTTTAAGATATGATCTTTTTCAATATCTTTTAATGATTTCAAGTTATCATTTCCTGTGGGATGCTGGTATTTTAAAAAATCTGGAATATCAGAAACATCAATTTCTGAATCGCTCATAATGATTAACCGTTGGATGATATTTTCTAATTCACGGACATTTCCTGGCCACGAATGGCGTGTCAAAATTTCAACTGCCTTATCTGTGATTGTGCAATTTTCTTTACCATATTCAGCGCCATATTTTTTCAAAAATGTTGAAATCAGCGGTATAATATCATTTTTTCGTTCGCGCAAAGGTTTCGTTTCAATACTGACCACGTTTAACCTGTAGTATAAATCTTCTCGGAAAGTACCTTTTTTGGTCATTTCATAAAGATCATTATTGGTTGCAGAAATAATTCTAACATCAATTTTTTGGGCCTTTTGGGAACCAATTTTAGTAACCTCCTTTTCTTGTAAAACCCTTAACAGACGCGTTTGTACTGAAAGAGGCGCAGTTCCAATTTCGTCTAAAAAAATAGTACCGCCGTCGGCAGCCTGGAAAAGCCCTATTTTGCTTTCATTTGCGCCTGTAAAAGCACCTTTCTCATAACCAAAAAGTTCTGATTCCATTAAATTTTCAGGAATGGCACCACAATTCACAGTCACAAATGCGTTTGATGAAAAAGAACCTTTAAAATGGATGGCTCTTGCAATCAACTCTTTTCCGGTACCGCTTTCTCCTTGGATTAAAACAGTAGCTTTATTATTTTTAACCCTTTCAATTACTTCGACTAAATTTTCAAACTGTTCTGAATTACCAACGATTCCGGCATAGTTATTTACTTTATTTTCTAAATTGGATTTGATCTGAGTGATTTTCTTCTTGGAAATATTTTTTCCGTTGAAGGAATTTTGAATTGCTTTTTTTAATTCTTCACTTGTAAATGGTTTTACTAAATAATCTAAAGCTCCTGATTTTACTGCATTTACTGCCGTGTCAACTGAAGGGAATCCTGTGATAACTAATTTTGGTATATCAGGAAAGTGTTCATTTGCAAATTTGATCAGTTCAATTCCGTTTAAGCCGGGCATCTGCAAATCTGTAATCAGCAAATCTATCGATCCGACTTTCAATATATCAATGGCTTCTAAAACAGAAGAAGCTTTATAGGTATGAAAATTTTGTGCTTTTAAATTACGCTGCAGCAATTCAAGCATATCATAATTATCGTCTACAATAAGTATGTTTTCTTTCTTAAGCATTTTTTTAAGAATTTAAAGGTAAGCGTACTTGAAAAACCGTCCCATTGGGTTGATTGTTTAGCGCAATAATATCGCCTCTGTGGCTTTTAATAATTCCGTGCACAACGCTCAAGCCCAGCCCTGAACCTTCACCAATGGGTTTTGTGGTGAAAAAGGGTTCAAATATTTTGGATTTTATTTCTTCCGGGATACCCGTACCTTCATCACCAATCTCTATATAAAAATCAGTAGCGTCTGAATAGACTTCCACAGTAATCACAGTGTTTTTTGGAGCAACATAGATCGAATTCAACACGATATTAAACAGCACTTGTGTCAACTGGATATTATCTATCTGTGCTTTTAAATCAGGATTATCAAAACTCAATTGGAAAGAAACTTCTGCCTTTTTAAAACTAGGACCTAACAATGACAACGCATCCACAATAATTGGCTTGATCAAAACAACTTCCATATTTTGAGGCATTTCACAAGAAAAAAACATCAATTTTTTGACAATTTCTCTTGAATAAATAGCCGCATTTATGATTTTAGAAACATCTTGCGAAACTTGTTTTTCAATATTTTGCTCTTTAATTAATTCTGCAAAACCAAGAATATTTCCAAGAGGCGTATTTAATTCGTGGGCAATTCCAGCCGTAATTTCACCTAAAATAGAGAGCCTGTCCACGCGTTCCACACTTCTTTGAAACTGTTTTTCTTTTTCTTTATGGATGTTTTTTTCAATATAAGCCCCAATTTCAGAAGCTACTTTATTTAAAAGTCTTTGTTCTTCATCTAAAAAATAAAAGGCATCATTTACAGGATATAATACTTTCACAAAGCCAGATTGTTTATCAAACAAATCTATTTCACTAATTTGAAACATTGCCTCCTGAGGTAAATCTGATGTGGTGTAATAAAAATTATTTATTTTTAATTCTACAATACTCTCAGAAGAAAATCGCCATGCAATTTTTAAATTCTCACATATTTCTTTTAAAATTAATTCAGAAGGAAGCTCTTTTTGAGCAATCGTTTTTGAAATATCATAGAGGCAGGTGAGTTCTTTAAGGCGTTCCTTGAGTTTTTCTTCAGTAGAAATTTCAACCATAATTTTTGGACTTTAAAAATAGACAGAAGCATGTCAAAAGCCAAAGTTACTTATTAAACTGCAAGAAAAGAAAATATTTAGCTTTTTAAAGCAAGAAAATAACAATTCTTTATAAATCCAAATCCATTATTATGAAGTCATAACCGTCTTTAAAAAACACGGTTTCAGTTTCTTTAAATCCAAGACGTTTGTAAAAATCTTTCGCATTGGCGCGCGCATTACACCAAAGATTTTCAGCTTTTTGGAGCTTACAATACTCAATTACAGCTTCCATTAATTTTTTTCCCAAACCTAAACCTTGCGCTTCTTCTAGAATGGCCAACTTCCTAAATTGATATACTTTTCCCTCATTAAAAACAGAGACGATTCCGGTCAATTTTTGATTGTAATACAAGCCAAAGTGAATTCCTTCATCATCATTTTCAATTTTCACAAAATCTAAATCGTGCTCGGGATACATTACTTGGTAGCGAATTGGCCAGGTCAAATGAGGGGCAATTTGTTCTATATGGATCATAATTTTAAGCGTTGTTTTAATTTTAAGAAGATCAAAGCTGTTATGTAGGCATCTCCGGAAGCGGTATGCCTGTCGCTTTTTGAAATTTTAAAAGTGGTTGCCAATTCGTCCATACTGAACTGTTTTTCCTCTGGCAATTGTTGCCATTTTTGATACATAATTTCAATATCCAATGCCTCATTTTTTAATTTTCCGGCTTGTACTTTTTCTAAGACTTGGTTAATCATTTCAATATCAAAATTGATGCGATGCCCAATCAATGTGGCGTTTCCGAGATAATTTACAAATAAGGAAATGGCTTCAGCTTCTGAAATTTTTTCTTCAGAAGTATTTAAGATTCCGTGTTTTATAGCAATTTCTGGATTGAAGTTATCCTGAAGAATGGTAATGTCAAAACTGTCTTTTACAATAATTTTTTCATCCTCGATTCCGATGGCGCCAACCGAAAGAATCACATCTTTATGAATATCCAGGCCACTTGTTTCTGTACTAAATACAACAAAACGCTTCGATTTATATTCGAATTTATGCAGGTAATTTTTCCAGAACTCAGGATACTCTTTGTTTATTTTTAACCAATCCAGCATATTATGAGAAATAAGTTAATTTGAATCTGTTTTTAATCAATTCTTGTACTTCTTTTATCGGAATAAAGCAGTTTTTCAGTTTGACTTTATCCGTTTTTGAGAGTTCTTCTAAATTGATAAATTGCCCGTTTGAATCGTTTTTTAATCCTTCTACAGTTCTAAACTCCGATAAAGTAAGAAAGGCTTCGGCGCAATTTAAGAACAATTCTGAATTTCTCGAATCAGCTACAGCCAATTGCTTGAAACGCATGTAAGTGCTGTTCACGCCTTTAATATCTTGGCTCAACACCAATAATCGTCCAGCATCGATCAACGGGGTCAAAGCCCGACTTTTAATATCAAAAGTGTCTTTGTTTTCTCCGCCTTCTTCCACTAAAAATTGACGAAAAAATCCTAACGGCGATGGTTTTTTCAACGCATCGTTTCCTAAATAATCAAAGAAAAGTTTGTTGGTTTTTGCATTCTTATAAATGATTTCCGTGATAGCTTCTTCAATAGCAGATTCTCCAAAAGCGATTTCGTAATCAAAGAAAATCGTGCTAATTACATCGGTAGTTTCACCTGGAGTATTTATCCAAGTATTGTATTGTTTTATCCAATCAGTCAATGATTTACACCAAATTATATTACTTGCTACAGCACCATCTGGAGACGGCACATAACCTACTTTTTCCAATGTAGAAGTAGCTCTTCTTGCCAATTTTAAAAAGTAATCTTTGACATCTCGGTATTTATCTTGGGCCACATCTTCAAAAACAAGCATACTGTCTTGATCAGTTAAAAGCAATTGCTCTTTTCGACCTTGGCTTCCGATGCTCAACCAGGCAAATCGAGCAGGAGGTGAGCCCATTTCTAAGATGGCCAAATCAATCGCTCGCCTTGAAATTGCAGTATTTATCTCACCCGAAATATTCATAATGTGTGAAAGCGGAATGTCTTTTTGGATGGAACTTGCAATCAATTCGGTTAATTTTTCTCGAATTCTTTTTAAATCTTTAGCAGTTTGGGCACGCTTGACTTCCTTGATGATGACACCAGGATTGTTGGCTTGCGCAACAACCAGATCGTTTTCAGAAATGATACCTCGAATGGCCGATTTATCAGAACCATCTTCGGTAACGCACAGGTAATCAACATTGTATTTCAGCATATACAATTGGGCTTCAGCCAAAGACAAATCCTCAGGAACCGTAATTACAGGCGAAGTCATTATTTTGGAAGCAACCGTAGTGATAGGAAAATGACCTGTGGCGATTTTAGAACGCAAATCTTTATCCGTCACGATTCCGATAGGAAGATTTCCGTTTTTAATGATAACGCTCCCTATAATATTATCGGTCATCATCTGCGCAATATCTTTCACGATAGCATCTTGTGAAGCCATTATCGGTTCTTTGCTGTAATGAATCGATTGAAAATACTGAATATCAGCTTGTTGTTCTTTGTAAATTATATTTTCAGAAATCAATTTTCCGCGGTGTTCTTGGTCGTAAGGATTTCTGGTATTTGACGCAAAACTTTCTAATAAAAAGCTTAAAACATTTGAATTTGCAGTTACAAAAGGCTGGAAAATCTTGAGCGGAATGGCATAAACTATACTTTCTTCACGCGCCTTTGCAGTCATCAAATAATTGTTTTTTGCAAAAAACGGACGCAAGCCTAAAATATCGCCTTCGTCACATTTGTCAATCAAAGTTTCCTCGGCATCAGAAGTCACCGAAAGGCCAATGGCTCCCGAAACCACAATGTAAAAACTATCGTGGCAAACGTCTCCAATTTGAAAAAGAATTTTACCTTTTTCGAGGTAAAATACACGAATTTCGCAGGCTATATGAAATAATTCAGCATAAGCCAGACTCTGAAATGGCGGGAAATTCTTGAGAAAATCAGCAATTCTTTCTGCAATTGGGTTTTTCATAATTCTGTAACTGTAATGTAGTAAAAATAAACTTTATTCTATTCAGTTGCAAAAAATTATAGTTTAAAATTTACAGAAAATAGGACAATTTAGTGCTGTAATTGCGAAAAAGTGATCAATATAACTGCAATCAATGCCAAAGCGATTCCGATGTAATTTTTTAGAGTAACTTTTTCTTTGAAGAATAAAATTCCGGCCAAGCTTCCTAAAATGATGACGCCCATATTCATCGATGCAAAAACGGTGGATGGACTTTCTGAAAATGCTTTGTGTGCTTTCAAGTAGCATAAAATATTTCCGAAGTTTAAAATCCCTAAAATACTTCCAAAAATAAGACTGTTTGATTTTAATTTTTTCTTTTGAATTATAACCGAATATACTGTAAATAAAAGCGCTACGGCAAAAGCAATGCAAAAAACAATAAATAGGGAAGTGGTGTAAGGAAAGCTATTTTGAGTGGCAATCTGTTTAAAAAACACGTCAATTATTCCGAATCCTAATAATACTAAAGCGGGATAAACCCATTTGTTTTGAGCGGAATCTTCTGTTTTATTTCGTGATAAAATCAAAATCATTGCTGGAAAAGCAACTGCCAAACCAATGAATTTTAGAGTGCTGAATTCTTCTTGAAAGATAAAGTATGAAGCTAAAATCGGAATAAATAAGGACAATCTTTGGGCAATATCGGTTTTAACGATTCCCACATTCTTGATGGAAGACGCTAAAATCAAAAAGACGCTGGGAAGCAAAATCGCCAAAGGAATATAGATTTCCCAAGGAGAAGTGCGATCGATTACAGAAAGATCTGGTGAAAAACTAAAATAACTAAGTGCAATTGCGAAAACATAATTTAAGGTGATAATTTGAATAATATCAACGGAATATCTTTTAGAAATTTTCAATAAAATTCCGACAGAAACACTGCAAATGATACTTAATAGGAGGTAAAGCATTGGTAATAAATTTGAATACAAAAATAGGTTGCCAAATTTGATTTATAGTCCAATACTAATATAATTTGAATGTTAAATTTCTTAAAAGAATTATAATTCCAAACCTTGCAAAGTTTGTTCTGGTGTATATTTACGAAGCAAATAATTAATTAACCAACATCAATTACAATGAAATTACACAAAAAAATCGGAATTTTTTTAATGGCAGTCTGTATGTCAACACTTGCAAATGCTCAAGAAAAAGTGGTAAAAAGCCCTGCGGAAACAGCTACAGGAAAAATTAATGGCGCTACAATTACCGTAAATTATGGAAGTCCTTCAGTAAAAGGAAGAGCGATCTGGGGAGAATTGGTTCCTTTTGGAAAGCCTTGGCGTTCTGGTGCAAATAATCCTACAACTTTTGAAACTGACAAAGAAATTACTGTAGAAGGAAAAAAATTACCAGCAGGAAAATATTCTTTCTTTATAATTCCAGAAAAAGAATCGGCTACAGTTGTTTTTAATAAAGAATTTAAGCAATGGGGCTCTTATAAAATGGATGAAAAAGATGAAGTTTTGAAAGTTAAAGTAACGCCTAAAAAATCAGCATCGTTAACTGAAAAGTTGGTTTACAAAGTTAATAAAGACAATGTGACTTTAAGTTGGGAAAACTGGGATATTCCTGTGAAGGTAAAATAATGTATTTCTAAATATTCTTTTAGAAATTTTAAGAACACCGCTTAACCGCGGTGTTTTTTTTGTTTAACTATTATTTTTTCTCTCTGAAGTTTTTTGGAATATAAAACAACAAGAAAATAACTAAGAGAATTAGTAGATATTCCATTTAAATAAATTTGTAAGTTTTAGGGTAACAGTAAGATATCAATGATTAAGTTTAATATATTTTTAAAAGATTTTTGTTAGGATGGAACAATTCTACAATATTCTATTTTACATAATATTAATTATAGTGCAAATTTATAGATTCTAATTTTTATCAGGTAAACCAAGTATTGTTGAGTATTATAAGACTTAAAGTGAATAATGATAATCCGAATATAACAAGCGACTTATCCTCATTTAAATGCACTGATTTCTTTTTATAACTATTTATAATGAGGCTTATTAAAATTAAAACATTCCAGATAATTATATAAATTAATATAAATATTTCAGCATATAAATTTGTCAAATCATAACCACCGCCACCAATTGAATTAAATCGGCTTTGCAGAATTGTCCACAAAAATAATCCGACCACTGGCAGTATTAAAATAGCCAATTTGATGTAAAAAGACTTCGTAAACTTCATAACTAAAAAATTAAAATCTCCAGAAATCACTTCCCAGAGATTCAATTATATAATTTAACCGCCGTTTTTTAACCGATCTAAAAGTAATTTTAAATTGACTGTTGCAAAACCTGAACTGTGATCTGACAATCCATACGGAATTATTAGTTCATTATTATGTACAATAGAACCGCACGAATACACCACATTTGGAACATAACCTTCACGTTCTTCGTTATTTGGCATAATCAAAGGATCTTGCAAACGTCCAATTTCTATGGATGGATCTTCTAAATCTAATAACGACGCGCTGATCGAATAATGGCGCATTGGCCCAACGGCGTGCGTCATAATCAGCCATCCGTGCTCGGTTTCAATTGGCGAACCGCAGTTTCCGATTTGTACGAATTCCCAAGGATATTCAGGGCCTTGAATCTTAATGGGGTCTTCCCAAATGTTGATATTATCAGAATACATCAGGTAATTATTCCAGCCGTCGATTCTAGATAACATAGCAAATTTCCCGTTGATTTTTCTTGGAAACAAAGCCAAATTTTTATTTTTGGCGCCGGCACCATTTAAAGGGCCCGTCTTAAAATCTACAAAGTCATAGGTATGAATTAATTTTGGCATAATGTGCTGGCCGTCATAAGCCGTGTAGGTTCCATAATAGACGAATTTTCCATTCTCTTTCTGGAATTTTACAAAGCGCGCATCCTCAATTCCTTTTCTTTCAAAATCAGAAATAGGAAAAATGACTCTATCCGAAATGTCTGTATCTTTTGAAAAACTAATTTTTCGGTAACTGTCAGAAAGTGCTAGAATTTGGTTATATTCTTTAATCGTTTTTTCATCGGTTGTTTTTTCTTTCGCTTCAACAATGATTTTTTTCAGGCTTTCATAATCAAAACGTTCTTCTAATTTTTCGTCCACGTCTTTTAAAAAATCAGCATTGATATCGGCTTCTTCACCTTTTCTGATAAATAATTTTTTATTGTAAATCATATTGTGAATTTTCTCCGCTTCATCAATATAATTTCCAGCTGGCAATACATTGATATTATTGTTTTTGTCAATCAAGGCGCGCCTGAAAACAATGGAAGAAATATGCCCCTCTCCCACTGCCCTAAAGCTGATCAAGACTCGCAATTGTCCTTCTTCCAAATTGCTTTGATCAAGATCGGGAACTATTGATGGATTAAAAAAAGCCGCCGATTCAATAGAATATTCATGCGTAAAATAAGATCCAATTAAAAGTCTGGTATATTCATCTAATTTCTCATACTGATATCCCGCTTTTTCGATGCAGTTTTTTACTTTATCAGCATGTTTCAAAAGTTTTTTGGTAATATTTCGATGTCTTTTTGAATAATCCTGAAGTAAAGGGGAAATAATATTGAAAATACTTTCTGAGTCTAAACTTAAAATTTTCTTGAGCAATTCAACCGCTCTTTCTTCGCCATTGAAGAAATAACGAGCAATTACACGGCCAGAATCAGGATAAACTTTGTTTGGTTTTCGTTCTACGGACAATCTCATAAGCAGGATTTTTATTGATTTTTGAGGAAATTCAAATTTTATAGCTTTGAATATTATTTGTAACCCTAAAATACAATTAAAAATTAAGATGGCTTGTTGCCGTAATGCTAAATTTAAGCAAAAGTCATGTTTGGTTTAATTTTTGTTATTTAAAAACCTTATAATTGTAACGGATATTTAAATCCATTTTTATAAAATAAATGAGAGCAGTTTTATTTTTTATATTCTTCATCACTTTTTCAGCGTATTCACAGATTGATTATAACAAATCAATTTCGATTCCGTCATTGGATGCGCCAAAGAATACGCCTCTTCCTGCGGAAGAAAAAGATCTGGACAATATTTATATTCCTGCTTTTGGGGAAACAAAATCAAAATCTAACAAATGGAGTATTGTGGCACCTGAAGGAGTTGTTTTTGGAAAACAAGGCGAATCTTTTGCAGATCCGTCTGAAAAGCATACCAAAAAAATGAACGAGAAACCAGGACATGAGTCATCTGTTGCAGCAAAAGGAAACCAATATTTTGGTGAATTCAGAAATAATGGAAAATTTGTTAATCTTAAATTTAGAGATTTTGGGCTGGAAGATGGTGATAAAATAAAGATATCACTAAATGATGTCGTTGTATATCCTTCAATTACGCTGACAAATAATTTTTATATTTTAGATTTGCAATTAAAACCAGGTTTCAATAAAATTGATTTTGAAGCTTTAAATCAAGGTTTTTCAGGACCAAATACCGCTGAATTTCACGTTTTTGACGACAAAGGAAAACTAATTGCCGCAAACCAATGGAATCTTGCTACAGGTTTTAAAGCTTCAGTAATGATTATCAAAGAAGTTGATCCTTCCCAAGTGACTGAAAGTCAAAAAGAAGAGTAATTTATTTTTTTCGCCACTCGCTTTTTAGCATTGCATATTGAAATTCACTTCCCCATTTTTCATTGAAAAAAATATTTTCTATAAAATGGCCTTCTTTTCTGAAGCCGATGCTCTCAATCAACTTGATAGACGCGCTATTTTCGACATCGACAGTTTCTTTGATTCGGTGGATCTTTTTTACGGCAAAAAGAAAATCCATAAGACCCAACATCGCTTCTTTTGCAAAACCTTGTTGCTGATAATGATGTGAAATTGTAATTCCAATTTCGGCAATTCGCTTGTCACTTTCGTCTAATTTGATAGCACAGTCGCCAATAAGTTTGCCTAACGTTTTTTCTTCAATAGCATATTGAATCCATTGTCCCGGTTTTCCAAACATTTTATTTTGTTGAGAAGCGATAAATTTTTCGGCTTGACTTAAATCCATCACATCAAAACCTTGGTATTTTGATATTTCAGGATTCGATCTGTAACTATGAAAATCGTTCAAATCTTTGGGTTGTAGATTTCTAATGTGAAGCCTTGCGGTATGTATTTCCAATGGATCCATTTTGATGCTTATTTATTCAAAGATAGAAAAGCTTTTCCTAAATTTTCAGAAATATCTGATGCAATAAAAGATTCATATCCCGTTGCCGAAATGGCAATATCTGCGGTAAGTCCGTGCAGGTAAACGCCAAAAAGGGAAGCTTCCAAGGGCTTATAGCCTTGCGCAAGAAAACTTGTGATGATTCCCGATAGTGAATCGCCACTTCCAGCGGTTGCCAAAGCAGGATTTCCGGTTGTGTTTTTATACAGATTTTCACCATCAAAAATATGTGTTGGCGCGCCTTTTATCACAAAAATTAATGAAAATTTTTTAGCTAGCGTCCCAATTAATTTTAATTTTTCTTCTTCGCTTTTCCAAGAACCGATTAAGCGCTCTAATTCTTTTTTATGCGGTGTGAGTATGGTTTTTTCAGGCAGCAATTCGAGCAAATTTTTATTTCGTGCCAAAATATTTATGCCGTCCGCGTCAATGAGCAATGGCTTGTTATTTGTTTTTAAAAATTGATGGAACGCTTTTTGAGTCAGCATTTCTTGTCCCATTCCCATGCCAATAGCAATTGCTTTTGGTTCTATTTCGAATTCTATATTTGAAATACACCTTTCATTATCATCTGTCAAAACCATCGCTTCAGGCAGAGCAGTTTGCAAAACATCGTAACCACATTTTGGAATTAAAGCGGTAACAAGTCCGCAACCTGATCTCAGGCACGCTTTCGAGGCCAATACAATGGAGCCAATCTTTCCATAAGAACCGCCAATTATCAAGGCGTGGCCTTGAGATCCTTTGTGCGTTTTTTGCTCTAAAGGCTTATAAATTGCAAGTATTTTTTTTAAATCTAGTATTAAATTCTCCATAGCGCGCTCCTCCCATTTTACACTCTAATTTACGAAGAATTTTGAATTTTGGTTTTAAAATGGAGCGGAAACAATTTTTAAATAAAAAAATAAATTATTCATAAAAATTCAAACGTTTTCTCCTTTGATACTGCAAAAAAATCAATAAATTAGCCACTTTAATTTTTATAATCAACACAAATGAAAAGTACTGCTTTATCGCACATTCACGAAAGTCTTGGAGCAAAAATGGTTCCGTTTGCGGGATACAATATGCCGGTTCAATATGAAGGAGTCAATGCTGAACACGAAATTGTTCGTAATGGTGTCGGCGTTTTTGACGTTTCGCATATGGGGGAATTTTTAATTTCAGGTCCAAATGCCTTGGCTTTGATTCAAAAAGTAACCACAAATGATGCTTCAACATTGGTTATTGGTAAAGCACAATATTCTTGCCTGCCTAATGAGAATGGCGGTATCATTGACGATTTGATTATTTATCAAATTAAAGAAGAACAATATCTTTTAGTTGTAAATGCTTCCAATATCGATAAAGATTGGAACTGGATTTCTTCTAAAAACGATGTTGGAGCAGATATGAAAAACATCTCTGACGAGTATTCTTTGCTTGCCATTCAAGGTCCAATGGCAATGGAAGCCATGCAGTCGTTGACATCTGTTGATTTGGCCGGTATCAAATATTACCATTTTGAAGTAGCTGATTTTGCTGGCGCAGAAAATGTAATTATTTCTGCAACGGGATACACAGGTTCAGGAGGTTTTGAAATTTATGCAAAAAACAACGAAATAGAGCAAATTTGGAATAAGGTTTTTGAAGCAGGAGAAGCGTACGGAATCAAGCCTATTGGTTTGGCAGCCCGTGATACTTTACGTCTTGAAATGGGTTTCTGTCTGTACGGAAACGATATCAACGACACAACTTCACCCTTCGAGGCTGGATTGGGCTGGATCACAAAATTCACGAAAGATTTTACCAATTCAGAAAACTTGAAAGCCCAAAAAGAAGCTGGTGTATCCAGAAAATTGATCGGTTTTGAATTAACAGAAAGAGGAATTCCCCGCCATGATTATGAAATTGTTGATAAAGACGGAAATGTGATCGGCATTGTAACTTCGGGAACAATGGCGCCTTCTTTAAACAAAGGAATCGGGCTTGGTTATGTTACCACAGAATTTGCGGGAGTGGATAGTGAAATCTTTATCAGAATCAGAAAAAACGATATTCCTGCAAAAGTTGTTAAATTACCTTTTTATAAAAAATAAAAATGTTTTTTAGCCTTGTCCTTGTAAGATATTTTACTAAATTCAATTTAATTATTTACAAGAACTAAAATATATTAAAAGGCTAATAAACAATTACATGAAGAATTTTCTACTTTTTTTATTGCTGTTTTCTTTTGCATCTTACGCTCAAGATAGCGGTAAATCGTGTGAGATTCTTTTTAAAATAAACACGCTGATACAGCGGGAACATTTTCAGCCAAAACCGGTAGACGACAGTTTATCGGTTTTTGTGTTTGAAACCCTTATGGGAGAATTAGATTCTGATAAAAATATTTTCCTGAAATCAGAATATGATTATCTTTCAAAACATAAATATAAATTTGGCAATTATTTAGCCCAAAAAGACTGTTCTTTTTTTGAGGATTTTGCCAAGACTTATAAAATTGCTTTAGAAAGAACAAAGAGCGCTATTGAAAAAATTCAAAAAACAACCTTAGACTACACTGCAAGAGATACTGTTCGATTTACAAAAAAAGACTTCCCTTTTTATGTAAAGGCCGAAGATGTCAATAAAGTTTTTACCAAAAGATTGAAGTTTGAAATTTTAGAAGATATTGCCAAAACGAGTACAAATTTAGATTCACTGCAACTTAATTTTACTGCATTAGAAAAAGTTTCAAAACAAAAGATTTTTGAAACGGCATTATGCAAATTAAACAGCAGGTTGGATTCCAAAGAGGGCATTGAAAAAAACATTAGAGATAGTTTTTATACCATTTTTTGCAGTTATTTTGATCCGCATACTTCTTATTTTTCATATGACACAAAATCTTCTTTTTTATCAGGGCTTTCCACTTCCAGCCTTTCCTTGGGAATGTATGTGAATTTGAATGAAAACGACGAATTGATTGTGCAGGAAATTGTTCCCGGCGGTCCTGCTTCAAATGCTTCAATTATTGAAAAAGGAGACCAGATTTTAAAAGTTTCGGCTAAAAAAGGCGAAGATTTATTGGTTTCCTGCAGTTCTTTAGAAAAAATCGGTGAAATTATTTTTTCAGATACGCACAAAAAAATCACATTTTTACTCCGAAAGAAAAACGGG
This sequence comes from Flavobacterium macacae, assembly GCF_003865365.1. GTDB lineage: Bacteria > Bacteroidota > Bacteroidia > Flavobacteriales > Flavobacteriaceae > Flavobacterium > Flavobacterium macacae. Next base: position 194,445 of record NZ_RQVR01000003.1, on the reverse strand, counting down.
AACCAATATGAGGTAATATTAGAAAAAAAAATAATGAAAGCTGAAGACCATTTGGTCTACAGTTTTATAACATCAAAAAATAATTTAAAAGTCGGCTATATCAATATTCCGAGTTTTTATACTGATTTTGATAATAATTCAGTGCAGGGAGTTGCTGATGATGTGGTAAAAGAAATTTTAAAACTAAAGAAAGATGCAATTGAAGGATTAATTATTGACCTTCAGAATAATGGCGGTGGTTCTATGGAAGAAGCCATCAAATTATCAGGCATGTTCATTGATGCGGGTCCTATTTCAGTTTTGGTAAACAATAAAAAAGAGCAAAAAATAATTAAGGATTTTAATCGGGGTTCTGTTTACAATGGCCCCATTGTGCTTTTGGTCAATGGAAATTCGGCTTCTGCAAGTGAATTTTTTGCCTCTGTCCTGCAAGATTACAATCGTGCGTTGATTATTGGTTCCACAACTTTAGGAAAAGCTTCAATGCAACAGATTCTTCCGATTGATGGTAAAAATGAGCAGGATTTCGTGAAGATAACACTTGAAAAATTTTATAGAATTACCGGAAAAAGCCATCAACAGACGGGAGTTGTTCCTGATATACAGATTCCTGCATTATATGATAGCGTTATTTCGAGAGAGAAAAGTTACCCGACCGCATTGAAAAATGACGTTATCAATGTCAAGACCCGATTTACACCTTATCAGCGAAGTACTTTAGAAGCATTAATTCCGGCGAGTGAGCAACGAATTGCTTCGGACGTTTATTTCAATCAAGTTAAAAATATCAATCAGAAGATAAATGTGACGTACAACACTCAAAAACAACCTATTTTATTAAATTTCAAAAGTGTTTTTAAGGAGGTTCACAGCATTGACGAAATTTTTAATGAGGTTAAAAAACTCACAGAGACGACTATCGATTTTCAAATCAATAATACTTCTTATGAAACTGAAATTCTTAAATTTGACGAATTTCAAAAAACAATCAATGATTTTAGAATCAAAGAATTAAAAACAAATGCTTACGTTTTAGAAGGAATAAATATTATTTCGGATTATTATTCTAATAATAAAAACTAAATCTTACATGAGAAAAAAAATACTTACAATTTTTGCTTTGTTTCTTTTGGCAACAGTTTCGGCACAAGATTTCAAAACGCCTGTGGAATACTTAAATTATATTGGCAAGGAAACGGACGCTATTTCAAAAAGCACTTGGAATTACACCAAAGCCGTGGCCCACAGCAAAAGCGCTCGAAAAATTGATGTAACTCGGAATGCCTTGATAAAATCAATTCAAAATGCCTCAAAGAAAATTTCTACTTTAAAAGAAGGTTATAAAGGCGATATGGAATACAAGGATCAGCTTCTGGCCTATCTTTCCATCTCCGAAAAATTCATCAATGATGACTATGGAAAAATAATCGACCTGCAAGAAGTTGCGGAACAGTCGTATGATTTTATGGAAGCCTATATCACGGCCAGAGATTTGGTCAATCAAAAGATCAATGACGAAGTTGAAAAGCTGAATACCAACCAGAAACTTTTTGGAAACAAATACAATATTCAGATAACAGAAGATAATTCCGCTTTGGGCAAAAAGATGAAAGCTTCCAATGACGTTTTTAAATACCATACACAGATGTATCTGATTTTTTTTAAAGTCAATGTAACGGATGTGAATTTGATGGAGGCAATCAAAAGGAAAGACTTAAATGCAATCCAGCAAAATGCGTCTTCTTTAGAAATTTTTGCGGATGAAGGTTTGGAAAAGTTAAAAGCAATTACACCCTATAACAAAGATGCGAGTTTGGTCAATGCTACAAAAAAAGCATTGGAATTTTATAAAAAGGAAGCTTTAGAAATGACTCCGAAGATAGTAAATTTCTTGATGCTGAACCAAAAAGTGGAAGACAGCCAAGCTTCAATAGAAAAAAAGCGGGAAAAAGAAAGAAGCAAACAAGAAGTTGATAATTTTAATAATTTGGTAAAGGAAATGAATATACAGGTGGGCGAATACAACAAGCTGAATTCTAAATTTTTTCAAGAAATAGTGGCCGTAAACAACTATTGGGAACAGACCGGAACTGATTTTATTTCAAAACATGTTCCAAAAGATTAAAAAATATTTGATATAAAAAAAGGATAAGCTTATTTTTGTATCGTTTTAAATAATTTTAGAAATGGGAAGAGCGTTTGAGTTCAGAAAAAATAGAAAAATGAAACGTTGGTCAGCAATGGCAAAAGCGTTTACAAGAATAGGAAAAGACATCGTAATGGCGGTTAAGGAAGGTGGTCCAAATCCAGAGTCGAACTCTAGATTGAGAGCCGTGATCCAAAATGCCAAAGCGGTGAACATGCCGAAAGATAATGTGGAAAGAGCGATTAAAAAAGCAACTGACAAGGACACGGCAAACTATAAGGAGGTTTTGTTTGAAGGATATGCGCCCCACGGAATCGCAATTTTGATTGAAACGGCTACAGATAATAACAACAGGACTGTGGCCAATATCAGAAGTTATTTCAATAAATGCAACGGAACGATGGGAACGCAAGGTTCGGTTGAATTTATGTTTGACCACACCTGCAACTTCAGGATTCCTGCAGAAGGAATTGATGTGGAAGAAATGGAGTTAGAATTCATAGACTTTGGTGCAGAAGAAATTTTTGCTGACGAAGACGGAATCTTGATCTACGCTCCTTTTGAAAGTTTTGGTGCCATCCAAAAAGAATTAGAAACAAGAGGAATTGAAATTCTTTCTTCTGGTTTTGAGAGAATTCCGCAGGTAACCAAACAGCTTACAGAAGATCAAGTGGCTGACGTCGAGAAACTGCTTGAAAAAATTGAAGAAGATGATGACGTTCAAAACATCTATCACACAATGGAAGAAGCTTAAATACAAGCTTTCAATATAAAATGTAAAAAACTCCGGAGGATTTTCTTCGGAGTTTTTTTTTGGTACACTATTAAAATAAAAAAGCTCTAGATTTCTCTAGAGCTTTTTTATTTTATAATCTTGATTCTATTGTCTAAAATCTATTCTTATTTGATAAATTCAATTTTTTGAGCCTCTTCTAAATTAACGCTGTCAAAGAAACCTTGTTCGTTCATCCAGTCATCGCTGAAAACTTTGCTCATGTATCTTGAACCATGATCAGGGAAAATAGCGATAACGTTACTGTTGGCGTCAAATTCTCCTTCTTCTGCGTATTGTCTGATAGCTTGCAAAACCGCACCTGAAGTATAACCTACGAACAATCCTTCTGTTTTTGCAATTTCTCTTGTGGCGTGTGCACTTTCTTCATCAGTAACTTTGATAAATTTATCAATCAATTCAAAGTCTGTAGCTGTCGGAATTAAGTTTTTACCCAAACCTTCAATGCGGTAAGGATAAATTTCATTCGCATCAAATTCTTTTGTTTCGTGGTATTTTTTCAAAACCGAACCAAAAGCATCCACTCCTAAAATTTTGATATTTGGATTTTTCTCTTTTAAAAACTTTGCAGTACCTGAAATTGTTCCTCCTGTTCCGCTACAAGCGATAAGGTGCGTAATTTTTCCGTTTGTTTGTTCCCAAATTTCTGGACCGGTTGACTTGTAATGCGCGTCAACATTTAATTGGTTGAAATATTGGTTGATATAAACAGAACCTTTGGTCTCTTCATGAAGCCTTTTCGCAACCATATAATACGATCTTTCATCATCTGCAGAAACGTGTGCCGGACAAACGTAAACCTTTGCCCCCATGCTTCTCAACATATCAATCTTATCTCGTGATGATTTTGAACTTACTGCTAAAATACAATTGTAGCCCTTAATAATACTAACCATTGCAATACTGAAACCCGTATTTCCAGAAGTAGTTTCAATAATCGTATCTCCCGGAGACAAGATGCCCTGCCTTTCCGCTTCTTCGATTATATAAATTGCAATTCTGTCTTTGGTAGAGTGTCCTGGATTGAAGGCTTCTACTTTTGCATAGAAATTACCTTCTAAATTTTCAGTTACTTTATTGAGTTTAACAAGAGGTGTGTTTCCTATTAATTCCAATACATTATTATAAGCTTTTATTTCTTCTTTCATAAAAAAATAGTTATCAAGGCAAGTCTTTTGGTTTTCGTTGACCTCAAATCCTTGCAAATTTAACAAAAAAAATTTAATTACTTGTCAATTCCTTCTAAATCTAATAAAAAACTAAACTCTTTAGCCAATTCTTTTAAGGCTTCAAATCGTCCGGAAGCCCCGCCATGGCCAGCATCCATGTTTGTATCAAGTAATAAAATATTATTGTCAGTTTTAACAGTTCTTAACTTTGCAACCCATTTTGCCGGCTCCCAATATTGAACTTGAGAATCGTGCAAACCAGTTGAGACATACATATTTGGGTATTTTTGCGCCACAACGTTGTCATAAGGCGAATACGACTTCATGTAGTCATAAAACTTCTTTTCGTTCGGATTTCCCCATTCATCATATTCTCCTGTCGTCAGCGGAATCGTATCGTCAAGCATCGTGGTAACTACATCCACAAATGGAACTTGTGCAATGACGCCATTATACAATTCAGGTGCCATATTGATGATGGCTCCCATCAACAAACCTCCTGCAGAACCGCCTTCAGCATATAAATGTTCTGGACTTGTATATTTTTCTGCAATTACAAATTTGGAACAATCAATAAAGTCAGTAAACGTATTTTTCTTTTTTAAGAGCTTTCCGTTATCATACCAAGGTCTCCCCATGTCTTCGCCTCCGCGGATATGCGCGATCGCATACACAAAACCTCTGTCTAGCAAAGACAATCTTGTTGATGAAAAATAAGCATCCATTGTAACGCCATATGAACCATACGCATAAAGCAACAGCGGATTTTTTCCGTCTTTTTTCAAGTCTTTTCTATACACCATTGAGATTGGAATTTTAGTTCCGTCTTTCGCGGTTGCCCAAACTCTTTCTTCAGTATAATTTTTCTTGTCAAATTTTCCGCCTAAAACCTGCTGTTCTTTTTTGACTTCCTTTTCCTTCGTGTCCATATTAAAATCAATCACGGAAGACGGAGTTGCCATCGATTGATAGCTGTAACGCAAAACTTTGGTGTCAAAGTCAGGATTTGTAGATATGTTTGCGGTGTAGGTTTCGCTTTCAAACGGAAGGTAGTACTCTTCTTTTCCGTTCCAAGGCATTATTCGGATTTTATTCAAACCGTTGGAACGTTCTCCGACAACCAAATACTCTTTGAAAATTTCAATTTCTTCCAATAAAACATCTTCACGATGCGGAATCACATCTTTCCAATTTTCTTTTTCAGTAGCATTTTCAGGCGTTTTCATCAACTTAAAGTTCGTCGCCTTGTCTTTATTGGTTAAAATGTAAAAGCTGTCTCCATAATGAGAAATGTCATATTCCAAACCTCTCACCCTTTTCTGGAAAATTTTAAATTCTCCATCAGGATTGTCTGCCAAAAGCGTTCTGAACTCTGTAGTCAATGTACTTGCCGAAGTAATGACAAGGTATTTCCTTGATTTTTCTTTGCTTACATCCACATTAAAAGTGTCGTCTTTTTCAAAATAAACCAAAACATCTTTCGAAGAAACTTCACCTAATTTATGCTTCAAAACTTTATCCGCACGCAAGGTCTGTTCGTCTTGTTTGGTATAGAACAACGTTTTGTTGTCATTTGACCAAGCACAGCTTCCGGTAACATTTTCAATTTTATCTTTTAAAATTTCGCCTGTTTCCAGGTTTTTAATTTGAATCGTATAAATGCGCCGTCCCACAACGTCAACCGCAAAAGAAGCCAGCTTGTTATCTTGGCTGACGCTCATTCCGCCCAATTGGAAGTAAGAATGGCCTATAGCCATTACATTGCAGTCAAAAAGAATTTCTTCTTTTGCCGTCAGGTTTTCCTTTTTTCGAGCATAAATCGGATAGTTTTTTCCGGTTTCAAAACGAGTGATATACCAATATCCATTAAAGAAATAAGGAACAGATGAATCATCTTCTTTGATTCTTCCCTTCATTTCTTCGAACAATTGGGTTTGAAAATCTTTGGTATGAGCGGTCATCTGCTCATAATATTTGTTTTCTTTATTTAAGTAATCGATCACTTCAGGATTTTCTCTATCATTAAGCCAAAAGTAATCGTCGTTTCTTTTGTCTCCGTGCTTTTCAATCGTTTTTGATATCTTTTTTGCTACTGGAGGAGTTGTATTTTCTGACATTTTGTTTGTTGCAGTTTGCGAATATGAAGTTGCAAAAATAAGACAAAGACAACTTAAAATTAACCTATTTTTCATCTAATTTTTGATTGATTATAACTATGCAATTTAGTAATTTCGCAGTTACAAATCTTAAAATTTATCAACATGTTTGGAGACCTAATGGGAATGATGGGGAAACTTAAAGAAACCCAACAAAAAATTGAAGAAACTAAAAAAAGACTCGATAGCGTTTTAATTGACGAACAAAGCAGTGACGGACTTTTAAAAGTAACTTTAACAGCAAACCGCACCGTAAAATCAATTGAAGTGGATGACAGTTTGTTAGAAGACAAAGAGCAATTAGAAGATTATTTGGTCTTAGTTATGAACAAAGCCATAGAAAAAGCATCCAAAGTAAATGACGCAGAACTGGGTGCTGTTGCTCAAGACGGCATGCCAAATATTCCAGGATTGGATATGTTTAAGTAAAGTTTAGGAATTGGGTTTAAGATTCAAAGTTATACTTTGAGAATAAAAAATTTTGGTTTAGGATTTTGAGCAATAATTAGCCAAAAATCTTAAACCAAATTTTTTTAAGTTCAATACACTTGAACCCTAAACCAAAAACCTTTTATCTATAAAGTAAGCTTTTGCAATGCCTCCAAGACATACGTGTGCATCACATCGCGATAGTCTAAATGCGTTACGATTCTTAATTTTCCTTTTCCTAATGAACTGATAAAAATATTCTTTTGCTTCAGCTTTTCAATAACTAAATTTTCATCAAACTGCGGTTTTACTGCAAAGATTAAGATGTTGGTTTCTACAGGTTCAACGCTTTCTACCCAAGGTAATTGTTTAAGCAAATAAGACAATTCTTTTGCTTTGTTATGATCTTCCTGCAAACGGCTCACGTTATTTTGTAACGCATAAATTCCGGCTCCGGCCAAATATCCAGCTTGGCGCATGCCACCGCCAAAAATCTTTCGAACTCGCAACGCACGATTTATTGTTTCTTTATCTCCTACCAAAACCGAACCCACTGGCGCTCCAAGCCCTTTGGAAAGGCACACCGAAATCGTGTCAAAAAGTGCTCCAAAATGTCTTGGATTTTGTCTTTTTGCCACCAAAGCGTTCCAAATTCTTGCGCCGTCTAAATGGTATTTCAAGTTGTGTTCCGTACACACTTCCCTGATTTTTCGTAAATCTTCCATTTCATAACACGCGCCTCCACCCTTGTTTGTCGTATTTTCAATACTTACCAAACTCGTCAACGGACTGTGATAAAATTCGGGCGGATTAATCGCATCTTTCACTTGGTCGGCCGTAATCATTCCACGATTTCCATCCACCAAATTGCACGAAACACCGCTGTTAAACGAAGCCCCACCACCTTCATAATGAAAAATATGAGCCCATTTATCACAAATAATTTGCTCACCCGGATTGGTATGCAACTTAATTGCCGTTTGATTGGCCATCGTTCCCGAAGGAAAAAACAACGCCGATTCCATCCCAAATATATTAGCGACCATCTCCTCTAACTCATTGACAGTCGGGTCTTGCTTATAAACGTCATCACCTACTTTTGAGCGAAACATCTGTTGCAACATCTCGTTGGTGGGTTTCGTGACCGTATCACTTACTAAATTTATTTCCATAATATCAAAAGTATGCCTTATTTTTGTTTCATTAAAACGGCTATTTTCTTCATTTGAAGCTAATCCTGCTATCTGTTCTTCGGCAAACACGAAGTGTTTACCGAACTCTTATGAAAATAAGAGTATTGTGAGGTAATCAGGGCTAAAAATAAGTAATAGCCAGAAATTTTTACACAAAAATATATATAATTTATGACAACTACCGAACAAATTAAAGGTATTGTGGAGCGCCTTGGTGCGTTGAGGAGGTATCTTTGACGTCGATAAAAAGCTAATTGAAATCACAAACGAAGAAGAAAAAACCTTGGCTCCAGATTTTTGGAACAATCCAAAAGAAGCCGAAGCTTTCGTTAAAGTACTGCGTTCCAAAAAGAAATGGGTCGAAGATTACAACAAAGCGGTCACCATGACTGACGAATTGCAAATCGCCTACGAATTTTACAAAGAAGGCGAATTGACCGCAGACGAATTAGACGACCAGTTTAATTCGACCAATTTACACATTGAAAACATCGAATTCAAGAACATGCTTTCTGACGAAGGCGATTCTTTAAGCGCGGTTTTGCAAATTACAGCAGGTGCCGGCGGAACCGAAAGTTGCGACTGGGCATCAATGCTGATGCGGATGTACATGATGTGGGGCGAAAAAAACGGTTACAAAATCAAGGAATTGAACTTTCAAGAAGGCGAAGTTGCGGGAATTAAAACCGTTACGCTTGAATTTGAAGGCGATTATTCTTTTGGTTATTTAAAAGGAGACAACGGCGTTCATCGCTTGGTCAGAATTTCCCCTTTTGACAGTAACGGAAAACGCCATACATCTTTTGCTTCGGTTTACATTTATCCGTTGGTAGATGATTCCATTGAAATCGACATAAATCCTGCTGATATTGAGATCATTACTTCTCGTTCCAGCGGTGCCGGAGGTCAAAACGTAAATAAGGTGGAAACAAAAGTCCAGCTTTTTCACAAGCCAACCGGTATTCAGATTCAGTGTTCTGAAACGCGTTCACAGCAAGATAACAGGCAACGAGCGATGCAAATGTTAAAATCTCAATTGTATGAAATTGAGCTTAAAAAACAAATGGCGCAACGTGCCGACATCGAAGCCGGAAAGATGAAAATAGAATGGGGTTCTCAAATCAGGAACTATGTGATGCATCCTTACAAATTAGTAAAAGATGTCAGAACTAGCTATGAAACCAGCGATGTGGAAGGTGTTATGAACGGTGATATCGATGAATTCTTGAAAGCGTATCTGATGATGATGGGCCAAAAAGAAGAAGAATAAACTAAAATAGATTGCATCAATTGGTGGCTAAAATTCCTAAAATTGATGCAATTTTATGTTAATGAAAATTTTAGTATTTTTTTAAGAAATATGGTTTAAGTATAACAATTTATAAAAATTGTAGTAGTATCTTTATCAAAGAATTTTTAAACTAATTAATTGGTTTTTAAACTCAACGCGATAAAGTTATGACTTACAAAAAACCAATATCATTACTGCCAATTAACGAAGCTTTGCGACTTCAAAAACTGCGTGATTATCAAATTTTAGACACTCATTCTGAAGACACTTTTGATAAAATTGCTTTATTGGCTTCCCAAATATTTAATACGCCAAGCGCCTACGTTACTTTTGTAGACGAAAAGCGTGTTTATTTAAAAGCTACTGTTGGCGGATTTAATCTTACCGAAATTCCACGGGAACAAAGTTTGTGTTCTCTGGCGATTTTAGACGAGAAGACAACTTTATTTAACGATACGCATACCATTCCTGATTTAGTACAAAATCCTTTGGTTTCAAATTCAGACGGGATTCGTTTTTATGCCGGAGCTCCATTAAAATCTCCAGAGGGATATTCTGTTGGAACCGTTTGCGTGGTTGACAGTATTCCGCGTGAAGCAACGGAAGAACAATTGGCGATGCTTCGAACGTTATCTGATATTGTGATGAACAAATTAGAAAGCAGGTTGCGTTACCACACCATCATTAAATCGCAGAATGACTTAATGGGAATTGCTTTGCATGAAATTAAAAATCCCGTGGCTTCCATCAGTTTGGCGAATGATATTTTGAGAATTGACCCAACAAAAGTTCCGAAAATGACGGATATGATTAAACGTTGTGTCGTGACAATCCAGGCAAAATTAGCCGATTTATTGAAACTTTCTGAAGACGAAGAAACTGATCAAAAACTGTCAATTGAAGAAGCTGACTTGAATGAAATGTTACACCGTTTGGTTAACAATTTCGAATTATTGGCGAACAAGAAGAATCAGATTGTGGAATTGACGATTGATGATTCTTTACCAAAAATCAATATTGACAAGACAAAAATCTCTGATGTGTTGCACAATTTAATGAGCAATGCGATTAAATATTCTTACAGCAATTCTACTATAAAAATTATTGCTAAGAAAATCGATGATTTCGTGGAAATCGAATTTAAAGACCAAGGCCAAGGCCTGAACGACGAAGATGCCGAAAAGCTTTTCAAGAAATTTGCCAAATTAAGTTCAAAACCCACAGGAAGAGAATCTTCAAACGGACTCGGACTTTCCATCTGCAAATCTTTAGTGGAATTGCACAACGGCCAAATTTTCGCAAAAAGCCCAGGAAAAGAATTGGGAACTTCCTTCTTTATCTCCCTCCCTATTGTTTACAGGCACCATAACGAAACCGCAGAATCCTATTCATAAAAAAAGCATCCGCTAAAACGGATGCTTTTTTTGTTTAGTACAAACGGAGTAGCTTTTATTTAAAAACTTCTTTAAAGAAAACTTTCATTGCTTCCCAAGAACGTTTGTCAGCCAATTCATTGTAGGCCGCTCCTTTTGAATTGTCATTTCCGGCACTTTTTTCAGTAAATGCGTGGACAGCGTTTGCATAATAATTCATCTGCCAATCGGCTTTTGCGGTTCTCATCTCATTTTGAAATGCGGTTATTTCCTTTTCCGGAACATACGGATCATCGGCTCCGTGAAGTACTAAAACTTTCGCAGTAATTTCTTTTGTTTCTCTTGCAGCGTCTTTGCCCAGCCCACCGTGCAGTGAAATTACGCCTTTTACTTTCATATTGGCTCTTGCCGCTTCAATGGCTCCGGTACCGCCAAAACAATAGCCGATCACGATTATATTGTCCACGTTCGCTCCTTGTTTTACCAATTCGGCCAAAGCCAGCGAAATTCTTTTATGATATTCGGTAATGTTCTTTTTGTAAAAACCAGACAGTTCGCCTGCTTCTTTGGTGTCTTTCGGCCTTTTGTCAACGCCATAAATATCTGCTACAAAAGCATAATAACCCATTGAAGCCAACTGTGTTGCCACTTCTTCTGAATGTGCATCAATGCCTTTCCAGGCTGGAAGAATTAAAACGCCAGGCTTGTTAGAATTCACTTTCTTCGGAATGGCAGAAAGACCGCTTAAAACTTGAGAACTGTCTTTATAATCTACTTTTTTTAATTGTGCCGAAGCAGAAATTACCATGGTCAATGATAAAATTAAGGGAATGTATTTTGCTTTCATAAAGTTATATTTTGTTTAAAATTAGTAATTAATACGTAAAACGAAAGTTAAGATTTGTATAAAACAAAAAACCATCGCCTAAGCAATGGTTTTTAAAGTTCAAAATATTTTAATATTATATAAATGCTGAAAGAATATAATAAAGTACGGCTGCAAATAACGCTGAAATGGGAATAGTCAATACCCAAGCCCATAACAAGCTAACCGTTACCCCCCAACGTACAGCAGAAACACGTTTTGTCAATCCAACTCCAATGATTGAACCTGTAATCGTGTGCGTTGTACTTACTGGAATTTTTAAGTGCTCTGTAAAATACAAAGTCAAAGCTCCTGCTGTTTCAGCAGCAACCCCTTCAAAAGAAGTTACTTTTGTGATTTTTGAACCCATTGTTTTAACAATTTTCCAACCACCACTTAATGTACCTAAAGCAATTACAGAATAACAAGTTAACGGAATCCAAGTAGGCATGTGGAATTCTCCTGTTTCATTTGGAAGAACAACATACAAATCAAGCCATCCATTGGCAAGACTTTCTGCTGTTAATTCCGGGTTTTGGTGGATGTAAACCGCAACTGCCGCTGCAATAATTCCCATTACTTTTTGAGAATCGTTTCCACCGTGGCCCAAACTGAATGCCGCCGATGATAATAATTGCATTTTCTTAAGCCAGTACTCTGATTTGCTTAGGCTTAATGAGCTGAAAAACAAGCAGAAAATACTAACTGACAATATGATGAATGCAACTAAAAACCATTTAATATTGTGTGATTCAAACACAACGCTCCAAAGATGGGAGTCAAAACGGGGCTTTTTAATTTCTTCGTAAGGAACCATTTGGAAGTACACAAAAAGAACAGTAGCAATCATTAAACTAATTGTAAATAATTTGGGATAAATGCTTTTTTTAGAAGAATTTAGAAGCCAAATAGAGATCAGATAAGAAGCCATTGCCCCGAGTAATGGCGCCAGAACAATAAAGGCGACAATGATAAGAACTCCTGAAGGAACTCCACCTTCTGCAGCAGGCTTAAACCAAGTAACAACTTCAACTCCGGCGTGGGCGATAGCCGCTCCGGCAAAACCTCCAATCAATGTATGTGAGGAACTTGAAGGGATTCCGAACCACCAAGTCAATAAATTCCAGCCAATTGCAGCAATAATACCTGCTAAAATTACTGTCAGGTTAATTTCCATTGTGTTGGCGGTTTTTGCAACTGTATCAGCAACACCGAATCCGAAAACCCAGTAGGCTAAAAAGTTAAAAAAGGCTGCCCAAACAACGGCTTGAAATGGAGTAAGCACTTTGGTTGCTACAACTGTTGCAATTGCGTTTGCCGCGTCGTGAAAACCATTGATATAATCAAAGATTAACGCGAGAACTATAATGACAATTAATATCGTAAAATCCATAAGATAGTTTCAGAAATGAATATTTAAGAGTGCTTAACCACCACAGATTCTAGAACATTTGCAACACTTTTACATTTATCTGATGCAGATTCAAGCGCTGACAAAACTTCTTTATATTTAATGATATTTTTTGCATCTGTTTCATTTTCAAAAATATCTGAAACCGCTTTATCAAAAACATTATCTGCCTTGCTTTCTAATTTGTTGATCTTTTTACAAGCATCAGCAATCACTTTTAAGTTTTTCATATCCTTCAGCGCTGAAATTGCCACGCCTATTTGTTGGCACGCTTCCAGATTAATTTCAGTTAATTTACGGATTGATTTTGTTATTTTTTCCACTTGATACAATCGCATCCTTGAGGCAGAGCCATGTAAATAATCAGCCACATCATCCATTGCTTTTACAAGCGCGTGAATATCCTCACGGTCAAATGGAGTGATAAAGTTTCTGCTTAATTCAAGGTGCGTTTTATGGGTAATTTCCTCAATAACAGCTTCTAATTCTTCTATTTTCTTAAAATAATTTTCTCTTTCCGCTTTAGGAGCATTTACAGCTTCGTGTAAAGTTTCTGCCAAGAGGGTTAAATTCTGTGAAGCTTGTTCAAAAAGTGGAAAGAACTTTTTATCTTTCGGAACTAAAAACTGGAAAATATTATTTATTGACATAAGTTAATTATTAATTTGGCGCAAAATTACTTTTTTAATGTTAAGACAATATTAAGAAATCATAAATATAAAAATTTGCTATTTAATAATATTGAAAAACCATTCCTGAAAACGTTTTCGTACTTTAGCACTCTTAAAATTAAGCAAACTATACTAAATACTATTTATGGACATTAACTTCAATAAAAACGAAGACCACAACAAGCTTTTATTATCTGATTTAAAACAAAAATTCGCCAAAGTAAAGGTTGGCGGCGGTGAAAAAAGAATAGCAAAATTACACGCCGAAGGCAAAATGACGGCTCGAGAAAGAATCGATTATCTGCTTGATTCAAATAAAGAAAGCATTGAAATTGGCGCTTTTGTAGGAGATGGAATGTATGCGGAACACGGGGGCTGTCCTTCTGGCGGCGTTGTTATAAAAATAGGCTATGTCAAAGGAAAACAATGCATTGTTGTTGCCAATGATGCCACAGTTAAAGCCGGAGCCTGGTTTCCGATTACCGGAAAAAAGAATCTTCGCGCGCAAGAAATTGCAATGGAAAACCGACTTCCTATTATTTATTTGGTAGATTCTGCCGGTGTTTATCTGCCTCTGCAAGATGAAATTTTCCCAGACAAAGAACATTTCGGAAGAATTTTTAGAAACAATGCCATCATGAGCAGTATGGGAATTACCCAAATTGCTGCCGTTATGGGAAGCTGTGTTGCCGGAGGCGCTTACCTTCCGATAATGTCTGATGAAGCTTTGATCGTTGATAAGACCGGAAGTATTTTCTTGGCCGGAAGTTATTTGGTGAAAGCTGCAATCGGAGAAAGCATTGACAATGAAACGCTTGGAGGTGCAACTACGCACTGTGAAATTTCAGGAGTTACCGATTATAAAGCCAAAGACGATAAAGATGCATTGGACAAGATCAAAAATATCGTAGGTAAAATTGGCGATTTTGACAAGGCCGGTTTCAACAGGATCAAAGCTGAAAAACCAGCGATGGACGAAAAAGAAATCTACGGAATACTGCCAAAAGCTAGAAATGAACAATATGATATGATGGAAATCATCAATCGTCTCGTTGATAATTCTGAATTTGAGCCATATAAAGACGGTTACGGGCAAACAATAATTACAGGTTATGCCAGAATCGACGGTTGGGCCGTGGGAATCGTGGCCAACCAAAGAAAAGTAGTGAAGTCTAAAAAAGGCGAAATGCAATTTGGAGGCGTGATTTATTCTGATTCGGCCGATAAAGCGACTCGTTTTATTGCGAATTGCAACCAAAAGAAAATTCCGTTGGTTTTTATGCAAGACGTAACTGGTTTTATGGTCGGAAGCAAATCAGAACACGGCGGCATTATTAAAGACGGAGCCAAAATGGTCAATGCAGTTTCTAATTCAGTGGTTCCAAAATTCACTGTCATTGTAGGGAATTCTTATGGCGCCGGAAATTATGCGATGTGCGGCAAAGCGTACGATCCAAGATTGATTTTTGCTTGGCCAAGTGCGGAACTGGCAGTTATGGGCGGCACGCAAGCGGCAAAAGTTTTAGCTCAAATTGAAGCTTCTTCTTTAAAAGCTAAAGGCGAAGTAATAGATGAAGCCAAAGAAAAAGAGCTTTTTGACAAGATCAAAGCCAAATATGACGCACAAGTATCTCCTTATTATGCAGCTTCAAGATTGTGGACTGACGCGATTATCGATCCGTTGGACACCAGAACTTGGATCTCTATGGGAATCGAAGCCGCGAACCACGCTCCTATTGAAAAACAATTTAACTTAGGAGTAATTCAGGTTTAGGATTTTTGATTTAAAAATAATAAAAATATATGTCTCTTTCAGAACAAGAGCTTCAAGAATTAGCAAGCCAATTAAGCCATCCGAAAGGTGAAAACGGCAAGCAGACAGGTTATAGCATGAACGTTGCGAATGATAATATGATTCGCAACGTGATTGCTCAAATTTCAGTAAAGGAAAACTCAAAAATCCTTGAAATCGGACCTGGAAACGGGAAACATATCCATTATCTTTTTGAAATCAATTCAGGTATCAGTTATTATGGAGCTGATATTTCAGAGTTGATGGTTGAAGAAGCAACGACTTTAAATTCTCAATTGACAGCTTCTGGAAAAGCAGTTTTTCAATTAGCTGACGGAGAAAAATTAGATTATTCTGATGCTTTTTTTACTTCTATTTTTACCGTAAACACGTTGTATTTTTGGAAAAACCCGAAGGAATACCTGCAAAAAATCAATCGTGTTTTAAAACCGAAAGGTGAACTAATCATTGGGTTTATCCCGAAAAGTACAATGGAGAAGATTCCGTTTTCAAAATATGGCTTTAAATTGTATGAAAACGAAGACGTCCAGAATTTTCTCGAAGAAAATAATTTTTCAATTGATAAAATTTTTTCGCAAACTGAAGAAGTTTTGAGCAATATTGGAGAAGTAAAAATCCGTACCTTTACTATTATCAAAGCATTGAAGAAATAAATTCCCTTAAAAACAATGAAAAAAGACTTTTTCTCTTTTGCATTTTTACTCGTTTCAATTATTAGCTCCGCTCAAGAATTCACTCGAAAAGATTCGCTTCAAGGCGGATTTTCTTTTGAAAGAACTTCGTTTGACGTACAACGTTACGACTTAAATATTGCTATAAATCCGGAGGAGAGAACCATTGTGGGTTACAATGATATTACATTTAAAATTGTAAAAAACACTTCTAAAATTCAAATTGATTTGTTTGAAAATATGCAGGTGGACAGCATCATTTTTGAAGGAAAAAAGGTAAAATACGAAAGAGAATTTAATGCCGTCTTTTTAAATTTTGAAAAACAATTGACTTCAGGCACTTCTGATAAAAAACTTCGATTTTATTATTCAGGAAAACCTTTAGTTGCCAAAAACGCGCCTTGGGATGGCGGTTTTGTCTTTAAAAAAGACAACAATAACCAGCATTGGATTGGCGTTGCCGTTCAAGGAACTGGCGCCAGTTTGTGGTATCCGGTGAAAGATTCGCAAAGCGATGAACCTGATTTTGGCGCTTCTATAAAAGTAGCCGTTCCGAATGGCCTGATGAACGTCTCCAACGGACGCTTTTTAGGAAGTGAAGATTTAAAAAATGGCTACACGCGTTGGGATTGGGAAGTAAAAAATCCAATCAATACATATAATATTACCGTAAACATTGGCGATTATGTCCAAATTCACGACAATCATGACGATTTGGATTTGGACTATTATGTTTTGCGCATCAATGAAGAAAAAGCCAAAAAGCATTTTGAGGAAGTAAAACCGATGATGGATTGTTTTCAGTCAAAATTTGGGAAGTATCCTTTTGTCGAAGATGGCTATAAATTAGTTGAAACTTCTTATTTAGGTATGGAGCACCAAAGTGCTGTTTCTTATGGAAATAAGTATCGAAAAGGATATGCAGGAAGAGACAATACGGGAACCGAAATCGGATTGCTTTTTGATTACATTACAATTCACGAAACGGGTCACGAATGGTTTGGAAACAGCATTACTTCAAAAGATATTGCCGATATGTGGATTCACGAAGCGTTCACGACGTATTCAGAATCGGTGTTTGTAGAATGTCTTTACGGTTATGAAAAAGCCCAAATTTATTTAAACGGACAAAAGTTATCAGTTGCCAATGACCGACCAGTTATTGGACAATATTTAGTGAATAATGAAGGCTCAACCGATATGTATTACAAAGGTGCGCAAATTTTAAACACGTTGCGACACATTGTTAACGACGATGAAAAATGGTGGAAAATGATTTTGAAATATTCAGAAACCTACCGCCATAAAATTATCGATACGCAAATCGTGATTTCTTTTTTCAATGCTGAAACAAAAATGAACCTCACTCCCATTTTTGACCAATATTTGAATTACACGACGATTCCGGTTTTAGAATATAAAATTGAGAAAAACAAAATGGAATACCGATGGAAAACAGCTGTAGCAGATTTTAAAATGCCCATCGTTTTATTTGATAGCGGAAAAGAAATTCGTTTAAACGGAACAAATGACTGGCAATCTTATAAAGTTAAAAAAGGCGAAGAGGTTTCTTTTGAAAATAAGAAGTTTTTTATAAGATTGATAAAAGTTTAGAAATTAGTTTTTCTAGATAAAAAAGTTATTGATAATTTTACCATAAACAATTAAAAAAAAGTATGCCTGAATTAATTAATAAGTATAAAATATTTTTGGCTTCACCATCTGATTTATCAGAAGAAAGAGAATATATAAATCAAGTTATTGATGAATTAAATTTAACTTTTGGTAGTCAAAACAATATTGTTTTAGAGTTACAAAAATGGGAAACTAATTCTGCTCCAGCTGTAAGCACAAAAAATGTTCAAGATATTATAAATAATGATATTCCTACTTACGACTTATTTATTGGCCTTTTATGGATGAGATTTGGAACTCCAACAGGAGAATATGGTTCAGGAACAGAAGAAGAATTTAATATTGCTCATCAAAGATTTCTTAATAACAATAATTCAGTTCAAATATTACTTTATTTTAAAAACTCTACTCCACTATCTTTATCTGATATAAATCCAGAACAGCTGATAAAGGTTAGAGAGTTTAAATCTAGTTTAGGAGAAAAAAATGTTTTATATTGGGAATTTAATTTAAAGGATGAACTTGAAAGGTTTTTGAGAATTCATATTCCGAAGAGAATTCAAAATCTGAACTCAATTACAAATTTATCAGAAAGTACTACCGTATTAAATAATGACATTATTATGACTGGAAATGCTCAAGATGAGGATTTCGGAATTATTGATTATCAAGAATTTATAGAAGAATCATTTTCTATTTCTACTCACGCATTAGTAAGAATTTCTGAAGCTACTAACTGGATTGGAAATGAAATGAACAAAAAAACCTCTGAAATTGAAAATTTAGTTGCGAAAAATAGAAATCAAGCAATATCTTTAAAAACTCAGAGAAATCTTTATGAGCGAACAGCAAATGTAATGAATGACTTCGCGACAAGAATTGAACCAGAAATACCAATATATATTGATAATTTTGAAAAAGGTATAGATTCATTTTCAAAACTAATTATGATATATATAAAAGATTTTGAAAATAAGGAAAAAGAAATAGACGAAGCAATTAATTCATTAGACACATTATTATTACAAATTGAACTTGCACTAGATAATATGCGTGGTTTTTTAAATTCGATTGACAGCCTGCCAAAAATGTCAAAAGAATTAAATAATGCTAGAAAAAATGTTGTTGTAATACTTTCAGAGTTCTTGAAGAAACTAGAAATAAGTATAACTATTGGAAAAGAGGTTCACAAAAACATTTCTGATTAAACAGTTATTAGGAAACATCAAATAAAACCAAAAAAGAGCGTTATTTCTAACGCTCTTTTTTTATTCTACACTTTCTAAACTTTCTTTACGCAAGACCTTTCCGGTTGGAGTTTCTAAAAACTTAGGGATAAAAAGCACGACTTTTGGCCTTTCATATTTTACCAAATCGCCAAAAGCATGCTCGTCGATTATATAAGGATCGCCTTCAACAGCCAAAACTAATTTCTCTCCTAATTCAGGGCTTTCTTGTGAAGCAATAAAAAAGCGTCGGTCAATTTTATGTGATAATTTCTCTTCAATTTGTTCCGGAAAAAGCTTGACACCACCGCTATTGATGACATTATCAATTCTTCCCAACCAAATAAATTCGTTTTCATTTAAAACGTTTACAGCATCATTTGTTGTTATTGGTTCTTGTAAAATATTTGGCGCCGTGATGACCAAACAATGTCTCTCATCTTCAGAAACAGTGACATTGGGCAAGGTTTTAAAAGCTTCTTCGCCTACTTTTTTAGCAGCAATGTGCGTAATCGTTTCGGTCATTCCGTAGGTTTCATAAATTTCTGTCGGAATTTCAAGAAGCTCCTGTGCCAAGGATGAACTGACCTTGGCACCGCCAATAATCAGTTTTTTAATTTTTGGAAGCTTATCCAATGAATGCTGCACTTGCAACGGAACCATCGCTCCGAAATCATAAGTTTGGTCGTTTCTTTCTAAAGGTGTTGAAGTCGGCTCTACAAAATCAATATCCAAACCAAGAATAAAACCACGGACAAGCATCATTTTTCCAGCCACATACTGCGCTGGAAGGCAATGCAAAACGCGATTTCCAGGTTCTAGGCCAAAGAAATTTCCGGTAGACAAAGCCGAATTTACCATCGCCTGTTTTTCAATCTTGATCTTTTTTGGCGCTCCGGTTGTTCCTGAAGTTGTCATTTCTATATAGTCATTTTGGTCAAACCAGTCGAGAATAAACATTCCCACCGGTCTTTCAAAAGCTTCGCCTTCTTTGATAAAACTATAGGCAATGCGGCACAGGTCCTCTTTATCGAGCTGAAATCCGTTCAGCTTAAAACGATTGTGAACATTATGGTATGTTGGGGTATTCATAAATTTTTCTTTCTAAATTAGTCAATTTTTTTCTTCAAAAATTATTCTTCCGGTTAATTTTTCCTTCCAATTGGTCCATTTGTACTTTTTAGCAAAAATCAATAGCAAAATTGGGAAGACTATAAAAACAGGGATAAATATTGTAAGTCCCACTGATGGTTCAGAAATATCTTTGAGCACTGAATGCGTTTGAAATACCGTCCAATCAGTAGTAACAAGCAATGCTGTGATCAAATTATTGGCGGCGTGAAATCCTAAGGCAAGTTCCATTCCTTCATCCATAAGCGTGATTATTGCTAAAAAAAGACCGGTTCCGATATAATATACCAGAATAATGTTGCCTAGTTTTTGAACTTCGGGATTAAAAATGTGCATTGATCCAAAAATAACCGAAGTCATTAGCAACGGAAACCATCTATTTTTGGCCAAAACGCCAAAACCTTGCATCAAATAACCTCTAAAAACGTATTCTTCTGTACTTGTTTGCAACGGAATCAGTATTATTGCTATAACTGCCAAGATTAAAAAAGGAACGGCCTTGAAATTCAATTCATAGTTTTCTGGATTTGCAATATAATCTATTCCAACACTTGCAATTGAAATCACAGCCCAAATTCCGAAGGCGAAGAAAACCCTGCTCCAATCGATCTTGTTTCTCGACGTGGTAATCTGTAGAAAAGATTGTCTGTGAAAAAATTTTACAATAAGATACAAGCCTAATAGCGCTACCGGAAAAGAGATGAGCATTAAAAACAAAGTCAAATTTGATTCTAAAATTGTCATCATTTCAGTACCCGTTGGCATCGGCATATTATTCATTGCCGCTTTAACCGCAATTGCAATTCCAAATGGTATTTGCCCAATAACTGAGGCCCCAATTACCGCTATCGAACCTACAATATATTTCCAAAAGCGATTGTCATTTGGTTTAAATCCTTGTTCTATAAACATTTAATTCTTTTTTTGTTTTTGATATATTTGACTTCTAAGATATTCAATAGTTACGACATTTTATGCCTTTTTATGAAAAGCATTTCATTTCTTTGCAAATCAATAAGATATAAAATGATAAAAATATTCCACAATCCGCGTTGCGGAAAATCTCGTGAAGGCTTACAGCTACTTGAAAATTCTGGAAAAGATTTTGAAGTGGTCAACTATTTGAAAGACGTTCCGATTGAAGAAGAGTTAAAATCGATTATTAATAAGCTAAAAATAAAGCCTATTGATTTGGTCCGCCAAAAAGAAAAAATTTGGATTGAAAATTTTAAAAGCAAGGTATTGTCTGATGATGAGATTGTTAGGGCAATGGTTCAAAATCCCATTTTAATTGAAAGGCCTATTGTCATCAATGGAGACAAAGCGGCACTAGGTCGTCCACCAGAAAACATTAAAGAAATCCTTTAAGAATTGTCTTTCAAGTTTTAACAAACCTTTGTGAATTGGCGCTTAAACCTAGCCTTACTTTTGTTGTCTAATGACAATGAACCAACTTTCTAATTAATGAAAAATTTAAAATTTGCAATACCCCTATTATTGCTTTTCGCTTCTGTTTTGAGTTATGCCCAAGAGCGGCCTCAATCAAAAAAAGTTATTATCTCTGGAAAAATTACTGAAAAAGCCTCTGGCTTAGCGCTTGGTTACGCCACGGTTTCGCTACACAATAGCGCTTCTCCTGAAGTGCCCGTTGCTGGCGGTTTGGCAGATGAAAACGGGGATTTTAAAATTGAAGTAAACGCTGGAACTTATGATATTAAGTTTGAATTTATTTCTTTTAAACCTTTAGAATTAAAATCTCAAAATATTCAAGACAGTAAAAACTTAGGCAGTATAGGCCTTGATCTTGATGCAGAAATGCTGGATGCTGTTGAAATTCGTGCAGAAAGATCTACTGTTGAAATCAAGTTAGACAAAAAAGTATACAATGTTGGAAACGATATGATCGTTAAAGGCGGGAGCGTGAGCGATGTTCTTGACAATGTACCTTCTGTTTCTGTGGATGTGGAAGGAAATGTAAGCCTTCGTGGCAATGAAAACGTTCGAATTTTAATTGACGGACGACCTTCCGGCGGCGTAAATATTGCCGATGTTTTAAAATTGCTTCCGGCTGACGCTGTTGATAAAGTGGAAGTTATCACCAATCCTTCTGCTAGATATGATGCTGAAGGTGGCGGTGGAATCTTAAATATTATTTTGAAAAAAGGTAAAAACCAGGGAATAAATGGAACTGTAACAGTTACTACTGGCGATCCTGCAAACCACGGTTTTACTGGAACTTTGAATTATAAAACAGAGAATTTTAACCTTTTTACAACGCAAGGATATAGTTATAGAAAAGGGCCTGGAAACTTCTTGAACAATACAGAGTATTTAGACGAAGTAACAGGTGAAACGACTAGTTTTTTAGATGAAACAAGAAATAATGAAAGACTAAATAAAAGCTATAACGGTAATTTTGGTTTTGACTGGTATTTAGATAAATCGATTACTTGGACAAATACTTTTGGATACAGAAGAAGTACAGGTGAAAATCCGGATAACGTTTTTCAATACAGATATGATGCTGACAGAAATTTGCAGTCAGTTACAAATCGTTTTAATACCCAAAACAGAAAAGATATAAATATTGATTTCTCTTCTAATTTTATCAAAAAATTTGAGAAAGAAGGACACCAACTGACAGTTGACTTTTTAGTTTCGAAGAGTACAGATGATGATGACTCAGGAATCAGTAATATCGAAACACCTGTTGGATCGATAGCACCAATTGTAGGAAATCAAAGAACTAATAATATTCAAGATCAAAACCGCACGATGGTACAAGCAGATTATGTTTTACCTTTTGGCAAAGGAAGTCAGTTTGAAGCGGGCTACAGAGGTAATTTCACTGAATTGCTTACTGATTATGCTGTTGAAAACTTGCAAGGCGGACAATGGTTAAATGATCCTTTGTATACAAATACTTTAGAATATAAAGAAAATGTAAACGCACTTTACACTAGTTTTGGTTCTAAGATTAATAAATTTTCTTATTTAGTAGGACTTCGTTGGGAAGACACTAATATTGAAATCAATCAATTTACAACATCTGATTTTAATACAAAAAAGTACAACAATTTCTTTCCAAGTGCCTTTGTAGCTTATGAATTCAGCGAATCAAGTTCTGCTTCATTAAGTTATAGCAAAAGAATTTCAAGACCAAGATCACGCTCGATTAATCCATTTTCAAGTTTATCAAGTAACATTAACTTGTTTACAGGTAATCCCGATTTAGATGCTTCGTTGACAGATTCATTTGATTTAGGGTTTTTGAAAAAATGGAGCCAGTTTACCTTTAATACTTCGATGTATTTTAACAGAACTAACGATGCAGTTCAATATGTTAGAAACACAGAGACATTGCCTTTTAATGGTGTGGACACAGAAGTATTGGTAACAAGACCAGTAAATATTGGTGTTGAAGACCGTTTTGGATTTGAATTTACGCTTTCTTACAATCCATATAAATGGTGGAGATTGAACAGTAATTTCAATTTATTTAGAAATCAAACAAAAGGAAGTTACACTTATTTAGACTTTGAAGGAACTCCTACTTTAATTGACTTTAGCAACACGGCTTATTCTTGGTTTACAAGAATAAATTCAAGAGTTAATTTCCCATTAGGAATTGATTGGCAAACAAACGCAACATACAATGCGCCACAAACCAATGCACAAGGTCGTTCAAAAGGAATTGCAAGTGTAAATATGGCTTTCAGTAAAGATGTTTTAAAAGACAAAGGAACGATTGCCTTAAATGTAAATGACCTCTTTAATTCAAGAAAAAGAATTACTGAAACAAATTTACTATCTCAAAATGCATATTCTGAAATGCAATGGAGAGAAAGACAAATAACATTATCGTTTACATACCGTTTTAACAAAACGAAAAACGAAAGAGAAAAAACAACCAAAAGACTTGGATCAGATTCAGATAATGGCGGTGAAGAATATGGCGGATAAATAAAAAAGGGCAATCGATTTGATTGCCCTTTTTTATATTTTATTTCTCATAAAAAAAGGGAACCATTTGGTTCCCTTACATTTTTAAGAACTACAGATTAAACTGTTTGCTCTTGTTTCTTTTTTGCTCTTCTCTCTTTGATTAACTCAATGATTGAGCCTCCAAGCCAATATTGCACGAAGCCAACCAAGAAAATCATTAACCAAAAGCCTAACGTTAAAACGCTTAAGAAAAGTAAGAAACCTAAATACTGTTGAAATTCAAACATATTTTCCGGAATTTTTTTGAATATCTGTCAAAGATA
The DNA here is from genome assembly GCF_003865365.1 of Flavobacterium macacae. Lineage (GTDB taxonomy): Bacteria > Bacteroidota > Bacteroidia > Flavobacteriales > Flavobacteriaceae > Flavobacterium > Flavobacterium macacae. The sequence continues at coordinate 170,204 of NZ_RQVR01000003.1, read as the reverse complement.
AGCGGAATAAAGCTTTTTACCAATAAAATAAGGGAAAATAATTTTTAAATCATTTTTTAAACCTAGTTATAATCCTTAATTTTGGGATGATTTTAAAAAATCATCTTTTATAAATAACAAACATACATACAATGGAATACAGAATTGAAAAAGACACGATGGGTGAAGTAAAAGTTCCTTCAGAAAAATACTGGGGAGCTCAAACCGAACGTTCAAGAAACAACTTCAAAATTGGTCCATCGGCATCAATGCCAAAAGAAATCATCGAAGGTTTTGCCTATTTGAAAAAAGCAGCAGCATATGCTAACTGCGATCTAGGTGTTTTGCCAATCGAGAAGAGAGATGCCATTGCAACAGTTTGTGATGAAATCTTAGCCGGAAAGTTAGATGCAGAATTTCCATTGGTGATCTGGCAAACCGGTTCTGGAACACAGAGCAACATGAACGTGAACGAAGTGGTTGCGAACAGGGCTCAGGTTTTAGCGGGTCACAAAATTGGCGAAGGCGAACAATTCATCAAAGCAAATGACGATGTAAACAAATCGCAATCTTCAAACGACACCTACCCAACAGGAATGCACATTGCGGCTTACAAAGCAGTGGTGGAAGTAACAATCCCTGGCGTTGAAAAATTAAGAGATACACTTCAAGCTAAATCAGAAGCGTTTAAAAACGTAGTGAAAATCGGGAGAACGCATTTAATGGATGCTACTCCTTTGACTTTAGGTCAAGAAATTTCTGGATATGTTGCACAATTGAACTACGGATTAAAAGCATTAAAAAATACTTTAGCGCATTTATCAGAAGTAGCTTTAGGAGGAACTGCCGTTGGAACGGGATTGAATACTCCAGAAGGTTATGACGTGAAAGTAGCAGAATATATCGCTAAATTCACAGGACATCCTTTTGTAACGGCTCCTAATAAATTTGAAGCTTTAGCGGCTCACGATGCAATCGTAGAAACACACGGAGCATTGAAACAATTAGCGGTTTCATTGAATAAAATTGCAAATGACGTAAGAATGATGGCTTCTGGACCACGTTCAGGGATTGGAGAAATCTTGATTCCAGAAAATGAGCCAGGTTCTTCAATCATGCCAGGAAAAGTAAATCCTACACAATGTGAAGCGTTGACAATGGTTTGTGCGCAGGTAATGGGTAACGACGTGACAATTACAATTGGCGGTACCCAAGGTCATTATGAATTGAATGTTTTCAAGCCTTTGATGGCTGCAAACTTCTTGCAATCGGCTCGTTTGTTAGGTGATGCTTGTGTTTCTTTTGACGAACATTGCGCTCAAGGAATCGAACCAAACTATACTAGAATCAAAGAACTGGTTGATAATTCATTGATGTTGGTTACAGCTTTAAATACAAAAATTGGATATTACAAAGCGGCAGAAATCGCTCAAACGGCTCACAAAAACGGAACAACTTTGAAAGAAGAATCAGTTCGTTTAGGATACGTTACGCCAGAAGATTTTGATGCTTGGGTAAAACCAGAAGATATGGTGGGAAGCTTGAAATAAGCATAAGTCATAAATTATAAGTTGACTTATAATTATACTATTTTTTGAAGGTCATAAGTTGGTGCTTAAAGCAAAAAACTTATGACCTTCTTTTTTTACTGAAAACTGAAAACTGCCAACTTATTTTTTCTCGTTCATTTTCTCTAAAATATCCTGCATCATATCCATCTGTACCTTTTGAATTTCAACCATTGATTGTTCTTGATGCAATAATAAATGATCTATTTTCTCGTGCAACATTCTGATTTCTAATTCTGATTTCAGGTTAATCATATAATCTTTTTTGGCACGATCGCGATCTCTTTCTTCTGTTCGATTTTGGCTCATCATGATCACGGGAGCTTGTAATGCGGCAACGCAGGACAAAATCAAATTCAGCAAAATAAACGGATACGGATCAAAACCTTTATTGGCCAAAATAAAAACATTTGCTGCGATCCAAAGTAATAAAAAGCTTAAAAACGAAATGATAAAAGTCCAGCTTCCGCCAAAAGTAGCCACTTTATCAGCCACTTTTTGCCCAAAGGTAAAATCCTGAATTTCTTCATCCAATTTGTCGGAAATCGTGGCATTATCGCTCAAGGCACTCAGAACAGTTTGCTCCATTGAAGACAATTCTCCCGTTTCTTTAATAAGCATTTCAGCAATATATTTCTCCCGAAAAGAATGCAGTTCACTCATTGACATGCATTTTTCGCCCTCGAAATCAGGATGTTTTTCTTTAATAAAATCCAAAATAGATTTTCGAACCAGCTTCGCCGAAACACGCTCTGATTCCAAATATTCTTTTCCAGAAATATCGCTAGTAAATTTTTTCATACTCCTTCGTAAACTTTTTAAAGATTAAACCTTTAAACTTTTTTAAAACCAATGCTTCCTTTTAAAATAATAAACCATTCCAATAACCGTCAAAAACATCACACCAAGCACAATAAAATAACCGTTTTCTGATTTCAATTCCGGCATATTTTCAAAATTCATTCCATAAACGCCCACAATAAAAGTCAACGGCATAAAAATCACCGAGAAAATGGTCAGCGTTTTCATAATCTGGTTCATTCGCTGGCTTTGCATCGAAAAAAATATATTTGAAGCACTTTCAAGCGATTTCAAATCATAATCTATTTGATCTAAAATCTCCAAACTCTTCTGATGCAAACGTTCAAAAAACGCATAATTTGACTTGTCAATCAAAGCCAACTCGTCTTCCCTACCCGATTTTAAAATAAACAAAGCATCGCGCAAGGGCACAATCGCACGCTTCAAGAAATTCAAATTTTCACGTTCGCGCTCAATATTTTCCAAAACGATGGAACGATGATTATTTTTGGCCTCAATCAACAGATTTTCCACGCCATTTTCATAATTTTCAATCGTAATAAAAAAGTTTTCCATCACTGCATCAAGCAAAAGATACAGCAAATAATCGCTTTTCTTTTTCCTCACAATCCCGCTGTGCGTCTTGATTCGTTCCCGAATGTGCGTAAAAAATTCACTCTTTTTTTCTTGAAAAGAAACCAGCAAATTGTCTTTCAGCAGAAAACTAATCTGTTCCACTCTTATCACGTCAGCATCTTCCTTCTGCAAAACCGATTTGATGCTGAAAAACAAAACTTCGTCCAATTCGTCCATTTTCGTTCTCCGAGACACATTTAAAACATCGCTGACAATAAAATTATCAATGCCAATCAGCTCTCCCACGTTTTTTATCAAATTCACATCGTGCAAACCGTGAACATTTAGCCACTTCACATCCTCTTTTTGCAACGGATCTTCCAACTCTTTTTTCACACGATCAAGCGAAACATTTTTATATTCCTCATAACCCAAATCATCATACACAAACAACTGTACTTCAACAGGTTCTGTTGTGTAAATTCCGGTATATTCAAAATAATTCGGCTGTACGCGCCTCACTTCCTTATATTTAATTCGTCTCAAAATCACTTTAATTTGTCATAAAGATAGGAGTTTTTAAAATTCCATTTTACATTTACAAAAATATTCTGGTTCCCTTTTGAAGCGAATGGTTAGTGATTTATCGGTTGTCCATTTTACCGCTTTCTGCAGTAGCTTTTTTAACCCTAAACGGATTAAAAAAAGGCTACTCCCGCCAATCGGGGCTACAAAGCAAACAAAAGGCTTACTTTTAAACTTCTGAATAATAACGTTTAAAAAGCGCGAAATAAACCACAATTAAGAGTTCATAAATAAAAAATCTTAACTCATAAATAAAAAATGAGAACACTAATCACCAACATAAAAGAACTAATTCAAGTCAGAGAAACGCCAATTGCCAAGGTTTCAGGAACCGAAATGGCCCTACTTCCAAAAATCGAAAACGCCTATCTTTTAATTGAAGACAATTTAATCGCTGAATTCGGCAAAATGGAAAACCTTCCTGAAATCAGCGTTGATAAAACCATCGATGCGACCGGAAAAGTCGTGCTTCCTACATGGTGTGACAGCCACACGCACATCGTTTACGCAGGAAATCGCGTGCAAGAATTCGTCGATAGAATCAACGGATTGTCTTATGAAGAAATTGCCAATCGTGGTGGCGGAATTTTAAATTCAGCCAAGAAACTCAACGAAACTTCCGAAGAAGAAATTTACAACCAATCAAAATTGCGTCTTGAAGAAGTAATGCAACAAGGAACTGGCGCTGTAGAAATCAAATCAGGTTATGGATTGACAGTCGAAGGCGAATTGAAAATGCTTCGCGTAATCAAAAAATTAAAAGAAAATTATCCGGTTGCCATTAAAGCAACGTTCCTTGGAGCGCATGCTTTTCCAACAGAATTTAAAGAAAATCATTCAGGTTACATTGACGTAATTATTAACGAAATGCTTCCGAAAATAGCCGAAGAAAACTTGGCAGATTACATCGATGCTTTCCTTGAAACCGGTTATTTCTCCATTGAAGAAACCGAAAGAATTATGGAAGCCGGAAAAAAATACGGCTTGACCGCAAAAATCCACGTCAACCAATTCACCGCCATCAACGGAATCGAAGCGTGCGTAAAACACAATGCTCTGTCAGTCGACCATCTAGAAATCGTTACTGATGAAGATATTGAAATTCTAAAAAATTCTCAAACGATTCCCGTGGCTCTGCCGTCTTGTTCTTATTTCATAAGCATTCCTTACACGCCGGCACGAAAAATGCTGAATGCAGGTTTGCCATTGGCATTGGCTTCTGATTTTAATCCTGGGACAACGCCTTCCGGTAACATGAATTTCGTTATCGCAACCGCTTGCATCAAGATGAAAATGACGCCAGAAGAAGTAATTAACGCTGCGACGATTAATGGAGCATACGCGATGGGGATTTCTGAAACGCACGGTTCAATCACTAAAGGAAAGCGTGCTAATTTAATTATCACAAAACCCATAACTTCTTATTACCAATTACCTTACGCCTTCGGAACTAATTTAATTGATGAAGTAATTATTGAAGGAAAAGTGATTTAAATCTATTACAATAGAGCTAAAAAAAAAGGAGCCAATGGCTCCTTTTTTATGCAGTTTAAGTTTTTGGTATTTTGTTTGTTATTTCAGCGTGAAGCTAGTTTTTGAAACCAAAGTTCCTTTGTCAAAAATGTTCACAAAGTACATTCCTTTTTCAAAATCAACTCCGTTGTTATCCAGAGACTCACAAACATCAACCGATTTATTTTCATAAGCCACAGTTGTTGTGAAGCTGTACGTCAACGTTTGGTCGCCAAAGTTCTCTACTTTTTTCTCACCTAAAACATTGTTTTTGCTATCGATAATTTGAACGTAATACAATTTATCACCAGATTGCGCTACTTCATTTTGAGCGATTGAGAAACAAACTTTCAATTTGTCAGCTCTTCTTGCTTTTTCCGTAACCACTTCTCTACCAGAACTTTTTTCTTTGATTCCTTGTGTTCTCAAGTTCATGACTACAAGCCTTTGTGCTTTTTCAACTGTTTTAGCCAAGTTCTCATTTTGGATCACCAAAGTGTCATTGAACCTGATTTTTTCGCCTAAAGCCATATTCAAGCTGTCCACTTTTGAAACCAAAGTCATGTTCTGGTCTTTCAGCAAGCCGTTTTCTTTGACTAAAGCATTAAATTTGGCATTCAAAGCATTGTATTGCGACTGAATTCTTTTCAAAGAAGCAACATCGCCTTTTGATTTTTCAAGATCAGCCATCAATTTGACAACTTTTTCTCTTTCTGCTATCAATTCGTCAGAAACTGAAGTGTTTTCTGCAATGGCAGCATCTAATTTTTGCTTTAACTGGATAAGTTCAGTCATAGCTGAATCTTTATCTTTTACTAAAGCGGTTTCAGTAGTTTTTGCATCACTGCTGATTTTGTACATGTAAGCTAAACTCCCCGCGAGCAAGATTGCTAAAACGACGATAATCGCCTTTAGGCTTGAATTACTTTTTTGATTTTCCATAGTGGTTAGTGGTAAGGTTTAAAACAAATTAAATATAAATTTAGGGGATTTATCATTGTGTTAACGTAAGTTTATATAATTATATTATTTTTGATGCAAATAAATTTTATGGAAAAACTCATTCCGTTCACAGTCCACGACTTAGCAAAAGTTACCAATTTCAGAAGCGGGGAAGTCAAGTTTGGCGAAAAAATGCAAACGATTCCAAAAGATGCTGACATAGCCCTTTTCTTAAAGGAATCGGATGCCAAATTCGTGCTCTTCGGCGTTCCTGAAGATATTGGCGTGCGTGCCAACCATGGACGGCCGGGCGCGGCATCTGCTTGGGAAAGTGCCATTAAAAGTATTGCCAACATTCAGCACAATCGATTCAACAAAGGAAGCCAGATTTTAATTTTAGGGCATCTTGACGTTTCGGAAGAAATGAAAGCGGTAGAAAATCTTGATTTTAATCAAATCGAAGAACGAAAAGAACTTTCAAAATGGGTTGAAAAAATAGATAAAGAAGTTTCTCATATTATTTTCACGATTGTCAAGTCCGGAAAAATTCCGATTATCATTGGCGGAGGCCACAATAATGCCTACGGAAATATTAAAGGAACCGCTCTTGCCAAAGGAAAAGCGATCAATGCCATCAATTTTGACGCACATTCTGATTTTAGAATTTTAGAAGGAAGGCACAGCGGTAATGGTTTTTCATATGCTTTTGAAGAAGGTTTCCTTAAAAAATATTTTGTTTTTGGACTGCACGAAAGCTATACTTCAAAGAGTGTACTGCATGAAATTAAAAAGATAGAAGATCGAGTAAGAATCAATACGTACGACGAAATAAACATCAGGAAACAGAAAGGTTTTAGGCAAGAAATGGAAAAAGCCTACGCCTTTATTAAGAATGATTGTTATGGCGTTGAAATCGACTTAGATTCCATCCCCAATATTCCTTCGAGCGCGATGACTTTAAGTGGTTTTTCTGTAGAAGAATTGCGCCAGTTCATCCACTTTTTCAGTCAAAACGAAAATGCTGCCTATTTGCACATTTGTGAAGGAGCACCCGATTTAGGGGATGAAAAAAACAGCCATCTGGTCGGAAAATTAATCGGTTATCTGGTTACCGATTTTATAAAAGCCAAAAACGAATTAGAATAATGCATATACTTCAATAGCGTTTTCGATAAGTATCATTTAAACCCAAAATTTAAAAGTAAGAAATCTGCCAATCTCTAGCACAACTTCTCTTTAAATAATAAAAACTATCTTTGCACAGTCTTTGCGAAAATTGCAGGGAATTAATTTACATTTTATGTTATTCGAAGATTTATCACTTTCCAAAAGTATTCAGAAAGCCGTTTTTGAAATCGGTTATTTGGAAGCCACACCTATTCAAGAAAAATCTATTCCGATAGTTTTAGCCGGAACCGATCTTGTGGGTTGCGCCCAAACGGGTACAGGAAAAACAGGCGCATTCGCAATTCCGATTGTTCATCATATCCACCGCATTGTCGGTTCATCAAAAAAAGCCAAAGTCATCAGAACACTTGTTGTAACTCCAACGCGTGAGTTGGCGGTTCAAATCGGGCAAAGTTTTGAGACGTATGCAAAATATACAAACCTAAACCAGCTAACTATCTTTGGTGGCGTTTCTCAAGTGCCCCAAGTTGATATTTTGCAAAAAGGTGTTGATATTTTGATTGCAACTCCAGGACGTTTATTGGATTTGCACAAGCAAGGTTTTATTGATTTAGACCACTTGCATACGTTGGTCTTAGACGAAGCCGATCAAATGCTTGATATGGGTTTCATCAATGACGTTAAGAAAATTGTAAAGCTTACGCCAAAAAACAGGCAGACGCTTTTGTTTTCTGCTACGATGCCGATGGCAATTCGTGAATTGGCAGAAACTTTCTTGAACAAACCAGAATATGTATCGGTTTCACCTGTTTCTTCAACTGCAGAAACTGTCGAGCAACGATTGTATTACGTAAATAAAGAAGACAAAAGACAGCTTTTATACCATTTGATCAAAAACGAGAATATTTCTGATGTCTTGGTTTTTTCTCGTACAAAACACGGAGCTGATAACGTAGTCAAAGCATTGCGAAAGCAAGGTATCGCTGCCGAAGCCATTCACGGAGACAAATCTCAAAATGCAAGACAACGTGTCTTAGATGCTTTCAAAAGCAAAGAAGTTGGCGTTTTAGTAGCTACTGATATCGCCGCCCGTGGAATTGATATTGACAAATTGCCGTTTATCATCAATTTTGACCTGCCGAACATACCAGAAACGTATGTGCATCGAATTGGAAGAACGGGACGTGCCGGAAACGGCGGTGTTGCCATTTCTTTCTGTTCAAAAGACGAAGAAGGATATTGGAAAGACATTCAGCGTTTGATCAAAGTAAACGTGAAAACGGTTAACGATCATCCATTTCCTTGGAAAGAAGGAAATCCGGACGCCAAGCCTGATTTAAGAAATAAGAATAAAGTGAAGGAAAATAAAGCCAAAGAGAACAATTCAAGAAAATCTGACGCTTCAAAAAAGAATAAGAAACGCTGGTATTAAAATAATTTAGCATTATTGCCACAAGCCACGAATTATACCAATTCTCACAAATCAATTCGTGAAAATTAGTGTAATTAGTGGTTTCTTTTTACATGGAATCTACAAAACCGAAATACAATGAAAAAACTATTTTTTACCTTTTTAATTATGTCCCAAATTACTGCCTTTGCTCAAGATTTAAAAATAATGAGCTACAATCTTCGCCTTGATACCGCAAGCGACAAAGAAAATCAGTGGTCCAACAGAAAAGAATATCTAACGGATCAAGTAAAATTCTACAATCCAGATTTTATGGGAGTTCAAGAAGCTCTGCCCAACCAAATGGAATATCTTGATACTGCTTTGGCTTCGCATAAATTCATCGGAAAAGGCCGTGATGACGGCCAGTCAAAAGGAGAACACAGCGCTATTTTTTACAATTCAGATAAGTTCAAATTGTTAGAAGAAAATACGTTTTGGTTGTCTGAAACGCCTTCTACACCCTCAAAAGCTTGGGATGCGGCGTATCCGAGAGTCTGTACGTATGGTTTGTTTCAAAATAAAGCCACTAAGAAAAAGATGCTGATTTTCAACACCCATTTTGACCACGTCGGTGATATTGCCAGAGCAGAAAGTTCAAAAATGATTTTGGCCAAAATTAGAGAAATCAACAAAGACAATCTTCCTGTGATTTTGACCGGAGATTTCAACTTAGAGCATGAAACGCTTCCTTTAAAATTGATTAAAGAAGAGTTAGACGATGCTCAAAAAGTATGCAAGGGAATTGTTTTTGGACCCAAAGGAACATTCAACAATTTTGAATTCAACAAACCCGTAACCATGCGAATTGACTACATTTTCATCAACAGAAATAAAATGGAAGTGACCAAATTTGCTACTTTAAGTGACTCAAAAGATTGCAGGTATCCATCAGATCACTTGCCCGTTTATGCAGAAATAAATTTCAAAAAATAAATTATTTAGATTTGGCTATTTGAGCGCTGATCACTTGAAACAAGAGGACAGGCTCAAATGGCTTGATTAAAACATCATTCATTCCTGATAATTTTGCTTCGTCAGAGATTTCATCTTTGTCAAAAGCGGTCAATGCCACAATTGGAACGGTTATTCCTTTTTCTCGAATCATTCGGGTTGTTTCAAAACCATTGATTAGAGGCATATTGATATCCATCAAAATCAAATCAAAAGTTTCTGTTTTCAAGATTTCTAAAGCGGTATATCCATCATCGACAACGGCACATTTAAAATTATGTTTTTCAATAATTTTTCGAGTAACCAACTGATTTATTTTATTGTCTTCTACCACTAGAATATTATAATTGGACGCGCTTGTGGTATCAACGTCAATGTTTTCAATATATTTTTTAGTTGTTTCTTCGTTGTATTCAAAGGGAATTGTGAAAGTAATTGTAGTTCCAAAATTCTCCCGGCTTTCCAAATGAATTTCGCTCCCCAGCAATTCTAGTAATTTTTTCACGATAGAAAGTCCCAAACCTGTACCTTGGTAATCGCCACCTTCTTTTCGATCAATTTGAACAAACTTTTCAAAAATTTTATTTTGATTTTCTGTGGCAATTCCAACGCCGTTATCCGAAATTTCAAATGTGATAAAATTTACATTTCTGTCTTTTCTTTCTAATTTTGCAATCAATTTTATTTCACCGTTTTGGGTAAATTTCAAGGCATTGCTGGTCAAGTTGACTAAAATTTGAGATAGCCGAAGTCGGTCGCCAATTAAATACTCCGGAATATTAGGATCAATTTCAACCGTAATTTTATTCTGATTTTTTATGGCGATAAATTGAAGCGCTTGATTCACTTTTTCAATTTCATCTGAAACATTTAATGGCGTTTCATCAAGCACAATTTTTCGATCTTCAATTTTGTGAATTTGTAATAAATCATTGACTAAAGACAAAAGATATTTGGCTGAAAATTTAAGCGAATTAATATGAGGACTATTTTCTAACTCGCGATGTTCGTCTAAAATCAAATCAGTGATTCCAATAACTCCATAAAGTGGCGTTCGCAATTCGTGCGTTACTGTTGAAATAAACTGGCTTTTTAATATGGAAGATTCCTCGGCTTTGTCTTTTGCAATCTTAAGTTCCGCGTTACTTTCCACTAATTGCTGATTGACTTTTTTTCGGAATAAATTATTTTTATAAAAAGTATAAAGAAGTAATAATAATACGATTACAACCGCCAGAAATAAAACTACTATGATTTTTGAATATCTTAAAGTCTTTTCCTGTGCATATCTTTCCAGCTCAATTTCATTAATTTCTCTTCTGGAGTCCTCAAGTTCAATTTGAATTCCGGCAATTTGAGCGCTTTTTACCTTTTCTTGATTGTGAATTACTTCTTTAAGCTTTTCATTTTTTTCTTTAATTATGTACGCCTCTTTAAAATTTTTTATTTGGTACAAATGTTTTGCATATTCTTCATAAACATCTGACAAGGCCATATCTTGATTGTATTTTAGACCAATCTGAATGGCTTTATTAAAGTGAAAATCAGCTAATTTTTCATCTTTTTGAGAACTATAATACATTCCAAAAAGATTATTCATAATCACTTGAGATTCTATATCCTCATGATTTACCAGATTTTTTTCAATATATTTCAAGTGAGGCAATCCTGATTTGAATTCATTTTTGTTGAAATAAGCCCACGTCAAATTTAATTCCGTAAATATAATTTCAGAAGTATCTTGAATTTTTTTACCAAAAGCTAAAGACTTTTGATAGTGATAAATTCCTTTGTCAAAATCTTTTAAATCAAAATTATAAATGTTTCCAATATTGTTGTGGATCCAATCTTTTATAGTGTCATTGGAAGTTTTGTTCGCATAAGCCAATGCCTTTTCATAATAAGAAAGTGCTTTTTCGACATCTAAAAGTTCTTCGTGACAGCCCGCAATGGTATTATACGACATGGCAACATAGTCGTATTGCTTATTTTTATATGCTAAATTGAGTGCCTTTTGAGAAATCTGAAGTGATTCCTGAAACTTGAGTTCATTCAATAAAGCATCCGCCTCGCAGATGTAATCATATATTTCCTTTCTTATTTCTTTTTTTGTCCGCTCTTGAGAGAACCCGAAATGGCCGAAAAAGAATAAGATAGCAATAAATGAAATTAGTCTAATTTGGGGCATAGAATAATTAAATTTTATTCAAATATACATCATAAATTAAAAAAAAATCTCGGACTGAGCCGAGATTTTTTGTACGAATTAATTTCTTATTAATTTTTTGTACTTGATACGCTTTGGAGTCAAGTCACCGCCAAGGCGTTTTTTCTTGTTCTCTTCATATTCAGAGAAACTTCCTTCAAAGAAATAAACTTCTGAATTTCCTTCAAAAGCCAAGATATGCGTACAAATTCTGTCCAAAAACCATCTGTCGTGAGAAATTACAACAGCACATCCCGCAAAGTTTTCAAGACCTTCTTCTAAAGCCCGAAGCGTGTTGATGTCCAAATCATTCGTTGGCTCATCTAAAAGCAATACGTTTCCTTCTTCTTTTAAAGTCATTGCCAAGTGCAAACGGTTTCTTTCTCCACCCGAAAGCGTGGCCACCTTTTTGTTTTGGTCGCTTCCGCCGAAGTTGAAACGTGACAAATAAGCCCTAGAATTCACTTGTTTTCCTCCCATCATTATCAATTCTTGCCCATCACAGAAGTTTTCCCAAATTGATTTATTCGGATCAATATTCGAGTGCGCTTGGTCTACATAAGCGATTTTTACCGTTTCTCCGATAGAAAATTCTCCTTTATCTGGAGTTTCTTCGCCCATAATCATTCTGAAAATAGTGGTTTTACCAGCACCATTGGGTCCAATAATCCCCACAATTCCGGCTTGAGGCAACGTGAAATTTAAATCTTCATAAAGCAATTTATCACCATAACCTTTGGCAACACCTTTTGCTTCAATCACATTTGTTCCTAAACGCGGTCCGTTCGGGATATAGATTTCCAGATTTTCATCCAGTTGTTTTTGATCTTCATTTAAAAGCTTGTCATAGTTTTGAAGACGCGCTTTTTGTTTCGTCTGGCGTCCTTTTGCACCTTGGCGAACCCAGTCCAACTCACGTTCTAACGTTTTTCTTCTCTTTGAAGCTACTTTTTCTTCCAAAGCCATTCTGCTTGATTTTTGGTCTAGCCAAGAAGAATAATTTCCTTTCCAAGGAATACCTTCTCCTCTGTCTAATTCAAGAATCCAACCTGCCACATTATCAAGGAAATAACGGTCGTGCGTTACCGCAATTACGGTTCCTGCATATTGCGCCAAATGTTGCTCTAACCAAAGTACAGATTCTGCATCCAAGTGATTCGTTGGCTCATCTAAAAGCAAAACGTCAGGCTGTTGCAGTAAAAGACGGCACAAAGCCACACGGCGACGCTCTCCACCTGAAAGGTTTTTAATTGGCGTATCTGGTTCTGGCGTGCGCAAAGCATCCATTGCAATTTCAAGTTTGGTGTCAATTTCCCAAGCGCCCAAAGCATCAATTTTATCTTGCAAAGTGGCTTGGCGATCCATCAACTTATCCATCTTATCCGGATCTGAATAGTTTTCTTCCAGACCGAACAAGTCATTAATTTGGTTGTATTCCTCTAAAACGGCCATAGTTTCAGCAACTCCTTCACGCACGATTTCAATAACTGTTTTAGTATCGTCTAATTGAGGCTCTTGCTCTAAATACCCAACAGTATATCCTGGCGCAAAAACCACATCACCTTGGTAGTTTTTGTCCACACCGGCGATGATTTTTAATAAGGAAGACTTTCCAGAGCCGTTAAGACCCAAAATACCAATTTTTGCTCCGTAGAAAAAGCTCAGGTAAATATTTTTTAATACTTGTTTATCACTGCTTGAGTAGGTTTTACTCAATTTCTGCATTGAAAAAATTACTTTCTTATCGTCAGACATATTTTAGACTTTTAGATTATTTTTTAAATTTCTTGGACTATTAGACTTTTAGATAGTTTGATTTTTGGATTTTAGACATCCTAAAAACTTATAACTCCTAATTCATAACTTATAAATATTTCAAACTCTCCCTTTTAAAGAACTGAAAACCCATGCAATAGCAAAGAATCCGATTCCTACAGCGCCAAATCCCCAACCGGCAACATCATTATATCGGAAAGCGCCCAAACCAATCAGCAACATTCCCATCAAGATCATTATAAAAGTAGCCCATCCTAAAATGGTATTTTTATTCATTCCCATAGTTTTTAATTTTCCTTTTTTAGCAAATGCAAATATCAACATTTAAATTGTGTTTTGAAAGGAAGATTCTATATTAAAACTCTTTGGCTTTCTTCTGCAAATTATGCTTTAAAAGGAAATAATTTTTTAAACGCTTCGCTGATGCTTTGGTGTAAAATTGTAGCGTGGTTTTCATTTTCTAAAGGCATATAATCGATTTTTAATTTGGATTTTTTTGCTTTTTTCAATACTTCAGCAAATTCTTCAGCATCTTTTACCATCGTTTTATGTTCCTGCAATCCAACCGAAATGTAAACATAAGGATTCATCTCTTTTTGTTTATCCAAAAGATTTTTAGCTTCTTTCAAAAGACTTTCGTTGTCCCACCAAAGACTCGGACTCACAATTAAATAGTGCGTAAATAAAGATGGTTTTTTTAATAAAATTTCTGAAGCCAGAAGTCCGCCTAAAGATTGCCCGATGATGTATTTTGTTTCGGTCGTTTTGTAGGTTTTATTTACAAAAGGTTGCAATTCTTTTTCTATGAATTCCATGAATTTACCCGAATATCCCGTGGTCGGATAGTCTTTTTTCAAGTCGTCTAAATCGGTATGAAACGTAAAATCGCGCTTTCTATCTATATTCGCAATTCCTACAACCAAAAAATCAGGCATATTGAATTGCATTTTATAAAATTGGACCAAGCCCACAATGTGCAGAAAATCTTCATTGGCAGAACCGTCTAAAAGATAAATCACCGGATAGCTTTTTGATTTGTCAAAACCTTCGGGAAGATAAATGTTTAAAGTTCGGTCTTCATTGAGAATAGTTGATTTTAAAATTCTTGTTTCGCCAATGATAAAAGGTTTTGCGTCTTGACTTGTTTGTGCTTTTACTGTAATAAAACTGTAAAATAAAAAAATAGTAATTATAAATTTCATATAGTTATAAACTCGAATTCAGTTATTTTCCATTAATTATATTTTCCTGATGTTTATCAAAAGGTTCATTGACAATCCATCTGATGTGCTTATATTTATTACGAAGTGCTACTGTAATACAACTTAAATCTTGACCACGATAATTTGTCATATCAACAAATATTTCTTTTGCTTTTGGTAAAGAATCCATAATTTGAGACATTTCAAAACATTCTCTTGGTGAACGCAACAATTTTACATAGAGAGGATTTTTACTCTTTACTTTTAAAACTCTGTAAAAAAGACTTCTTGATGTCATTTCAACTGCATCTACCAAAGTAGAATTTTCATCATAAATTTCTTCAAAAAGTATAAATAAATCAAATATTTCTTGGTCACCACCACCCAACCAATACCTACATTCATTGGTTTTTAAATCTTTTGAAGTCAAAGAAACAAACATTGTGGTGCCGTCTGGTCCGATTTCAGATTCTTCATCAGTACAATTTCCAAACTTATGAAGAAAGGCATCTACTTTTTCGAATTGCAAATCGCTTAATTTTCTTACTTCAGAAATACCTTTTGGAAGAAAATTTTGAATTCTTTTGTATCTACTAGAATCTATAATCGTAAATGAATTAACACTCAACGAATCGGCAACAAAAACATCAGCCGATTTATTCAATTTAATCTCACGTTTTTCATAATCAATTTCTATGTGTAAGCTTTGATCAAATGATGGATAAATTGAAATACTTGCACTTTTAAAATTTAAAATTTCAAGAGCTATATTTTGTTGTTTTTCTTTTTTTGGCTTATCATCTAGCTTACTTTGACAAGAGACAATCAATACTAGAATAATTATTTGATAGAAGTATTTCATAAAAAGTATTTAGTCTTACAATTTAGTAATAAAATGTTCTTATTTAATCGGAATCCAAATTTCTTCCTCGATTTCAATCGTTCGAAAAGTCAAATTTACCCTCGGATTTTGAACTGTCTTGGTCGGTGGCAAACGATGCAGCCAGTGTGTTTGCGTTTCGTCTTTCATCACCAATAAACTTCCCGGTTCCAATATAATAGTCACGACTTCTTTTGTTTCTTTATGCTTGAAAGCAAATTTCCTAGTTGCTCCAAAACTTAACGAAGCAATCGCACCGTTTTTCTTCAAATCTTTTTCTCCGTCGCTGTGCCACGCCATTCCTTCTTCTCCCGAATGGTACAAGTTTAAAAGACACGAATTATAGGTTTCTCCTGTAATTTCTTCCACTTTTTTTTTCAATTCTAGCAATTCTGGAGTCCAAAAAAGCGCCTTTTTAGTTCGGTTAGAATAGGTATATTTAAATTCACGGTCACCATACCAAGCTACTTTTCGCTTGGTGATAATTAGTTTGCCAAAAATAATAGCCTCGTCATTTTTCCATTCTATTTCTGAAAAAAGCGTATGGTAATAGTGATTTGCTTCTTCGTGAGAAAAAATGGTTCCATAATAATGCACCATTCCTTCTTTGGGAAGTAAATTTCGGCTTGGCCCCATTTCGTTACTGAACAAATCCATTTTTTAATATTTAGTTGCTGACCAAAATTAAACATTTCTATTCTAAAATAGAGATTTACGGAAATTGCTTTTAATGCATAGCCAAAGATTATATTTCTACTATTTTTAAACTATCCTTAAAAATTACCTCTTAAAATTATTATGTATTGAAATAATTCTGAAAATTTGCTTTAATTTGCACAAACACAAAATTAAAAATGGAATTCAATCCTGACGAATTAGACCAAAGAGCCATTTATAAATTGCTTACCGGAGCGATAATTCCACGGCCGATTGGCTGGATTTCTACAATTAGCGAAAAAGGTTTGCTGAACCTGGCTCCTTTTTCCTTTTTTAACGTAGTTGGCGACGATCCGCCACACGTGATGTTTTCTACTTCCCAAGCCAACAATCATAAGAAAGATACCCTTACTAATGTTTTGAATACAAAGCAATTTGTGGTCAATATGGTTACTGAAGAATTTGTAGAACAAATGAATATCACCGGACAAAATGTACCGCACGATGTAAATGAATTTGAGCTGGCAAACCTTACTCCGGTAGCTTCTGTAAAAATAAAACCGCCAAGAGTTCAAGAAAGTCCCATCTCATTTGAATGTGAATTGGTACATCATTACACACTTGAAAATCACAAATTTGGTGGCAACACAATTGTAATTGGAAGAATTGTAATGTTTCATTTTAAGGAGGAAGTATTGCTTGAAAACTACAAAATAAATTTAGAGAATTACAAACCAGTTTCAAGATTGGCCGGTGCCAGTTATTCCAAAATTGGAGAAATTTTCGACATTAAAAGAACTTAAAAATTTTCTATACAAAATATAATGAAAATAGCAGTAATTGGTGGAGGTCCCGGCGGTTTATACTTTTCAATATTGGCAAAAAAAGCAATGCCAGAAAGCCAAATTGATGTGTATGAACGTAATAAGGCCGACGACGCTTTTGGTTTTGGAGTAGTTTTTTCGGATGAAACTTTAAGCGAATTTTTATCCAGAGATCCAAAATCTTATGAATTAATCCGAAGCCGTTTCGCTTATTGGGACGATTTAGATGTAGCTCGTGATGGCGAAAAAGTACGAATCACAGGCAACGGATTTTGTGGCTGTTCCCGAAAAACACTGCTTCAATTATTGCAACAGCGTTGTAAAGAAGAAGGTGTAAACCTGCATTTTGAGTACAATATTGAGGATGTTTCGAGTTTAAATGCCGATGTAATTGTGGCCGGAGATGGTATTAACAGCGGACTGCGCGAACAATTTAAAGACGATTTTGGAACAAAAATTGAATACACAAAAAACAAATTCGTTTGGATGGGTTCCACAAAACCCTTAGACGCCTTTACGTATTTTTTCAGGAATACGCCACACGGAATTTTTGTTGCCCACACCTATCAATACCAAGAAGGAATGAGCACCTGGATTTTTGAAACCACAGAAAAAACGTGGAAAAATTCAGGTTTTACAACCGAAAATGAAGAAGATACAATTCAAAAGCTTTCAGAAATATTTAAGGAAGAATTAGACGGCCACGGATTAATTTCAAATCGTTCCCATTGGCGAAAATTCCCGATAATTACCAATGAAAACTGGCACAAAGACAACGTTGTACTTTTGGGTGATGCCAAAGCAACTGCCCATTATTCCATTGGTTCTGGAACAAAATTAGCGATGGAATGCGCTATTGCGCTGGCCGATTCTATTGCTGAAAATCAAAATGATATTCCAAAAGCATTTCAAGAATACGACAACAAACGCAGGCAAAGAGTCGAAATGATTCAGCACGCAGCAAAGGTTTCTTTAGAATGGTTTGAAGATATGGAGCGCCACAAACAGCACGATTTTCTGCCGTTTGCTTTTGGCGTAATGACACGTTCTAAAAAAGTAACTTTTGAAAATTTAGCCATAAGAGATACTTCTTTTACAAATGCGGTTTTGACGGAATTTAATAACGCTATAAATAATAAAAACACAAAATTGCCTCCTGCTTTTTCTTCATATGATTTAAGAAAAATGCATCTTGAAAACAGAATTGTGATGGCCCCGATGGAACAATATTCCGCTGAAAACGGACTGATTTCTGATTGGCATTTAGTGCATTACGGAAGCCGTGCCATCGGTGGCATTGGTTTGATTATTACCGAATCTGTTGCCGTTTCTGATATTGGAAAAGTTACTTTAGGTTGCGCCATGATAAAGTCTAAAGACCAAATAGATAGATGGAAAAATGTTGTGGATTTTGTACATAAAAATAGTACAGCTAAAATTGCAATTCAATTAGGGCATTCTGGCCGTCGCGGTGGTGTAAAATTGCCTTGGGAAGGTTATAATCTTCCGCTAGAAAATGCCTGGAATTTACTTTCTGCTTCTGCAATTCCTTACAAAGATAAAATGTCGGTTCCAAAAGAAATGGATTCTGAAGATATGAAATTGGTGATTTCAGAATTTATCCAAGCCACCAAAAATGCCGAAGAAGCTGGTTTTGACATGATCGAAATTCAAGCCAATCACGGGTTTTTATTAGCCTCTTTTCTATCGCCATTGACAAATAGCAGAACCGATGAATTTGGTGGAAGCATTGAAAATCGATTGAAATTTCCTTTGGAAGTTTTCAAAGCGGTCAGAGAAAACTTCCATCAAGACAAACCGATTTCTATCCGAATTTCTGCTTTTGATTGGGCTGAAAATGGAATCTCTGAAGAAGATGTGTTGCAAATTGCCAAAGCATTTAAAGAAGCTGGAGCTGACATCATCAATGTTTCCACAGGCTACACGGTAGCCAAACAAAAACCAGCTTATGGAAGAATGTACCAGACCCCGTTTTCTGATGCCATAAAAAATACAGTCCAAATTCCGACAATTACTACAGGAACGATTCAAGATATTGACCAAATCAACACGATTATTTTAAACAAAAGAGCCGATTTAGTGGCTTTAGGAAGACCTTTACTATTAGACCCCAATTTTGTCAGAAACGCTCAAGCCTACGAGCAATTTGAGGCAGATGATATTCCGAAACAATATGAAGCAGGAATTTCACATTTATATCCGTATAAATTAAGCGAAAGAAAAGCCATTGAAACCATGAAAAAAGAATTGAAACCAGAAAGCCATAAAAAAATTACGAATTAAGAATTACGAATTATGGCTGAATAGCAGTTATTATAACTTTAAATTCCTCCTTCTTGGGAATGATAATTTTAACAACCTTGGCGCTTTAGCAACTTAAACCTTAGAAATTTTAAAAATGAATTACGTCGATAATTTCGCCCACAAAAATCTTCCTTCGCAGAAATACCAACCGGATTATATTTATGATGGAGAAAATTTTCAGTTTCCGGAAGATTTAAATTGCGTAGAAAAATTATTAGACCATCATATTAAGGAAGGTCGTGGCGATTCCGTCGCCATTCGAACTTTTGAGAAAACGTGGACTTTTCAAGATTTATTTGAAAAATCGAACCAAATTGCGCACGTTTTGGTTGATGATTTGGGATTGGTTTCTGGCAATCGCGTTTTGATTCGTTCGGCGAACAATCCGATGTTTGTGGCAATTTGGTTTGCGATTTTAAAAGCTGGAGGAATTGTTGTTGCCACGATGCCTTTGCTTCGCGAAAAAGAACTCGAAGTAATGATTGAGAGCGCGGAAATCTCACACGCATTTTGCGATTATCGATTGGAAGAAGCTTTAGTAGCGGTAAAATCTAAATTTTTAAAACAGACAATTACTTTTGACGGAACTGAAACGGCAACTTCAAAATTAGAAGTGCTGATGCACAATAAATCCAAAGATTTTCAAAATTTCCCTTCAAAAGCAGACGCTGTTTCATTAATCGGTTTTACTTCTGGAACGACAGGAAACCCAAAAATGACGGCACATTATCACAAAGATATTTTGCTTATCTGCGAAGCTTTTCCAAAATATGCTTTGCAACCAAAACCTGAAGATATTTTTACAGGAAGTCCGCCGTTAGGATTCACTTTTGGCCTTGGCGGTTTGGTTTTATTTCCGTTTTATTACGGAGCTTCCACTTTTTTAATTGAAAAACCTTCCCCTGAATTATTGCTTGAAGCCATTGATAGATATAAGGTTTCCATACTTTTTACGGCGCCGACGGCCTATCGAATTTTAACAACAAAAGCGAAAGATTTTGACATTTCATCGCTCCGAAAATGTGTTTCTGCCGGGGAGACCTTGCCGGAAAAAGTTTGGGAAGATTGGCACGAAGCCACCGGCTTGAAAATTATTGACGGAATTGGCGCCACCGAGATGTTGCACATCTTTATTTCTTCTAATGAAGAGAATATGAAAAAAGGCGCCACCGGCTTGCCCGTATTTGGTTACGAAGCAAAAATAATAGACAAGAAGGGAAACGAATTGGGAATAAATGAAGCCGGAAGATTGGCAGTAAGAGGAATTACGGGCTGCAAATACTTAAATCGCACCGAAAAGCAAAAAGAATATGTGCATAACGGCTGGAATCTTACCGGAGATATTTTCAAAAAAGACGAAGACGGATATTTTTGGTTTGTAGCCCGAGGCGATGACATGATCATTTCGTCCGGATATAATATTGCGGCAATTGAAGTCGAAAGCGTCCTTTTAAAACACAATGACATTGCTGAATGCGCTGTTGTAGGGCTTCCTGATGAAAATCGCGGGATGTTGGTCTGCGCTTACATCGTTTTAAATGACAAATCAAAAGCTTGCGAGGAGTACGCCAAATCACTTCAAAATTGGTTCAAAGAAAATGCGGCTCCTTATAAATATCCAAGAGAAATTCGTTTTTTAGAGCAGCTTCCAAAAACAGAAACCGGAAAAATTCAAAGGTTCAAATTGAAAAGAATTAATGCCTAAAATTGATTAAAAATCACTAATATTAACCCTCAATTATTAATACCCAAATAAAATCTCAATGAGAAAAGTTTTTGTTGTTTTTAGCATCACGTCATTAGCCATAATCACGCTTCTGACATTCATTAATTGGAAATCCATCTTTCTTCTGTTAATCTTTCTGCCTTTAATCATAATGGGTTTTTATGATATGTTTCAATCTAAAAAAACCATCAGAAGAAACTTTCCGCTTTTAGGAAGAATGCGTTATTTATTAGAGTCAATTGGGCCAGAAATCAGACAATATTTCGTTGAAACAGATCTTGACGGAACACCTTTTAATCGTTTGGAAAGAAGTTTGGTTTACCAAAGAAGTAAAAAAGAAACCGATTCGCATCCTTTTGGAACACAGCTAGACGTTTATAATATTGGATATCAGTGGATAAACCACAGCATAAAAGCCATTCCGTTTGATCAAATTGATATGAATCCAAGAGTAAAAATTGGATCTTCGCAATGCGAGAAGCCTTATTTTTCAAGTTTGTATAATATCAGTGCGATGAGCTATGGTTCATTAAGTAAAAATGCAATTATTGCTTTAAATGCAGGTGCAAAACAAGGTGGTTTTTACCATAATACCGGCGAAGGCGGGCTTTCTCCTTACCACCTTGACGGCGGCGGCGACATCGTTTGGAACATCGGAACCGGTTATTTCAGCTGTCGCGATGAAGACGGAAACTTTTCGTATGAACATTTTGAAAAAAGAGCCCATTTTGAAAATGTAAAAATGATTGAGATTAAGTTTTCTCAAGGTGCAAAACCTGGCCACGGAGGAATTCTTCCAAAGGAAAAAGTAACGGATGAAATTGCTGCGATTCGTTTGGTCGGAAGAGGAAAAGATATCATTTCGCCTCCTACCCACTCTGCTTTCACAACGCCTTTAGAATTAATGGACTTCATTAAATTATTACGAAAAGGTTCGGGCGGAAAACCAATCGGAATGAAGATCTGTATTGGAAATAAATCTGAATTTTTATCGATTTGCAAAGCGATGGTCCAAACACAGACCTATTTCGATTTTATTACCGTTGACGGTGGTGAAGGCGGAACCGGAGCCGCGCCAATTGAGTATTCTGACCATGTGGGAATGCCACTTCGCGATGCTTTGGCGTTTGTTTATGATTCACTAAAAGGTTTCGGAATTAAAGAAGAAATAAAAATTATATGCAGCGGCAAGATTATTTCTGGTTTTGATATTATAAAAACGCTTGCGACTGGAGCAGATTTATGTAATTCTGCTCGCGGTATGATGTTCGCTTTGGGATGCATACAAGCTTTGGAATGCCATTCAAATACCTGCCCGACTGGGGTTGCGACACAAGACCCCAAATTAGTAAAAGGCTTGGTTCCTCAAGAAAAAAGTGTTCGTGTAGCAAGGTTTCAACAAGAGACCGTAAAAAACGCAATGGATTTGATGGCTTCGGCAGGAATTCGCCATCCTGATGAAGTGGACAGAAGTGTGGTGAGCATGCGCGTGGACCGAACAAAAATCCAAACGTTTGCTGAAACCTACCCAGAATTGGAAACAGGCTGCCTATTAGATGAAAACGCGATTCCGGAAACGTTTAAATATTATATGAAAAAAGCGAGTGTTGAAAGTTTTTAATCGGGAACAGCAGCTTAAATCAAATTAAAAAGTATGGGCAATTATTTTGTAAAAGAAGAAAAAATACGTTTCAAGCACGTTGATTATGCTGGAATTGTTTTTTATCCAAGGTTTTTAGAAATGCTGAACGACCTGGTTGAAGATTGGTTTGAAGAAGCGCTGGAGAGACCTTTTTCAACCATTCACGAAACCAACGGAATTCCGACGGTGGATTTAAAAGTACAGTTTAAAAAAGCGGCCCGTTTGGGCGAAGTTTTGACAAAATCGCTTTGGGTAAAAAACCTTGGCGGCGCTTCTGTGCACTGCGGTTTTCGTTTCGCAGATGAAAAGGATATAACATGTCTGGAAGGCGAAGTGACTTTAGTCAATGTCGCTTTCAATGAAGAAAGAAACGATATTAAAGCTGCCTCATTTTCGGCGGAAATGAAAGAAAAAATCTCTAAATATTTATTTCACGAACTGTAATTCATAACTAATTATGGAATTCAAAAAATTTAAAGCAGCAGCCGTTCAAACTTCGCCCGTATTTTTAAATGCGGATGCGACTGTTGACAAAGCGATTTCTTTTATAAAAGAAGCGGCTCAAAACGGAGCGAGCTTGGTTGCTTTTCCAGAAGTTTTTATTGCTGGCTATCCCTATTGGAATTGGATTATGACGCCAGTTCAAGGAAGCAAATGGTATGAAGTTTTATATAAATGCTCCATTCTTGCCGATGGGCCAGAAATCCAGAAAATCTCTGATGCTGCCAAAGAATTCAACGCGCATATCGTTATTGGAATCAATGAAAGAGGCCAAAGTTATGGCGAGATTTACAACACAAATTTAATTATCAATAACGAGGGAAAAGTTATTGGAAAACATAGAAAATTGGTTCCGACGTGGGCTGAAAAACTCACTTGGACAAGCGGTGACGGTTCTTCCTTAAAAGTATATGATACTGAAATTGGCCCGATCGGGACTTTGGCTTGTGGCGAAAACACGAATACTTTGGCACGGTTTACCTTGCTTTCGCAAGGCGAATTGATTCATATTGCCAATTATATATCGCTTCCGGTGGCCCCACCCGACTATGATATGGCGGAAGCTATTAAAATTCGCGCGGCGGCGCATTCTTTTGAAGGAAAATTATTTACGGTGGTTTCTTGTTCCACAATTTCAAAGGAAATCATGAATGTTTTGAAAGACGATGTCCCGAATGTGGAAGAATTATTGACCCGAAAAAATTCGGCATTTTCAGGAATAATTGGCCCGAATGGCGCTGTGGTTGGCGAGCCTTTGATTGATGACGAAGGAATTGTGTATGCCGAAATTGATCTGGCCAAATGCATTCAGCCGAAACAGATGCATGATATTTTAGGGCATTATAATCGGTTTGACATTTTTGATTTAAGGGTAAATGTGGCGCCAACACGAAAGATTACTTTTATTGATAATCACGAAGATTTTAATAAAAGGTAGTTTTTTGACAACGCATAGCGACAAACTGCATCCCAGAAGATAACAAGAATGCAAATTGTTTCTCAAATAGCCCCGATGGTGCCATTGTTTGAGCTCTTGTGCCAGCCAACAAGCTGGCGCAAAGCGAGTGGCTCTAGCGGGAAAATGGATTACAGAAAAACACTGAAGTTTCGCTTCAAAAAAAATAAATTTTATGGAAGGTAAATTCAATGACGACCAGATTGGCCGGGCGCGCGTTCAGACCACGCCAGAATTGGAGGCTTATTATAAAGAATTGGAAACGCTTGGCGCGGGCGCTTTGTGGACGGTTGCCAATGATATCGAGCCTTGGGAGCCAAGGACTTCATCGATTCCGATGCTTTGGAAATATGAAAATCTCCGTTCGTTGGTTTTGAAATCTTCTGAATTAGTTACGCCAGAACAGGCTGGCCGACGCGTAGTTTATTTGGTCAATGACAACCGAAAAGACGTTTCTGCAGCGGTGGGTTGGCTTTATACCGGCATTCAGGTCACGCGACCTGGCGAAAGCACTTCGGCGCATCGGCACAAGGCTTCGGCGTTGCGATTTATTATGGAAGGCGAAGGCGGTTACACGGTTGTTGACGGCCATAAAATTACGTTTGAAGTCAATGATTTTGTGATTACCCCAAATTCGACTTGGCACGAACACGGCGTAACTGCCGATGGAAAAACGTGCATTTGGCAAGACGGTTTGGATATTCCGCTGGTCAATGCGTTGGAAGCGAACGATTATGCCGTTTATGACGGAAAGCAGGACTTAAAGCATCCCGTTAATTTTTCGCCGTTAACTTATGGACATCCAGGACTTTTGCCTGATAATAAAGTATGGGACAAGCCTTATTCCCCACTGTTTAAATATTCGTGGAAAAATGTGTATCCGGCATTGGTAGAAGCTTCAAAAGTAAATGAAGGTTCAGATTACGACGGAATTTTGATGCATTATTCGAACCCAAAGACGGGTGGCCATGTGATGCAGACCATGGGCGCGTCAATGCAATTATTGCGCGCAGGCGAACATACAAAAGCGCACCAGCACACGGGTTCTTTTGTATACCAATGTGCCAAAGGAAGTGGCTATTCAATCATCAACGGAAAACGTTTTGACTGGAAAGTCCGTGATATTTTTTGCGTTCCTTCTTGGGCGGTCCACGAACACGTCAATTTAAGCGAAACCGAAGATGCTTGCCTGTTTTCTTTCAATGATTTGCCGGTAATTGAAGCTCTTGGATTGTATCAAGAACGCGCTTATGAAGAAAATGGCGGGTTTCAGATAGTCAAAGGTTAAAAGTCGTAAAGTCAAAGAAAAAACACAAACAACAAAACTTATACCAAAATAATGAAATTACTTACTTATAAAACAACAACTTCAGAGCCGAGATTAGGATTTTTGCACAATGATCACATTGTTGATATGGAAGATTTTGGAGAAGCGCTAAACTTTCCGCTTCCATCGACAATGCTTGAATTGATTGACATGGGAATTGAAATTATTCCTGAAATCAATGATTTTCTGGCTGATATTGATGAAGAAACATTAAATGAAGTTTCATATTCTTTTGAGGAAACTACACTTTTGGCTCCGATTCCGAAACCTAGAAAAAACATCATCGGAATTGGCCTAAATTATACCGAACACGTTGCTGAAAGTGCGAGAACTCTTGATACAACCGGGAAGTTGCCTCAAAAACCAATTATATTTTCAAAACCTCCGACGGCAGTTGTGGGTACGAATGAAAACATTTTCTTGAATAAAAAGCTGACGCAACAATTGGATTGGGAAGTAGAATTGGCCGTAATCATTGGCAAAAAAGGAAAATACGTTTCCAAAGAAAACGCTATGGACTATGTTTTTGGCTATACCATAATCAATGATATTTCTGCCCGGGATTGCCGTCGCGAAGGCCAATGGATCGTTTCAAAAGGCCAAGATACTTTTGCCCCGATGGGACCTTATATTGTTACTGCTGATGAAATTGAAAATCCGCATAACTTGAATCTGTCACTAAAATTAAACGGAATTGAAAAACAAAATTCAAATACCCAGTTTTTGCTTTTCAATATTAATGACTTGATCGAAGACTTGAGCACGGTCTTTACCATTGAACCTGGAGACATTATAGCAACGGGAACTCCAGCTGGCGTTGGCGCCGGTAGAGAACCGCAAGAATGGATGTGGGATGGCGATGTTGTAGAAGCCACTATTGAGGGAATTGGGACGATTGTGAACACGATTAAGGAGATATAATAAGTATTCCGTAAACAGTAGTTAGTATTCCGTTTTGAAACTTTAAGCATCAAACTTTAAACAAATGAATAAAAAATATAAAATTGGTCAAATTGTTCCTTCTTCAAATGTAACGATGGAAACTGAAATTCCGGCGTTGTTTCGTGCAAGAGAAACTATTTTTCCAGAAAGATTTACGTTTCATTCCAGCAGAATGCGAATGAAAAAAGTAACAAAGGAAGAATTAGAAGCCATGGACGCGATGAGCTTAAAATGTGCCCAAGAGCTTTCTGATGCTCGTGTTGATGTGATGGGATATGCATGTCTCGTTGCGATTATGAGCATGGGTCGCGGTTACCATTGTGTTTCTGAAACAAATCTTCACGAAGAAACGGTCAAGAACGATTTCCCTACTCCTATTGTTACGAGTGCCGGCGCTTTAATCAACGGATTGAAAGTTCTTGGAGCTAAAAAAGTGGCGGTTATCACGCCGTATATGAAACCTTTGACTCAATTAGTTGTAGATTATATCGAACACCAAGGTTTTGAAGTGGTTGATTTTGTGGCTTTAGAAATTTCAGATAATCTGGAAGTTGCCTCACAAGATCCGATGAACTTGCTGGAAATTTACAAGCAGCTAAATTTGAAAGGTGTGGATGTTTTGGTCGCTTCGGCTTGCGTTCAGATGCCATCTTTGGAAGCGGTAGATTTAATCGAAAAAGAAATCGGGATTCCGGTGACAACAGCGGCAATTTGTACTACTTATGAAATGATGAAAAAATTAGGATTAGAAACAAAAGTTCCGATTGGCGGTGCTTTGCTGAGTGGCAGGTATTGATTTGATAAAACTATCTTAAATATAAAAAGAACCTACATAGAATTTGTTAACTTTAAATCACAACCTTTAAAAAACTAACACTATGAATGGATTTTTCAAAACAATCTTGGCCGGATGGGGAGCCAAAAAACTAGGTGGTGGCTGCCTGGGTACCATCATTTTATTCTTTATTATTTATTGGCTTTTAGGCTATCTTTAAAATAAAAAAACCTGAACTAAAAAGTTCAGGTTTTTTTTGTGGGGAGAGCAGGATTCGAACCTGCGAAGTTTTCACAGCAGATTTACAGTCTGCCCTCGTTGGCCGCTTGAGTATCTCCCCATAAGCGTTTCCTTCTTACGGGTGCAAATATAATACTGTTTTTTGTTTGTGCAAACGTTTTTTAAACTTTATTTTTAAGTATTTTTTAATACGTTGGAATTGAATAAAATAAAAAAATCTCCACAACGGAGATTTTTCTATTTTGAGATATTTTGAAGTGATTAAGCTCCTAAAAGCTCTTTTACTTTTGCTTTTAATTCTTCACCACGAAGATCTTTTGCTACAATTTTTCCGGATGCGTCAAGAATAAATGTCGCAGGAATTGATCTTACATTGTATTTTTTTGCAATTGGATCATCCCAACCTTTTAAGTTTGAAACGTTCGTCCAAGTCAATTTATCTTGATTAATTGCTTGTTTCCACTTTACTTCCTCATTTGGTTGATCTAAAGAAACTCCTACAATATTTAAACCTTTTGAGTGAAACTCTTCATACAAAGCAACAACATTTGGATTTTCTTGTCGACAAGGCGCACACCATGAAGCCCAAAAATCAATAATAGTAACTTTTCCTAAAGATTCTTTTAAAGAAACCTGCTTTCCATCAGCAGAAGTTGCACTGAAATCTGGAGCTTTTTTACCTACTTCTACAGAATCGTGAGCATCTAATTTTTCTTTAACAGATTTACCTGGTCTAGTATTTTTCAATTGTGATTCTAAACCGTTGTAAATATTTCTGATTTTAGTGTAATCAGGTTCTTGCGTGTAAAAGAAACTTTCTGCAAGCAATACACTTAAAAATGATTTAGGATTTTTTTCTGCATATGTATAATTCTTAGCAGAAAGAGGTTCCATTATTTTTTGGTTTTCTTTAATCAATGCATTAACAACCGCTGTATCTTTGGCTGCTTGTGCATTTTTTATTTTCTCCATATTTGCTTGTTGAAAAGCCATAGATTTAGCTTGTAAATCTTTTTGAAGAGCTTTTATCTCCGTTTTATAATTTCTGTATTCGTCATTATTATAAGTTCCACCCACTTTTGAGTTAGCTAAAGTATCTTTATCAACTTCAACAGTAATTTTTCCTCCTTCAAGAATAAAATCGATATTTCCTTTTCCTTCAATTAACAAAGCGTGAATTTCTGGTTCAGCAGAAGTTCCTTTTAACTCAAATTTTCCATTTTCAATTTTTACAGTATCGATTGAAACCATTTGTCCCATTGTAATGGTATCCGCTTTTTGAAGAATTACGGTTTTACCATTTTCAACTCCTGAAGCAGTTCCTGTAATTGTAAATTCATTTTCTTCTGATTTGTTACACGAAACCATAATTGCCGTAACAGAAAGCAATAAAAGGATTTTTTTCATTTTAGTTTAATTTTTTGATTTTAGTTTGCAAAAGTATTTAAAATTCCACTCTCTCATATAATATTTAAGGGAAATTTAAAAGTAATTTATTTAGTTGACGGACATTGAAAAGTGGAAAGTTTCACGTCTGTATTTCTGATGCCGCTCATTCCTTTTTCCACATTAACCATATTATGGTATCCTCTTGATTTTAAAATAGAAGACATAATCACTGAACGGTAACCGCCGGCACAGTGAATGTAAAATTGATTGTCTTTTGGAACTTCCGCTAATTGTTCGTTAACAAAATCCAACGGAATATTTACCGCGCCGATAACGCTTTCAGCGCTAAATTCTCCTGGTTTTCTGGCGTCAACAACTATGCTTTTTTCTGTCAAATCAGAAGCAAATTTTTCTGGAGAAATACTCTTAATTGAATCGGTTTCAAAACCTGCTTTTTCCCAAGCATCAATGCCTCCCTCTAAAAAACCAAGCGCATTGTCAAAACCAACTCTTGATAATCGAGTAATCGTTTCTTCTTCCCTTCCTTCTGGAATCACCAGCAATAACGGCTGTTTTACATCTCTGATCAAAGCACCGACCCAAGGAGCAAAACCGCCTTGAATTCCGATAAAGATAGAACCCGGAATGTGTTTTTTTACAAAATCAGCTTCATTTCTTACGTCTAGAACTAAGGCTTCTGATTGATTTGCAATAGTTTCAAACTCTTTAGCGGATAAAGGTTTAACCGATTTTTCAATTATGGATTCTAAACTCTCGTATCCTTCAATATTCATCATCACATTTTGAGGAAAATAAGCGGGAGGCGCTCCCAAACCGTCCAATAATTCGGTGGTAAATTCCTCACGGGACATATCAGCTCTAAGCGCATAATTCGTTCTTTTCTGGTTCCCCAAAGTATCCGTGGTTTCCTTGCTCATGTTTTTACCGCAGGCACTCCCCGCACCGTGGCTTGGATAAACGATCAAATCATCTTCCAAAACCATAATCTTATTACGAAGCGAATCAAATAAATAAGCAGCTAATTTCTCCTGCGTCAAGTCTCCCGAAATCTTTTGTGCCAAATCTGGACGACCCACATCTCCAATAAACAAAGTATCTCCAGTGATAATTCCGTGGTTTTTGCCGTTTTCATCCGTCAGTAAATAACACGTGCTTTCCATCGTGTGCCCTGGCGTATGGATGGCTTTTATGGTATAATTCCCCACGTTAAACTCTTGGCTGTCTGTTGCAATTACAGCTTCAAAATTTGGCTTTGCCGTTGGCCCGTAAACAATCTGTCCGCCTGATTTTTTTGCCAAATCTAAATGTCCAGACACAAAATCAGCGTGAAAATGCGTTTCAAAAATATACTTGATTTTAGCATTGTCTTTTGCCGCTTTATCGATATAAGGCTGTACTTCGCGCAGCGGATCAAAAATGGCTGCTTCGCCATTGCTTTCTAAATAGTACGCAGCTTGCGCAATACATCCGGTATAAATTTGTTCGATTTTCATAGTTGTTATAAATGGATCTAAAAAAGAGTTTCTTTGGTTAAGATAAGAATGGACATGGCCAATACGAACCATCCGAAACCTTTCTTTAGATTTTTTTCGTTAATAAATTTGTTTAGATAAATCCCTGCAAAGATACCTAAAATTGAGATAAAAGAGAAAATTAATAGGAAGCTCCAATCTGGATTGATATTTCCGATATCGCCCGTAAATCCGATTAAGGAATTTATGGCTATTATAAAAATAGAAGTTCCGATTGCTTTTTTCATCGGAAGCTTTGCCATAAAAACCAAAGCAGGAATGATCAAAAATCCACCGCCAGCGCCAACCAAACCAATGATTATGCCTACCATAAATATTTGAATAATTACAACTATTGGATTCGGTTCTGTTTTTGAAACGGAAACTCTTTTTTCAGAAAGCATTGAAAATGAAGCCAGCATCATCATAATGGCAAAAAGAACCATGATAAAAAAATCTTTTGTGACTGCAGTTTCCTGTACTTTAAAAAGCACTTCGGGTATTGCCGGAACAATGAATTTTCGAGTAAAGTAGATGGCAATTAAAGAAGGAATTGCAAATTTCAAGCCTGTTTTTACTTCCACGAGACCTTTTCTATAATTTAGGATAGAACCAAAAGTAGATGTGGATCCAACGATAAATAAAGAGTAAGCGGTGGCAATCACAGGATTAATTCCTAATAAATACACCAAAACCGGAACGGTTAAAATCGAACCGCCACCACCGGTCAGCCCTAAAACCAAACCAATTAAAAGCGCGCCGAAATAACCGAAAATTTCTTCCATAGATTGGTTTAAACAATTTGCATCCTAAATTTCAGGGAAATGCAAGAAATTACAATTCTCCAAACCATTGCTTCACTAAATCTTTTTCAGTATGCAACGCCTGCTTGTGCGTAAATTCGTTTGAGTTTTTATTGTAATCGTAGTCTTTTGCCCAATCTTGATGATTTTCTGCCAACGCTTTTATGCTGTCGCAAACATATTTAATTTCCGCATTTGTGGTCGTCGGATGAATTGACATCCTGATCCAGCCTGGTTTTCTGATCAAATCTCCAGATGTAATCAAAGTCGTTAAATCATTTGAAGTTTCTTGGTCAACGTGAAGCAAATAATGCCCGTAAGTGCCCGCACAACTGCAACCTCCACGGGTTTGGATACCGAATTTATCGTTTAAAAGTTTAACGCCTAAATTGAAATGCAAAGCATCGATATAAAAAGAAATGACTCCTAGCCTATTTTTATGCTGGTCTGCCAAAATATTAATATTTGAAACAGGCTCCAATTCAGAAAAAACATACTCAATGATTTCGTGCTCTCTGTCTAAAATATTATCAATCCCCATCTGCTCTTTCAACTGGATCGCCAAAGCCGTTTTGATCACTTGCAAAAAGCCGGGAGTTCCGCCGTCTTCACGCTCTTCAATACTGTCTAAATATTTGTGTTCGCCCCAAGGATTTGTCCAAGAAACCGTTCCACCGCCTGGATGGTCTGGAATCATATTTTTATACAATTTCTTGTTGAAAACCAAAACGCCAGAAGTTCCGGGACCGCCAAGAAATTTGTGTGGCGAAAAGAAAATCGCGTCTAAATAGGCTTCGCTGTCTTCAGGATGCATATTTACTTCTACGTAAGGTGCTGAACAAGCGAAATCCACAAAGCAGACACCGTTATTTTGGTGCATCAATTTTGCCACTTCGTGATACGGCGTTTTGATTCCCGTCACGTTGGAACAAGACGTTATGGAAGCAATCTTAATCGTATGATTTTTATATTTTTCTAGTAAATCTTGAAAACCATTCAGGCAGAGCAAACCTTTTTCGCAAGCCGGAATCACTTCTACTTTTGCGATGGTTTCCAACCACGAAGTTTGATTTGAATGGTGTTCCATGTGTGAAATAAAAACCACCGGTCTTTTTTCGTCTGGAATTTTTGTGAATTCTCTCAGGTTTTCAAGAAGTTTTAATCCTAAAATTCGCTGGAATTTATTGATAACGCCCGTCATTCCGGTTCCGTCTGTAATTAAAACGTCATCAGAATTTGCGTTAACGTGTTTTTTGATACTCGTTCTGGCGTGGTGGTACGCCATGGTCATTGCCGTTCCCGAAACCGTAGTTTCAGTATGCGTGTTTGCCACAAACGGCCCGAATTCATTCATCAATTTTTCTTCAATCGGACGATACAATCTGCCGCTGGCAGTCCAATCGGTATAGATGATTTTCTTTTTTCCGAAGGGAGAAACAAACTCTTGGTCAATGCCGATGATATTGTTTCTAAATTTTTGAAAATAGTGTTCTAATTGTGTAGAAATTTCGGTTGAAGTCATTGCAGCAATATTTGGTTTCAAAGATAGCGTTTTAGTTTGAAAAAAAAATCTCGCCATTTTACAAAATCTCGCAAAGTCGCAAAGACGCAAAAAAAATATTTAAGACTATTTTAAAAACTTGCAGAGAACACAATAGTCGCAATGATAACAAAAAATCAAAAATTCTTTCTCAAATAGCCCCGATGATGGCTTTGTTTGGGCTCGTTCTTCTGCTGAAAGGCAGAAGAACAGCAAGTGCCATACAGCGGGAATTGCCTTTGCTGAAAATGCCTGATGATTCGCTTCAAAAAAGAAATTTATTTTTTTTCAAGAAAAAGATTCGTTTCACCAGTTACCGAAGTAAGTTTTATTTTTTCTTGTTCTTTCATTCGATCGGTAAACAAAATTCCATTTAAATGGTCGGTTTCGTGCTGAAAAATGACTGCTGTAAAACCTTCGACCAGTTCTTCAACATGTTTTCCGGTTTTATCTTGATAGGTCAATTTTATAATGTAATTTCTCAAAACATTTCCGCTGAAATCTGGAATTGAAAGACAGCCTTCACTGCCTTGTTGGAGTAATTGAGAACGCCAAACGATCTTTGGGTTGAGATATAATTCAAAGGGTTCGCCGATTTTGTCAAAACGCTGTGCCCAAATAATATTTCTATTGATTCCGATTTGCGGTGCCGCGATTCCGATGCCTGGATTTTTTGGATCGCGCATCGACACGAACATTCTTTCCGCTAATAATGCAACCAAATCGTCTTTTGGGTTGATGTCAATTGAAACCGATCTTAAGATTTTTAGCTCTTTTTCATCGGTGGTTTCTATAACTTTTAGCATTGTTTTAGCATCGCCCGACTGAATCAGTTTTCGCTCTTCTTTGGAGAATTTTTGAGCGGAACACGTAATGGTGACAAAGAGAAAAAGCAGTTGAATCGTGTTTTTCATTTCATGATATTTAGCTTGCCGCAGCCGCAGAAATTACGGGCAGAAAAACAGATGCCACGATAGTTATATATAAAATGAAGAAAAGAAAAAACAATGATCCGATTGATAATCCGATGATCGCACAGATTCTGCCGGCACTTAAATTTTCGTATCCTGTGTAGGCTTCAGGATTTTCTTGATATAATTTCAGGTCCGATTTAGCCATAACCAAAGCGATGATTCCAAGAATAATTCCGATGATTCCATAACAAAAACTGGTGGGAATCGAAATAATTCCCAAAACAAGAACCGTTGTCGCATTAGGCAACGGTCTCTTGCGATTCAAACGAACTGGTTCATGATAGGATTCTGTTTGATAGTTTTCCATATTAAATTCCCGCTACCGCTTTAATTTCATCAATAATTCTAAACGCTATTTTATCAGCTTCTTCTTGTGATTTTGCTTCGGTATAAATTCTGATAATTGGCTCT
The DNA here is from genome assembly GCF_003865365.1 of Flavobacterium macacae. Taxonomy (GTDB): domain Bacteria; phylum Bacteroidota; class Bacteroidia; order Flavobacteriales; family Flavobacteriaceae; genus Flavobacterium; species Flavobacterium macacae. Next base: position 136,082 of record NZ_RQVR01000003.1, on the reverse strand, counting down.
GTATTTGATTTTCTCAAATGTACCCAGTTTTCTGCAAAATCAATTTTTACGCCGTCAACCGTAGAAATATTTTCGCTTTTATATTTTTCAGCCATGGCTACTAAAATCGCATCAACATCTATTTGAGGCGTCAATTCGATTTTATTTTTGCTCATAAAATATTGAGAATACGAAGCTCTCAATTCAGAAACTTTCATCTTTTTATGTGCCAAATGTGTCAAAAACAAAGCCACGCCCACGATAGAATCGCGCCCATAATGTGATTCTGGATAGATGATGCCACCGTTTCCTTCGCCACCAATGATTGCGTTGTTCTTTTTCATTAATTCCACTACATTCACTTCGCCGACTGCACTTGCTTCATAAGTTCCTCCGTGAAGTTTTGTCACGTCAGCCAACGCACGCGAAGACGACATATTTGAAACCGTATTTCCGGGAGTTTTGCTCAAAACATAATCAGCGATTGCCACCAAAGTATATTCTTCGCCAAACATTTCGCCATCTTCAGAAATGAACGCCAAACGGTCCACGTCAGGATCAACCACGATTCCGAAATCTGCTTTTTCTTTAACCACCAATTCTGAAATATCAGTCAAATGCTCTTTCAAGGGTTCTGGATTGTGAGGAAAATGACCGTTTGGTTCGCAATATAATTTTACGCACTCCACGCCCATCAATTCTAAAATTTTTGGAATAATAATTCCTCCAGAAGAATTTACACCGTCCACAACTACTTTAAATTTCGCTTGTTTTACCGCTTCAATATCCACCAATGGCAACTCTAAAACTTCGTCAATATGAATGTCCATATACGCATCATTTACCGTAATTTCGCCCAAACTGTCTACGTCAGAAAAATCAAAAGCTTCTCTTTCCGCAATGTCAAGGATAATCGCGCCTGCTTCTCCGCTTAAAAATTCTCCTTTTTCATTTAATAATTTTAAGGCATTCCACTGTTTTGGATTGTGGCTCGCGGTCAAGATAATTCCTCCGTCCGCATTTTCAAGAGGAACCGCAATTTCCACTGTCGGAGTTGTGGAAAGTCCCAAATCGATCACGTCAATTCCAAGACCTATTAATGTATTGACCACCAAATTGTGGATCATCGGGCCAGAAATCCTGGCATCGCGACCAATAACAACGGTTAATTTTTCATTTTTTGCGTGTTGTTTCAGCCAAGTTCCATAAGCGGAAGCGAATTTTACAGCGTCTACCGGAGTCAGGTTGTCTCCTACTTTTCCGCCAATTGTGCCACGAATTCCTGATATAGATTTTATTAAGGTCATTTGTATGAGTTTTATTTTAAAGTTCAAAGATACAAAGTTGCCAAGTTTCCGCATAAAAAATTTTTAAGAAGATAAAATTTACATTCTATAATGATACTAGAAACTTGTATCTTTGAAAATAAGCAATTTTAAAAATGAATTTTTTAGCTCACATTTATCTTTCCGGAAATAATGATTTTCAAAAAATCGGTGGTTTAATGGCGGATGGAATTCGCGGAAAAGAGTATGAGAATTTTCCAAAAGATATTCAAAGAGGCATTATTTTGCATCGTGCAATTGATACTTTTACTGATGCCCATTCGGTTTTTAGAGTAAGCAAACACCGGCTTCACGAGCAATACGGACATTATTCGGGTGTAATCATCGATGTTTTTTACGATCATTTCCTTGCTAAAAACTGGAGTAATTATTCCGATGAAAAACTTTCTGATTTCGTAAATCGGTTTTATAAATCGCTGGATGACAACTTTGAAATTCTGACTTTAAAAACCCAAAACATGCTTCCGTACATGAAGCAGGGAAATTGGCTTTACAATTACCAGTTTATTGATGAAATTGAAAGAGTTTTATTTCAAATGGACAATAGAACAAAACACAATTCCAATATGGGTGCTTCGGTAAAAGAATTAAAAGAATATTACACCGAATTTGAGCAAGAATTCACACTTTTTTTCAGCGAATTAATAGAATATTCAAAAGAAAAATTAAAAACTTTATAGTTTTTTTTACAGCAAAATTTTAACAAAAAGCGTATTTTAGCCATTTATTTCTAACGATTTCACTGCACAAATGTCCCACAAGAAACCATCGCGTTTACAACTACTTATAAGAAAAACTGCAAAAAGATTTGAAGCCCTTTTTTTCATTGCAAAAGATTTTCTTTCAGAAAGACATTTTTTATACTTGTCCTGTATTCTTGTTGCAATTTCGTGTTCATTTGCAGTAATCATCTTAAAAGCTTTTGCGCATTACGTTTTTGTATTTGCGAATTATGTGAACGGCTACTTAAAATTACCTTTCATCAACAGTATCCTGCCGATTATTGGAATTTTATTGACCGTTTTTGTCGTCCGAAATTTTTTGAATGGAAGATTAGAAAAAGGAAGTTCTCGAATTTTATACGCTGTCGCAAAAAAAGGAGGAATTTTACCCCGAAAACAAATGTATGCGCAAATAATCACGAGTTCCCTGACCGTTGGACTTGGCGGTTCTGCAGGTTTAGAGTCCCCGATTACCATTACGGGTGCCGCTTTTGGATCTAATTTTGCCCAGAAATATAGGCTTTCCCAAAAAGATAGAATTTTACTTTTGGCTTGCGGTGTTGCCGCCGGAATCGCTGCCGCATTTAACGCGCCAATCGCAGGAGTTCTTTTTGCCATCGAAGTCGTATTGACTGACGTTGCAATTACAGCGTTTATTCCGATAATGATTTCTGCAGCGACAGGTGCGTTGGTTTCCACGATTGTTTTGAATGAAGACGTGCTTTTATCGTTCAAAAGACAGGAAACTTTTGACTACCATAACATTCCGTTTTATATTATTTTAGGCATCTTAGCCGGATTAGTTTCAGTATATCATGCCAGAAATTTTCAAAAAATCGAAACCTTTTTTAAAAATTTTAAAAATAGTGCCTACAAAAAAGCATTGTTTGGCGCTTCGCTTTTGGCCGTTTTGATTTTCTTTTTTCCAACGCTCTTCGGTGAAGGTTATGAAAGCATCAAAACCTTGTCCAACTCAAATCCGCAAGCGATTTTAGAGAATACGGTGCTCGATAAATACAAAAGCAACGAATGGATTCTATTGCTTTTCGTAGGAATCACCATGCTTTTAAAAGTTTTTGCAACCGGGCTGACTTTAGGAAGCGGTGGCAACGGAGGAAACTTCGCTCCTTCCCTTTTTGTAGGTTCGTATCTTGGTTTTTTTGTTGCAAAATTCTTCAACCTTTTAGGATTTACCAGAGAATTACCTGTGGGAAATTTCACGATCGTGGGAATGGCCGGAATCTTGAGTGGCTTGTTTCACGCTCCTTTAACAGCAATTTTCTTGATTGGTGAAATCACCGGGGGTTATGGATTGATGGTACCGCTGATGATTGTTTCTTCCATAAGTTTTGCCGTTTCGAAGCAATTGGAACCGCATTCCATGGATGTCAAACATTTGGCGGATAAAGGCGACGTTTTTACCAGCGACAAAGACAAAAACATCCTATCAAATATTGACATCTTAAGCCATATCAATTCAGAATACAAAACCATTCGTCTGGAAGATAAAATTGATTCTCTCGTGGAACTTTTGACCACTTCGCGCCAGCAGGTTTTTCCCGTTGTCAATGCCAAAAATGAGCTTTTGGGCGTTGTGAATTTTGAACAGCTCCGACCGATTGTTTTTAATAATTTCAGGGTAAAATACACGACTATTCAAGAAGTTATGACCGTTCCGCAAGAAATTATTTCTGTGGAAGACGGAATGGAAACCGTTATGGAAAAATTTGAAACCTGCCATTGCGAATTCCTTCCGGTTTTGAAAAACGACAAATATTTCGGGTTTATTTCTAAAATGGAAGTCTTAGAATCGTATCGAAAACGCTTGAAAGAAATGGTTATTGACTAATGTCGATTCTAGCTTCAAAATTCCCACCTCTTTTTTTACACAAATTTTAAGTTTTTGACAAACAGTCTTTAACTAAAAATTAATTACAAAAACGTACCTTTGCTTTTTGCTAAAAAATCTATGCTAGATACTGAAAATACTATTGAAGTTTTGGGCGCACGCGTTCACAATCTTAAAAATATAGACGTTACAATTCCTCGTGAAAAGCTTGTTGTCATTACCGGACTTTCGGGTTCAGGAAAATCATCATTGGCTTTTGACACGATTTATGCGGAGGGCCAACGCCGTTACATCGAGACTTTTTCTGCGTATGCAAGACAATTTCTGGGCGGTTTAGAACGTCCTGATGTGGATAAAATAGACGGACTTTCTCCGGTAATTGCCATTGAACAAAAAACGACGAGCAAGAGCCCGCGTTCAACTGTGGGTACCATTACAGAAATTTATGATTTCTTGCGTTTGCTTTATGCAAGAGCTGGCGATGCGTACAGTTACGTGACTGGCGAAAAAATGGTTAGTTACAGCGATGAGCAAATCAAACAGCTGATCTTTGAAAATTTCGAAGGAAAAAGAATCAACATTTTAGCCCCGATAATCCGCTCCCGTAAAGGGCATTACCGTGAATTATTTGAACAAATCACGAAACAAGGATTTTTAAAAGTTCGAATCAATGGTGATATCAAAGATATTACGCCAGGAATGAAATTGGACCGTTATAAAACCCACGATATTGAAACAGTGATCGACAGAATGCTGGTTGAAAATACCCCTGAAAACGACAAACGTTTAGCAGAAAGCATCAAAACCGCAATGTATCACGGTGAAGATATTTTGATGATTATTGATCAAGATACGCAGGAAGCAAGATATTTCAGCCGTAATTTAATGTGTCCTACTTCTGGGATTTCCTATCCAAATCCGGAACCGAATAATTTTTCATTCAACTCTCCAAAAGGCGCTTGCGAAAGTTGCAACGGACTGGGAACGGTGAATGAAATCAATATGAAGAAGATTGTCCCAAATCCAAAATTGTCTATAAAACAAGGCGGTTTTGCACCTTTGGGAGAATATAAAAGTACTTGGATATTCAAGCAATTGGAAATTATTGGAGAAAAATTCAATTTCAAACTGACGGATCCAATTGAGAAAATTTCCGCGGAAGCGATGGAAGTGATCATGCATGGCGGAAAGGAAAAATTTGAGGTTTCTTCAAAAACTTTGGGCGTTACCAAAGATTACAAAATTGACTTCGAAGGAATTTCTAATTTTATCAAAAATCAATTTGACGAAAGCGGTTCTGCCACAATAAAACGCTGGGCAAAAGAATTCATGGACGAAGTAAAATGTCCGGTTTGTGAAGGTTCGCGTTTACGAAAAGAATCGTTGTATTTTAAGGTCAACGGTAAAAATATTGCCGAATTGACCGATATGGATATTTCTGATCTGGCCAATTGGTTTGAAGAATTAAATAAAGATTTAAGCGAAAATCAAAAGAAAATTGCCTCTGAAGTTGTCAAGGAAGTCAAGTCGAGGTTGAGCTTTTTGGTCAATGTCGGTTTAAATTATTTGTCATTAAGCCGTAGCTCAAAATCACTTTCTGGCGGAGAAGCACAGCGAATTCGTCTGGCAACGCAAATCGGTTCGCAATTGGTTGGCGTGCTGTATATTTTGGATGAACCAAGTATCGGTTTGCACCAAAGAGACAACGAAAAACTTATTCATTCTTTAGAACAATTGCGCGACATTGGAAACTCAGTTATCGTTGTTGAACACGACAAAGATATGATCGAACGTGCTGATTACGTGATTGACATTGGTCCAAAAGCGGGTAAAAATGGCGGTCAGATTATTAGCAAAGGAACTCCGGAAGAATTACTGAAAGAACACACTTTAACCGCTTCTTATTTAAATGGGGAAATGGAAATCGCGGTTCCGAAAAAACGTCGCGAAGGCAACGGAAAACTTTTAAAACTATCTGGAGCCACCGGAAATAACTTAAAAAATGTTTCGATTGAACTTCCTTTAGGGAAATTAATCTGCGTGACAGGAGTTTCTGGAAGCGGAAAATCGACGTTGATTAATGAAACATTGTATCCGATTTTAAATGCGCATTTTTTCAATGGCGTAAAAAAACCACAGCCTTATAAAAAGATTGAAGGGTTGGAACATATTGATAAAATTATCGACATTGACCAATCGCCAATTGGACGAACACCACGTTCAAATCCAGCGACTTATACCGAAGTTTTCTCGGAAATCAGAAGCTTATTCACCATGACTTCTGAAGCCATGATTCGCGGTTACAAGCCGGGACGTTTCAGTTTTAATGTCAACGGCGGAAGATGTGAAACCTGCGAAGGTTCGGGCGTAAGAACGATTGAAATGAGCTTTCTTCCAGATGTTTATGTGGAATGTGAAACCTGCCAAGGAAAGCGTTTTAACAGAGAAACTTTAGAAATTAGGTATAAAGGAAAATCGATTTCTGACGTACTGAATATGACGGTTGCCGAAGCGGTTCCTTTCTTTGAAAACATCCCTAAAATCTTTAGAAAAGTAAAAGCGTTGGAAGATGTCGGATTGGGCTATATTACTCTTGGACAGCAAAGTACCACACTTTCTGGCGGAGAAGCGCAACGCATTAAATTGGCAGGAGAATTATCTAAAAAGGATACCGGAAATACATTTTATATTTTAGACGAACCCACAACCGGACTGCATTTTGAAGACATCAGGGTTTTGATGGAAGTCATTGAAAAATTGGTTAATAAAGGAAATACGGTTTTGATTATCGAACACAATATGGATGTCATCAAATTGGCCGATTACATCATTGATATTGGTCCTGAAGGCGGAAAAGGTGGCGGACAGTTGATCGCCAAAGGAACTCCAGAAGAAGTAGCAAAAAATAAGAAAAGTTATACAGCTAAATTCTTGAAAAAAGAATTACTTTAGCAGGCTGAAAAATTTTAAGAAAGATGAAAAACGAAATATTCGAAAACGAAGACGATAGAATTCAAGAAGTTTTTAAACAAAAAACGTGGAACGAAATAAGAAGTAATGATTCTTGGGCTATTTTTAAAATTATGTCCGAGTTTGTAAACGGTTATGAAACAATGGGACGAATCGGTCCTTGCGTTTCTATTTTTGGCTCGGCAAGAACCAAAACAGACGATCCTCAATATTTATTGGCAGAAAAAATTGCTTATAAAATCAGTAAAGCGGGTTATGGAGTGATCACCGGCGGTGGTCCTGGAATTATGGAAGCTGGAAACAAAGGTGCTCATTTAGGTGGCGGAACTTCTGTTGGTTTAAATATTGATTTGCCTTTTGAACAGCATTTTAATCCCTATATTGACAAAGATAAAAACTTAAATTTCGACTACTTTTTCGTAAGAAAAGTAATGTTTGTCAAATATTCTCAAGGTTTCGTGGTAATGCCAGGAGGTTTTGGAACTTTAGATGAATTATTTGAAGCGATTACTTTGATTCAAACTAAAAAAATCGGAAAATTTCCAATCATTTTAGTCGGAAGAGATTTCTGGTCAGGCCTTATGGATTGGGTAAAAACGGTTCTTATTGAAAAATATGCAAACGTTTCTCCTGGCGATATGGATTTGATTAAAATAGTAGATAATGAAGATGAAGTGCTGACTGTTTTAGATAATTTCTATAAAAAATACAATTTGAGTCCGAATTTTTAAGAAAAGTTGTAAAGGTTCAAAGTTACAGAGTTGCAAAGTTTCTCTGTTTGTCACAAAAAACATACTAAAGTCGTCAGCACTGACGGCTTTTTTTATTTTAAGAAATCAAAAGCAACCATATGTTAGGAAATGTATCTTATAATAACTAAACTTGCTTTAGCGTTTTACCGTATATCATATAAAAATTTAAATTGAATACTTTCTTCAAACTTGTTCTCGGAATTTCCCTCCTTTTTCTTTCGGTGAAATTAAACGCACAGCATTCCATCAAGATGAATGTTGAAATTAATAATGAAGAAAAAACGGCTTATGTTCAGCAAGAAATTTCGTTTTACAACCAATCTGGCGATACCCTTTCTTCCATCATTTTAAACGATTGGAATCAGGCTTATTCGAATAAAAATACGCCTTTGGCTTCACGTTTTTCAGACGAATTTGTTCGAAATTTTCACTTGGCAAAGGAATCTGAACGAGGAAACACGAGCAATATCACGATTCTGGATCAAAACCAATCCTTCTTGCAATGGCATCGTTTTGAAAAACATCCCGATGTGATTGAAGTGAATCTTAGAACTAAAATCGGGCCTTACCAAAAAGGAATTTTGAAATTGACTTATGCTGTAAAACTTCCAAAAGACAAATTCACCAAATATGGCTGGGACGACAACGGAAATTATAATTTAAAAAATTGGTTCCTCACTCCTGCCCGATTTGAAAACCACGAATTTGTAAAATACAGCAACAATAACTTAGATGATATTTCTAACGGAGTTTCTGATTTCGAGGTCAATTTAACGGTACAGAATGCCCAAGTTACTTCAGATCTGGATGAAATTAGCGTTTCTAAAAAAAATTTAACTTCTACTTATATATTATCGGGAAAAAACAGAACTGATTTTAATGTATTCATCGAGCCAAAAACCACCTTTTACAGCTATAAAAATAGCGTGGTAAATGTGGAAACCAACTTAAAAGAAAATCGACTGAATGATATCCAGAAGGCGATTGTCATTGACCGCGTGGTCAATTATGTAAGCCAAAACATCGGGGATTATCCTTTTGAAAAAATTACGGTTTCGCAGACCGATTATGAACGAAGTCCGTTTTATGGGTTGAACCAGCTTCCGGCTTTTATCAGTCCATTTTCTGATGAATTTTTGTTTGAAATTAAGTTTTTAAAGACCTATTTGAATAATTACCTCAAGACCTCTTTGCGATTGAATCCGCGTTATGACAACTGGGTTTATGACGGAATCCAGATTTATATGATGATGAAATATATTGAAGAACATCATCCTGACAGCAAAATGATGGGTCGTGTGGCGCAATGGCGCTTATTGAAAAGTTATAATTTGACTACGATTGATTTTAACGAGCAATACAGTTATTTTTACATGCTGATGGCTCGAAAAAATTTAGACCAATCTCTCGGTGACCCAAAAAATGCCTTGATCAAATTCAATGAACAGATTGCCAGCAAATACAGAGCCGGATTGAGCCTTAAATACTTGGATAACTATCTTGAAAATGATGTAGTTGAAAAAAGCATTCAGCAATTTTATACTCTAAACCAGCAAAAGCTAACCACTAGAAGTGATCTGGAATCCCTTCTAAAAACAAATGCGGATAAAGATATCAATTGGTTTTTCAAGAACATTATTGATTCCCGAAACATCGTAGATTATAAATTTACAGAGGTGCGGAAAACCAATGACAGCGTGACTTTCACGATCAGAAACAAAACGAATACTGTCGTTCCGATTCCTATTTATGGAGTAAAAAAAGGCGAAGTTGTTTTCAAAAAATGGCTTGATAATATTAAAAATGATTCCACAATCACGTTGCCTCGAAACGATGCAGACAAAATTGTTTTGAACTATAAGAACGAAGTTCCAGAATACAATCTCCGAAACAATTGGAAATCTTTAAAGGGTTTTTTATCGCAAAATCGTCCGGTAAAATTCAATTTTATGAAGGATTTGGAAGATCCCTATTACAACCAAATTCTGTATGTGCCCACGGTTTCTTACAATTTATATGACGGAATTTCGCCTGGAATGCGCTTTCACAATAAAACCATTTTAGACAAGCCGTTTACCTTTGACATCAACCCAATTTATTCGTCAAAAACGCAATCACTTTCAGGCTCGTTTGGCTTTAGCGTCAACCAAAACAACCGCGATGCTGAGCTGTATAATATTCGCTATAATATGAACGGCTCTTACTTTCATTACACGCCTGACGCGACGTATTTAAAGTTGACGCCGTCGGTAAGCATGCGCTTCCGTCCAGATGATTTTCGCGATAATCGCAAACAAACCGTGCTTTTCAGGCAAGTGATTGTAGATCGTGAAAAGTCGATGTATGACGTCGAAAAAACAGAAAACTACACCGTTTTTAATGCCAAATATTTCAATACAAAAACCGAAGTAACCAACCATTTCAACTTCAATACTGACTTACAATTGTCTGGAAAATTCGGGAAATTTACTACTGAATTTGAATATCGAAAACTATTTGACAGCAACCGCCAGATTAATTTCCGCCTCTTTGCCGGAACCTTTATTTACAACAAAACCGACACCGATTTTTTCAGTTTTGCATTAGACCGCCCGACCGATTATCTTTTTGATTACGGCTATTTGGGACGTTCTGAAAGTACCGGAATTTACAGCCAGCAGTACATTATTGCCGAAGGCGGTTTTAAGTCGAAGCTCACAAATCCCTTTGCCAACCAATGGATGACCACCTTTAACGCCAGCGCCAGCATCTGGAATTGGATCGAAGCCTATGGCGATGTCGGGTTTTTAAAAGACCATTCCAGCAATCCTGAATTTGTGTACGACAGTGGCATCCGGCTGAATTTGGTCACCGATTATTTCGAGCTTTATTTCCCGATATATTCCATTAACGGTTGGGAAATCTCACAGCCCAATTACAACGAAAGAATTCGATTTATCATTACCATAAGCCCAAAAACACTGACAAATTTGATTACCCGAAAGTGGCTTTAATCTTTTTTAGAAGCCAATCCAGCTATCCGTTACAAGCTCTTGCGCAAAAATCTTTTTTTCTGCGCCACAAAAGTAGCTTCCGTTGGGCGCTCTTTTCCGGCAAGAAAAAATAGCTTTCTTGCACAATAGGCTTTCCCCTGCTATCTGGGCTAAAAATCAAAACAATAACTAAAAATCAGGCCGTTACAGTAAATAAGACACATTCTTAAAAACTTGGGATAATAGAATAACCGGAATAAAATTACACATAAAATAATTTTAAAAGGCTTTTACTGATTATACTTCATTAAAACCCCTTTATTCAGTAAATCGATTGCACATAATTAAATCATTGCTATTTTGTTTTATACGATTATTTGACTAAATTTGTTTTCCATACAAAGAAATTTCATTTATGACACATATAGCTTCCAAAAAAGAACTTTCGTTTGAAGATTTCAAAACAGAAATACTAAATGACTATAAAATTGCCGTAACCAGTAGAGAATGCAGTCTTTTAGGAAGACGTGAAGTCTTGACAGGAAAGGCTAAATTCGGAATTTTCGGCGACGGAAAAGAAGTACCGCAATTGGCAATGGCCAAAGCATTTAAAAATGGAGATTTTCGTTCAGGATATTACCGCGACCAGACTTTTATGATGGCAATCGGCCAAATGTCAATTCAGCAATTTTTCGCGGGTTTATATGGCCATACAGATATTGACCATGACCCGATGTCTGCGGGACGCCAAATGGGCGGGCACTTTGCAACGCACAGTTTGAACGAAGACGGTTCTTGGAAAAATTTGGTGATGCAAAAAAATTCAAGTTCAGATATTTCTCCAACCGCTGGCCAAATGCCACGTTTGTTAGGTTTGGCGCAAGCTTCAAAAATCTACAGAAACGTTACGGGAATCAATAACAAAACCAATTTCTCCATCAACGGAAACGAAATCGCTTGGGGAACCATTGGAAACGCAAGTACTTCTGAAGGCCTGTTTTTTGAAACGATCAACGCTGCCGGAGTTTTGCAAGTGCCAATGGTCATGAGCGTTTGGGACGATGAATATGGAATTTCTGTTCACGCAAGACATCAAACCACTAAAGAAAACATCTCTGAAATCTTAAAAGGTTTTCAAAGAGACGCTGAAAATAAAGGATACGAAATCATTCGAGTGAAAGGTTGGGATTATCCAGCATTAATCACGGCTTACGAACAGGCTTCGCAAATTGCAAGAGAAGAGCACGTGCCGGTTTTGATCCACGTTCAAGAACTGACGCAACCGCAAGGACACTCTACTTCAGGTTCGCACGAGCGTTACAAAAATGAAGAAAGATTGGCCTGGGAAGCTGATTTTGATTGTCTTCGCCAGATGAAATTGTGGATGATTGCTACTAACATGGCTTCGCCGGAAGAATTAGAAGAAATTGACAATGCCATTAAAAAAGAAGTTCTTGAGGGTAAAAAAGCCGCTTGGAACGCTTTTGTAGAACCAGTCAAAAATGAACAAAAGGAATTGATTTCAATTTTGGAAACTATTGCAAATTCAAGCGATAATAAAGTTTTCATAGAAAAATACAGCAACGAATTAAAGGCGATCAAGGAGCCGATTCGTAAAGATATTTTGTCAACTGCCCGAAAAGTTTTGCGAATTATCGTAAAAGAAAACGGCAGAAACCAATTGGCAAAATGGATTGAAAAGTACACCGAAACCATACAAAAGAAGTTCAGTTCCAATCTATTTTCTGAGTCTGATAAAAATGTTTTCTCTGTAAAAGAAGTGCTTCCAACGTATGACGAATCTGCTGAACAGGTGGATGCTCGATTAATCATCCGTGATAATTTTGACGCTATTTTTAGCAAATATCCAGAGACTTTGGTATTTGGTGAAGATGCCGGAAACATTGGCGATGTGAACCAAGGTTTGGAAGGAATGCAGGAAAAATACGGGGAACTTCGTGTTGCCGATGTAGGAATTCGCGAAGCAACAATTCTTGGGCAAGGAATCGGGATGGCTTTGAGAGGCCTGCGCCCGATTGCTGAAATTCAGTATTTGGATTACCTTTTATATGCCATCCAAATTATGAGTGATGACTTGGCGACTTTGCAATACAGAACTCGAGGAAAACAAAAAGCACCGCTGATTATCAGAACACGCGGACACCGTTTGGAAGGTGTTTGGCATTCTGGCTCACCAATGGGAATGATCATCAATGCGATTCGTGGAATTCATGTTTTGGTTCCGAGGAATATGACAAAAGCAGCAGGTTTTTACAATACATTGTTGGAAACTGATGAACCGGCTTTGGTTGTAGAATGCTTGAACGGTTACCGATTGAAAGAAAAAATGCCTACCAATATGGGCGACTTCAAAACGCCAATTGGTGTTGTGGAAACCTTAAAAGAAGGAAAAGATATTACTTTGGTGTCGTATGGTTCTACTTTAAGATTGGTGGAACAAGCTGCCAAAGAATTATTAGAAGTCGGAATTGACGTAGAAATCATTGACGTTCAATCGTTATTGCCTTTTGATGTGAATCACGATATCGTGAAGTCTTTAGCAAAAACCAACCGTCTTTTGGTAGTTGATGAAGACGTTCCTGGTGGAGCTTCAGCTTATATTTTGCAAGAAATTTTAGATGTTCAAAACGGCTACAGACATTTGGACAGCAAACCAGAAACTTTGGCTTCTAAACCACACCGTCCAGCGTATGGAACGGATGGAGATTATTTTTCGAAACCATCTGTGGAAGATATTTATGAAAAAGTATATGCGATCATGAGCGAAGTGAACCCTTCCAAGTATCCGAGCTTGTTTTAAATAATTAAATTCTTATTTATTATAGAAATCCCAATCAATGATTGGGATTTTTTTTTACAGTTATGCCTAAAATTAGAATATATATAGTAATAAAAAATAGTATACTTTATAAAAAATATATTTTATTTCAAATTAGAAACGAAATTGATTTAAATCATTAAATATTCATTAAATAATCACTAAAACATTCACAAATCAAGTTGTATCTTTACTCTATATTAACATTAATACCCTATTTTTCTATTTATATTGGTCTTTCAAATATTTAGAATTTTAGCACATAAATATTTCCAAATAAAATTTGAACTTTATTAATAATTTAAAGGTCTTATTTTAGTTGTTGGATTATATTTGATAAAAATTGCATCCAAAACTACTAACCAACCAAAAAAAATAGATTGCGAATGAAAATTCCAAAAATAGTAAACCGTGTCAGAAGACAATTAATGCAAGGTCTGACCAAAAACATAGGTAGGAAGTCTGAAATTACAAAATTTGATAGTGACCAATTGCCTGAAATCCAAAAGATCTTGATCAGTAGGCCCAATGGTCGATTAGGAAATCTGTTGCTTATTACCCCTTTATTACAAGATGTTATTGCAACATTTCCGGAAAGCAAAATTGATATTTTAGTAAAAGGCGGCCTCGCTCCTATTCTTTTTGAAAACTATAAAAACGTCGATAAAATTATTCAGCTTCCTAAAAAACCTTTTAAAAGTTTACTAAAATATATAGCGAGCTGGATTTCATTGAGAAGAAAAAAATATGATTTGGTAATCAATGTCAGCAAAAATTCTTCCTCAGGCCGATTATCCACAAAGCTTTCTAATGCAAATTTTAAATATTTTGGAGATGCTATTGATGAAATTAAAAATGAGGACCAAATGCATATTGCAAAATATCCCGTGTATAATTTAAGGTTATTTTTAAACAGGCTCGGTTTTCCTGAAAATAAAAAACCAATTCCTTCTCTTGATTTAAAATTAACTTCTGAAGAAATTACATTAGGTAAAAAGGCTTTACAAAAAATTGTAAAAAATGACCGCAAAACAATTTGCATCTTTACTTATGCCACAGGCGAAAAATGTTATTCGGAAGAATGGTGGCAAATTTTTTATACTTCTTTAAAAGAAAAATACACCGAATACAATATTATTGAAGTTTTACCCATAGAAAATATTTCGAGAATCAATTTTAAAGCACCTACATTTTACAGCAAAGATGTTCGAGAAATCGGAGCACTGATAGCCAATACCAAGGTATTTATTGGTGCTGATAGCGGAATTATGCATTTAGCTAGTGCCGTTCACACGCCTACTGTCGGATTATTTTCAATTACTGAACCTGAAATTTACGAACCTTACAACAATCGTAGCATAGGAATAAAAACATGTAATTGTTCTATGGATGATTTTATGAAAGTAGCCGCAGGCGTTATGGCAATTGGACTTCGAATGTTGGTTTTTGTCGAAACTCAAATAGTAGTATAACTTTCAACATTATTTAAAATAATCTTAAAGTAAATCGAAGTTCGGACATTTTTTTGAGGTTTTACGTAAATTTAAGTAAAACCCAAAATTATGATCATAGCAATCGCTGGCGCCACAGGACTTACTGGATCTTACTGTCTTGAATATCTTCTGCTTCAATTAAAAATAACCAAAGTAATTTCTATTGGAAGGAAATCAACAGGAATTCAAAATCCAAAATTAGAAGAAGTTATTTTAGAAGACAATAAGCTCAACACCAAAGTTGTAGCCGATGCTTTTATATGTTGTTTAGGAACTACAATTAAAAAGGCAGGCTCAAAAGAAGCCTTTTCTAAAATTGATTTGGAATTACCCCTTTATTTATCGAATCATTTATATCAAAACGGATGTCAAACCGCCGCTGTAATATCAGCCATGGGAGCTGACCAAAATTCTACTTTTTTCTATGCTAAGGTAAAAGGAAAAATGGAAAAGGAGATGCAAAAAATTGGTTTTGAAAGCTTATCTATTTTCAGGCCGGCAATTATCGATGGCCAAAGAAAAGAGAAAAGGTTGGGGGAAAAAATCGGACTAGCAGTTGCAAAATTTCTAAGTCCATTTTTGTTTGGTTCCTTAAAAAATTACAAGCCAATTCACGCAAGAATAATCGGAAGATCACTAATGACTGTTGTTTTTTTAAAAAAAGCGGGGGTAAGAATTTACGATTCCCAAGAAATTAAGCAGATTTAAATTCTCATATATTTTTTTCAAAACAGATATTCATAGAAGAATATCCATTTAATCACTGTCAATAGTTTATAACTTAAAATTGTCAAAACTTACAGATTTGACCAATTTCCATCGCGCTATCATCTTTAAAATTGTAGTGGTGGAATAAAAAATTATTAAGCTTTAAGTAAACTTTATAAAAAATATAACAACTAAGAGATGTCCAAAAAAGTTCTAAAAATTAATTGTTCCGTATCTTTACAATTATGAAAAACACCGCTAAACTCCTTGCACTATTTTTTACTGTATTCACATTTTCTCAAGAAAAAATAACACATAAAATTGATCTAGAATTAAAGAATTGTTTAACTGCGGAAGAAAACAAATCGACCGCCGCGATGTCACAATGCCTTAATGACGCGCTTGCTGAATGGGACTTAGAATTAAATGCCACCTATAAATTGCTGCAGACCAAATTAGATTCCAAAGCAGAACAGAAACTTAAAGATTCACAGCGCCAATGGATAAAATTCAAGCAAAAAGAAGTTGAATTAATTAATGCAACCTATGGCAAAGCCAACGGCACTATGTGGCAGGTTATTAAAATGGACAAGATTTTAGAAATTACCCGAAATCGAACCCAGAAATTGCAATTACTGCTTGTTGATTTAAATAAATTATTAAATTTCATAATCTAAAAGCAATAAAAACATATAGTTACGCATCATTACATTATGAAAAAAATCAAATTAAGCATTCTTGACCAATCCCAAATACGACGAAATGGAACTGCAAAACAGGCGCTTAATGATTCAGGCGAACTAGTTCAATTGGCTGAAAAATTAGGCTACACGCGCTATTGGGTTTCAGAACATCACAATTTCAAGATGCTTGCCGGAACTGCTCCAGAAGTACTTATTCCTTATCTTGCTTCAAAGACTACCAAAATAAAAGTGGGTTCTGGCGGAATAATGCTTCCCAACCACAGTGCTTTTAAAGTAGCAGAAATTTTTGGCTTACTGGAAACTTTATATCCAAACCGAATCGATCTTGGCGTCGGCCGCGCTCCAGGCGGCGACAGGATGTCTTCTTATCTTTTAAATCCTTCAAATGCTTTTAGCGAAAAAGAATATTACCAACAATTAACAGATTTGAAAGGTTTTTTACGCCACGAAGAAACTCCGGAAACTGTTCACGAAAAAGTAAAATCCTATCCAAAACCAGATGTTATTCCTAATTTGTGGATTTTATCGTCAAGTGGCGGAAGCGCTCGATTTGCGGCACATTTTGGAATCGGGCTTTCATTTGCGCAATTTATAAATCCGGATGGCGGCGCTGAAACAGCTGCTTTTTATCGTGAAAATTTCAAGCCTTCGCCAGAATTAAAAGAACCGAAAGTAAACGTAGGTATTTTTGCTTTTTGCTCTGAAAATGAGCAAAAAGTAAAAGATTGGATTACTGAATTTGATTACAGGCTGTTGCACATTGAATCAGGTGCGTCAGGAGAACTACCTTCTCTTGAAGAAATTAAAGCAATGAAATACAATTTAAATCAAAAAGCAAGAATCGCATATAACAAAGGGAGATATATTGCCGGAAATCCAGAAAAATTAAAGGCTTCCATTGAAAAGATCGCAACTGATTATCAGACCGATGAAGTGATGGTTGCTACAATTTGTGATGATTTTGATGATCGAAAAAAATCGTATGAACTGCTGGCAAAATTATTTTTAGAATCATAATTAATTCCCAAAATGATACTTTTTGGTTGTAATTTTCCGTTAAAAACAGTAAATTCAAAATTGATTTACCGATAAATTCCAACTAAAACCCATCAAGATGAAAAAGTCACTTCTCATTTTAGGACTGTTAATTCTAATTTTCAGTTCTTGCAAAGAAAATATGCCAAATCCTGCGCCAACCACCCCTCCTGTTACTAATCCAGTGCCGACTCCTGATCCTAAAACGCAATCATTGGAATCGGCTGAAATACAATAAAGCACTTCCATTTCAACAGCACCAAAACCATAAGCAACAGCAAATTAAATTGTATTCCAAAACCAATATATGGCACCATTCGAAAATTTAATAACCCAGCTTACTGATGTAAAAGTTATCGCTCCCGGCATTTCTTATGCGGATTATGTTGCTATAGATTTATCCGATAAAAATCCTGACCTGAATAAAGAACTTTTGTCAGACGCCGCAGCTTTTGAAAATTACATCGAAAATTATCTAGCAAAAAAAAATGCTTTAGTTGCATTTGGAGGTTACAATGAAATTAGAAATCTGTACAAAAGGAGCACGATTTTCAATGGCGAAGATTTTGACGAAAGAAATATCCACATCGGCTTAGACCTTTGGATAAAGGAAGGAACCGATGTCGTAGCTGCTTTGCAAGGCACCGTTCACAGTTTTAACTTCAATAATTTGCTGGGCGATTATGGACCGACAATTATTTTGGAACATCAATTGGAAGATGTAAAATTCTATACATTATATGGCCACCTTTCTCTTGAAAGTATTTCAAATCTCGAAATCGGAGACCAATTTCAAAAAGGCGAGAAAATTGGAACGCTGGGAAATGCAAGCGTCAATGGAGGATATTCGCCCCACTTACATTTTCAAATAATTAAAAATATCGATCAAAATTCTGGAGATTATCCCGGAGTCTGTAGCAAAAATAAATTAGCATATTATCTCGAAAACTGTCCTGATCCCAACCTACTCTTAAAAATAAATTAAAATGAAAAAAGTAATTTTACTTCTAATGGCCGTAGCTTTTTTAAGCGCGTGTAAATCAAAATCAACAGGAATTTTTAATTCAACTAAAAAACCAGACATCGAAGTTTTAGCTTCTGAAGAGATAAATCCAGCTTTAAAATCAAAAGCATACGGATTGGGAAAAAGAATCTTGAACACTTGCAATACTTCAAAATTCAAACCTTTTACAACTCAGGAAGCCACAGATAAGGTGATTCAAAACACAACTTTAGAAAGATTATCAAGCACTTGTTCGAAATATTTATTAAAATACGGACAATTTAAAGACATTCAATTAGTAGAAGTAATTAAAAATAATAAAGATAATTCCCATATTTTTAGATATAAAGCCGAATACCAAAGAAAATTTATTCAAAAAGAATTGCAAGTAACGATGAACGACGAAAACAAAGTAGCGGCCATAAAATCAACCGATTGGACGGATGTTTATGTGCCGTAATTTCTATAATTATTTTGTGTATTTTTAAATTCTAAACAAGCGCCGAATGAATACCCACGAACAAATTATCGAAGAATTTTATGCTGCTTTTGCATCGCAGAATCCTGAAACAATGGCAAGTTGCTACCATCCCGATATTGTTTTTGAAGATCCCGCGTTTGGAAAACTGCACGGAAAAGATGTTGCTGACATGTGGCACATGCTTATTGACCGCGCAAAAGGAAACCTTCACATTTCTTTTTCAGATATCCATGCAAATGATAAAAGCGGTAATGCAAAATGGGTAGCGAAGTACCATTTTGCAAAAACAAATAGAAATGTTGTCAATAAAATTCATGCCTATTTTGAATTTAAAGACGGACTGATCATCAAACATAACGATCATTTTGATTTTCATACCTGGTCCAAACAAGCATTAGGAATAACTGGCATACTATTAGGCTGGAGCTCTTTCCTTCGCAAAAAAGTGCAAAGGCAAGCGCTTGAATCCTTAAGAAAATACCAACAAAAAACGCTGTAAATTAACAAACATTTAAATTGAAATGAGCTGTAATTGCTTAATTTTAAGGAAACTCAATTTCTAAGATTAAACAGTATGGCAAATCCACTTTTAAATTCCTTCCTGCCGTTATTTTACATTTCCTGGTTTGACGATGTGCTGACAGAAACAGAAATGAAAACCATGAAAGACGCAATCGATTCTCAAGATTGGCTTACAAAAACCGACAAAGACGAACTTTTCTCAAAAATAGACGTTGAAAATCCACCTTCAAGATCTCAAATAAACGAGTGGAAAGAAATAATTTCAAAAGGAGTCGATGACAACAATGACGACGAATTGCTTACAGATGTTGCCCTAAAATTAGCATTAGTAGAAAATCCAGAAACGGATAATGAGGAGCTAAAAAAACTATATTTCTTTCTTCAAGAACTTGAAAAATCTTTAGGAATAATCAGTAGCGAAGCTATTTTTGCATTTAAAGAAAAACACGATACGATCACTTCAAAGTACGTGACTGAAGCTACTTTTGAAGTAGAAAAACTCACCGAAATTCTCGACGGTTCTCAAGCAGAAACCATCAATAAAGTAAAAAAAATATTCACCCTGCCTGCTTTCAAATACGAAGAATCGACTGATACCGAGGTCTACCGTGAAAAAGTTTTGAAATGGTGTAAAATTTTAGCCAAAGAAGGTCTTGGAGCAACGGCTTACCCAAAAGAGCATGGCGGTGAAGATGATGTGGAAGCTTATTTCTCCATTATGGAAACATTGAGCTACCATGATTTAAGCTTGGTCATCAAATTCGGAGTGCAATTTGGGCTTTGGGGAATGAGCATCCAATCCCTGGGAACAGAAAAACACTATAAAAAATACCTGAAAGATGTGGGAAGCTTAAAACTTCCGGGCTGTTTTGCGATGACCGAAACCAATCACGGCTCCAATGTAAAATCGTTAGAAACTACCGCAACCTACGATCACAAAACCAAAACTTTTACGGTAAATACGCCTCATAAATTAGCACGAAAAGAATACATCGGAAATGCCGCACGTGACGGACAAATGGCCACGGTTTTCGCCAAATTGATTATTGACGGAAAAGACCACGGAGTAAACGCTTTTATCGTTCCAATTCGCGATTCAAAAAACACTATTTTAGATGGAATAACCATTGAAGATTGCGGTCACAAAATGGGCTTAAACGGCGTTGATAACGGGATTATTTATTTCAAAAACGTCGTCATTCCAAAGGAAAATATGCTTGATAGATTTGCTTCAGTAAACAGTAAAGGCGAATTCGAAAGCCCGATTTCCAGTGACAACCGACGTTTCTTTACGATGCTCGGCACTTTGGTGGGCGGTCGAATCGGCATTCCGCGTTCGGCTTTGGCTGTTGCAAAATCAGCCTTGGCAATTGCCATCCGTTATGGCGACCAAAGACGTCAATTTGGTCCGCAAGGCGGTTCTGAAGTTCCGATATTGAATTACAGAATGCACCAGCGAAGATTGATGCCGTATTTGGCCAAATCCTACGCCATTCATTTCGCCTTGCAATATGTGACCAAACGCTTTTTACACAGAAAGGAAGCCGAAATGCAAGAAATCGAAGCACTTGCCGCCGGCATGAAAGCCTATTCAACATGGAACACGCGCGACACCGTTCAAGAATGCCGTGAAGCCTGTGGCGGAAAGGGGTATTTGTCTGAAAACCGTTTCGGAGCTTTAAAAAATGACACAGAAGTTTACACCACTTTTGAAGGAGACAATACGGTTTTAATGAATTTGGTAGCCAAAAACCGACTGTCAGAATTCAGAAACCAATTCGGAGAAATGAACGCAGTGAGCTTGTTTAATTATGTCGTAGATCAGGCAAAAACGTCAATTACCTACAAAAATCCGTTTGCCACCAGAAACACAGACGAAAACCATCTCGCTGATCCCGAATTTCATCTGCACGCTTTCCAATTCAGAGAAAAAGAAATTTTGGCTTCCGCTGCAAAACGAATTAAAAAATTATTAGACAGTGGCCTAGACTCGTTCGATGCCTTCAATATTGCGCAACATCATTTGATAAATGTCGGCCAAGCCTATTTGGAAAGAGTCGTATTAGAACAATTCCAACTCCAAATTGAAACTACAAATGACAAGGGATCACAAGCAATCTTAGGCAAATTGTTCCAGCTTTACGCATTGTCCACGATCGAGAAAAATGCAAGCTGGTACCTTGAACAAGGTTATATGGAAGGTGTAAAAACCAAAGCGATTCGAAAAGCGGTCAACCAATTATGTTGGGAAATTCGACAAAACGCGGTGCCACTTGTACACGCTTTTAATATTCCTGAAAGCTGTTTGAGCGCTCCGATTGTCACAAAAAAGAAATAATTTAAGAATAGTTTGAAGCGAATGGCCGGTATTTTATCGGCCATTCTTTTTCCCGCTTTTAGGCATTATCTTTTTTTGCAAAAAAAGGATAATTGCCACAATCGGGGCTATTTGAGAAGCCATCTGATTTTTTTTGTAAACTTCAGGACCCATCTTTGCGGGCAAATTTTGTCTAAAAATTAAATAGAAACCTTCCAATCCAATTCTGGATTATAAGTCAATTCTCCATGGCTGACTTCCAACGGGCAATCAAAATTATTGGTGTACAGTCCGCCCGTTCCCAAACCCTGAGGCATCGGATTATTTTGCAGAAAGGTCCATTGCGCAATTGCGTTTAAACCAATATTGCTTTCCAAGGCCGAAGTAACCCACCAGCCAATATTGTATTTTTCAGCAAGTGTAATCCATTCTTTTGAACCACGAAATCCGCCAACCAAACTCGGCTTTAAAATGATATATTGCGGTTTGATTTTTTGCAGTAATTCCTCTTTTTCACTATATTCAAAGACACCAATAAGTTCTTCGTCTAAAGCAATAGGAAAAGGGGTGTTTTTACACAACTCTGACATACTGTCAGTTTGATTTTTTTGTATCGGCTGTTCAATACTATGTAACTCAAATCCAGATAATTGGTTCAATTTAATTAAAGCTTTTTCTGAATCAAAACCACCATTTGCATCGACTCTAATTTCGATTTTTTTCGCATCATAATTTTCACGAATAAAGCGTAATAAGTCCAGTTCTTTCGTAAAATCTATGGCCCCAATTTTCAATTTTATACAGTTAAATCCCTGTGCTAATTTCTCTTCAATTTGTGCTTTCATAAAGGCCTGTTCACCCATCCAGACCAGACCATTTATGGGAATATTCTTTTGACCTTCTGTAAATTCCGAAGGAAATAAAACAAAAGGATTTTTGCTTTCTAAAGATTGGAAAGCCATCTCTACTCCAAATTGAATGGATGGAAATTCGAGCAATGATTCCCAAAGTTTTTCTTTTCCCAGATGGATATTTTCACAAACCCATTTTAATTGATCTTCATAATCGGGCCGGTCGTCCACGCTCAGCGATCTTAAAATACCGCACTCGCCTATTCCTTTTTTGTTATTTTCTTCTAAAATAAGAAACCAAGTTTCCTTTTCGGTCATAATTCCTCGTGAGGTTCCCGAAGGCCTTTTAAAATCAAGGACATATTTTTTATAAGAAGCTTTCATTGTAGTGCTATTTTAAAAATGCCAAGCGTAATTAATCTTCAAGAATTTTTAAAATTCTTTCAAAATCATCGCTTTTAAAACCTGCCTTCTGGAGTTCTTCAAAATCAGCTTTGGCTTTGGAAACCCAGCTTACTTTTGAAGTTACATTTTGCGATTTGTATTTTTTATGGATTTCTTTTGCTTTTTTGTAATCATCATTTAACAGATACAAATGAGCCAAATTCAGCTGGACCAAAAGTTCTGAATTATCCAATCGCTCTGCTTCTTTTAATGCTTTTAAAGCTTTATCAAATTGTTTTGAATAC
The DNA here is from genome assembly GCF_003865365.1 of Flavobacterium macacae. Lineage (GTDB taxonomy): Bacteria > Bacteroidota > Bacteroidia > Flavobacteriales > Flavobacteriaceae > Flavobacterium > Flavobacterium macacae. The sequence goes on along the minus strand of NZ_RQVR01000003.1, from coordinate 112,850 downwards.
AGATAGTACTGCCCTAAAGCATTGTAATCCAAAACGGTTCCACTAGAGTTATCAATTACACCGAGTTTCAGCAAATCGATAGCTTCGTCGTATTTTTTATTTTTGAACAATTGCTGTGCATCCAAGCGTATTGCGGTAAGAATTGATTTATTTGCGGGTTTTTCTGAAAGGCAGGCGTTTCCATAATCTTTTAGAGACTTTGTTTTTTCCAACGCCAACAAGTTCTGGAACTCTTTAAATTTGTATTGTTTCTGGATTTTTTCAAGAATACAAAGTGAAAAATCATCTGAATTAAGCATTTTCTTTGCCAATTCTGACGCTTTGACTTGTTTTAAAATAGCCTGCCGATTTTCCGAATTCCAGCCTTTGCTTAGCTTTGTATCAACCCACGGCACGACTTCCAAAACGATTTTTTGTTTCATAATCCAGTTTTGGCTTTCAAAACCAAACCAGATGTTCTCGCTTATGCTTGCCAAGCAGGCTGTTTTATCCATTGTCAACCGTTTGGCATCTTTGCTCAACGGCATGTTTTGTGCCAAGCAAGCATTGGTAGTTTTGCCGTATTTTTGATATTCTGAAGCAAATTTATCAGTAGAAAAAATGGCGTATTTGCATTTATCATCACCCGAAACCTTTGACATCAAAAATACCGCGCCCGCTCCGCCTTGACTAATCCCTGTTGGGTCAGGAATTGCTTTTAAAAGCGAAACCAAACTGTTTGCCATTTGCTGATTTTCATCTAACAAAGTGATTCTGTAGATGATTTCTGTGGTTCCGGTGGGTAAATCTTCGGTTTTGACAGTCATTCGGTCGCCGGCTGTGACGATGATTTCTTTGGTAGTTGCCCGATCTTTGTCCCAGTAACCATCTTGCTGTGCAAATGTGGTTTTTGAAATAAAAAATACAAATAATAGCAAGAGTTTTTTTGTAGACATTTTATGGAATGGATTACTTAAATAGCCCCGATGGCGCCATTGCTTGAGCTCTCTCATTGCCCAAGAAGGCAATGAGAGAGCTCAAGCAATGGCGCCATCGGGAAAATGGATTGCTGAATAAGCCCGAGCCACTCGCTTCTGAAAAAAATCATAGTTCTAATGAAGCTCCGATTTCAAGCAACATCAGGTCTTTTCCTTTGTCAAAAAATTTCTTTTTAGCCTCTTCATGGTCGATTTTGATGTAACCGAAAGTATCGTAGTGATACCCTAAAATTTTGTCACATTCCACGAAATCAGAAGCAATAATGGCATCCTCGATATCCATCGTGAAGTTGTTTCCAATCGGCAAAATAGCCAAATCTAGCTTGGTGCGCAATGGAATCAATTTCATATCAAAAGTCAAGGCGGTGTCGCCCGCAATGTAAATATTTTTGTGCTCGCTTTCAATGACAAAACCACCAGGATTACCTCCGTAAGTGCCGTCAGGAAAAGAACTTGAATGAATTGCGGTCACATATTTCACGCTTCCAAAGTCAAATTTCCAGCTTCCGCCGTGGTTCATCGGATGGCTTTTAAAGCCTTTTTTCTCGTAATAGGTAGCGATTTCTGCGTTGGAAACTATTGTTGCACCCGTATGTTTTGCGATGGCTTCAACGTCTAGAACGTGGTCGCCGTGTGCGTGCGTAACCAAAATATAATCAGCTTTCAGCTCGTTACTATCGATATGCGAAGCCATTTCATTGCCCGAAATAAAAGGATCAACGATGATGTTTTTTCCTGCAACTTCAATACCAAGGCTCGACTGTCCGTAAAATGTGATTTTCATAAATTTATTTTTTAACTATTTACAATAACATCTGAGAAGAAAAAGATCATACAAAGCGAAAGTATGATGGATAACAAAAACGTGCTTAACGCTAATTTTTTTAATTCTGGGTCTAATGCTCTTGGTTCTTTATTTCTGTAAACCGTGATTAAATGGCTTGTCAGCGGAAAATAAGCAACGACAAAAATGTATTGGTCAAAATTGAAATCTTTTAAAAATGCAAAGACCAAAACCAAAACCATTGCCGAAATGACTAAAAAGTAATGGTATTTTTTTGCTTTTTCGCCTCCGATTTTGACAACAATAGTGTTCTTGCCTGCTTTTCTATCAGAAGCTTCATCACGCATATTGTTCAGATTCAAAACGCCGACGCTCAAGAAACCAATGGCGATTGCCGGAAGAATCAATCGGTAATCGACTTCTTTAGAATATAAAAAGTTAACACCCAAAGTACTTACCAATCCAAAGAAAACGAACACGAAAAAGTCTCCAAAACCGCGGTAACCATAAGCTGTGTTGCCAACTGTGTAACGAATTGCTGATGCGATTGCCAACAATCCTAGAATTATAAATAAGATGGAATACCAAATATAAGCTTCGCCAAATGCAAAATAAATCAATAAAAGCGCTGAAATAAATGTCAATACCGACGTGATGATAATGGCGCGTTTCATTGCTTCTGGTGAAATGACTCCGCTTTGAATGGCACGTTTTGGCCCGATCCTGTCTTCGTTATCAGTACCCTTTATTCCGTCGCCATAATCGTTTGCAAAGTTCGACAAAACCTGCAAGCCAAGCGTTGTAAGTAATGCAAAACCAAATAGTTGCCAGTTAAAAACTTCGGTTGGCGTCAATACATCTGTAGTTGGATAGGCCAACGCAAACATGCTTCCTACAATAATTCCTGATACCGACAGCGGTAACGTTCGCAGACGCGCTGCTTCAACCCAATGTTTCATTTTTTGTGTTTATTCGTAAATAATTTATTCTGCAAAGTTACATCCAATTTTCATTGGAAGTCTCTACTTGATACAGCCAATAATTGACTAATAGTTTTATTTCGGAAAAATTACCGAAATGAAAGTGAACATCCCCTGCTGCAGTGTGCAAAGTCAGATGTCCGACGTCAGCACTTTTATTCCAAAAATATTGTTTTGTCGTAATTCCCTGAATTTTGTGGGGCTGGATGATTTCATTTTCAACATCCCAAGCGCCGTGTTTTAAGATTATAAACTCTGAATTCGAATACATTCTGTAATTTTTAAATCCGTAGAAAATCATAAAACCAACAAGAGCTAAATATACGAAAACTAGCGGTAAATAAAAATACAAATCATCAATAACCGTAAAGGAAAGCACGATAAAAATGAGAATTGGAAAAATCACACTGAAAAGAATCTTGAAAAGTAAATAGCGGAAATTAGGCTTGAACTCCTGCCCTTTTTCAGGAATTTTGCCTAAAATTAGTTTTAAAATCGCGTCACGTTCGCCTGATTCACAACCAGGAACTTCGATCACGTTGCTCTTTTTCTGCTTTTCATTCACTTCATCATTGGAAGCCTGTTTCATGTTCATATCCAAAATCCTCAGTTTTCTTTGGAAGAAGTTCTGGCTGAACGAGGTGATCTGAACTTTAAACGGATTCAACAAGGTGTTTTTCTTGGCGAATAATCCCGAAGTAACCACCAATGATTTTTTCTGCCTTACCATTTCAAAATCAAAATGTTTGATGAACGTCCTGATGATATTGATGAACAGCACTAAAATCAAAATTCCGAAGATTATAATCACGACAGAAATCATCCCGAAACCTTTTTCAAATACAGAATCAACTTGCGTTTCATCTAATTCAAAAGTATCGACAGCGTCTTTAAAAGTTTGAAATAAGGTAACCAAAAACGTAATTAAAATAGCGATCGTTCGTCCGTATTTTGATGTAATACCTACTTTAAATAAAGTAACATAACTTATTTTAATAAAAGGTTTTGCAATATTTTCTTCTTTAGGAATTACTTCTTGATTTTCATCCAAAAGCATTTCTTCTTTTTCGCCATAATCAAGCAGTCTTTCTTTTAAGAGCAAAGCCAAATTTTGATCAATTGCACGAATGCTGATTTCTTTTTTATCGGTTCCGGCGGTGTCAATGTCAAGGCTGTAAACGCCGATAATTTTCTGAATTATCGACTGGTTGATATTGACCTGCTGAATTTTTGAAAGCTGGATATTGATTTTACTTTTGTTCAAAATTCCTTTGCTTAAAACAAATTCTTGCTTCTCTTCGTCAAGGAAAAAAGTAAAATTTCGGTATTTTAAAAAAGCAACAATTCCAACCAAAATTATGATTCCGAGGAAACTCAAACCCACAAGAATGTATTTTTCGGGTTCTAATTTGAATAAAATGATCAATAATGGCGCCCACATGGCACGAATCACGCCTTGCAATGTTTCAGCAAACATCACCACAATTCCTGTGATGGATTGTCTTTGCGGGGTTTTAAAATCGATTTGCATTACAATTCGTTTTGGATTTTTTGCATCAAAAGTCCCTTGATGTTTTCTGCTTTTTCTTTTTCGATTCCAGAAATTTTAACATCACCGCCACCAGCAGTAAAAATTTGGATTTGAGCCAAATCAAACATCCTTGAAAAAAAACCTTCGTGCATGGCCACATGCTGAATTCTGTTAAAGGGAATTATGGTTGTTGTTGAAGAAAGCAATCCTCTTTTGTATAAAATATCTTTTTCCCTGACGGCAAAACCACGTCGTTTTACACCTGCAAGACTTAAAAACAGTACGAGTAGCGCAAAAACTGAATACGAAATTCCGAAGATCAAATACGAAGTTGTACTTTGTAATTCTTCATCAAAATAAAGCAAAACACCGATTCCAATGGCTACAATCAATAAAGTGATGGCAATATTGATGCTAACTACCTTGATGTAATTTTTATGCAGGGAAGAAAAATTCACTTCCTCAAATTTGGGAAGTGAATTTATGTTTAAAGTATCGTTTGTGAAGTTTTCCATTAAGGGGGATTCGATTTTAGGTAAAAGGTTTAAGGAAAATCTCCTCAAGGTGAAGCCTTTCGACTTTCGGCCTTCGACTAATTAAGGCAAATATTTCTTCTCGAAATTTGGTTTTCTCTTTTCTAAAAAGGCATTTCTTCCTTCTTTTGCTTCTTCGGTCATGTACGCCAAACGAGTTGCTTCGCCCGCAAAAACTTGCTGTCCTACCATTCCGTCGTCAGTTAAATTCATGGCAAATTTCAGCATCTTGATTGACATTGGCGATTTTTCTAAAATCTCCTGAGCCCATTGATATGCAGTATCTTCCAGCTCGGCGTGCGGAATTACGGCATTTACCATTCCCATATCAAAAGCATCTTGAGCCGAATAATTTCTTCCTAAAAAGAAAATTTCCCTAGCTTTTTTCTGCCCGACCATTTTAGCCAAATACGCCGAACCATAACCGCCGTCAAAGCTTGTCACATCAGCGTCAGTCTGTTTGAAAATTGCGTGTTCTTTACTTGCCAATGTCAAATCGCAAACCACGTGAAGACTGTGGCCACCGCCAACGGCCCAACCCGGAACGACTGCAATAACTACTTTTGGCATGAAACGGATTAATCTTTGAACTTCTAAAATATTTAAACGGTGCATTCCGTCATCGCCCACATATCCTTGGTTTCCTCTCGCCTTTTGGTCGCCACCACTGCAAAAAGAATACACCCCATCTTTTGAAGAAGGACCTTCAGCAGACAATAAAACTACGCCGATTGACGTGTCTTCTTGCGCGTCATAAAAGGCTTGGTAGAGTTCAGCCGTTGTTTTTGGACGAAACGCATTGCGTACATCAGGACGATTGAAAGCGATTCTAGCAACGCCATTTGACTTTTTATAAGTTATATCTTCAAAATCTTTAACAGTTTCCCAGTTTATTGCACTCATTTTATTATTATTTTAGCGTAAAAATAATTCATTTTTTACAGATTACGAATAAACAAAACCAAATAATAATGAAGCAGACTTTTTTAAGCATCGCATTTTTAAGCTTGGCATTTTCGGGCTATTCCCAAAAGTATGAATTTCAATCAATTAAAGACATCGCATGCACGCCGGTACTTTCTCAAGGTGAAACCGGAACGTGCTGGAGCTTTTCTTCCACTTCTTTTTTAGAAGCAGAAATCATCCGAATTTCGGGAAAAAAAATTGATCTTTCAGAAATGTATAACGTTCGCCACACTTATCCTAAAAAAGCCTGGAATTTTGTAATGCGTCAAGGAAAAGCGCAATTTGGCGAAGGCGGACTGAATCACGATGTGATTAACAGCGCTAAAGAATTTGGACTTGTTCCAGATGTGGCTTACACCGGAATTGTGGGGAATACAGAAAAGCATGACCATTCAAAAATGGTAGCTGAAATTGAAAAAGTAGTAAAATGGTATTCTAATCCAGAGCGAAAATTAGAGCCAAAATGGAAAGAAGAAGTAGCTGTTATCCTTGACAAATATATGGGCCCCAATGTTACTGAATTTACTTACGAAACAAAAAACTACACTCCGAAAAGCTTTTTGGAGATGACTAAATTGAATTTAGATGATTATGTGACAATTACTTCGTTCACCAATGAGCCTAATTATTCAAAATTCATTTTAGATGTTCCTGATAATTTTTCAAACGGAAGTTTTTACAATATGCCGTTAGATGAATTTGTAGCTAATGTGGACAATGCTTTAGAAAAAGGATATACTTTGGCTTTGGATGCTGACGTCAGCGAGAAAACATTCTCTGGAAGAAATGGAATTGCTGTGATTCCGGAAAATGTAGCCGACGAAAAAGCGATTTTGACGGAAATCAAACCTGAGAAAAAAATTACGCCAGAATACCGCCAGCAAGAATTTGAAAATTTCAACACCACAGACGATCACTTGATGCACATCGTTGGAAAAGTGAGAGATCAAGCCGGAAGCGTTTATTATAAAGTAAAAAATTCTTGGGGAACTAAAAACGTGGGGAACGACGGCTATATTTATATGAGCGTTCCATATTTGAGATTGAAAGCGATCTCTGTTTTGGTCCATAAAGACGCTTTGGTCAAGAAAACAAAAAAACAATTAGATCTTTAAAAAGTTACATACAATACATTGATTTTTTTTAGAAATCTATAAATTTGTATTCATAGAAAATTCGGGATTTTTTAGTCCCGAATTTTTTTTGTTCCTAAATATATTTCTTAAATTTAAATATGAAAAAATTTTATTCAGATAAGCACATTCCAACAGTTTCTCTATTATGGATTGCTGTTCTATTTTTGCTTGCTACACCGTTTTTAACTCCAAATAACCTTACCAAAATTGCAGTTTTTATTCCGATTGTAATTTGTGTTGTCAGTGCGGTTTTATTACTTTGGATTCTTTTAGGAACCAATTACAGCATTGAAGGTTCGTACTTAAAATACAAATCAGGCCCTCTGAAAGGCAAAATTGATATTTTTAGAATTCATACGATTGAACACCAGAAGAACGGGATCGTTTCTTCTAATTTGAAACCTGCTTTGGGCTCAAAAGGATTGATTATCAAGTACAATAAATTTGACGATATTTATATTTCGCCCAAGAGAAAGCAAGAATTTATAAATGCTTTATTGGAAATTAATTCGCATATTGAAGTAAAACATTAGCCAATTTTTACCGACGTCATATTTAAAGAACCACCTACTAGTTTGTCGTTAAAAAACGAAGTATCGTCTTTATCATCTTGCAATCCTAGCGAATAGAGCAATGGAAAATAATGATCTGGCGTTGGAATTGCCAATTTTGAAGCTTTGTTCAACGTTTCATAATTGATTAAAGCTTTGTGGTCTTTATCGGCAATCTTGTCTTTAAAAACCTGATCCATTTCAACAGCCCAATCATAACCATAATTGGGCACATTCATTTTGCTGTAATCAACCATTCTAAGATTGTGAACCATATTTCCGCTTCCGATGATCAAAACACCTTTTTTTCTTAAAGAAGCCAATTGTTTTGCCAAGTCATAATGATATTGTGGCGGTTTGTTATAATCAATACTCAATTGCAAAACCGGAATATCTGCATTTGGATACATATGTCGAACAACTGTCCAAGTTCCGTGGTCCAAACCCCAATCGTGGTCTAATCCAACGTCAGTAGTATGAATCAGGCTCTTTGTAGCTTTCGCTAATTCAGGATTTCCTTTTGCAGGATATTGTACGTCAAACAATGCTTGCGGAAAACCACCAAAATCATGGATCGTTTTTGGATTGTCCATTGCCGTGATGTGCGTGCCACGCGTAAGCCAGTGTGCCGAAATCACCAAAACCGCCTTTGGCTTTTGAATGGTTTCGCCCATCTTTGCCCACGTTTGTGAAAACTCGTTATCTTCAATTCCGTTCATGGGAGAACCGTGGCCGATGAACAAAACCGGAAGTTTCACATCTTCTTCACTTAATTCTTTTGTCCAGTTGTAGAATGGGTATAATGATGCCATAGCTATTCCTCCTGTTATAGTTTTTAAAAAATCTTTGCGTTCCAAAATACTTTTATTTGTATATACAAATGTACAAAACATATTTAAATAAAAACTCTGTACAACATAATTTTAACTAAATCAAAAAGTAGTGTACATTAAATATGATCTATCTTTTTAAATATGATTAATAAAAAATAAATTATCATCGTAAACAACTCTCTTGTTTTATTCTTCTTTTATAACCAATCTATTACTCCTACAAACTTTAAAAAGTATATATTAAAACTACTACTTCGCTTGCCATTCAAAATGTGAACATGATTGATCAAAAAAAAAAATAACAATCAATGAAATGATTGTTTTTAAATAATTAGATAAACATGAAAATGGAAAAAATTTTACTTTCAAAGCTTTTTAAAGAGCTTTAATATTTCTTAATACACATAACTTGTGTTTGCATAAAATTGTAGTTTTTGTCAGAAAAGGAAAAGATTACCCTAAAATTTAATCCAAAAAAGATCTACTGAATAAGTTCAAGCCTTTACTCTGAACGATGTTCTAGAACAACTTCTAGGACAAGCTATAACAAATTTTAATTTAAGTGAGTTTAAAGCTATCGCTACTAAAACTGTAAAACCAACTGATATCAGTAATATTCTCTTTGGAAATAAATCCTTTGGAACTTCAATTATTGTGGACGGAATTCTAGTTTACGCCAAGTTGCTATAAAAAATAGAAATGGTTTAAGGTGATACATTCACAAATAAGGTGATTTGACTACAGAATTGGGAAATTGTAAACGTGCTGGAGACATGACTTTCTTTATATGAAAATGCCCCAAATAGTGTCAAACTTTTGGGGCACATTTATTAATCGGGATTTTGTGTTGTGATGTGATTGGTTCGTTTCTTGCGGTGACGAATTATAGTATCAACTTTATTAATACGCCAATAATTCTTTTAAGGCTTCTTCAAATCGACCACGGCTTAAAAATTGGTCTTCTAATGCTTTGGTGAATGGAATTGGAGAATCTAAACTCGCTATACGTTTTATGGGTCCGTCCAGGTGTTCGAAACATTCTTCCATAATCATGGCAGAAATATCGCTGGCAATACCGCCAAACATGGTGTCTTCTTGCAAGATGATTGCTTTTCCAGTTTTCTTTACGGAAGCAAAAATCGCTTCGGTGTCTAAAGGCTGCAGCGAACGCAAGTCTAACAGGTCGGCTTGAATTTCAGGATTGTTTTTCAGCGTGTCCAATGCCCAATGCACTGCCGCGCCAAAAGCGATAATAGTGACGTCTTTTCCTTCTTTCAATAAGGCGGCTTTTCCAAACGGAAGCGTGTAATACTCTTTGGGCACATCTTGGTAAATGCTTCGGTACAATTGCTTGTGCTCAAAGAACAGCACTGGGTTAGGATCATTGATGGCAGTGTTCAGCAATCCTTTGGCATCATATGGAAACGCAGGATAAATCACTTTCAGGCCTGGCGTTTTGGTAAACCACGCTTCGTTGGTTTGGGAGTGAAAAGGTCCCGCTTGGGTCCCGCCACCGCAAGGCATTCTTACTACAACATCGGCATTTTCTAACCAACGGTAGTGTGATTTTGCCAATAAATTGACAATCGGGTTAAAACCGGTCGATACGAAATCAGCAAATTGCATTTCCACAATGGCTTTGTGTCCGTTTATCGAAAGTCCCATTCCGGCAGAAACTACTGCGCTTTCACAGATTGGGGTGTTGATCACTCTTTCTTTTCCGAATTGGGCCACGAAACCGTCTGTGATTTTAAATGCACCGCCATATTCGGCAATGTCTTGTCCCATGATCACCAAATTATCATGGCGTTCCATCGACTGTCTTAAACTTTCTGAAATGGCGTCGATCAAACGGATGTTGACTGTCTTCTCAGAAGGTGTAACTTCTTCAAAATCAAACGGCTTGTACACATCATTTAATTCTTCTTCATAAGAAGCCACAATTTCTGGTTCGGTTTGCACCAAAGCCCAGTTTTCGTCTATTTCTTTTTTAATTTCAGCACGAATGGCTTCGTCTTCTTCTTCAGAAAGAACATCGGTTAATTTTAAATATTTTCTATAATTGTCCACCGGATCTTTGATTGCCCACATATCCATTAATTCCTGAGGCACATATTTGGTACCGCTGGCTTCTTCGTGGCCACGCATCCTGAAGGTCTTGAATTCTAATAAAACCGGACGTGGCGTTTCAATCATTGACGCTTTTAATTCAGATAGCTTATTGAAAACTTCCAAAATGTTGTTGCCGTCAATGATGTGGGATTCCATTCCGTAGCCAATGCCTTTATCGGCTAAGTTTTCGCAACGGTATTGTTCGTTGGTGGGTGTTGAAAGTCCGTAACCGTTGTTTTCGATGACGAACATCACCGGCAGTTCCCAAACGGAAGCAATGTTCAAAGCTTCGTGGAAATCGCCTTCTGAAGTAGCTCCTTCTCCGGTAAACACAGCAGTTACTTTTCCGTTTTTCTTCAGTTTATTGGCCAAGGCAATTCCATCGGCAACCCCTAATTGAGGTCCCAAATGTGAAATCATACCTATAATCTTATATTCTTGGGTTCCGAAGTGGAACGAGCGGTCGCGCCCTTTGGTAAATCCGTTTGCTTTTCCTTGCCATTGCGAAAATAGGCGGTGCAACGGAATATCTCTTCCTGTGAAAACGCCTAAGTTTCGGTGCATCGGCAAGATGTATTCGTCTTTGTCCAAGACGGCGGTGACGCCACAAGCGATGGCTTCCTGCCCGATTCCGGAGAACCATTTGGACACTTTTCCTTGACGGATGAGAATCAGCATTTTTTCCTCAATTAAGCGAGGCTTTAAAATTCTTTTGTATAAATCTAATAATTGCTCGTTGGTTAGGTTTTTTCTATCGAAGTTCATAATCGTTTACGAAAAGGTTTGCGTGATTTAATAGCTCGCCCAAAAGTATAAAAAAATAACAGTATAAATAAGTTCTGTGATATTAATTTATAGCGTCTTTTTTCTAAATAATTACCATTAAAAAAAGCCTATTTTTTTTAGGAATAGGCTTTTAAAAATTATCTTAATTTAAATTACAACTTCGTGATTTTTTGGTGCAATATGCTTCCGTTTGCTGTATTTAACTGCACAATATACAATCCAGATTGTAAATCTTCCATTGGAATTGTATTGTCTTTTACCTCAACTTTTCGAATTACTTGTCCATTGATACTAATTATTGAAGCTGAAGTAATGTCTAAATTGGATTGAATTTGCAACTTGTCTTTTACAGGATTTGGATACAATCCTATTTTTTGAGTAGCTTCAAATTCATTTATATTTAATGTCAGTTGTGTTACATTTAAAGTGTATGCCATTGTTTGTGGATTTGGCCATGTAGAAAGGAAGAAATAATAAGTTTGCCCTGCAGTAACTGCAAAATTATTTATTGTTCTGTTTCCTGTAGAAATACTTGTGGAACAAGCTGCATAAGTAACACCAATATCGGCACAATCAGTATAAACAAACAATCCAGACCAACCTACTGCCGATGGCATTTCTATCTTAATTGTACCGCTTTGAGTTGGTGTATAAGAATAAATAACATCATTTCCTCCGTGATAATAGTTACCACTCGATGTTGTACTACAAGTAGGACTTGAGGTTGTGGCGGGATCATAATTATCACCATAATTTGCCGTATTGTCTGTTGTAGTATAGGGCAAAGATATAATGACAATTGGGTCAGTGCACAAGGAACCTTGTTGTGCAAAAGAGGAAGTAATTGCAAAAAAGAATAGTACGTAAAGTTTTTTCATAATAAATTAATTTATTGTTAGCATGAAACAAAAATAAGTAATTATATCATAATAAAAAACAGCTATTTAAGAAGCATTATCCTAATTCATTATTCTGTACTTTTTTTGATTTTAATCCTAAAAAAAAATCCTGTATAAACAATTATAGCTTTTAGACAAGATTTTTTTATATTGAATTCTTTAATCAGTATTCTTTTTTTTATTTCACTTTTTTCAACCAAATAATAAAACCTGTTATCGGCAAAGAACATCCTACCAAGGAAACAATGAAATATAAAATCACGCTTGGGAGCCCTAGAATTTCTCCGGTGTGCAACGGTTTTGAGATTTCCACAAACTGCTTGTTTAACGGTTTGTCTGCAAAACGCTCTATGGTCTTTACTTCTCCTTTTTTATCAAAAGTAATTTCATCTGGAAGCTGTGCTCCTAACCAATTGTCGGTATTTATTTTCTTGATTCGGTAACGCGGATTTTTTTCGTCAGGAAGCTGGATAATGGTGGTAGCGCTGTATTTTAAATGTTTGTAAGCCAAACCTGAAATACTGTCCATAGAAACCGGCTTCACTTCTTTTAAGTCGGCCATCTCGTCTTGCTTGTCCATCATGTCTTTCAGCAAATCAGAAAAAGCATTTGAGATTTCATCATTGGCTCCTTCCCCAGCATTTTCAGTCAGCACGGCATTTCCGCCCAAGCTGACGATGATGCCACTTTTCATCCAAGGATAAGTCACATACAAACCTGTGATGGCCATAAACATTAAAAAGAGAAGCGCATAAAAGCCTAAAGTGTTGTGGATGTCATAATTCAATCTGTGGAATTTGGCGTTCCATTTGACGGTAAGTCCTGCTTTGAGATGCTTCCACTTTTTAGGCCACCAAAGCACCAGTCCTGAAAGCAGCATAAAAATAAATAGTAGCGAAGATATGCCCACAATCTGTTTTCCGATCTGGTTGACCAGCATTGTTCTGTGAATGTCAAGCACGACAGCAAAGAATTGGTCTAAGCCGTGGTCCGCTCCACCTAACGTTTCTCCTGTGTATGGATTTAGATACTGTGTTTTAGAAACCTTCGTGTCTTTATCATCAAAGGTAACTAAGTAGCTTTTTTTATTGTTTTCTGGAATTATGATTGCCGTGATTTCTGCATTCTTTTTAGAAAATTTTTCTTGAATAACATCTAGAGGCAGTCGCTTTCCAGTGCTTTCTACATATACTTTGTCACGGTTGTAAAAATCATTGATCTGGTTTTTAAAAGCATAAATACTTCCGGTAAGACAAACAGTAAAAATCACTAATGAAGATAGCAATCCCAGCCACAAATGCAATAATGCTATTGCATATTTTAGTTTTGATTCTTTTTTCAGTCGTTTTCTAACTAATGATTTTAAGATATTCATGTGTTGCTGTTTGTGCTGTTATGCAAAGTTAGCTATTAAAAAAAGCACACGCAAAGAGTTTGATGAATCAGAACTCCTTACGTATGCCTTATGAACACTAACCTAAATATTATTTTTTAGCTGCTGGTTTTTGACCCTTCACTAGTTCTAAGAATGCCGTATTTTGCTCTTCTGATAAAACTTGTTTCATCGCATTTTTTCTTTCGGCATCATATTTATCCCAATACTCTTTTGCCAATTCTCCATTTCCATGGTATAAATCGTGTGCGTCTTGGTAGGCTTTTTCGAAAGCATTGTTTGCTGCTTCCAACATCTTTGCCTGCTGTTCATCCAGAGCCAAATCTGTTTTGATTTTAGCTAAAAGCGCATCATCATAACGAGGTCTTTTTCTTGAATTCTTTGCTACGAAATCTGAATATTTTTGAAGTTGCGCTTCATTTAAAAAAGCAGCCATGTCAGCAGTTTGCTGCACGTTTCTTTCTTCCATCTTTTTAAACATCTCCACACGGTCTGGTTTTGCACCATCAGTTGCCGCTGCCTTGCTTTCTTCTGCAATTTTAGCATATTTTGCAACTACTTCGTCATAACTTTTTTCTTGTTCTGCTGTCAAGGCTAATTCTGCTTTTGCAGCGTTGTAATCCACGCCTTTTCTTTTTTTCTCTTCTTTGTTGCAAGAAACTAATACTAAAGAAAATGCAAGTGCTGTGATTATTGATTTCATATTGTTTTGTATTTTAAAATTTATATGCTGTATTTGTTAGAACGCTCCAATAAAGTGATTTCCTGGTTTGTTGATCAATCTGGCACCTTTAGTTACCGCACCGGTAAGGCTATTGATTACATAGATATTTCCATCTTGGCCCACCGGCGCAATTGTTACATATACATCGTATCCGTCAACAACAAAACCTTGGTACTGGAAGAAATACATATCTGTGCTGTATGGCAAGTCAATTTGCTGTGCTGTTTTTGCATTCAAGTCCACGCGAGCCATGAAACTTTGAGGCTGATCAGTTAATCCTGATACAGAAGCGCCATCGTGCGTGTACATTATCAATGCAATTCCGTTACCAACGTATCTCCAGTTTTCAATGTATGAATTTGTTACTCCTAATGCTGCATCTAAACTGAAAACAAAACTGTTATCGTACGTATTGTTTTGGTTGATTTTTAAGATGTGTGAACCGCCTGCATCTCTTTGGGTCGCCTGGTAGATATTTCCGTCGTCAGCCAAAAAGCTGTTGAAAGAACGGTATCCGCTGGTGTCGCCAAAACCAACTGTTGAGGTAATGATGGTTGGATTTTGTAAAGAAGGATAATCCACAACTACTGATTTAGAACCTAAATGCTCAAAAGTAGTTTCGTTAGCACCTGTAGCCGGATTTGTTTTACGCATCCACGTACCGATGATCAATTTGTTACCTGCTTTATTTAAAACTGGTGCATCTAACCTGAAGATGTGGTGCCCTAAAACTTCTTCTGCTGCAGTTAATGCAATTTCATACGATTTAGTTCCAGAAATTAATGCATTTTGCATGTCTAAAGTCAAAACTGTAGCCGTACCTCTCGTATTGCTATACGCACCAGTTCCATCGGTGTGAACTACTGGCGCTGTTACATTTACTGCAACACCCGTTTTGTCACCGTCAAATAGTTTCACCCATCTTGGACTTGCACTTGCATATTGTGCAATGTTTACCACACCACCTGTTGGCGAGAAGTTTTGTCCTCCACCCACTATATATTTAGAAAATTCTCCTCCGTTACCACCGCCATAAGCAATATTAAAGAAGGTAAAACCATCTTCAGACGATTGCAAACGAGCAGTTCTTGCTGAAGGCACTACATATCCATTATCAAAAACGTTAACTGATTTGTTTGGGTCTTTGGCATCGTCCTTACTGATAGAGTAAATCAATGTTCCCCCGTTTCCATCTCCTGGAACACCATCTGTTGTTCCCATAACTGCTCCAGCAACTGTGATCCATCTGCCTTCAGTGATAGGCGGTTCAGTTGTTCCAGATCCATTTGTATCATCATCCCCACAGCTCGTTAAAACTAACGAACCTAAAACGGTTGCTAAAGTGAATAACTTAAAAAATTTTCTTTTCATTGGATATATATGTGTATTTAGAAATTATTGAATACGTAATTTAATTTTAGGTAAAAAGCGCTTCCTGGTTTTTGAACTCCCATGTTATCAAAAGCTTGCTTGTTAAAGATATTTTTAGCATCAAAGCTGATAATCAATTTATTATTAGGAAACATATAACTCAAGCCTAAATCTTGAATGTTTTGCTGAGGTATATCAAAATAATCTAGCCCCGCGTTGTTGCTTCCTGGTGACATTATGTAATTAAATGTATCAACGAAGAAGTAATTGTAAAACACGTTAAGTTTTGATTTTTTACCCAAAAGATCTTTAAAGGTGTAATTTAGTCCTGCATTGATCGTAAAAAAAGGTTCATTTGGAAGCGCTCTTTTTCTGTTGTAAATGTCTGTAGTCGTCAATTCAAATTTTGATGTATTGAATGTAAAATTCAAATTGTTGTCAAACGTATAGTTCAATTCAAAATCAAATCCTTTTGACTTCGCGTTTCCTTGATTGACATAAGGCAAAACTTGAATATTGCTATTAATCAATGTTTGAACGGGACGACCGATTCTATCTTGGATATCTCTAATAAATCCGTTAACGGCAAAAGACAAAGCGTGTTTTTTAAATTCAAATGTTCCCAGCTTAAACCCAAGATTTACGTTTTCACTTGTTTCGTTTTTGATGTTCGGATTTTCTACAATGTTATCACCTGCATCTCCAAAAACCTCATTTTCATTTGGCATTCGAACTGCTTTTTCAGCAGATGCCAAAACAGTTACTGTCGGTGTAATGATATAAGACGCTGCAATTCCGTATCCTTCGGCTTTCTTATTGCTGCTTACCACTTGTTCCACTCTTGTATTCACACCGTTTATTTGTTCAACGATCGGATTCATTCGTTCAATTTTCTGCTGGTAGTATTTTCCGAATAAAGACGTTTTTAATTTATCATTAAAACCTACAAATTCATACGTCAGTGATGTGATTGTTTTCGATAAATCCCTAGTTCCTTGAAAATTTCTTTCTAAAACTGATTTCAATTCGTCATCATCTTTTCGATCCACAGTATTGAATAAATTATTCACCAATATCTTATGATTGTCATTAAATGCATACGAAACACCTGATCTTACAGAAAAAACATCTCTTTTTATTGTTGCTAAGGTAGCCGCGCCTTGTTGCGCACCGGTATTGCTAAATACTGGATTTCCATTGATGTCATAAGCTCTATTTCCATCCCAGTCATACACACCTCTTACCGTGTCATTTATCATACGGTTTCTTTGTCCGTAGATGGCTTGCAAATTCACTTCCAGTCCTTTTGTCAAGAAATCTTTCTTGCTGTAATTCAGGTTTACCAATTGTGCATCCGATTCATTAAATCTTCCTTTATAAGGAATGGTCATAAAAACACCGTGCTGGTCTTCTTTATAAGCATCTGAAGCGGTAATTCCGATTAAAAAATTATCAGCCCATTTTACATCTGTATATCCCAGTTCGATGACACCGCCCATTGAGCGATAAGCATCGTTGCGTCTTTTTGCTTTTACAAACTCTCTTCTTCCGTTGGGCAAAATGTTGTAAACCATATTTCCCCAAACCTCATAATCATTGTCAGAATAATTTAGAAATCCAGAAGATTTGATTGTAAATCCTGAATTTTCAAAGCGATACAATCCGCTAAAATTAGTTTGCGCCGTATTGAAAGACCCATAAGAAGCAGCAACATTTAAGTTGTTTCTCATTCCTTTTTTCAGGATTACGTTAATGGCGCCACCTAAAGCATCTTCAGACAAATGACCCGGAACGACTCCTTTGTAAACTTCAATTCTTTCAATCATGGCCGGTGGAATGCTGTTTAAGTCGAAAGAAGAACCATAAGTGGAAGCCGGAATTCCATCGATAAAAATCTTTACCGCATTTCCAGACATTCCGTTGATATTAAAATTGGCATCAGATCCTAATCCTCCGTTTTGACGGATTCTTACGCCAGCAGTACGATTTAACAGTTCAATTGTCTGTAAATTGCGCAATCCGGCTTGTTTGGTTTCAATCACATTAACGGCAAAACCTTTTCCTTCGATCTGGCTTTTTGTTGATTCTTTTTTAATTACAACTTCGTCTATTTGAAAATTTGTTTTTCTTAAAAGTACTACTGGAATAAAATTCGTTGGCACCTTAACTTCAATTGCTATTGCTTTTTTATCCGTTTCAAGAGAAGAAAACTCTAAAGTGTATTTTCCATAAGGAATGTTTTCTAATAGAAAATTTCCATCTTGATCAGCAACTGCGCTTTTGTTTATTTCTTTTACAATTACATTGACATTTGAAAACGATTGCGCATCGTTAGATTCAATTTTTCCAGAAACAGTCCCGTTTTGGGCAAAACTTAATACCGTATTAAGTACGAAAAATAAGAAAAAACACTTTTTCATGACCAGTCTTTGTGGGATATTTTTTTAATTCTGGTGCAAAGAACTTCATTATTTATAATAAATCCAAATAAACGCAAATATTTATTTTACTTTTTTTTTCAGTCTCGAATAAAGTAAAATGTTGACGCGTTTTAGAATTTTTAAATGAAATAATCTTTACTTTTGTAACTATTAAGGCGTGACGCCTAGCAAAGTTATTAACATCTATTTTTAAAAGAGTATGCAAAATATTCCTAGTGTTGACTTGCGTGATTTCCTTTCGGACAACCCGGAACGTAAACAAAAATTTGTAAATGAAATCGGAAAAGCATTTGAAGAAATAGGCTTCGTTGCTTTAAAAGGTCATTTTTTAAATGACAAATTGGTGGATGAATTGTACACGGAAATTAAAAACTTCTTTGCCCTCCCATTAGAAACGAAGTACAGCTATGAAATTCCTGGAATCGGTGGCCAAAGAGGTTATGTCGCTTTTGGAAAAGAAAGTGCAAAAGGCCGAAAAGAAGGTGATTTGAAAGAATTTTGGCATTTTGGCCAATATGTAGGCAACGATTCAAAATGGGCTGGCGAATATCCTGACAATGTGCAAGTAAAAGAATTGCCTCGTTTTAATGAAGTCGGAAAAGAAACCTACCAGATGCTTGAAAAAACAGGAATTTATGTCTTGAGAGCTTTAGCCTTGCACCTTGGATTGGATGAATTCTATTTTGACCAATTCGCAAAAGAAGGAAATTCGATCTTGAGGCCGATTCATTACCCGCCGATTACGCAAGAACCTGAAAATGCAATTCGTGCCGCGGCGCACGGCGATATCAACCTGATTACCTTGTTGATGGGCGCTCAAGGTAGAGGACTGCAAGTTCAAAACCACGACGGCGAATGGATTGATGCGATTGCTGAACCTGACGAATTGGTGATTAATGTAGGCGACATGCTTTCACGCCACACCAATAATAAATTAAAATCGACAATTCACCAAGTGGTAAATCCGCCAAGAGAATTGTGGGGAACGTCACGCTATTCGGTTCCGTTTTTCATGCATCCTGTCAGCGATATGCGCCTGGATTGTTTGGAAAACTGCATCGATGAAGAGAATCCAAAATTATACGATGACATTTCTGCCGGAGAATTCCTGTACGAACGTCTGGTTGAGTTGGGATTAATCAAAAAATAAGTTTTACTTTTATATATTTGAAAAGACATTAAGTTTTGCTTGATGTCTTTTCTTTTTAATTTATTTAAAATGGATTTACAAGACCAATTAAAAAACCTGTTTCCAGATCACGAACCTTCCCAAGAAATTGAGGAAGTTTCATCTGAACCAAAAGAACTTTGGATACAAAAAGAGCCGATGATCTGCAAATATGAAAAGAGAAAAGGCAAGCCGACCACAATAATTTCTGGTTATACGGGCGAAGACGAAGATTTTAAAATTCTCGCCAAAGAAATAAAAAGTAAATTAGCTGTGGGCGGAAGTTTTAAAGACGGAGAAATCATCATTCAAGGCGATTACCGCGATAAAATAATGGCCATTTTAAAAGACAAAGGTTTTAAAGTAAAACGCGTGGGCGGTTGATCCTTTGTACAATCATTCAATTTCTAACTATTAAATCATTCAATTACCAATGATACAATCTTCAGAACTAATATTAAATCCAGACGGCAGTGTTTACCATTTGAATTTAAAACCAGAAAATATAGCGCACGATATCATCTTTGTGGGCGACCAAAACCGTGTTGAAAAAATCACGCAGTTCTTTGACAGCATTGAATTTTCAACGCAAAAAAGAGAGTTTAAAACCCAGACGGGAATCTACAAAGGAAAAAGAATTACCGTAATGTCAACCGGAATCGGCCCTGATAATATTGATATTGTAGTTAATGAATTAGATGCTTTAGTCAATATTGATTTAGACACTAGAAAACCGAAAGAAGAACTGACTTCTCTAAACATCATCAGAATCGGAACTTCAGGTTCGTTGCAAAAAGACATTCCTGTCGATAGTTTTGTAATGTCAAAATTCGGATTGGGTCTAGACAATATGCTTCGCTCCTATCTGATTGATAAAATTACGTCGTACGCTATCGAGGAAGCCTTTTTAAATCACACCAACTGGGACATCCGAAAAGGAAAACCGTATGTGGTAAAATGCAGTGAAAAATTAGAAAAGCTGATTGAAAGCGATAAAATCTTCAAAGGCATCACGGCAACTGCAGGAGGATTTTATGGTCCGCAGGGACGCGTTTTGCGATTGGAAATTCAAGATCCAGAATTGAATGATAAAATGGATAATTTCAATTTTGACGATAACAGGATTACCAACCTTGAAATGGAAACCGCTGCCATTTACGGCCTCTCTGCGTTGTTAGGTCACCACGCTTTATCGTTAAATGCGATCATTGCCAATCGTGCAAGCGGTACTTTTAGTGAAGATCCATATAAAGCTGTAGATGAATTGATTGCTTATACTTTAAACAAATTAGTTGAATAGTCAAAAAAAGAATATTTATCGACTAATTTT
Source organism: Flavobacterium macacae (assembly GCF_003865365.1). Taxonomy (GTDB): domain Bacteria; phylum Bacteroidota; class Bacteroidia; order Flavobacteriales; family Flavobacteriaceae; genus Flavobacterium; species Flavobacterium macacae. The sequence goes on along the minus strand of NZ_RQVR01000003.1, from coordinate 92,335 downwards.
GAACTTTGAAATAGAAAAATGAAAACAATAAAAATAGCCGGAGTTCCAGAACATTTTAATCTGCCGTGGCATCTTTGCATTGAAAACGGTGAATTTGAAGCCGAAAATATCGACTTGCAATGGACAGATGTTCCTGAAGGAACAGGAAAATTATGCCAAATGCTTCGCAATGAAGAGACTGACATTGCCGTTATTTTAACCGAAGGGATCATTAAAGATATCGTTGCCGGAAATCAAAGTAAAATTGTTCAGGTTTATGTAAAATCGCCTTTAATTTGGGGAATTCACGTATATGCCCAATCAAAATACGAAAATCTTTCGGACTTAGAAAACACTAAAGTAGCTATCAGCCGATTGGGTTCGGGTTCGCAATTGATGGCTTATGTCAACGCGCACAAAGAGGGCTGGAAAACCGAAAACCTAAAATTCGAAATCATCAACACCATTGATGGCGCGGTTGTTGCCTTAAATGAAGGCACTGCAGATTATTTTATGTGGGAACGTTTTATGACAAAACCTTTGGTTGACAACGGCACATTCCGCAGAATCGCTGATTGTCCTACGCCTTGGCCGTGTTTTGTGATTGCGGTTCGAAATGAGATGCTGGAGAAGAACCCAGAAATTATCGAAAAAATCCTTGAAATCATCAACCAGACGACAGCAGACTTTAAAGAAATTCCAAGCATTGACAGGACGCTTTCTGAACGCTACCATCAAAAACAAGAAGACATTCAAGAGTGGCTTTCATTGACCGAATGGTCTCAAGAACAATTAACAGAAAAAATGTTAAACAATGTTCAAAATCAACTCCTGGAACTATCAATTATAGATAAAAAAGGTATTTTTACAGATATCGTTCAAAGCTGAAATACCTGCCTTTAGGCCACTATGACAAAACTCGGAAACATCAATTTTAAAGAAATAAAAGCCAAGCTCCAGGTTAAAAAACCTTGGGACAGTGTCATTATATTGCTTTTAAATATCTTGATTGCCATTCCTGTTTTCATCATTATCCACCAGAAATTAATCGATCCGCAATGGCCGTTTCAATTAGATAGAATCCTACTTTTCTTAGGAATCCTTATCGTCATCCAATTAATTTTAAGGCTTTTGCGCACCATTATCATCGTTTGCATTGTCATTTATTTATTGGTTTTAGTCTTCGGAAGCTTGTTCGGAAACTACGGTTTCAACAGCGTTTTTGAAGATTACCGCTCCATGGTTTATGCCATGTCTGACGACCCGAATCCGCAAGACATCATCATCTCAAAACTGCTTCCATTTCCAAACAAGTCAAAGATTCTGAATGCCATTGAATATGACAATCCAAAGGTCAGGAACTTTGCGCTTTTGGCCACCACCAAATATTTCAGAGATGTAAAAGGCTACAGCGAATACCGTCTTCAAATTCAGTCCTTTGCCGTTTTTAAAGAAATTCAAAACCGCTGGAATTACGTCAACGACCCAAAAGGGAAAGAATATATAGCCAGAGCGTCTGAATCGCTGATTCATTTCTCGGGAGATTGTGACGACCACGCCATTTTGATGGCCGCCGCCGTTCGCGCTGTCGGAGGCACGCCAAGGCTTATTCACACTGGCGGCCACATTTATCCAGAGGTTTTAATTGGTGACAAAAAAGACCTTGAAGCCATCAATTATCTTATAAAAGAAGTTCTATTTAAAGAAGAAAGCAAAGGAAAAGAATTACATTATCACATCGATGAACGTGGTAAAATCTGGCTGAATCTTGATTACACGGCCAAATATCCGGGCGGTCCGTTTATGTCTGAAGAAATTTTAGGAGCCTTGACTTTAGGCTAAAATTTTTAGTTGAAGCCCAACAAATGGCACTTTTAAATGAATTACCTGCTGCAGGAACTCGCTTTAAACCTGTTTGGTCACAGGTTTAAGAGCTCAAACAATTCCAGCATCAGGGCTATTTTTTAAACCTTTAGGGCTTCTTTTAAACTTTCAGCCCACCATTGTCAAAAAAATACTTCGGGTAAAAAAGTAAAGAACACTTTACCAGTTAATTTCTTCTTTTCCAATTGACTTTAAATAATCGTTGGCTTTGCTAAAATGTTTGTTTCCAAACCAAAAACCACGATTCGCACTCAACGGCGAAGGATGTCCTGAATTTAAAATCAAATGTTTTTTGCTGTCAATCAACGATGCTTTCTTTTGTGCAAAACCGCCCCAAAGCAAGAAAATCACATTTTCCTTTTCATCTGATATTTTTCTGATAACCGCGTCAGTAAACGTTTCCCAGCCTTTTTTCTGGTGGCTTCCCGCCTCGCTTTGCCTTACGGTTAAAGTCGCATTTAAAAGCAAGACGCCTTGGTCTGCCCAACGTTCTAAATTTCCGGAAGTTGGTATTGGTCGGTTCAAATCACTTGAAATTTCCTTAAAAATATTTTGCAGAGACGGCGGAAAAGGAATTCCATCATTGACAGAAAAGCACAAACCATTGGCCTGATTTGGTCCGTGATAAGGGTCTTGGCCGATGATTACAATTTTTACATCGTCAAAATGGCAATGGTCAAACGCCGAAAAGATTTGGTTACCTTTTGGGTAGCAAGTCTGGGCCACATATTCTGATTTTACAAAATTGATTAGGTTTTCAAAATATGGTTTTTCAAATTCTTCTGATAAAACCGATTTCCAAGAAGGATGAATTGTGACTTGCATACATATAGTTTAATTGCAAATTTCGGAAAGATTTTTGAAAAAGCGCTAAAACAAATTATAAATCCTTTGGTATAATCCGTAAAACAACTGTGTTTCTTTGGCTTAGTTTTTCGTATTTTTGTATCTAAAATTCGCTAGTATAAAAAATGATCAGCATCACAGATAAAACATTACAAGATTTAGAATTCAATACCGTCTTGCAAGCCATTTCAGAAATCTGCAACACCGATTTAGGAAAAGAAAAAGCATTGAAAATCAAGACTTTAAATAATAAGAAAGAGCTGATGGACAACTTGCACCAGACTTCAGAATATGTTTCTTCGTTTACCAACAATAACGCGATTCCCAACCACGGTTTTGAGTCGATCAACCACGAAATAAAATTTTTGGCGATTGAAGACAGTTTTTTAGAAGTAGGAAGCTTTCGAAAAATTGCCACGATTTCTGAAACGGTTAATGTTTTGTTGCTTTTCTTGAAAAAATTCAACGATTATTATCCGCAATTAAATGCAAAATCATCGCAAGTTGAATACACCAAATTCATCGCCCAAAAAATTGATGAAATCGTAGACAAATACGGAGAAATAAAAGACAACGCTTCTCCTGTTTTGGTAGAAGTCCGCCGAAATATGAACTTGGTTCGTGGCAAGATCAACCAGAGTTTCGGATTGGCGTTAAGCCAATACAGCGGATTGGGATATTTGGACGATATTAAAGAAAGTATTGTTGAAAATCGCAGGGTTTTGGCGGTTTCGGCAATGTATCGAAGAAAAGTTAAAGGCACGATATTAGGAAATTCTAAAACCGGAAGCATCGCTTATATCGAACCCGAAGCTACATTGCGATATTCGCGAGAATTAAGCAATTTAGAATACGAAGAAAGGGAAGAAATTACGCGAATCTTAAAGCAACTGACCAACGATATCCGTCCGCACTTGGAACTTTTGAAAACGTACCAGGAGTTTTTGGCCGACATTGATGTGGTTGCCGGTAAAGCAAAATATGCGAATAAAATCAACGGAATTCTTCCGAATATTATCGAAGAAAAACGATTATTTTTTAGAGAAGCCTTCCATCCTATTTTGTATCTGAACAACAAAAAGAAAGGCGAAGTCACGTTTCCTCAAACCATAGAATTGACGGATAAAAGTCGAATCATTGTAATTTCTGGGCCAAATGCCGGGGGAAAAACCATTTCGCTAAAAACCGTTGGTTTGCTTCAATTAATGTTGCAAAGCGGTATGTTGATTCCGGTTCACGAGCGAAGCGAAACATTTTTGTTTGATCGAATTTTGACGGATATTGGAGACAATCAATCTATTGAAAATCATTTGAGCACCTACAGCTACCGTTTGAAAAATATGAATTATTTCTTGAAGAAATGCAACGATAAAACGTTGTTCCTGATTGATGAATTCGGAACGGGTTCTGACCCTGAATTAGGTGGCGCTTTGGCAGAAACATTCTTGGAAGAATTTTATCACAGGGAAGCTTTTGGAATTATTACAACACATTATTCCAACTTGAAAATCTTGGCAAACGAATTGCCTTTTGCTTCAAATGCCAATATGCTTTTTGATGAAAAATCCCTGGAACCTTTATATAAATTGATTCTCGGTCAAGCCGGAAGTTCGTTTACCTTTGAAGTAGCACAAAAAAACGGAATTCCTTTTGGGTTAATAAATCGTGCCAAAAAGAAAATTGAAGGCGGAAAAGTTCGTTTTGACAAAACGATTGCTACGTTGCAAAAAGAACGCTCCAAGCTTGAAAAAACGTCTCAAAACTTAAAAGAAGAAGAAGTTAGAGCGCGTGAAGAAAGTACTAAAATGCAGAACATCAACGTGAAAATTCAAGATAAATTAGAACGTTATCAAGAATTGTATGATGCCAACCAGCGCTTGATTTATATGGGGCAGAAAGTGGATGATATTTCTGAAAAATACTTCAATAATAAAGATAAAAAGTTTTTGATTGGAGAATTTTTGAAGATGGTGGAAATTGAAAATTCAAAGCGTAAAAAAGTTACGGTTAAAGAAAAGAAAGAAAAAGAGATCATCCAAAAGGAAATCATCAAGGAAGTTGCCGTAAAAGTCGAGGAAATTCGAGAAGAGAAAAAAGAGAAGAAAATCAAAGCCATAAAATTAGAAGCCAACAAGCCCAAACCTATTTTAAAATTGGGCGATCGGGTTCGAATGGTTGATGGAAAAGCGATTGGTACCATTGATAAAATTGAAAAAACAAAAGTCACGGTCAACTATGGAATTTTCACTTCAAAAGTAGCATTAGATTCTTTAGAACTGGTTGAAGCAAAAAAATAAATGATGATGAACTTGCCCGAAAATAAAAAAACAATTCTGTTTGATGGAGTCTGTAATTTGTGCGATGCTTCCATTCAGTTTATTATCAAACACGATAAAAAGGATGTTTTTAGGTTTGTGGCTTTGCAATCGGAGCTGGGTTTAAAAATCATCAAACACATTGGCGTGGATCTTTCAAAAACAGATTCTATTATTCTGTATGAACCTGGAAATGCTTATTATTACAAAGCGGAAGCGGCTTTAAAAATCGCAAAGGAATTGGGAGGAATTCATTCCTTCATAAGTTGGTTTTCTGTTTTGCCAAAATCACTAACCAATTCTGTTTACGATTACATCGCTAAAAACAGGTACAAATGGTATGGAAAAAAAGACGCCTGCATGATACCAACACCAGAATTGAAAGCAAAATTCTTATAATAAAAAGCCAAACTTTTTAAAGTTTGGCTTTTAAATTTTATAGAAACTGAATTAATTTTTTACAATCTTTTTAGTAACGGAACCTTGATCAGAAGCAATGTTCATCATATAAACACCTGCTGCTAAATCAGAGATGTTGATTTGAGAAGTAGATTCTCCGTTTAATTTCAATGTTTTAACTGTTCTTCCGTTTAAATCAGAAATGTTAGCTGAAATTAAACTATAATTAGAATCTGTTGAAATGTTTACAAGTCCATTAGATGGATTCGGATAGACATTTAATGAATTAGTACTAAATTCTTTTGTGGATAACACTGAAGAAATAGCAAAAGTATCAAGAGCAAAAGATACAGTTGTAGCTTGAACTGGTGAAAAATGGTGGAAACCAAAATAATAAATACCAGTTGTTGTAGGTGTAAAACTAGCTGTGATTTGAGTCCAAGTGTTATTCGCTAAAGTTGACGAAGTGTAAACAACATTTGTATGATCTGCAATAATATTTGTGTTAGCAGTAGTTAATTTGAAACTCTGTGGAGGAATTGGAGCCGCACCGAAATTTCTTACATAAAAAGTGATTGTGTTTACTGAATTAGCTTCTAAACTAAATGGACGAGAAAATAACCATCTGTTTGTTGCGGCTGTAATAGAATTGTTAGAAAAAATCATTTGGGTACCTGCTTGTGGATTTCCAGCTGTAGCATTTGTAGACCAAGTTCCTGTCCAACCATCTGGTAAATAACCAGCTGCATTGTCAAAACCGTAACTGTATGGTGGAGCAACAGGAGTGAAAGCTGTAAGAATAGTTCCTAATTGTCCCCAAACTGAAGAACTTGTAGCAGAACATTTTGAACGTACATAAAAATAATACTTCGAACCAGGAGTTAATCCTGTTACTGGTGTAGTAACTACACCTGCTGCCACAGATAAATTCGCTGCCGTTGCACTTGTTGGAGCAACACCTGACGTAGAATAATAAATATCATATCCTTGAGCCGGTGCTGGTGTTGCAGCTGTCCAGGCAAGATTTAATGAAGTATTGGTCACGTTTGTAAATGTAAGTGCACTTGTTGGCTCAATACAAGACATTGTAGTTCCCACAACAACATTATCAATATCAAAAACAAATTGATCTGTAGTTTGACTATGAAAACCTACATAAATTGATTGACCTGCAAATGAGGCTAAATCAATGGTATATTTATAAAATGAAGTTCCTCCGGCTGGAGCAATTGTAGCAGCCAAAGTTGTTGTAAAAGCAGCTGCAGTTGCAGTAGTCATTGAAGCTTTTACAGAAATTGTCTCTGGAAAATTAGCATCTCTGCTTCTTCCCCAAAAAGTTAATTTATCTGAAACACCAGCAACAACGGCAATTTGAGGTGTTACTAAAAAATCATTATGCGCAGTAGTACCATAATTGATTGAAAACACATTCGTTCCATTTTGAGCACTAATACCAGCACTTGCAGCTAAATCTGTAATCACCCAAGTCTGCCCTGTATCACCTCCAGCAATAACTGACCAGCCAGCAGGAGTTGTAGTGCTTCCTTCAAAACTCTGTGAAAATTGTGCATTCGCAGAAATAAAAGTGCTTAATAAAAAGACACCTGAAAGTAAAGTTTTTTTCATATTAATATTATTTTAATTATTTACACGAATTTATGCTTATTTTCAATATATTAATTTTTTTATATGTTAAATTTTTAGCAGGATTTTACTTTTTCGCTAATAAAAAATAATCTGCAATTACTAATGCAGCCATAGCTTCCACAATTGGCACTGCTCTGGGAACAACACATGGGTCATGGCGACCTTTTCCTTGCATTTCTACTAAGTTTCCATAGGTGTTTAACGACTCTTGTTTTTGCATAATTGTGGCCACTGGTTTAAAAGCTACCCTAAAATAAATATCCATTCCGTTTGAAATACCGCCTTGGATGCCGCCGGAAAGATTTGATTTTGTAGTTCCGTCCGCGTTGTGCAAATCATTGTGTTCGCTTCCTTTCATTTTGGCGCCACAAAAACCGCTTCCGTATTCAAAACCTTTCACGGCATTGATTGAAAGCATAGCTTTTCCTAACTCCGCATGCAATTTATCAAAAACCGGTTCGCCTAAACCAATCGGTACATTTTGAATCACACACGTTACCGTTCCGCCAACAGTATCGCCTTCTTTCCTGATTTGTTTAATATAGTCTTCCATTTTTTGAGCCGAAGCTTCGTCTGGACAACGAACCGCATTGCTTTCTATTTTTGAAAAATCCAAATCTTGATACGGTTTGTCAATAAAAATTTCTCCTACGGAAGAAGTAAAGGCATTAATTTTTATATCCGGAATTACCTGTTTTGCAATCGCACCGGCCACTACTCTGCTGGCTGTTTCTCTTGCTGAACTTCTGCCGCCTCCGCGATAATCCCTGATTCCGTATTTTTTTTCATAAACATAATCAGCGTGGCTAGGTCGAAATGTATCTTTTATATGGGAGTAATCATCAGACTTTTGATTGGTATTCGGAATAATAAAACCAATTGGAGTGCCGGTTGTTTTTCCTTCAAAAATTCCGGATAAAAACTGCACTTCGTCGTTTTCTTTTCTTTGCGTGACTATAGAAGACTGTCCTGGTTTTCTACGTTGCATTTCATGTTGGATGGCTTCGAAATCCAACTCAATTCCTGGAGGACATCCGTCAATAATTCCGCCTAAAGCTTCGCCGTGAGATTCTCCAAAAGTGGTTACCTTAAATAGATTTCCAAAAGTATTTCCTGCCATTTTATTTCGATTTAAAGCAAATGTAAGGATTATGAATTACAAAATTCCTGCATTTCAAAAGGAATTAATCATCATAATTTAACCTTCAAATAAAAGTGAATTAATATTTGAAAACTTAATTTGTAAAACTTTAAATAACATCAAATTGAAAAAAAGAGCCGTAGAACTCGTAGTAATTTCAGATGTTCATCTTGGTACTTTTGGATGTCACGCAAAAGAACTGCATAATTATCTTTCTTCAATAAAGCCAAAGACGTTAATTTTAAACGGAGACATTGTGGACATCTGGCAATTCAGAAAATCGTATTTTCCAAAATCACATTTAAAAGTCATCCGAAAAATTATTGATTTTACTTCAAAGGGAACTCAAGTCTATTACATTACCGGAAATCACGATGAAATGTTACGCAAATTCAGCGATTCTCGTTTAGGTAATTTTTCTATTTTAGATAAATTGGTTCTTGATTTAGACGGAAAAAAAAGCTGGTTCTTCCACGGAGACATTTTTGATTCTTCGGTGCAACACGCCAAATGGATTGCCAAATTAGGCGGCATCGGGTATGATTATTTGATCCTTTTAAATCGATTTATTAACTGGTGTTTGATGAAATTAGGAAGGGAACCTTACTCCTTTTCTAAAAAAATTAAATCGAGCGTAAAAAAAGCAGTAAAATTTATTGGTGATTTTGAAGCTGCGGCAATTGACTTGGCTATTGAAAATAAATATGATTATGTCGTTTGCGGCCACATCCATGAACCTAAAATTTTAAGGCAGTCGAATAAAAAGGGAGAAACGCACTATTTGAATTCAGGCGATTGGGTAGAAAACCTGACTGCTTTAGAATACAATAAAAAACGATGGAAATTATACAGGCATGTTGCAAACATAGAAATTGTGGAAGAAGATTATCATGAAATGGAAACGCTTTTGACTGAAAACACTATGGTGAATTTTGTTTTAAATAAATAAACACCGCATATTTCTTGTAAAATTTTATGTTATAAAATTCATAATTTTAATTAGAATACTCGACTATATTATTACCTTGTAGTGAACTCTAAATAAAAACAATTATGAAAAAACTATTTTTATCAGCATTTATGCTAGCAGGAATGGCGTTTACAGCTCAATCACAAGAGATTGCAAAAAACGCTTTAGGATTAAGACTTGGTGACAACGACGGTTTTGGAGGAGAACTCTCTTACCAAAGAGGCTTGGGTGACAACAATCGTCTTGAACTTGATTTGGGATGGCGTGATTCAAAATATTATGATGCCATAAAACTAGTTGGGTTATACCAATGGGTTTGGAACATTGAAGGCGGTTTTAACTGGTATGCTGGTGTTGGTGGTGGTATTGGAACGTATGATTATGACAAACGTTATTATTTCCCAAACGATGATTATGATGACAGCGGAACATTTTTGTTAGTGGCTGGAGATATCGGAATCGAATATAAATTTGATTTCCCATTGCAATTATCTCTTGATTTTAGACCAGAATTGTATTTTGGTGATGATTTTAGAGATGACAATTTTGGTCCAGACATCGCTCTTGGTGCACGTTTTACATTCTAAAACAGACAAAATACTATACAGAAACATCCCGAGAATATCGGGATGTTTTTTTTTATAAACTGTGTTTTATTTATTCAAAAACAATATCTTTTGTAGCATTTATTTTTACAATCGTGTAGGGATTAGAAATTGCCATGGTTGCCATTCCTCCTGGTTTTGGAGCAGTTTCTTCCACAGAAACATATATCTTCCCTCCTTTTTCAACCACATTTTTCACTTTTATAGAATAACCTCCCGTATTTTTTTGTCCTAAAAACAAGGCCACAATTCTTTCTTTAGAAAAATCAATTTTCGGAACTTGCTCGTCATTTACGGATGCATATAATTTTGAAAGCCCCTCATTGTCTTTAATTATTTCAAAAGATCTGGCTTCCTTTCCTTGATAATCAGATTCACTTAAAATAGTATACAATTTCTCAGACGTTTTTTTCTGTTCTGTAACTGGTTTTTCAGCAGTTTCATTGGCTATTTTTGTGCTATCGCAAGAAAATAAAAGAAGGACAAACGGAACTAAAACTATCTTTTTCATAACAATATTTTTTTGTTTAATGCTTTTTCATAAACCGCTTCATAGAGCGGCAGTATGTTCAAGATATCAAATTGTTTGGCAACTCCTAACGCATTTTGCTTAAATTTATGTAATTCTTCATCTGAATTTAATATCGAAAGTGCATTTTTTGCCATTCCGTCAATATCTCCCACATCACTCAAATAACCCGAAACTCCTTCAAAATTAACTTCAGGAAGTCCTCCAGAGTTACTTGAAATTACAGGCACGCCGCAAGCCATCGCTTCTAACGCAGCCAAACCAAAACTCTCGGTTTGTGAGGGAAGCAAAAATAAATCAGTATAACACAGAATTTTGTCAATGTCATTGCTGTTGCCAAAGAAAATCACCTTGTCGCTGATCCCTAATTTTTCACAAAGCTTCTCCGCTTTTTCTTTTTCAGGTCCTTCGCCAACCATCATCAGCTTGGCAGGAATTTCTTTTTGGATTTTATCAAAGATTTTAACCACGTCAGGAATTCTTTTCACTTCCCTAAAATTACTGATGTGCGTGATAATGCGCTCTCCTTTTGAAGCCATCAAGGCTCTTTGGCAAGGCGCGTTTTCATCGATCCTGTTTTTATTGACTTCAATAAAATTTGGAATTACTTCAATATCCTTCTTGATATTAAAAAGCTTGTAGGTTTCGTCTTTTAAACTTTGAGAAACCGAAGTTACAATATCCGATTTATTGATACTGAACGTTACCGCCGGTTTGTAAAAAGGATGGCTTCCGACCAAGGTAATATCAGTTCCGTGCAACGTGGTCACCATCGGAATTCGTATTCCTTCATCTTTCAGCATTTTTTTTGCCATATAGCCTGCATAGGCGTGCGGAATGGCATAATGAACATGAAGCAATTCAATTTTGTGAAGTTTTACCATATCCACTAATTTGCTCGAAAGCGCCAATTCATAAGGCTGGAAATGAAACAGCGGATATTCAGGAACGTTAACTTCGTGGTAGTGGATATTGGGATTTAAAAGTGCCAGACGAACAGGTTGGCTATACGTGATAAAATGTATCTCGTGTCCTTTTTTGGCAAGCTCAAGGCCTAGTTCTGTGGCAACTACACCGCTTCCGCCAAAGGTGGGATAACATACGATTGCGATTTTCATAATGAAATATAAATTGTAGTACGAAAGTACTTAAAAAGAAAGGTTATTTTTTAATTTTAAACAAATTTAACGTCGGTAGGTTCAGCATAAAAAGAAGATATTTTATGAATTTAAGAATTAATTAGTAAGAAAAAAAATAGTATTTATAAAACCTATTGATTTTTTATCCATATTTGTGAACTAACCAAAACCACTTATTATGAAAAAATTATTTTTTGCATTTGCTGCAATGTCATTGTTGCTAACAGGCTGTTCCAGCGACGATTCAGATTCAGATCCAAATTCTGAGCCTACTAACATCATGATTGACAATGTACCTTTTAATCAATCAGGCGCCGTGGCTCCCTTTTTTAATGCTTCTACAATGTATCAGGCTGATTCAGAATCAAAAGTAAGAACATTTCAATTGGCAAGCCTGGGTACTGGCGCTTCTTCTTCTGAGCAACTAACATTGTCAGTTACCTATCCCGCCTCACAAACAAGCATCGATGGGACTTATTCTGTAGATTCTTTTGAAGATGTCAGCGCTGACGGAGGTTATATGAAAGGTGAAGAAGCATACTTCTTTGAAGAGGGAACTGTTACAGTAACTGATTTAGGAAATAACAAATATAAATTGCAGTTTAACAATGTAATTGCAGTGGAATTTGATGAAGTACTGCCTAATAAAACAATAACGGGTTCTTATCAAGGAAATTTCTCGTCAATGCAGTAAATAAAAAAAACTTTAAATTTTAAGCCAATGCACCCGCATTGGCTTTTATTTTTTATATAATTTTTCATAGGTTTCAATCCACTCTTCAACTGTGATTTTTGAAAGCAACGTTGCAATTAAATCATAGGGGATTTGGTCCATTTTTTTAAAACGGATGCAGCTTTTTCCCATATCTAATTTTTGCTTGGAATGGTTTGGATATTCTTTTACAAACCAATCCAATAGTTCTGGCTTGGCATAAATTCCCATATTGTAAAGGGCAATAAAATTTTTCTGGGATGCCAAACTGACAAAAGGCAACGGCATATTTTTTGGGTCGCAGTGGTAACCTGCCGCATAGGTGGCAAACGGAACAACATACGTCAACATTCCATAATACATTCCTTCTTCAAAACCTTTTGGTAAGCTTTCAAGAATTAGGTTTCTAAACTTTGCCATGGGTTCTTTTCTGTCTTCTGGAAGATTTTCAAGATATTCTTGTGGAGTTTTTGCTGTTGACTGCATCTTTTTTTTGTTTGGTTTTAGGGTTGGTATGACAAAGTTAACGGATTGAAAAGTAATTTCCTAAACTAACCCCGATTGGTGGCTGTAGCCTTTTTTTAATCCGTTTACGGTTAAAAAAAGCTACTGCAGAAAGCGGGAAAAGGGATTCCAAAAAATGCCTGAACATTCGTTTCAAAAAAAATTGCGTCTTAACGGCTTGCCGAGAATGAGGACTCGAAAAGGCGCTAAGACGCAAAATATAGCTTGATTTATTTTATTTTTCTATGGCGTCGTAAATGACTTTTTGGATGTTTTCGCGCACATTTTCTTTAGAAAGTGCGTTTGGCGCGTTTGAATCTGGGTAGGTCCTGTTTGACAAAAAGATGTACACCAGCTCTTTTTCTGGGTCCGCCCAAGCCATCGTGCCCGTGAAACCGGTATGACCAAAACTAGATTTTGAAACTCCAGGATATACTGAACCAATCGTTCCGGGAAGTTGCGGTTTGTCAAAACCAAGACCTCTTCGGTTGCCTTCTTTGTAAAAATAAGTTGTATTGAAAGCGTCAAAAGTGGCTGGTGAAAAGTACGTGATGCCTCCATAAGTTCCCTTGTTCAGGTACATCTGCATAATTTTGGCAAGGTCAATCGAGTTGGAAAAAATTCCGGCGTGACCGCCTACTCCATCTTGCATAGCGGCTGCCATGTCATGCACGTAACCTTGAACTGTAGAATATCTCCAATATTTATCTTCTTCGGTTGGCGGAATTACGCTCATATCAAACTTTCGCAACGGATTGTATGTCGTGCTGTTGGCACCTAATTTTTTGTAAAAGTTTTGTTCTGAAACGACATCTAATTTTTTTGCCGTCATTCTTTCCACGTATTCTTTCAAGATGATAAACGTAAAATCGCTGTATTTGTATTCCTTTTTCGGAAGCAATTTGCTTTCGGCAATGATTTTTACAATGGTGTCTTCATAGTCATTTCTCAAAAAAAGATTTTCAGAAACTTGCGACGTAAAGCCAGGCATCATCGTTTTTCTGTAATACTTTTCGCTTGGCACTTTTTGTTCGTCAAGTGTGGCTTGGTAAAACGGAATCCAAGCTTGAAGTCTTGCATAATGCGACAAAAGTTCTTTGAAAGTGATGTTCTTTTTGTCGGTATTATCAAAAATAGGAAGCATTGTTCCTAGTTTTGTTTCTAAAGTAACTTTCTTTTGGTCGTACAACTGCATCACGGCCGGCAAGGTCGAAACCATTTTTGTCAACGAAGCCACGTCATAAATATCTGAATTTTTCACTTTGGTCGCGTTCGTGTAATCGTGAGAACCGTAAGATCTTTGGAAAACTACTTTTCCTTTTCGGGCCACCAAAACCTGAATTCCAGGAGCCATGTTTCTTTGGATCGCATTTTTAGCAATCAAGTCGATTTTGTCTAAAACTCTAGCATTCATTCCCACATTTCCAGAAGCAGTGAATCCAAGACGATTGAGTTTTTTGGTTCTCAAGCCGTCATTGGTTTTAAAAGCAGTCCCGATAGAAACCGGAAGCTTGCCTTTTGCTCCGATAGCGCCAAAAATAAGCTGTGCCGAAACACTTTGCGCTACATCGCTATTTTGGTAAGATACAACCAAACCTTCAATATCGGCAAAATTGCTAATTGGGATCAAAGAATAAGGCTTCGTAAAAATGTCAAGAATAACTCTGTTGGTCTTTGAAATCTCTTGGATTTTCACAATTTCATCGACTGTAAGATCGTGCTTTTTCCAAGCGCCATCTGCTTTGTGGTAGCCAATGATTACGGTAGAATATCCTTTTAATTCTTCAATCAATTTCGGCAGGCTGTCATTAGAAACTTCGGTAACATCCGTATATTGTTTCAAAGTGCCAATAAAAGAACTATTGGAATCATCGCCTAATTTCACATAAGCAATCTTTTCGTTTTCAATATCTTTTATAGGAAGGATTTCCTGCTCATTTTTTAAAACCGTAACTGCATTTTCATACAATTCATATTGCAAAGCATCGGCTTCCATACTGTTGATATCATCGTATAAAAACGGAATGTCAATAGGCCTGTATTGGTTCAAACCAGCCAAATATTTGTATTTCAGGATCTTTTTCACCGATTTTTCCAACCTTGATTCAGGGATAACGGTATCTTGAATGGCAACACAGATTTTTTCTAAAGCCAACGGCACATTTTCTGCAAAAAGAAGAATGTCATTTCCGGCCAAAAAAGCTTCTAAATCAATATCTCCGGGAGATTTGAAATTAGTCGCACCTTTCATATTCAGGGCATCCGTAAAAATTAATCCGTTAAAATGAAGCTCTTTTTGAAGCACATTTGTAACTATGTTATACGATATGGAGGAAGGATAATTGTCGCGAGGTTCTAAACTTGGAACGTTCAAATGCGCCACCATCACACTCGCTAAACCTTCTTTAAAAAGTCTTTTGTAAGGATAAAACTCGGTGCTTTCTAATCTTTCTTTTGAAAAATTAACCAATGGAAGCGTGTAATGGGAATCTGTTGAAGTATCTCCGTGACCCGGAAAGTGTTTTCCAGTTGCATAAACACCTTGGTTTTGGATACCGCGCATTAATGCCGAAGCTCTTTCGGTCACATTAAATTTATCTTCCCCGAAAGAACGGTTTCCGATAATTGGATTTTTTGGATTCGTATTGATATCTAAAACCGGAGCAAAGTTAAAGTGAACTCCCACTCTACGGCTTTGTTTTCCATATTGTTCGCCTACTTTTTCAATCAGTTTCATATCTTGGATGGCTCCAAGAGTCATATTCCAAGGGTATTTGATAACAGAATCAAGACGCATTCCCAATCCCCATTCGGCGTCAATACCAATGAACAAAGGAACTTTAGATTTTTTTTGGTACCGGTTTGTTAATTTCGCCTGGCGCATTGGGCCACCTTGAAAAAAGATAACACCGCCAATGTGATTGCGTTCAATCAGCCGGTCAATAGAATTAACGTGAGTAGAATCTTTGTTAGAATAAGCGGCAACCATAAAAAGCTGTCCGATTTTTTCTTCCATCGTCATTTTATTATAGATGCTGTCGACCCACGCAATTTCCTTAGTCCTATCTATTTCTATAAAATTTGAATCAGGAACGCTAGACTGTGAAAATCCAGTCTGGCTGAAGAACAGCAGGCTAAAAATAAAATATCTCATCAATGTAAAATTTGTTTTAGAAAAAACGGCTATGCCAGCTTTCATTAGCTGGAACTTCCCAATATTCGTGCCATTCGCCAACAGTATTAACGAGATTGTTGAAGACAATAGTATTTCCAGAAACGGCTTTTTCTTTGGCCATTTTCTTAAATTCAATCAAAGGTTTGTGTGCAATGTGCTCTCCTAATTTGAAAGTAACATTCATTTTATCCAATAAATCTACGCTATATTTTTGTTCTAAATCTTGAATAAACTGCACCGAACTATCAATAGAACAGCCTGTTGCATTTTGAACTTCTTGATTTACGGCTAAAATTATAAAACGATTGTATTTTAATTGATAGGAAGCCTCAAGACCGGTTCCGTGAGCGGCCCAACTTTCAACAAAAGCTTTCAGATCCGTCTCGATTTCAGCCATTTCTTCATCTGAAAATTTTCTATTTGATTGATAAATCCAGATTTTTGATTCGTCTGGCAAATTTTCAAAAGGAATATACATAATACTATTAGATTATAATTTTTAATTTAGGAGGTCCACTCCTTTTCCTGAATTTACAGGTCTTTTGCATTTGCAATAAGCTCAGCGATATCCATCACTTTCACTTGTGCTTCTTTTTCTTTGTTTTTTACACCGTCTGTAAGCATCGTGTTGCAGAAAGGACAGCCCGCCGCAATAATATCTGGCGCCGTTTCTAAAGCGTCTTCCGTTCTTTCAACATTCACTTCTTTATTTCCGGGTTCGGCATCTTTAAACATCTGCGCGCCACCCGCGCCACAGCATAAACCGTTTGCTTTTGAGCGTTTCATTTCGACCAATTCCACGTCTAATTTTTCAATTAAGTCTCTTGGCGCTTCGTAAATTTTATTGGCTCTTCCAAGATAACACGGATCGTGGAAAGTGATTCTTTTTCCTTTAAATTGGCCGCCTTCAATAGTCAATCTTCCTTCATCTAGAAGTGATTTCAAAAATTGCGTGTGATGCACCACTTCATAGTTTCCGCCTAATTCTGGATACTCATTTTTAAGCGTATTGAAACAATGCGGACAAGCCGTCACGATTTTTTTAGCTTCATAAGCATTCAAAACCTCAATGTTCATCATGGCTTGCATCTGGAAAAGAAATTCGTTTCCAGCGCGCTTTGCAGGATCGCCTGTACAGCTTTCTTCTGCACCAAGAACTGCAAAAGAAACCCCGGCCCTGTTTAAAATCTTAACAAAAGCTTTCGTGATTTTTTTTGCTCTATCGTCAAAACTTCCGGCACAACCTACCCAGAATAATACTTCGGGTTGCTTTCCTTCGGCTAACATTTCGGCCATTGTTGGCACAGATAAAACTTCTGACATATATTTTTTGATTGTTAGATTTTTAGACAATTCGATTTTTAAATCTTTATAAATTCATAAAAATCGAATTGTTTGCTTATCAATTTATTCGTGTTTTCCGTCGTCAAAAACTTGGATGGTAACTTCTTTATCCACTAAGTCTGTAAATTGCCCTCTGTAACGGGTCGCTTTTACCAAGTGGTTGTCAATCCAGTGGTAATTTCCTCCACGAGGCTTGCCCATCACCATTCCGTGGTATTTGAAACCGTGCAGTTTCAACCATTGTTCCGTAACATCACGGTGGGCTTCAGTTCTTGACGTAAAGAAAAATATAACGTGTCCTTCGTCATACCAGCGGTTTAAGGTTGCCAATGCATCTGGATATACTTCGGCGGTAGCCATTCTTTCAGGCTCTTCATTTGGAATATCATCACAGATTGTTCCATCAATGTCGATCAGATAATTTTTAATTCCTTCGGGAAGTATCGGACTGATTGCCTCTCCGTTTTCAGAAATAGCCAATAAGTTTTTGTCGATGTCTTCAGTTTTCATTCTATTTTAATTTAGTGTGTTGAGGGGTAAGTTTAATGCAGGGTTTGGAATTAATTTTCGTTTTTCCAATTTAAACGGTCTTGCTGGCTGTATTGCCATGGTGCGCCGTTGTTTTCTACATTAGTCATCATTGCATTTAAAGACATTGGCGCGGCACTTTGTTCCATCACTAAGTAACGACGCATATCCATAATAATAGATAACGGACTGATATTTACGGGACATTCTTCAACGCAAGCATTACAGCTTGTGCACGCCCAAAGTTCTTCTGGAGTAATGTAATCGTTTAATAAGGTTTTATTATCGGGTACAAAAACACCTTTATTGGCATCCATATTTTTTCCTACTTCTTCCATCCTATCACGGGTATCCATCATGATTTTTCGAGGAGAAAGTTTTTTTCCTGTAATATTTGCTGGACAGGCAGACGTACAACGGCCACATTCTGTACACGTGTAAGCATTTAATAATTGTACCCAATTTAAATCTTGAACATCGCTTGCTCCAAATTTTGTTGGTGCTGCATCTGCATCAGGCGCTGGCGCCGCAAACGGATCAGCGTTTGGATCCATCATCAGTTTTACTTCCTTAGTAACTGATTCAAGATTATCAAACTTACCCTTTGGATTCAAATCGGCAAAGTAAGTGTTTGGGAAAGCTAAAAGAATGTGCAAGTGTTTTGAATAATACAAGTAATTCATAAACACTAAAATTCCGGCAATATGAAGCCACCAAAATGCTCTTTCAAAGATGATAAGCGTTCCAACTGACATGGATTCAAATAATGGCGCAATAAATTGGCTGATTGGAAAAGCACCTGCTTTGGTATAATGTGGCGCATCTTTCATTTGCAAAGCCAAGTCAGAACCATTTAAAAACAAGAACAGCAACATCAATACGATTTCAAAATATAGAATATAATTGGCATCACTTTTTGGCCAGCCTTTCAAGTCATTGTGAATAAATCTTTTTAATTTGATGATATTTCTTCTGGTCAAAAAAGCAAGAACCGCCACAAGAACTAAAAACGCCAGAATTTCAAAAGAACCAATTAACACGTCATAAAATCCGCCCATAAAAGCGAAAACACGGTGCGTTCCGAAAAGGCCATCGATGATGATTTCTAAAAGTTCAATATTGATAATAACAAAACCTACATAAACAATAATATGCAGAATTCCAGCAACGGGACGCTTGACCATTTTTGATTGGCCCAAAGCAATCATTGCCATATTTGCCCAACGTTCTTTTGGGTTGTCAGAACGGTTTACGTCTTGACCCAACTTAATATTGCGGATTAGTTTTTTTACATTTAAAGCAAAATATCCGAAGCCTAAACCAAGTAATATGGCAAATAAAATATTGTCTATGTAGCTCATCAGGCTTTTTTATTTAATAGTATCTTTAACCTTTTCGTCTTCTTTTGGTGCAACATACGGCTTTGGTTTTTTACCAAAAACTGAAAAATGCACGTAACGTTTCGGATTTTCTTTTAAATCTCGCACCAGCTGTTTCATTTCTAATGAAGCGGCTTCTAAATTATCATACATTCCTTCATCTTTAAGCAATTTACCTAAAGAACCTTTTCCTGACTGAACATCATTAACGATTTTATCTACATTGGTCAATGCTTTGTCTAATTTTTTCATTGCGGCACCGATATTGGCATTGTTCAATGAATCAGAAAGTTGCGAAAAATTGGCAGTCGCTTTATCTAAATTCGTAAAAGTACCGTCTAATTTTGTTTTGTTGTCCGCAATCAGGCCATTTACTCCTTTTGCAGCGGCACTAAATTCTTTCATCGTTACAGCTAATTCAGCAATCGATTTTCTAAGATTTTCTTGTGTATTTCTATCAAAGACATTGTTTAAAGCCATCAATAGACTATCAGCAGTAACTACGGTTTTTTCAACTTTAGTTTGAAGTGGCGATAGCTTGTCTCCAATATTTGAAAGCATCCCTGGTTTTACATTTGTAGAAAGTTGCTGTCCATCCACTGCCTCCACTGTATTTTTAAAATCTGGAATTAAGGCGATACTCTTTCCGCCCAATAATCCTGGCTCATAAATGGTAGCAATTGTGGTCTTTGATATTGGAAAATCAGTTTTTACTTGAATTTCTACCAATAGTTTTCCATCGTCGTGAAGCGTGATGCTGGTCACCTTTCCTACGGCAAGACCATTGATTGTTACGGGAGCTGATGGTGCAAGACCTTCAACTTCGTCGTAAACGGCATAAAATGTTTTGTAATTATTAAAAAGGTCTGTTCCTTTTAAGAAACTATATCCCCAAATAAATAATAAAATTGAGGAAATGACAAGAATCGCGGTTTTAATTTCTCTAGATATTTTCAAAGCTTGGTGTTTTTAAACAAATTTAAGTAATAAAATCAAAAAGATTTCACAAAATTATTTTAATGCTTCCTGCAAAGTGACTTTTTTTCCATTTTTAAATGCAATTAAGTAAGCAGTAGTGAATCCTTTTGCTTTGGCTTCTGCTAATTGCTGTTTTGCGGTTTCATAATTATCTGAAGAACCATACATGTATTTATATAAATTTCCTTCTGAAATTACAGATACATTTTTTAATCCCTTAAAATTACCTGGTGTCAAATCTAATTTTGTACCACTTGCAGAAATCTGCACTTTAAACAAAATGCCTTTTGAATTGGCTTCAATCTTAACTTCAGGCTTTTTTTCTTCTGGTTTTTTAGATTCAGTCGTTTTTGCAGCAACCGTTTTTGACGTATCCTGTTTTGCAGGAATTACAACTTCCTTAGGTTTTTCAACACGCAATGCTTCTTTATCAATTCTGTTTTCGATAGAAGTACCGCCAAAATATTCTTTCTTATAATTCATAATAGCATCCGCAATTGACTTTGCAATTTCATTTTGCCCTTCTTCTGAATTTAAGTAAGCGCCTTCATTTTTGTTCGAAATAAATCCCATTTCAATCAAGACACTAGGCATTGCCGTTTTGTGCAAAACCATAAACGGAGCTTGCTTCACGCCTCTGCTTTTTCTATTCAATTGCATTTTAAAATTATCTTGGATCACACTGGCAACAGACATACTTTGAAGCAGATTCTCTTCTTGAATTAAAGTAATTCCTATTAGTGACTCTGGAGATTTTGGATCATAACCTGCATATTTCAACTTATAATCTGGCTCTAACGTAATTACCTCATTCTCCGTTTTTGCAACTTGAAGATTCGATTTCGTTTTGGTAAGACCCATTACATACGTTTCTGTGCCGAAAGCTTCCGAATTGTCATTTGAATTACAGTGAATCGAAACAAATAAATCTGATTTGGCATGATTTGCAATATTTGCTCTTTCAACCAATTCAATAAAGACATCTGAATTTCTAGTGTAAATTACATCTACTTTTGGTTGTTTCTCCAAAAGCTTTCCTACCTTTAATGAAACAGCAAGGGCGATGTTTTTTTCTACGAAATTATTTTTGATAGCACCATAGTCTTTTGCGCCGTGACCTGCATCAAGAGTTACTTTAAAATTATTACCCGATTGGCTGAAAGCAGAAATTGAAAGAAAACAGGCGAATAAAGCGAATGATTGTTTATATTTAGTGGGTATGTCCATATTTTGTTAAAGTTAAAATTTAATAAAATTCCTATGGTTATAATTTTGTTATTTCCTTATTTTTGATAAAAAATATATGTAAGTTTGGCACGTCAAAAAGTGAGCCATATTTTTACAAAAATAGTATTTAAACCTTTGCGTACAAACTTATTTCATATCGTTTTATCAGCAATTTTCCTAACAATAGGAAGTGCACCGCTTTATTCTCAAGAAGGAAGAACCAAAACAATCACAGTACCTGTTGAAAAACAGGTTATTACACCCAATGACACCGTATCAAAAACGATCGGTATGGAGGATCTTGTTACTCCTCAAGACTCTACAAAACTAGATTCGGTAAAACCTAAAAAAAAATCTATTGAAGGAATTGTAAGACGTAAAGCGGTGGATTATGAAAAGATGGATCAGAAGAAGAAACTTTTGACATTATACAATCAAGCCGAACTTTATTACCAAGATTTTGAATTAAAAGCAGGAATAATCGTGATGGATTATTCAAAAAATGAAGTCTATGCGGGCCGCATAAAAGATTCTTCAGGTAACTACACCCAAAGACCTGTATTTAAACAAGGTAGTAACATTATAGAACCTGATTCTATTCGTTTCAATACGGTTACAAAAAAGGCTTTAGTTTGGAATTCTAGAACCAAACAAAATGATATGAATATCATTGCCGAAAAAACTAAAAAAATCAACGATTCGGTCTATTATATGGCCAAAGCCAAATTGACAACTTCAAAAGATATTGACAATCCTGAATATTATTTTTATGTTAGAAAACTTAAATTTGTTCCGGGAAAAAAAGTAGTTGTTGGTTTAACAAATCTTGTAATTGCTGACGTTCCAACCCCACTTGGAGTTCCTTTTGCCTTCTTTCCGATGTCTGACAAAGGTACCTCTGGACTAATATTGCCATCACCCAGTGATTCAAATAGACAAGGATTTTCTTTACAAAATGGTGGACTGTATTTGGCTCTGTCAGATAATTATGACTTAGCAATTCTTGGAGATTATTATACAAACGGAAGTTATGCCATGCGCTTTGAATCCAGCTATGCGGCGCGATACAAATATAGAGGAAATGTAAACGTTCGTTTTGAAAATCAAATTCAAAGCGAAAGAGGCTTTCCTGATTATGCAAAATCATCGCAATATAACATTCAATGGACACATTCTCAGGATGCTAAAGCCAATCCGAATTCAAGATTTTCAGCCTCTGTGAATTTAGGAAGTAGCCGTTACTACCAACAAACAATGAATCAAGCCAATATTGGAGCTGCGTTAAATAACACATTGAGTTCTTCTATTTCGTATTCAAAAACGTTTAATACAGTGCCTCAAGTGAATATGTCTATCACAGCAACACATTCACAGAATACGCAGACACAGACTATCAATATGACGTTACCCACTTTTCAAGGTAGCGTTGACCGAATTTATCCTTTTGCATCGGATGATGAACCCAAAAAAGGATTTATCAAAAACATCAATTTCCAATACAACCTGAATGCAAAAAATGACATTCAAACCAATGATTCTTTATTTTTCAAACCTCAAATGTTTAGAGATGCAAGAATTGGAATGCAGCACTCTATTCCAATTGCAACCAATTTCAAAATTTTTAAACACTTCAGTGTTAGTACCGGAGCAAATTATGAAGAAATTTGGACCATGAAAACAATTGATAAAAAATACAATATAACAGATCAAAAGTTAGATACGATTAACAATAATGGTTTTGATGCTTTTAGAACGTATAGTGTAAATGCTTCTATTGGAACAACTATTTACGGAACATTTAATTTTGGAGAAGGTAAAAAAATCCAAGCAATCAGACATTTGATTAAACCAAATGTAAGTTATTCTTACCGTCCAAGTTTTGAAAAGTACTATGATACTTATGATCCTGACGGAAGTGGAACGATGCTAAAAGATTATACTCGTTTTGAAGGCGGAATTTATGGAGTTCCAGGAAAAAACATGTCAAACATTGTGAGCTTCTCGTTAAACAATACTTTTGAAGCAAAGGTTACAGACAAAGACAGTACCGCAACAGAGCCGAGAAAAGTAATGCTTTTGAACAGCTTGAATTTTGATACTTCTTATAATTTAAATGCAGATTCGTTAAAATTGCAACCTATTAGAGTTAGTGCCGGAACAAATCTTTTTAAAGACAAGATGAATGTGAATTTTGGAGCTACTTTAAATCCGTATGCTCTAGATAACGCAAACAGAACTATCGATAAATGGAATATTGACAATGGCGGAAGTTTATTCAGAATGACCAGCGCCAACTTGACGATCAATTATTCTTTTTCAAGTTCAGACGGAGCAAATAAAAAAGACCAATCTGATCCTTTGAAAAACCAAAGTTTAAGAAATGGTGGCCGCGAAGATGATTTATTTGGTACTGCACGAGACATTGGCGACAACAGAACAAGTCAATTTAATGATGAAGACATTGAGGAAGCAGAGAAAAAAACAGGAATGTATAGTGCCGCAATTCCTTGGGACATTCGCCTTGCCTACTCTTTGACTTATGGAAATGATAGGCGCCAAAACACGATTACAAACAATTCAATAATGGTTTCTGGAAATGTTGATTTGACACCGCGTTGGAAAGTGGGTGTATCAACCGGATATGACTTTGTTCAAAACGGTGTAACCTTTACACAACTTCGTTTTGAAAGAGATTTATTAAGCTGGAGAATGGATTTCAACTGGGTTCCGATTGGAGATTATACTTCTTGGGGATTCTTTATCGGAATCAAATCTTCGATCCTGAGCGACATCAAATGGGACAAGAGAAATCAACCGGATAGAACTTTACGTTAATACAATTACTATGAAAAAAATAATTTTTACAGATAAAGCACCAACACCAATTGGACCTTACAACCAAGCCGTTGCTTTTGGAAACACCCTTTTTACTTCAGGACAAATTGCATTAGATCCTAAAACTGGGGAATTGGTTCTGGACGATATTGAAACCGAAACCAAGCAGGTAATGGAAAACATGAAAGCAGTTCTTGAAGAAGCTGGAATGACGTTTGAAAACGTAATTAAGACTTCTATCTTTATTATGGACATGAACAACTTTGCAAGGATAAATACCGTTTACGGAAGCTATTTTGACGAAAAAACGGCTCCTGCCAGAGAAACGGTTCAAGTAGCCGGATTGCCAAAAAATGTGAATGTAGAAATTTCTATGATTGCTATGAAATAATCCAAATTTTTGAATCTATAAAAAAGGCTTTATCAATTGATAAAGCCTTTTTTATTAAATGTTATTTTAAAAAATTGGACATAAAAAACCTGCCAAATAGCAGGTTTTTATTGTAATCATATCTTAGTTTACTTTGTGGTATTCAATCAAGCCATCAATTGGACGGCGCAACACGTTTCCTAAAATCAGTCCGTTTTGTTCCAATACCGTTTTTAATTCGTCTCTCAAGTAAAAAGCGATAGAACCTACAAAGTGAACCGGAATTTCACGGCAATTTTCAAATTGCGTGATGTAATTGTCAACAAATTTCTGCATTGCCTTTTTGACAAAAACATTGATAAAGACGTCGTCTTTGTACTGGATCAAAAACTTGGCAAAAGTGGCCAAATACGCATTCGGGTTTGGTTCTTTATAAAGATGCTGCTTGATTACATCTGGATCAAGATCGTATTCTTTTTCAAATTCTTCGGCAAGATGCTTTGGCATTTTTCCAAAGTGGTACGCACGGATTAACGAACGCCCAAAACGGTTGCCACTGCAATCATCCATTGCCATGTATCCTAAAGACTGGATTTTTTGGTGCAATTCTTCGCCATCGAAATAACTGCAGTTGGAACCTGTTCCAAGAATTGAAATGATTGCTTTCTCATTTGACGGATTGGTGGCATAGGCGGCCGCATACGTGTCTTCTTTTACTACAATTTCTGCATTTGGAAAAAACTCCTTAAAAATTGAAGCCAAGAAATTTTTCATCCTGTCGGTCCCGCAACCCGCCCCGTAGAAAAAAAGGTGCGTTACTGCTTTTCTGTTTTGATAAATATCGAAGCGGTCTTCAAGACGCTCCAAGACTTCTTTTTTGTCTAAGACTTCAGGATTTAATCCTAAAGATTGTGTGGTGAAGAGTTTGTTGCCATTATCGTCTAATGCAATCCAATCTGCTTTTGTGGAACCACTGTCTACTAATAGTTTCATTTCTGGTTAGTTAGTTTGTTAGGTAATCTTGGCGAAAATGGTTTAAAAAACGCCGAAAGATTGATTTTAGCCCCGATTGCAGTGCAAATCCTTTTCTTTTTTTAAAGAAAAAAAAGAAAAGATTGTAACGGAAAGCGGGAATATGGCTTAAAAAAATTCTTTGTGTTTGGCTTCAAAAAAAATATGAAATGTGTGCGATTTTGATAATTGTATATAAAAAAGTCCCGCCAAATGAATGACGGGACCAGTCAATTATAAATTATTTTAAACCTGCAATGTGTACAGACAAATCAATCAATTTGCTTGAATATCCGTATTCGTTATCATACCAAGATACAATTTTGAAGAAAGTTGAATTTAGTCCAATTCCTGCGTTTGCATCGATAATAGAAGTTCTTGAGTCTGAGATGAAATCTTGAGAAACTACCAAGTCTTCCGTGTATCCTAAAATACCTTTCATTGTTGTTTCTGAAGCTGTTTTTAAAACGGCCATAATTTCTTCATACGAAGTTTCTTTAGCCACTTTTACCGTTAAATCTACTGCTGAAACGTCAACCGTTGGAACACGGAAAGACATGCCTGTTAATTTTCCGTTCAATTCTGGAATTACTTTTCCAACTGCTTTTGCAGCTCCCGTTGATGACGGAATGATATTTACGCTTGCGGCACGGCCACCTCTCCAGTCTTTTTTTGAAGGACCGTCAGCTGTCATTTGCGTTGAAGTTGTTGCATGGACTGTTGTCATCAAGCCTTCTACGATTTCAAAATTATCGTGGATTACTTTAGCCAATGGCGCCAAGCAGTTTGTGGTACAAGATGCGTTTGAAACTACTAAATCTGTTGCTTTTGCTGTTTCGTGGTTGACACCCATTACAAACATTGGCGCGTCAGCAGACGGAGCAGAAATGATTACTTTTTTAGCACCGCCCTTGATGTGTTCGTTTGCCGTTTCGATAGTTGTGAAGATACCGGTGCATTCTGCTACTACATCCACATCAACTTCGTTCCATTTTAAGTCCGCAGGATTTCTTTCTGAAGTGATACGGATATTTTTTCCGTTAACGTATAATTTTCCTTCTTTAACTTCGACAGTTCCGTTGAAACGTCCGTGAACTGAGTCATATTTTAATAGGTAAGCTAAGTGATCAACCTCTAACAAATCGTTGATTGCTACTACTTCTACGTTATCTCTGTTGAAAGATTCTCTGAAAACAATTCTTCCAATTCTTCCGAAACCGTTAATTCCTAATTTTACTTTTGACATTTTAATTTGCTTTTGGCTTAAGCTTTCGCCTTGGGCCGATTATTTAATTTGTTTGTTTAATGTAAAGCCTGTTGTTTAAATTTCCTCACTTTTAAACATCCAACCTTAAATAGTTTATGTTGACATGATGTCAGACACCCTTAATAATTCCCTATCGATTGGATAGTGTCCTTTTATAGCTTGTTCTAGCGGAGTTAAAGTAACTTCGTCTTTTAAAATACCAACCATAAAGTTTGATTTCCCTTCTAAAATAGATTCCACGGCTTTTACGCCCAAGCGGCTTGCCAAAACCCTGTCGAAGCAGGATGGCGCGCCACCCCTCTGCATGTGTCCTAACACAGAAACACGGATATCATATTCTGGCAGATGTGATTCGATATAGTCTTTAAGCTCAAAGACATTTTTGCCCATTTTATCTCCTTCAGCTACCACAACGATACTTGAAGATTTTCCGGAAGCTTTACTTTTTTGGAGTGATTCTAACAATCGGTCCAAGCCTAAATCTTCTTCCGGAATCAGAATTTCTTCTGCTCCCGCTCCGATTCCCGCATTTAAAGCAATGTGCCCCGCGTCACGCCCCATAACTTCTACGAAGAAAAGACGGTTGTGTGAACTGGCCGTGTCACGAATTTTATCAATACACTCAATTACAGTATTTAAAGCAGTATCATAACCTAAAGTGTGGCTTGTTCCAAAAATATCATTATCAATAGTTCCCGGAATTCCCATTACTGGAAAACCAAACTCATTATTGAAAATTTCTGCTCCTGTAAAACTTCCGTCTCCACCTATTACTACTAAAGCATCTACTCCCACCTTAGTCAAGTTGTCAAATGCTTTTTTTCTTCCTTCTGGAGTTGTAAATTCTTTTGAGCGGGCAGATTTTAAGATGGTCCCGCCCTTATTAATGATATTATTTACGCTTCGGGGACCCATTTCTTTGAAATCACCTTCAATCATACCTTGGTAACCGCGGTAGATTCCGATGCACTCAATTCCGTGGAAAGCGCAGGTTCTTACAACAGAACGTATAGCCGCATTCATTCCGGGAGCATCGCCTCCAGAAGTCAATACACCTATTTTTTTTATTGTTTTTGACATTTATTTGCTATTAATATTGTAAAATTAGCAAACATATATCATTTATCAGCACAGGTTTTTATTATTTTAGGAAACGGGAGCTGTTTCAAACGATTTCGTTAATAAGTTTTCTTGAATCGTATCTAAATGTTCATTAAATTATAGGAATCTATGAAAAAAAACAGGCCAAAAAGAGGTTATTCTGATTCTGGAACTCTTAATTGCTCGGTTTTTGGATTTTCTGTTTTCTTTCTTCGTTCTTGTGTCCATTGGATAAAATCGGGTGAAAGGTCAGAATCGGGAATTTCATCCGAAGCTTTATTTTTATCTTCTGGCGTTTTAATATTGAATATTTTAAACCAAAGTTCGCGCAAAGTATCAAAATCGACTTCGTATGAAACTCCAATTCCTTGCGTATATCCAATTCCTTCTCCTATATAGTTAATGTCATTTTCACGGTTAAAAACCCTAAGGTTTAAAGTTCCGTCATCGTTAACTCTATATTTTACTTCCACGTTACCCACAATCACCGATTGGTTGACGCCACCCACAGGAACTCCCACTTTACCGTCAATTGAAACTCTTTCGCTGATTTGAGTGGAAATTGCAATACCGAACTGGCTATTGGTTTCAGCCGTCGGCGTTCGGTCAGCCATTTGATAGTCAAGGGCCACCGTAAATTTACCGTCTTCGTCTTGAAACAAGTCATTAAACAACCCAGAAGCTCTTTCAAACAAACTGCCATAAACCGCCGTTCCTGCATTATCTGCACTTAAGAAGTTACCAGTACCTAATAAAGACAGCGCTTGGTTAACACGCGTATCTTTATCATCCAAACGCACTTGCAGTTCTGATTTCAAGACCGAACTTACCGTTGGAAAATTAATTGTAAAATCAGGTTCTGGATTGGTCAAGTTTCCGGTCAAGCCGATGATGACTTCCACCGGGACTTTTCTGTTAAACGAAGCATTATCTTGCAAAACGGCAGGATTTGCTTGTGTTTTATAAACTGCGTCAATGTTTAATCGGGCACGGATTGGATCTCCGTCCCAAGAAATGGAGCTTCCTTTTCTAACCGAGAATTTTTTATCAATAATTCCGCCATATTTGAAATTGTATTCTCCTTCGGTAACATCAAAAGTTCCGAACATATTGAATTTTCCAAGCGTACTTATTTCCAAACGGATGTCTCCGTTACCTTTTCCTTTTAAAGCGTGGCCCGTGTTTTTATCGATTATAATCTCGACTTCGGCTTCAGGCGTTACTTTTAAATTAAATTGCAGTTCAAGCCCCGCGTTTTTAACAATTGGCGCAATAATTCCATTGTCTTGGTTGTATTTTTCTTTCGGGCTCAAGAATGTAATAAACGAATTATTTCCTACTCCAGACGCACTGCTTATCGGAATTTTAATATTGGTACCTTTTTTCGATTCAGCATCCACCGTAATCAGCAATCCTGTCGTAGGTCCTTTAATAGAAGCACCTCCGGCAATAAATGCTGTTCCGTAATAAATGGCATCGTCTGCATCTTTTGTATCTAAAACCAAGAGATTGTCCGATTTTATATCGAGATCCAAAACCCAGTTTCTGAAATTTTGATGCTTGATGCTACCCGTCAAAAATCCTTTTGTGCCATATTTTGTGTCGGTCATTCTGGCGTCATTAAATCTAAATTGATTTTCAGTTAAATCCACGATCGAGCGCTCGTCAAATTCATAATCGACATTTAAGTACGGTACTTTTAAGCCCACTTTATCCAAAAATAATCGGCCGTCAATTTGCGGATTTTTCAAAGTTCCCGCAAAGCCGGCGGTTCCGGAAGCAAAGCCCCGGATTTTTGAAATCACATTTCCTCCCAACGGGCTCAGCGCGCCAAGATTAAATTTATTGAACCTAAAATTTAAGTCAAAAAGGGTTTCTTTATTTAAAATGCCAATGTCACCGGTGGCAATAAAATTTTCAACATTTTCATTTTCTAAAACAGAATTTACGCTGAAACGATTCAAACTTTCATTTCCTTTGATATCAACAGAAAGGTTTCCGAGGGAAATTTCATTGACGTGCAGACTGTCAACGGTTATCGAGGATGACGGCTGGTATACATTTTTATTTTGCTTAAAATCAATTCTTCCGTTCAGGTTTCCAGCAATCCGAAGACTGTCCATTGTGGGCAAAAGCTTCCCTAGACTTACGTCTTCAAAACTCAAGTTAACGTCTTTATAAGTGCTGTCGCGTATAATTCCTTGCAATTCAACCCTTTGGTTGTCATGCGTCATCAAAATATTTTCGATCGAGAAGTTCTTTAGCTTTTTATCAAAAACAATTCGGTTATCCGTTGCATCATCTTCGTTTAAAAACCACATGTAATCTTTGATATTTACTTGTGATTTCTTGATCCCTACCACGTTATTGTTTTGTTTATCAATCGTGTGGAAAATATTCAGCTTGTAAAAATCTTTATGGTCAACACCACCTTTCATCTCTGTCCTGAAAAATAAGGTATCTTCTAATTTTACTGAAATCGTACTGAAATCGGTAATTTTATATTTCTTAGTTCGGATGCTGTCCATTTCTACATAAGCATTGTACAGCGGATTTTGGTTATCGACTTCTAAAGAAACATTGTCTAAATAATTGTCATACGCCTTGATTTCAGGCGAATTGAAATTCATTTTGAACTCTTTTGAATCCGATGTAATTTTTCCGGAAACCACCGTATTTGATCCCACCGAAACTTCTGGCAAGAAAATTTCAATCAATTTATTATAAATCGAAAGATTAAAATCTAAGTATTGCCCGGGTTTGACTTTGTTAGGCCTATAATTGGTATACAAACTCCCGACGGCATTTTCCACAATTTTCGGAACTTCCTTAAATTGGTATTTTCCAACAATTTTTCCTTGAATAATATCGGGAGATTCAATAGAAATGGTTCTGACCCTATCCGCATCGAATCTTGATCGCAATGTGAAGTCATCAAAGAAATAGAGGTCTTTTTCGTTTTGGTAAGAAGTTTGGGAAATAAAAATATCTCCATACATATTATCAATGCTATTCCCGGTGACCTGCATGGTGATATCTCCTTTAAATAAAGAAATGGAGTCACGCTTGATTAATTTCAGCTTGTTCAAATCAGCATAGTCAATCAGCGCATGGAAATCATAACGGTTTTCTCTTTTGCTCAAATCAACCAAACCTTTAAAATCCAGCTTTAAATTTTCGTCATTGACCAAAACTTTTCCTTGAAATATCGGATTTTTGAATATTCCATCAATATCGATATTTTTATAGTTGTAATTCATGAAATTCAGGCTGAACACCGTTCCAGAAACTTTGGTATTCAAGAATTTTCGGGTAAAACCTTTTCCATTTACTTCAATATCTAAAGTGGTTGTCCCCAAATCTTTTTGTTTCAAGAATTTACCAATATTAAAATTATCAAAATTAATATTTCCAGAATAGGACGCATTGTCAATATTGTCAATGTCATACAATTCAAGAACGGTAGCCAATTCGCCAATATCTGTAGTCATGTACAAATCGGCTTTTACCGTCATTTTGGTAACTTGGGCTTTTCCGATAATGTCAAAATTCCCTAAATATTCTAAGGAAGAAGGCAGTTTTTCGCCTAAAATTCGAGGCAAAATTGTTTTTAAGTTAGCATAGTCAGAAGACAATTTTTTAAAATCGCCTTTAATCATAAAAGCATTTTTATTAGTGCTGAAAAGATTTTTGAAATTAATATCTCCTATGATCTGCGACTTTCTATCAACTGTTAATTTTAAATTTCGGGTAAAAAAGTCATTCATTGTACCGCTGAAAATCGTAGAAAAATTAAATTTCTTGTTTTTCCCAAATTCATTGTAGAAAAGATTGAGGTCATTTGTGGAAATCGACGCGGCGTCCACATCTACATCCAATCGCACTTTGTTAACAAAATCAGCCAAACCGCCTTCTTTATACGTCAACACAACGTTTCCTTTTAACGAAGATTCCTTGGTCAAAAGATTTAATTCTTTTAATAAAATGCTTTCTTTTGAATAGCTGAATTTACCATTTAAGTCTTTGATGAACAAACCTCTGTGGTCCCTCATCGAAAGTTCTTTTATTTCAGTAGTAATGTCGCTTCCATAAATTTTAAATCGTCTGACGCGCGAATTCATTTTTGTAAAATCAATCGCTGTCTTATTTATCAGATTTTCATTGGTTACTTTAAAATGGCTGGCATTCAGATAGATATTATCTGCGTTTAATTGAAAAGGTTTAGTGGACTTTTTGCCGTTATCAAATAATTTTACAAAAATATTGATATTCGAATTTGTTTCGTTTTTATAGGTTTTTAGATTAAAAAAAAGCTTGTCTGCATACAGATCTCCAAATACCAAATCGCCACTTTGAAGCTTTTTGAAACTCAAAATATTGGTTTTTATGGACATTGCTGAAATCAGCGTATCGTTGTGATGGTCCTTTATCAGGACGTCGCGAAGTTTTACAGTTCCAAAAACGGAGATTGCCACCTTGTCTACATAAATGTCGGTTCCAAAATCTTCGTTCAGTGTTTCGGTAACGTAATGGGCAATTTTTGTCTGAACAAAAGGTAAGGAAAGTGTAATGCCGAGTAACAGCAAAAGTAGGATTAAACCTAAAAAGGTTCGAAATACTATTTTTTTAAATTTTTTGATACTCTTAATTGTTTTATTTTTGTCAAATATAATTCAAAATCCGTGCCCTTCTATGGGAAATAATTCTCTTTTAATTTTGGCCATTGAAAGCTCCTGCGATGATACTGCGGCGGCCGTAATGCAAGGCGATAAAGTCTTGTCAAATGTGGTGGCAAGCCAAAGCATTCACGGCGAATATGGCGGTGTTGTTCCTGAATTGGCTTCAAGAGCGCACCAGCAAAATATCGTTCCGGTTATCGAGATGGCCATTCGCAAAGCAAATATCGACAAAAATCAGTTAAATGCAATAGCTTTTACGCAAGGTCCGGGACTTATGGGTTCCCTTTTAGTGGGAAGCTCTTTTGCCAAATCATTAGCATTGGCATTGAAAATTCCGTTAATTGCTGTAAATCATATGCATGCGCATATTTTGGCGCATTTTATAGATGAAGAAGGATTTGAAAAACCTGAGTTTCCTTTTTTAGCCCTGACCATTAGCGGAGGCCATACTCAAATTGTGAAAGTCAATGATTTTTTTGATATGGAAATTATCGGAGAAACCACTGATGATGCCGTTGGAGAAGCTTTTGACAAGAGTGCAAAAATATTAGGACTTCCCTATCCTGGTGGGCCTTTGGTTGACAAATATGCCCAATTGGGAAATCCAAAAGCTTTTGCGTTTACCAAACCGAGGGTTCCTGGATTGGACTTCAGTTTCAGCGGATTAAAAACGGCCATTTTATATTTCATCCAGAAACAAGTCAAGGAAAACCCGAATTTCATTGAAGAAAACCTGAATGATATTTGCGCCTCAATCCAGCACACCATCATTGAAATTTTAATGGATAAATTAAAATTAGCCGTTAAAGAAACCGGAATCAAACAGATTGCAATTGGCGGTGGCGTTTCGGCAAATTCAGGAATTAGAAAAACCCTGAAAGAAGGCGAAAAAAAATACGGCTGGAAAACATTTATTCCCAAATTTGAATACACAACCGATAATGCGGCGATGATTGGAATCGTTGGTTATCAAAAATATTTATCTCAAAATTTTGAAGACAATACTGTTGTTTCAAAAGCAAGAATCGAATTTTAATTATGCAATTATTTTACAATCAGAATATAACTGAAGACGCAGAAATCTATTTTTTTGATAGAGAAGAAAGCAAACACATCATTAAAGTTTTACGCAAAAAAGAGGGCGACAATTTATTTGTAACCAATGGATTAGGCTATTTATTTAAAACAGAGATCACGTTGGCTTCTGATTCAAAATGCCAAGTAAAAATAGTCTCTTCCGAAAAAGAGGCCCCTTTAAAATACCATTTGCACTTGGCGGTAGCTCCCACAAAAATGAACGACCGTTTTGAGTGGTTTCTAGAAAAAGCGACCGAAATCGGCATCAGTGAAATCACGCCAATTATCTGCGACCATTCGGAAAGAAAAATTATCAAAACCGATCGATTTGACAAGATACTTCAATCGGCAATGAAACAATCGCTGCATTATTATCTTCCAAAATTAAACGAACCGATTGCTTTAAAAGACTTTTTAAAACAAGAAAAACAAGGCTTGAAATTGATTGCGCATTGCGAAGAAACGGATAAAAAATCATTGAAAAATGTAGTTCAACCCCAGCAAGACGTTACTATTTTAATTGGTCCTGAAGGTGATTTTTCTGAAAAAGAAATCAAATTGGCTTTAGAAAATAATTATCTTGCCGTAATGTTGGGAAATACAAGACTTCGCACCGAAACCGCTGCAGTTGTCGCTTGCCACAGCGTTGCTTTTATAAATGAATAATTTATGATGAAAAAAATATATTTTGCATTACTGATTCTAATTTCGATAGCCGGAAATGCGCAAGAAATCGCTCTTTTAAAATACAGTGGCGGTGGGGATTGGTATGGAAATCCGACGGCTTTGCCAAATCTGATTAAATTTTGCAATCAAAACATTGGAACAAAAATCACTGCAAAACCAGGAACTGTCGAACCAGGTAGTCCTGATTTACTTTCGTATCCGTTTATTCACATGACCGGCCATGGAAACGTAGTTTTTAGCGATTCTGAAATGATAAACCTTCGAAATTACTTGACTTCTGGAGGCTTTCTGCACATTGATGACAATTATGGAATGGACGAATACATCCGCAAGGAATTAAAAAAAGTATTTCCAAACGCTTCTCTGGTTGAAATTCCTGCTAATCACGCCATTTTTCAAAAGCCTTATTCATTTCCAACCGGAATGCCAAAAATTCATGAGCACGATAATAAAAGACCGCAAGCTTTTGGCATTTTTATCGAAAACAGACTAGCCCTGCTTTATACTTATGAAACCGACTTGGGCGACGGCTGGGAAGATGCAGAAGTGCATAACGACCCGAAAGAAGTTCGTGAAAAAGCCCTAAAAATGGGCGCCAATATTGTTAATTATATTTTCAATAATTAGATCAAACTGTTTTGAACTTTAACTGTTTAGCTTAAAAATTAAAATCTAATTTCTTAAAATTTGAGCTATACAAAATAATTTACCTAAATTAGAGTAACAAAACTAAACTTATGGTAACCTCAAAAACAATTGGTAACGGAATTTTACGCGCCTTAATCATTACGGCTGGAGCCTTGCTTCTGCTTTATATTTTATACTTAATTCAGCCTGTCATTTATTTTATTTTTATCGCTTTAATTGTAAGCATGATAGGAAGTCCGATTGTAAGGTTCTTAGAAAAAAAATTAAAATTTAATCACATTGTAGCGGTACTTGTCACAATGATTTTCTTCATTTTGCTTTTGGCCGGTTTCATCATGATGTTTGTGCCATTGATCATTTCACAAAGTGAAAACCTATCGCTTCTTGATACGGAAAAGCTTCAAAATGACTTGACGCAACTTGTACAACAACTCAAAACGTATTTTTCTGACCACAATATTGATGCAGAAAATATGCTGAAAGAATCAAATATCGCTTCAAAACTCAACTTAAACTTTATTCCCAATTTCTTAAATTCGATTTTGGGAACACTTGGAAATATTGGAATGGCAATTGGTTCGGTCATTTTTATTAGTTTCTTTTTCTTAAAAGACAAAAAACTTTTTGCGGTAAACGCCAGAAAGATTTTGCCAGAGGAGCACGAAGGAAAAATTTTAAATTCATTTCGCAAGATCAATCATTTATTGAGCCGTTATTTTATTGGCTTGATTGGCCAAGTAACCATTTTATTTATTTTGTACTTGATCGTGCTATTGATTTTTGGTGTAGAAAATGCTTTTATTATCGCTTTTATCACCGCACTTTTAAATATCATTCCTTATATAGGACCGCTGATAGCAACGGCTTTAGTCGCTGTTTTAACCATGCTTGGCCATATGGATCCGCAATCTCAAGGCGATATGCTCTCAACGACTTTATATGTTTTGATTGGGTATTCAGTTGCGCAAATAATTGATAACAATGTGACTACACCTTTAATTTTTTCAAACAGCGTCAATTCGCATCCATTGGAAATTTTTATCGTAATTTTGGCGAGCGGTTTTCTTTTTGGCGTCTTGGGAATGATTGTGGCGGTACCGCTTTACACAATTATCAAAGTAGTTGTCAAAGAATTTTTTCCAGAAAATCCCGTAGTAAAAGTATTAACCAGAGGAATTTAAGTTGACTTTAGACATTTTAAAAAACGAAATACAAGAATTTATAAATGCCAATATTCACAGCGATGTGGCAAAATTGGCGTTCAAAAAAAATCCGTTTCCTGAAATTGATTTTGCTATTATCCTAAACCAGATTACAGCAAAATCAAAAGCGGAAAACAAACTTCCGACTTGGTTTCAAACCGAAAATATCATTTATCCTTCAAAGATTTCAGTAGAGCAAACTTCTTCCGAGAAAACAGCTTTGTATAAATCTGAAATCATTTCTGGCGAAAGCCTGATTGACTTGACTGGAGGTTTTGGGGTGGATGATTTTTATTTCTCGAAGAAATTTAAATCAGTTGTCCATTGCGAAATGAATTATGAATTATCAGACATCGTTAACCATAATTTTCAGCAATTAAAAGCCGAAAACATCAAATGTTTTGCAGGCGACAGTATTGATGTTCTAAAGAATTTAAAGCGAAAATTTGATTGGATTTACATTGATCCTTCCCGCAGAAGCGATATCAAAGGAAAGGTTTTCATGCTGAAAGATTGTCTGCCTAATGTTCCTGAATTATTAGAAACTTATTTTAATTATTCTGAAAATATCCTAATTAAAACAGCTCCGATTTTAGATATTTCAGCCGGATTAATAGAACTTTCGAATGTAAAAGCCATTCATATTGTAGCTTTAGAAAACGAAGTAAAAGAACTTTTATGGGAAATAAAAAAGGGGTATTCTGGTGCTATTGAAATCAAAACCGTCAATATTTTAAAAGATAAAATTGAAAAGTTAGACTTTGATTTAAGCCAAAATTATTACGCCAATTTAGGACTTCCGAAAAAATACATTTATGAACCCAATAGTTCGATAATGAAATCTGGCGCTTTTGATGCCGTGAGTTTTTTATTCGAAATTGACAAATTGCACGGAAATTCACACCTGTATACTTCTGAAGAAATCATCGATTTTCCAGGAAGAACTTTTCAAATTGAGCAGATTATTCCTTACGCAAAAGCGGAAATGAAAACGTTCCTCCAAAATAAAAAAGCCAATATCACTGTTAGAAATTTTCCGGAAACAGTCGAAAACATTCGGAAAAAGTGGAAAATTGCTGACGGCGGAAACATGTATTGTTTTTTTACTACCGATTTGAATAATGCCAAAATTGTCTTACTTTGCACCAAAATAAAAACAGAATAATGAAACGATTGCTTTTAATTGCCTTCTTAATGGTTCAAGCCAGTTTATATGCTCAAAAAGATTGTGAATTCAGTTCTAATTTCAAGGACTCAATAGGAACTTATAAAGAAACAAAGCAAAAAATTATTTACGAAAAAGTTTTTGCAGGAAGCTCTAGCAATATTTTCTTTTCTCTTATAAATGCGGATGGAACGCCTGTTTTAAATTTTCAAAATATTCAAAAAAGCAAAGATTTCATAAAAGCTACTTGTTTTGATAGCACTTCAAAGATTTATTTACAGCTTGAAAACGGAAAAATTATGACAATGATTATTTCTGAAGAGGGAAATTGTGGCTCAACTGTTCTTGATCAAACTACAGGTGCATCGGTAAGAATCACTTCGGCCAATTTTTTATTTATGAAAAACTCAATTGAAGAATTAAAAAAATCGCCCATTTCCTTTGTTAGAATCAAATATGCCTCTGAAATGGTTGATTATATTATGAAAAGAGAAATTGTTTCTGAATTGAGCAATGAAACATCATATCCTCAAAATTTCTTTATCGATCATTTAAAATGTATCGAAGAGTAATTTAGTTTTTGCAATCCCAAGTAAAATTGGAAACTGGCATTGTAGAAGCATTTGCCAAATTATAATGCCACCATTCTGATGCAAAAGTCCTAAAGCCGTTTTTTTGCATCACCGTTTTCAATAATTTTCTATTGGCAATAACTTCTGCCGAAAGATCTTTAAAATCATGCGCCGCTTCTGGTCCAAAATGATCAAAAGATGTCCCCATATCCAGTTCATTTCCGCTATAATCCGTTAAAGTAATATCAACCGCCCCGCCTCTGTTGTGAATTGACCCTTTCGCTGGATCTGCAACATAAATAGGATTATTGACAATCGCCCACATCTTTTTCTGGACGTCTAACGGCCTGTAGCAGTCATACATTTTAATCTTATAGCCCAACTTCACAAATTCTTGATTGGCCTTCATCAACGCCTTTACAGTCTTTAAACGCAAGTAACATTCTGGGCAGTCATACACTTGCGCTTTCAAAAAATTATCAGAAGTCGCATATTTCATATCATAGAAAAAATCTTTTCCATATTCTTTCAAATTCACAAAGGTACTATCATGCAAATTCATCTTTGCCGCATCAAGCAAGGTTGCGTTTTCTTTGATGTACGAAGTATTTCCTAAAAGAGCATCGCTATAAACGGCCTCTTTTGGATTTTTACAGGCAACAAAAAAAATTAGGCACAATATTAGCAATGAATATTTCATAATCATCAAAAGATTTAAGTTCTAAATGCAAATCTATGTATTTGTATCAATTAATTTACTAAATTTAATTCTAATTAAAAACACGAATTATGAAAAAATGTATCTTTTTAGGAATAGCAATGCTGTTTTCAGTTTTTATGAATGCCCAAGAAACAAAGACACAAAAAACCAAAGTAACCGTGGAACAAAAAACGGCTAAAGCTAAAGCAGACACGGACAAAGCTGCCAAAAAAGCAGAAACAAAAGCAGATGCCGCCAAAACCACAGCTAAAAAAGACGTGGCAAAAGCAAAAGACAAAGCCGTGACTTCAAAAACAGAAGCAAAAGCATCGGTTTCTGATAAAGCTTCTGGAGAAACTTACAACGGAAAAAAAGTATATACGGGCCCGAAAGGAGGCAAATATTACATCAATAAAAACGGAAACAAAACATATATTGATCAAAAATAGTACGTAGTAAAATCACCAAATCCCAATTGCTTTATGGTAATTGGGATTTTTTTTTGAGCCAAGCTTCCGAATACTTTACATGAATTTGCTACTGGTGTACATTATC
This sequence comes from Flavobacterium macacae, assembly GCF_003865365.1. Lineage (GTDB taxonomy): Bacteria > Bacteroidota > Bacteroidia > Flavobacteriales > Flavobacteriaceae > Flavobacterium > Flavobacterium macacae. The sequence goes on along the minus strand of NZ_RQVR01000003.1, from coordinate 53,165 downwards.
TTTTTTGCTGAACACCAGCAAAAAAAAGGATAATCGCAACCATCAGGGCTATTTTCAATCGTTCCCGCTTCTTTTAAACCTTAACAAGATTGTCGATTTAGAGGTTCTTTAAAAAGTGTTTTGAATTTCTTATAAAACAAAAAAACGATACTGTTTCCAGTATCGTTTCTTGTGAAGGCAGAAGGATTCGAACCTTCGACCGCCTGCTTAGAAGGCAGGTGCTCTATCCAGCTGAGCTATGCCTCCATTTATCTTTTAAAACTTAAATGGTAAAAGTTTTGTAGTCGGGGTGGCAGGATTCGAACCTGCGGCCTCCTGCTCCCAAAGCAGGCGCGATAACCGGGCTACGCTACACCCCGAAAAGCAACAAAAAAAGCGGAGAGTAAGGGATTCGAACCCTTGGTACAGTTTCCCATACGCATGTTTAGCAAACATGTCCTTTCGGCCTCTCAGGCAACTCTCCTTAAATCACAAAGAACTTATCTCTTTTTGCGGTTGCAAATCTAAGGCAACATTCAACAAATACCAAGCTTTTTCCTCTTTTTTTTTACTTTTATTTTCATAAAATTTAAAAAACATTCAGACTCAACAATATACGCAACATCTTTTTTTAAAGAATTCCCCAGAATAACTTCATTTCACCGTTTTTGCTGAAATTTAAACAAACTTAATACTGATGAAAGATTAGGTTTGCACCAAATTTACACTGCCACTATATCGTTTTAGTAAATTTAATTATTAATTTTGCCGACGTAAAGCAATTGAATAAAACATAAAAATTGGTTTTAAAATTGTTCAAAAATCATTAAATTCGCAAAATAATCAAAGAACTAAAACAATTATGAATAAAAAAGTAGTAATCGTAGCTGCAGCAAGAACTCCAATCGGAAGTTTTATGGGAGCTCTTTCAACAGTTACTGCTCCACAATTGGGAGCTGTTGCAATAAAAGGTGCCTTAGACAAAATCAATTTAGATCCAAAATTGGTTGATGAAGTATATATGGGGAACGTTGTACAGGCTGGCGTAGGTCAAGCACCTGCTCGCCAAGCGGCACTTTTAGCAGGATTGTCTAATTCTGTAATAGCTACAACTGTCAATAAGGTTTGTGCTTCAGGAATGAAGGCGGTTATGATGGGCGCCCAAGCAATCATCAGTGGCGATGCCGAAATCATCGTTGCCGGAGGAATGGAAAACATGAGTTTGATTCCGCATTATGTCCACTTGAGAAATGGATATAAATTTGGCCCTGCTTCAATGGTTGACGGAATGCAGAAAGACGGATTGACAGATGCTTACGACAATAATGCAATGGGAGTCAGCGCCGATTTGTGTGCTACAGAATATAAAATCACTAGAGAAGAACAAGATAATTTTGCAATCCAATCATACGAGCGTTCTGCAAAAGCTTGGGAAGCTGGAAAATTTGATAACGAAGTCGTTCCAGTTGCGGTTCCACAAAGAAAAGGAGACCCGATAATGGTGACTAAAGATGAAGAATACTCTAATGTAAAATTAGACAAAATCCCTTCGTTAAACGCTGTTTTCACGAAAGACGGAACTGTTACTGCTGCAAATGCTTCAACAATTAATGATGGCGCCGGTGCTGTAATTTTGATGAGCGAAGAAAAAGCAAAATCTTTAGGATTGACTCCATTGGCCTATATTAAAAGCTATGCTGATGCTGCCCAAGAACCAAAATGGTTTACGACTGCCCCTGCAAAAGCACTTCCGAAAGCTTTGGACAAAGCTGGAATTTCAATTTCAGATGTAGATTTCTTCGAATTTAACGAAGCTTTTTCTGTAGTTGGTTTGGCAAATGCAAAAATCCTAGGATTAGAGAATGACAAAGTTAACGTAAATGGTGGCGCAGTTTCACTTGGACATCCGCTGGGCTGTTCTGGAGTTCGAATCATCATTACTTTAATGAACGTTTTAGAACAAAACAATGCAAAAATCGGCGCTGCAGCAATCTGCAATGGCGGTGGCGGTGCGTCTGCAATCGTGATTGAAAGAGCGTAAATAATAAGCAGAAATATATTACTTAATGATGGATTTTGGATTTAAATGATTTTGTATCTTTAAATCCGGAATTCATCATTTAATTTAACGCAATTGGCAATGTTTGGAATTTGTAATTTAGCCATTATCCCTTTAAGATCAGAACCTAGTGACAGAAGCGAAATCGTATCGCAAGTACTTTTTGGCGAACACTTTACGGTGTTGGAACAAGACAAACAATGGTCTAAAATAAAATTGCATTTTGATGATTATGAAGGTTGGGTTGACGAAAAACAATTCCAGATAATTTCAGAAAATGAGTTCAACCAGCTCTCAAACGAGTCGTTTATTCTAAATGCCGACCTGATTGAATACATAACTTCGCCTGCCAATTTGCTTTTGCCAATTCCTTTAGGGGCTTCACTTTCTTTTTTAAGCAATCCTGGCATTAACAAATCAGGTTTTGAATTTGAAGGAATGAAAATAAGCGGTGTGAAGCCGAAATCAAATTTAATCAATACTGCCTTCATGTATTTGAACGCACCTTATCTGTGGGGCGGAAAAACGCCTTTCGGCATTGATTGCTCGGGGTTAACGCAAATGGTTTATAAGTTAAACGGCTATAAATTACTGAGAGACGCTTCTGAGCAGGCCACGCAAGGAGAAGCTTTGAGCTTTATTGAAGAAAGCGAACCCGGCGACTTGGCTTTTTTTGATAATGAAGAAGGAAAAATTATCCACGTTGGGATTATTATGGACGATAATTACATCATCCACGCCAGCGGAAAAGTCAGGATTGACCGTTTGGACCACTTAGGAATTTACAATGCTGAAATCAACAGGCATACGCATAAGCTGAGAGTCATTAAAAAAATAATTTAAAAAAAATCCCGAAATTACTTTCGGGATTTTTTTTAAATAAAAGCCATTACTTATTGAAGTTTGCTTTCAACGTTTTAACTTCCTCCATCATTTCAAGATAATTATAAACGTTTAACAAAGTAGAATAAACCGCTTCATTTTTTGGTTCTAATTCATTCGCTTTTTGCAAATAAGGCAATGTTCCTTTGAACAATAGTTGTCTTTTTGCTTTCAACTCATCATATCTTTTGTTGTCTTTAGCAGAAGTTCCTAATTTGTTCATTTCTTCAACAATTGCAGGATCAGCTTCTAATTTCATTACCGCAAGATTCAAATAAGCATTTGTATATTTTGCATCTAATTCAATTGCTTTTTTATAATACTTTTCAGCCTCAACATTTTCTTTGGCTTGTGCAGCAATAACACCTAAATTATAGAACAAAGTTGGGTCAGTTGGGTTTTTCTCCAAAACTTTAGTCACCAATTGTTTGTAACCTACTAAATCATTAGCTTTTAAAGCAAGTTCAGCTTCAGTTAAAACCAATGAATCATCATTTGGGTTTGCTACCCTAGCATCGGCAACTGCTTTTCTCGCAGCCGCAACGTCACCTTTTGTATTATAAATTAACGCAATGTTCTTATAAATCTCACCTCTTTTTGAAGGTTCTTGAATTGTTTTTGGAGTATCATAAGTTCCTAATTTCACCATTCTATCTCTTTCAGCAACAGTACTAAAGTTTTCAAACTCATCAGTAAGTTTGTTTTTTGCTGCGTAAAAAGTTGCTTCTCCAGAATAATTCATTTCCTTAAGCTCGTTATAATATTCTAATGCCTTGTCGTATTCAAGTGAATTTACTGCATTTGAAGCTGCGTAATACAAATACACAACATCCTTTTTATCTAAAAGATATGCTTGATACAATTTCTCAGTACCTTCTTTGTATTTTTTTTGATTATTATCCGCAATTGCAGAATTTACTAACAAACTCTTTACAACAGCCAATGAAGCCTCCGCCTCTTTAGTGTATTTTGATTTTTTAGATGCTTTTTCAATATCTAAAAGTTGACTATAGGCTTTTGCTGCATTAACTAAATTATTTCCTTCATCCAATTTTTTCTTAGCCAATTCAAGACTTGAATTTCCTTTCAAGAAATAAAATTGTGCTTTTTGAGAATCATCTGCATTTGCAATTAATCCCTCTGCTTTATCAAGAGAAGCTTTTGCTTCACTTGCATTTCCACTTTTTAAAGCTTTTTCTGCCACTTTCAACTCGTCTTTCTGAGCAAATGTTACGCTCGAAATTAGAAGAGCTGAAGCTAATAATACATATTTACTTTTCATACTTTTTCTTTTTTATAAATTATTCTTCCGTTTCTTGTTCTGGATCTTCAGCTTCTTCCGTTGTTCCTTCCGCAATATCATCAGAAATCTCTGGGTTTGAAATTGCTTCCACATTCAAGACTTCTTCTCCCTCTATAGTTTCTTCAATAACCGCTTCTTCACGGATTACTTTTGTTACCGCCGCAATCGAATCATTTCCTTTTATGTTGATAAGACGAACTCCTTGCGTTGCTCTTCCCATAACTCTCAAGTCAGAAACTTCCATTCTTATAGTCAATCCAGATTTATTGATAATCATCAAATCGTCAGCATCCGTCACATTATTGATCGAAATCAGGCTTCCAGTCTTTTCAGTGATACTCAATGTTTTCACACCTTTTCCACCTCTATTTGTGATTCTGTAATCATCAAGAGAAGAGCGTTTTCCGTATCCTTTTTCAGAAACAACCAGAATTTCACTTTCCATATCATTTACAGAAACCATACCAACCACTTCATCTTGCTCATCTCTCAAAGTGATTCCACGAACTCCAGAAGCGCTTCTTCCCATCGGACGCGTTTTTCCTTCTTCGAAACGAACTAATTTTCCAGATTTTACAGCAATCAAGATTTGGCTCTCACCATTGGTCAATTTTGCTTCTAACAATTCATCATCTTCTTTAATAGTAATCGCGGCGATACCATTTACCCTTGGACGAGAATATTGCTCCAAAAGCGTTTTTTTAACTTGGCCTTTTTTAGTAGCCATAATTACATAATGTGAATTGATGTAATCTTGGTTTTTCAAATCTTGCGTGCAGATGAAAGCTTTCACTTTATCATCGTTTTCGATGTTGATCAAGTTTTGGATCGCTCTACCTTTTGACGTTTTGGAACCTTCCGGTATTTCATAAACGCGCATCCAGAAACATTTTCCTTTTTGCGTAAAGAACATCATATATTGGTGGTTTGTGGCCACAAATAAATGTTCCAAGAAATCTTGATCTCTTGTACCAGCACTTTTTTGCCCAACTCCTCCTCTATTCTGAGTTTTGTATTCAGATAGATTTGTTCTTTTGATATATCCTGCGTGAGAAATCGTGATAACTACGTTTTCATCCGCAATCAAATCTTCAATACTTACGTCACCGCCAGCATATTCAATTTGGGAACGACGCGCATCGCCATACTTCTCTTTAATTTCGTTCAATTCTTCTTTAATCAAGTCCATTCTCATTTCCTTGCTCGCAAGCAATTCTTTCAAATGAGTGATTAATTTCATAATTTCTTCGTATTCAGCACGCAATTTATCTTGTTCCAGACCTGTCAACTGTCTCAAACGCATTTCAACAATTGCTTTGGCCTGAATCTCAGAAAGCTTGAACCTTTCGATTAATTTTTCTTTCGCTTGGTCGGTGTTGCTTGACGAACGGATCAATTGAATTACTTCGTCAATATTATCAGAAGCAATAATCAAACCTTCTAAAATGTGGGCTCTTTCTTCCGCTTTGCGCAATTCATATTGTGCCCTACGAACAACCACTTCGTGACGGTGTTCTACGAAATAATGAATCAATTCTTTTAGATTCAGCATTTGCGGCCTTCCTTTCACCAAAGCAATGTTGTTCACACTGAAAGAAGACTGCAGTTGCGTAAATTTGTAAAGTGTATTCAAAACAACATTTGGAACCGCGTCACGTCTTAAGATGTACACGATACGCATACCGTTTCTATCAGACTCGTCACGAATATTCGAAATACCATCAATTTTCTTTTCATTAACCAAATCAGCTGTTTTCTTGATCATATCAGCTTTATTGACCTGGTACGGAATTTCTGTTACGATAATGCATTCTCTTCCGTCAACTTCTTCAAAGCCAACTTTAGCACGCATTACAATTCTTCCTCTTCCGGTTTTAAAGGCTTCACGAACGCCATCATATCCATAAATGATACCTCCGGTTGGAAAATCCGGAGCCTTGATGTGGTTCATCAATTCGTCAATTTCAATATCTTCATTGTCAATATATGCCAAAGTACCATCGATAACTTCCGTCAAGTTGTGAGGCGCCATGTTTGTAGCCATACCAACCGCAATTCCAGAAGCACCATTTACTAATAAAACAGGAACTTTTGTAGGCATTACTTTAGGCTCTTCTAAAGTATCATCAAAGTTTAATTGAAAATCAACGGTTTCTTTGTCAAGATCAGCCATAATTTCCTCAGAAATCTTACGCATTCTTGCCTCTGTATAACGCATTGCTGCAGGACTATCTCCATCGACAGACCCAAAGTTACCTTGGCCGTCAACCAAAAGATAACGCAAACTCCATTCTTGAGCCATACGAACCATTGCGTCATAAACTGACGTATCGCCGTGTGGGTGATATTTTCCAAGAACTTCTCCAACAATTCTTGCAGATTTTTTGTGTGCTCTATTAGAAAAAACTCCTAATTCATACATACCATAAAGTACTCTTCTATGTACGGGTTTTAAACCATCTCTAACATCAGGAAGCGCTCTTGATACAATTACCGACATCGAATAGTCGATGTAAGATGATTTCATCTCGTCTTCAATGTTAATAGGAATTAACTTTTCTCCTTCAGACATAAGTATTTATATTAAAAATTATATTCGTTTCAAAACGTGCCAATATACGCATTTCAGAACTTTTAAACCCTAATTTTTAACATAAATTTCCGAGATTTATCAACAGCATTCTACTACCTTGTGGTTAATAAATATTCTGATTTAATTTTTATTTCTGATTATTTTTTTGTCACTTAGCTGTCAGTACTTATGTCAGGGTATGATTTTTGCAATCTCCAACACATAATTATTAATTTCAAATACCAATAGTATATATTATGGATGATAATTTTTCACCAAGAGTTAAAGATGTAATCACTTACAGCAAAGAAGAAGCCTTGCGTTTAGGCCACGACTTTATTGGTACAGAACATCTAATGTTGGGGATTTTGAGAGATGGAAACGGAAAAGCAATAAGTATACTGAATAATTTATCAATAGATTTAGAGCATTTGCGCAGAAAAGTCGAAATTTTAAGCCCTGCAAATCCAAATGTTGAAGTCAGCAATGAAAAGAAAAACCTTCATTTAACCCGTCAAGCCGAAAGAGCCCTGAAGACGACTTACCTGGAAGCTAAAGTTTTTCAAAGCCCTTCAATCAGCACTGCACATCTTTTATTGTGCATTTTGAGAAACGAAAACGATCCCACAACCAAGTTGCTGAATAAGATGAAAATCGATTATGACGTAGCTAAAGAACAATACATAAATATGACACCAAACAGCGAAGAAGAATTCTTGAATGATTTGCCGAAAAACGAGTCGTATAATGACGATTCAGGACAAGATGACAGTTTAAAAGAAAGCGCTTTCAATACGCCAGCAAACAAATCGAACAAGAAATCAAAAACCCCGGTTCTTGATAATTTTGGACGCGATTTGACAGAAATGGCCGAAGAAGGAAAATTAGACCCTGTGGTGGGGCGTGAGAAAGAAATCGAGCGTGTTTCACAGATTTTAAGCCGTAGAAAAAAGAACAATCCGCTTTTAATTGGAGAACCTGGAGTGGGGAAATCTGCGATTGCAGAAGGACTTGCCTTGCGAATTATCCAAAAGAAAGTTTCTCGTATATTATTCAACAAACGTGTCGTAACGCTTGATTTGGCGAGTTTAGTTGCTGGAACAAAATACCGTGGCCAGTTTGAAGAGCGCATGAAAGCCGTGATGAATGAATTGGAAAAGAATGATGATATTATTCTTTTTATTGATGAAATTCACACCATCGTTGGTGCTGGTGGCGCAACAGGCTCTCTTGATGCTTCCAATATGTTCAAACCAGCTTTGGCAAGAGGTGAAATCCAATGTATTGGCGCTACAACTCTTGATGAATACAGACAATATATTGAGAAAGACGGCGCTTTAGAAAGACGTTTTCAAAAGGTGATTGTGGAACCGACTTCGGTTGAAGAAACAATTACGATCTTGAACAACATCAAGAACAAATACGAAGACCACCACAACGTAATTTACACACAGGAAGCCATTGAAGCTTGTGTAAAATTGACGGATCGATACATGTCGGAGCGTTTTCTTCCAGACAAGGCGATCGATGCTTTAGACGAAGCAGGTTCTCGCGTGCACATTACAAACATTGATGTTCCAAAACAAATTTTGGATTTAGAACGCCAATTGGAAGAAGTTCGCGAACTTAAAAATACGGTTGTCAAAAAACAGAAATATGAAGAAGCCGCTAAACTTCGCGATGATGAAAAACGCATCGAAAAAGATTTGGCGATCGCGCAGGAACAGTGGGAAGAAGATTCAAAAAACAACCGAATAAAAGTAACCGAAGACAACGTCGCCGATGTCGTATCTATGATGTCTGGCATACCTGTAAATAGAATTGCTCAAACTGAAAGTAATAAATTAGCTAAACTGCCTGAACTTATTGAAAATAAAGTTATTGGACAAAAAGAAGCAGTATTAAAAATTGCCCGTTCAATCCAAAGAAATCGTGCTGGATTAAAAGATCCAAATCGCCCTATCGGTTCATTTATTTTCTTAGGTCAAACTGGTGTTGGTAAAACGCAATTGGCGAAAGTTTTGGCAAAAGAATTATTTGATTCTGAAGATGCTTTGGTTCGTATCGACATGAGCGAATACATGGAGAAATTTGCGATTTCAAGATTGGTTGGTGCGCCTCCAGGATATGTTGGATATGAAGAAGGCGGCCAATTGACCGAGAAAGTTCGTAGAAAACCATATTGCGTGGTGCTTTTAGACGAGATTGAAAAAGCGCATCCAGATGTATTTAATATGATGTTGCAGGTTTTGGATGATGGATTTTTGACCGATAGTTTAGGCCGCAAGATCGATTTTAAAAACACGATAATCATAATGACTTCTAACGTTGGAGCGCGTCAATTAAAAGATTTTGGACAAGGCGTTGGTTTCGGAACAGCTGCAAAAACAGCGCAATCTGACGACTATTCAAAAAGCGTTATCGAAAATGCCTTGAAAAAAGCCTTCGCCCCTGAATTCCTGAACAGAATTGATGACGTCATTGTTTTCAACGCTCTTGAAAAAGAACATATTGATTTGATTATTGAAATCGAATTGAAAAAATTATACGCTAGAGTTTCTGAATTGGGCTACAATTTAGAATTGTCTGAAAAAGCAAAAGCATTTATTGCTGACAAAGGTTTTGACAAGCAATTTGGAGCAAGGCCATTAAAAAGAGCGATCCAAAAATATGTAGAAGATGCTCTTGCAGAAGAAATTATCACTTCCAAAATTTTGGTCGGAGATTTAATATATATGGATTTAGACGAAGCAGCCCAGGAACTTACTGTTGATGTAAAAAAAGCAGAAAAACCAACAAGCTAAACGATTCAGACTTACATATTGTAACCGCAAATTCTAGATTTAATTAAAAAATCTGTGAATTTGCGGTTATTTTTTTTCTTAAAATCAACCATAATAATAACCTAAAATTATTATTACATTCTAAAATAAGTAGTACTTTAGTTGGTCGATATCAATAAACTAAATATGTCCGCAAGTAAAGTTATTCTTGGAAGCGAAGAATGGTGCTCGTTTCCCGAACTAGGAATTCCAACCATAAAAGCCCGCGTCGATTCTGGCGCAAAAACGTCTGCACTTCACGCAGTTAACATTTCTCCTTTCGTCAAGGAAGGTGAAAACTGGGTCAAGTTTGACATCAATCCCATTCAAAATAATCTAAAAACAATCATCCATTGCGAAGCGCGCTTGATTGATAAAAGAGTAGTGAAAAGTTCCAGCGGTTTCCGCGAACAGCGTTATGTAATCTCGACTTCTTTGGTTTTCGGAAATGATAATTGGCCTATTGAAATGACCTTGACCAATCGAGATTCAATGGGTTTCCGCATGCTTTTGGGGCGTGAAGCCATGAGCGGACGCGTTTTGGTAGATCCAGAAGAAAAATACCTCTCGGGACAGCCTACCTCTGAAGAATTAAATGCATTATATCCAAATTCTGAAAAAGAAAAAAACGGTTTAAAAATAGCCGTTTTAGCCAGCAATCCCGAATTGTATTCGAACAGAAGAATTATGGAAGCCGGTGAAATTCGTGGCCATGAAATGCATTTTTTGAATATCAAGGAATGTTATATGAAATTGGATGCCACAAAACCTGAAATCCATTATAGAGGTGGAAAAATCTTGAGTGATTTTGATGCCGTAATCCCTAGAATTCGCCCAAGCATTACTTTTTACGGATGCGCCCTGACACGACAATTTGAAGCAATGAAAGTGTTTTGCCTGAATTCCGCTTCAGCAATTACGCAGTCGCGCGACAAATTATATTCTCTGCAATTGTTATTAAATCACGGCGTGGATATCCCAACAACCGGATTTGCAAATTCACCATTGGATACTGACGACCTGATTAAAATGGTAGGCGGTTCTCCCCTAATCGTAAAATTACTAGAAGGAACACAAGGAAAAGGTGTCGTTTTGGCAGAAACAAAAAAAGCGGCAGAATCAGTAATCAATGCCTTTAAAAGCTTAAATGCTAATATTTTAGTACAGGAATTCATCAAAGAAGCCAACGGAAAAGATATTCGCTGTTTTGTAATCGACGGAAAAGTGGTTGCAGCAATCCAAAGAGAAGCTTTGCCAGGAGAATTTAGGGCAAATATTCACTTGGGCGGCACCGCTTCGATCATCAAAGTGACTGCCGAAGAAAAAAGAATCGCGATTAAGGCTGCAAAAGCAATGAATTTAAAAGTAGCCGGAGTTGATATTATCCGCTCTTCAAAAGGACCACTTTTATTAGAAGTGAATTCTTCTCCAGGTTTGGAAGGAATTGAAGGCGCTACAAACAAAGACATTGCAGGAGAAATGATTAAAGCAATCGAGAAAAATTTTAAATGGAAATAAATAAGTGAACCCCTATTTAGATATAATTCTTCGAAGCATTTCCGTATATTTTTTTATGGTCATCGCTTTGCGCATTTTCGGAAAAAAGGAATTATCGCAACTAAATACGGCGGATATTATTCTAATTTTATTAATCAGCAATTCGGTACAAAATGCAATGGTCGGAAGCGACACTTCGCTTTGGGGCGGTTTGGTTGCGGCCGGCGCTTTATTTGTAGTGAATTTTATCCTGAAGAAATTGATGTTCCGATTTAAGGGATTGAATAATTTACTACAGCAGAAACCGGAAATTCTAATTCACAACGGGAAATTGGAATTTAAAACCTTAAGCAAATTAGGAATTACATCCGAAGAACTGACTGAAGCAATGCACGAACACGGCGTTGAATTTTTTAAAGACGTAAAGTTAGCGATGTTAGAAATGGACGGTAATATCAGCATCATTTCTGGAAACGAAAATTTGAGGAAATCGCATTATAAAAGAAAACGAAACCACAAATCATTAGGTGGAATTGACTAAAAACAAAAAAGTTGGCCATCAGCCAACTTTTTTGTTTTACAATTAATGTATTATAAATTAATTTTGAGTACTTTCATCAATCTGAAAGCTCTTTAAAAATGCAATCGTCTTCTCAATGTCATAATGCAAAATTCGATCTTCGCTGACTAACGGCACTTCTTCTCTATATGATTTCAAGAACATTTCAATAAAATCGCTTGATTTCAAAGGCTCCCTGAAGTGAATTGCTTGCGAAGCATTCATCAATTCGATCGCCAAAATGCGCTCCAAATTATCCATAATTCGCAATGCTTTTGTTGCACCATTTGCCCCCATACTCACGTGATCTTCTTGTCCGTTTGAGGAAACAATGCTATCGATACTTGCGGGAGTCGCCAATTGTTTGTTTTGGCTGACGATACTTGCAGCCGTATATTGCGGAATCATAAAGCCAGAATTTAATCCGGGATTATCAACCAAAAATGCAGGCAAACCTCTCAATCCTGAAATCAATTGGTAGGTTCTTCTTTCTGAAATACTTCCTAATTCTGCCAAAGCAATCGACAAGAAATCCAGCGCCAAAGCCAAGGGCTGGCCGTGAAAATTTCCACCAGAAATAATTTGGTCTGTCTCAATAAATACATTTGGATTATCCGTTACCGAGTTGATTTCAGTCTTAAATACTTTCTTTACATAATCAATCGTATCTTTAGATGCGCCATGTACTTGCGGAATACAACGGAAAGAATAAGGATCTTGAACGTGTTTCTTTTGTTGTTCAATAATTTCGCTTCCTTCTAAAAATTCTGAAACTCTTTTTGCTGTCACAATCTGACCTTTATGCGGACGGATATAGTGGATCAATTCATTAAAAGGTTCGATTCTTCCGTCAAAACCTTCCAAAGAAATGGTTCCGATTAAATCAGCTAAATACGAATATTTTGTAGCTTTAATCAAAATATGGGCGCCAAAAGCATTCATAAACTGCGTTCCGTTTAAAAGCGCCAAGCCTTCTTTAGATTTTAGCGTGATTGTTTTCCAACCAAAATGGTTCAAAACATCAATCGCCTGCTGTTTTTTTCCGTTGAAATAAACTTCACCTTCACCAATCAAAGGCAAAGACAAATGCGCCAACGGAGCCAAATCTCCCGAAGCGCCAAGCGATCCCAATTCATAAACCACCGGATAAACTTCATTATTGTAAAAATCAATCAAACGTTCCACCGTTTCCAACTGAACGCCAGAATACCCATAACTTAACGACTGAATCTTCAGCAAAAGCATCATTTTTACAATCTCTTGAGAAACTTCCGCTCCTGTTCCACAAGCGTGCGACTTCATCAGGTTTTCTTGAAGTTTAGTCAAGTTTTCGTTTGAAATTTTTATATTGTATAACGATCCGAAACCCGTGTTTATGCCATAAATCGGATCTTCATGAGATTCCATTTTCTTATCTAAATAAGTACGGCATTTCTGGATATTCACCTTAGCTTCCTCAGAAAGAGCCAGCGTTTTATGGTGATTTAAAATTTCTTCAAGATGTTCTATTGTAAGTAATTCTGCACTTATATAATGTGTATTGTCCATTTTATTTGTAAATATTGATTCTTCAAAATTCCGATAATAAGGCCAAATAAACAACTATTGTGAATAACATTATCCGTTAAATTTAATGAAATCATAAATAATCATTGGTTTTATAAAGTTAGAACCATAATAAATTATTCACAAAAGTATTTCCTAATCTTTATTTGGTAAATCATCATACCTCATTGGAATGCGAGGCTCTCTCACAAATGATAGAGGACGGCAGAAATGCCTTTAAAAAGCAACCAAAATTATGAAATACCTCAATTGTTTATTTTTTTCTTGGCTTACAAAGGAGTAAAAATAGACAAATAAAAAACTTGTCTTTTCGCACCCCTGTGGGAATTTCACAACTCTTTGTGCAAGAATTTTAGCTGAAAAATGAGGCCTTCCATTGCAGAAATAAAATTTGTTCGTATTCTTTCTCCAATGTAGAAGCAGAGAAAGTAATTGGAATATAAAAAAAGCTTAAAAATCATTACTTATGATGATTTTTAAGCTTTTTTATTACTGTAATTATTTTGAATTTATTTCTTCTTGAACTTCTTATTTGGTTCCTCCGTTTTTGCAACAACAGGATTTTTGGTTTGTAAAAGTTGGTGCGCCAAGAGTTTTTCAATCAATTCGTCTTTGGTCAAATGATGAAAAACAGTCTTGATTTTATCTTTAAATTCTTTTGAAACCTCATGATTTGGTTTGGTTTTGAAAATCTGTTTTGCCCATAAAAAAGTATTATTTTCCTCAATACTTTCTGCCGATGGCTTTTTAAATTCACTAAACTTGATTCCTAATTCTTTTTCAAAATCAGCAATTTCAATCACTTCTTCTGGTTGCAAAACCGTCAATGAAAGGCCCTTTGCTCCCGCTCTTGCAGTTCTTCCGCTACGGTGAACATACGCTTCATACGTATCTGGAAGATGGTAATTTACTACGTAAGCAATTTCTTTTACGTCAATTCCACGCGCCGCCAAATCAGTTGCAACCAAAATCGAAATATGTCCCTCGCGAAATTGCTCCATAATTCGGTCACGGATTGGCTGGCTCAAGCTTCCGTGCAAAGCACCAGAAGAAAATTTATTTATCGCTAAGTTTTTAGCTAATTTATTTACGGCCGCTTTGGTTTTGCAAAAAATAATACCGCGCTGTCCTTCCTTAGAATTTAAAAAATGCGTCAGAACATCCAGCTTTTCTTCTGGTTCCACAACAATATAATTGTGGTCGATTCCCTGATTTCCAGAAGTGGCCATATCAGCGCTAACTTGCGTGATATTTTTTGACATATAATTTTGGACCAACTGCTTAATCGCTCCTGGCAAAGTCGCTGAAAACAACCAAGTTCTTCTGCTTTTTGGCAATTCAGAAACGATTTCATCCAGACCCTCTTTTAACGCAGACATCATTTCGTCAGCTTCATCTAGAATCAAAAACTTACAGTCTTTGATATTAATTGCTTGTCTTTTTATCAAATCGATCAATCTTCCTGGAGTAGCCACAACGATGTGTGCTCCTTGTGAAATTCTTTCGATTTGTGGTTTTATGGGAATTCCTCCGCAAGTCGCTGCAATGGAAATCGACGGCATAAATTTGGCGAATGCCACTAAATTATCATAAATCTGATGACCTAATTCTCTTGTCGGGACTAAAATTATGGCTTGAACTTTTTTATCTTCAGCATCAACTAATTGCAATAAAGGCAAACCAAACGCAGCCGTTTTTCCAGTTCCTGTTTTGGCAAGACCTACAAAATCTTCCGTTTTATTTAATAAAACCGGAATTGCTTTCTCTTGAATTTCCGTAGGAACAGAAAAATTCAATTCATTGATTCCTTTAATAATCTCGGCTGAAAAGCCAAATCCTGAAAATGCGTTAGCCATAAGTTTGTTTTATTTAAGTGAAAGGCGTGTAATTGATTGAGAAAAAAATCAATCTGGTTCGTTCATGATTTTTTCCCTGTATTTTTTTCCTAATAACAAGGCAAGCTTTAATTTGTAATCTTCCATCAGCCATTCGCGGTAATTTTTACTGCTTTTGCTCAAGCAATTTGTAAAATATTTTACGCGGCTTTCGATATCATCGTCTAATTCTTTGCATAAATTTTTTGCTTCGCTCAACGTTTCAGTATTGTCCACGCACATCGAGGCGTGTTGGTCAATGGATTTATCCAAAACCACTTTTGAACGTTCATTTTTGGCGATAGCCATTTTGTGCTCTTCATCAACATCAAAAGTTACATCGGCCGTTTTGCTGAACTTGGCACGCAAATCTGGTGGCATCGTGTATTTAAAATGCAATTCGATTTCGGCATCATCACGCAGATTTTCTAGATAAAATTCTGGTGATTTAAAAATGTGCTGCCAGTCAATCGGTTCGCTCCAAAGTCCGAAACGTGCGGCGTTATTTCCTAAATCAATTACTGTAAAATTATCTTTTCCATGCAATTTTCTAGAACCGCGCCCAATCATCTGAAAATATAAAGTCAATGATTTTGTAGCACGATTTAAAATAATGGTTTCCACCGTTGGTTCGTCAAAACCAGTTGTCAAAATCCCGACAGAAGTCAAAATTGCGTCAGGCGTATGCTTGAACCAAGACAAAATATCCTTTCTGTCTTCGGTTGTCGTCGTATTATCTAAATGGCGAATTTCATAACCGGCTTCTCTAAAAGTTTCATACACATATAAAGAAGTGTTGATTCCGTTATTGAAAATAAGCGTCTTTTTTCCTAACGATTTTTCAGTGTAAGCGTGCAATAATTTCTCTTGCATCGCCATATTAGTATATAAATCATCAGAAGATTTCACGGTATAATCTCCGTTAATACCGACTTTCAGCGAAGTTAACCCAACGTCATAACTATAGGTAACTGCTTTTGCTAAAAATCCGTTTTCAATCAATCTGTTAATCGGGTCGCCCACAATAAGTTCGTCATAATTTTCATTCATCGGAAGCTTAATGTTAGAGCTCAAAGGGGTTGCCGTAACTCCTAAAATGAATGAATTCTTGAACGATGTCAGTAACTTTCTGAAGGAGTTGTAGTGCGCCTCATCAATGATCACAAGACCAACGTTATCAATCTCTAATTTCTCGTCATTTAACCTGTTTTTCAAGGTTTCAACCATCGCCACGAAGCAAGAATATTCTTCTTGGTCAGGCAATTCTTTAATGACGCTGTTAATGATTTTGTTTTTGACATTAAAGCTTTTCAGCATCTTTGAAGTCTGCTTGCAAAGCTCGATTCTGTGTGTCAACACCACCACTTTTTTATTGTATTCTGCCAAATATCTTCTAACGATTTCTGAAAAAATTACAGTCTTCCCTCCTCCTGTGGGAAGCTGGTACAATAAGTGGTGATTTTTTGGAGCGTTCTCTAATCGGTCAAAAATAGCATTAATGTCCCCTTGTTGGTAGTCATAAAGCTCTTTTTTCTCTTCTTTTTTAATCTCTGTAGTTGTATGGGACATTGTGGTTTTTGATAATTTGCAAAAGTACGTCTAAAAAAGATAAAATGATACTTGCAGATTTCATAATTTCAAATATTAGCAAAAAAATTTATAAAAACATTGGCTAATCATATAACAATTAAGGATTTTATAATTTTTACTTTTGCATATTCTGTAAGATTTATAGGAAATATTTTTATAATCCATTTTTGAATTTATGCTGAACGATGATGATTTCACGATAGAAAGCGCCACATTTCTTCAAAATGAGATGAGAAAATCAATTTCATTAAAGACCCTAAATAAAAATATTACCACGATTGCCGGAGCCGATATTTCGCACGATGTTGGCAGTTCGAAATTATTTGCAGGAATCGTGATATTGAGTTATCCCGAAATGGTTCCATTATCTTATTCTTTAGTGGAAGGCGAATCGAAGGTGGAATATACTTCAGAATTTTTAGCTTTTAGAGAAGTGCCGACGTTGCTCAAAGCTTGGGATCAAATTCCGAATAAACCTGATTTACTGATTTTAGACGGACAAGGAATCACGCATCCGAGGCGAATGGGAATTGCATCGCATTTTGGTTTATTGACAGATCATCCGACGATTGGCTGTGCCAAGAATATGCTTCACGGAAAATACAGCGCTTTAGAAGATGAAAAATTCAGTACTTGCCCGATTTATAAAGGAAGTGATAAATTAGGTTATGCTTTGCGAACTAAAAATAATGTAAAACCAGTTTTTATTTCTCCGGGACATCATATTTCGGTGGACGATAGCATTGAAATAATGCTGAAGACGATTTTAAAACATCGCATTCCTGAACCCACGAGACACGCGCACCAAATGGTTAATTTGTTCAGAACCGGCCAAAGAAAAGAAGGCTATTTTGAATTGAATTGCCAGCTTCCGTTGTTTTAATCAAAAATATCTAAAACACGTTCAAACTCTTCCCTATTTTCCCACTTTTGGGCCAAGGCTTTGTCTTTTACCTCAAAAATTCTTGATCTGTATTCAGAAACCAACCCGTTTTCAATGGAATATTTTACGACTTGCTCAAACGAATTGAGCATGCTTTTATAAAATGAAGAATAACGCATTTCGCGTTTGGCAGCATATTTTTGGGCCACTTCAATATTGTGCAGCATCAAATCAGCGACCACAAAAGCATCAACGCCCAGACTCAGAAAATGCTTGATGATTTTTTGGGCAGTGGAACGCCGCAATTTTGGACGCTTCCCTTTTAACGGAAAATATTCATTGGTGATTTTCAACTTTGATTCTTGCAAAAGCTTTTCCTCTTTTGGATTAAATACAAAATCATAATACACTTTTACGTCTGAAAATTTCTCATAAAGTTCAAGCAGCTGTTCTTCAAGTTGCCCTTTATCTAATTCTTTCAGATATTTTTTTAAATCTCTTTTGCTCATTCTTTAAAATCGCTTTTTTTACAAAGATAACATAAGGTTTTATAATAAATTTAATAAAATCAATGCCTTGCAGGTTTTTAATCCTCAATGGGAATGCCTAAATTTGCCAAATTCAAAACTTACAAATGAAATACGAAATTACCCCAACACCCGCCGAAAAATGGATCATAAATCCAATTAGTAAATTTATAAGCAAGTCTACCACTGGAGGAATTGTACTTTTTGTTGCTGCAATTTTAGCCATTTTTCTTGCAAATTCACAATGGAAAGATGCTTACCATCATCTTTGGGAACACAAAATTGGATTTATCTTTGACGGAAACTCTTATTTAAACTTGAGCCTTCACCATTGGGTAAATGACGGTTTGATGGCGATTTTCTTTTTTGTAGTCGGTTTAGAATTAAAAAGAGAAATTATCGGCGGTGAATTATCTGAGCCTAAAAAAGCACTTTTACCGATTGTTGCCGCAATCGGAGGAATGATTTTTCCAGCATTGATATATACCATTTTCAATTTCGGGACAGATTCTGGCCATGGTTGGGGAATTCCAATGGCGACTGACATTGCTTTTGCTTTGGGGGTTTTATATCTATTGGGAGATAAAATTCCGGCGACCTTAAAAATTTTCTTGACCGCGTTGGCTATTGTTGATGACCTGGGAGCCGTTTTGGTGATTGCCTTTTTTTATACGGCAGAAATAAATTTTCTTGCTTTAGGAATCGGCTTGGGATTTTTAGCCTTCCTATTTATGTGCAACAAATTAGGTGTCCGAAATATTCTTTTCTTTGCCATTATAGGGATTTTAGGCGTTTGGCTTCCGTTTTTGCTTTCAGGAGTTCACGCTACCATTGCAGCCGTTTTAGTTGCTTTTACGATCCCTTCTACTTCAAGAATTGATGAAAATTATTTTACTTTAAAAATCCAAAAATATCTTGGCCATTTTAAAGAATTAGACACTACTGACGCACCAATGCTTACGGAAAACCAAATTCATGTTTTGCAAGAAATGGATGTTACAACAAAAGATGCCATGTCACCCTTGCATCGATTGGAACACAGCATGCATTCGTTTGTGAGTTTTATTGTGATGCCTGTTTTTGCTTTAGCGAATGCCGGAGTTACCTTTTCGAACGACATTATTGCCAATGCAACCAGCAATGTCACCCTAGGTGTTGTTTTAGGTTTAATTGCAGGAAAAGTGATTGGCGTTTTTGGAGTTTCTTCGCTTATGATCAAATTAAAACTTTCAATGCTTCCGGAGGGAATGACCTATAAAAGCTTATTTGGCGTAGGCCTTTTGGCATCTATTGGTTTTACCATGTCCTTGTTTGTGACCAACCTTGCTTTTAACAATCCCGAGTATGAGCTGCAAGCCAAGCTAGGCATCTTTATCGCATCCTTAATTGGTGGGATTTTTGGATTCATCATCCTTAATAAAAACCGTAAATCAATTTCTTAACACAAATAAATACAATGCTTAAACTTTTTAAAATTGTCGCTGTTCTTGAGGGAATTTCCTATTTAGCTTTATTTGCAAATATGCTGATCGTCAAAAACATGAACCTAGATTTATATAAATCGTTGCTTTTCCCCATCGGTATGGCACACGGAGTTTTATTCATCGGCTACATCATTCTTGCTATAATGCTTAAAATGGAAGAAAACTGGGATTGGAAAAAATTCTTCATAATTGCTATCGCATCTGTGATTCCACTTGGCACATTTTACATTGAAAAAAAATATCTAAGCACAACCTAAATGAGTGAGAAAATATTTAATTGGACCTATACTTTATTTAAAAACTGGGGTTACAGTGAAACGGTTTCGGCGTATGCAAATTTGTTCGTCAATATCATTTTGCTTGTATTTTGTGTTTTTATCATACATTATATATTCAGAAAAATATTAATCGAAATTTTTGGCATAATTGCTTTGCGAACAAAAACGGAATTTGATGACCTTCTTGTGGCCAATAAAACCGCAAAATACATTGCCTATCTGATTCCGTTGCTGTTTGTAAATTTTATCGTCCCGGTAATTATGAAGAAATTTGTGTATTGGGAAGGGATTTTCAGCAAAGGCATTGAAATTTACATCGTCATTTTAGTGCTGTGGATCATCCGAAGTATTTTAAATGCAATAAAAGACCATCTTAAAAAGTTGCCTGATTTCAGCGATAAGCCCATCGACAGCTATGTTCAGGTGGTAATGATCATTCTTTGGGTTTTTGGAATCACTTCAATGATTCTGATTATTTTCAATACTTCAATTACAAATATTTTTGCCACTTTCGGAGCAATTTCTGCGATTGTAATTTTAATCTTCAAAGACACTATTTTGGGTTTTGTGGCCAGCATTCAAGTTTCTGTAAACGATTTGGTTCGAATTGGCGACTGGGTGACTTTTGAAAAATTTGGTGCTGACGGAGATGTTATTGAAATTAACCTGGCTACCGTAAAAGTTCAGAATTTTGACAAAACGACGACTACCATTCCTACTTACAGCCTGATTTCTGATTCGTTTAAAAATTGGCGTGGCATGCAAAATTCGGGCGGAAGACGGATCAAGAGGTCCATTTTAATTAAAGTAAACAGCGTACGGTTTCTCCATACGGATGAATTGGAAGGTTTGAAAAAAATTCAACTCATTTCTTCCTATCTGGAGCACCGCCAGCAAGATATTGAGAAATACAACTTAAACAACAATATTGACAAAAGCCTGAAAATCAACGGTCGAAATATGACCAATTTAGGCATTTTCAGAAAATACATCAACCAATATTTAGCGACACATCCAGGAATAAATAAAGATATGTCAATGATGTGCCGTCATTTGCAACCTACAGAAAAAGGCATTCCGATTGAGGTTTATGCTTTTTCAAACGATAAAAGATGGATCAATTATGAATATATTATGGCTGATATTTTTGACCATATTATTGCTTCGGTTCCCTATTTTGATTTAGAAATCTATGAATTGCCATCAGGAAAAGGAATTTTTACAGAAGAATAATTACTTTTTCACTCTGTCCTTAATGAACTCAATTGCCGTTTTTCCGTGCATTGAAGGACGGCCGAAACTATCAAGATTTACCATTGTAATTGAATTTACTGTGATAATCGTTTCTTTTGTCATAATGTTTCGTACCTCGCATTTTAAAGTAATTGACGTTTTGCCAAATTTCACAACATCAATACCGATTTCAATTATATCACCTTGTTTGGCAGAACTTACAAAATTAATTTCTGACATGTGTTTGGTAACGACGCGTTCATTTTCTAATTGGATAATTGAATAAAGCGCGGCTTCTTCATCAATCCAAGCTAATAATTTTCCTCCAAATAAAGTATGGTTCGGATTTAAATCTTCGGGTTTTACCCATTTTCTACTGTGAAATCGCATTATTTAAAAAATATTTTTATGATGTAAATGTAGCAAATTGCAGATAATTTGAGCAATATTACATTAAATTAATATAGTGTTACACTTGTATGTCCTAGTCATCATCTCGAACGACTACAAAATCCTAAAACACTAATTTATAGTATTTGTAATTGATAATTTCATAAGTTGCTGTAATTCAAAATTATAATTAAACAATCCTAAAGATAATTTATAATTTATGTTAAATTTTATGATAATCAAATGTTATAGAATTACTAAAGATACCTTAAAGGTGGGAATTATGTAACATAAAA
Source organism: Flavobacterium macacae (assembly GCF_003865365.1). Taxonomy (GTDB): domain Bacteria; phylum Bacteroidota; class Bacteroidia; order Flavobacteriales; family Flavobacteriaceae; genus Flavobacterium; species Flavobacterium macacae. The sequence goes on along the minus strand of NZ_RQVR01000003.1, from coordinate 31,371 downwards.
GCGAAAATGTTAAAGCGTATTGCCCTATCTTTGTCAAGAATTTTAAAATTAAAAAACTTACAAAACGAATTAAATCTAAAAACTTTAATTTAAAATCCAATTCACAATTATGAAAAAGAACTTACCATTATTCTCGTTTTTGTTGCTTTCATTAGCAGGAGCAAACGCACAAGAAATGACTACAACTACAGCAGTTGAAACTACCGAAACAGTTCCTTATGACAGATGGTCGATCGAATTGAATGGTGGTGTTAACAAACCAACTAGAGCGATGACTTCTGGTTATTATACAGAAACTTTAAACTTCTTCCACGCTGATTTAGGTGTTAGATATATGTTTAATCCAAAATTTGGTTTGAAACTTGATTTCGGTTATGATAAATTTCAAGAGCACGATGATAGCGCTCCATTCGAAAGCACTTATTTAAGAACGAGCCTTCAAGGGGTTATAAACTTAGGAAGGGTTTTAAATTTTGAAACTTGGACAAATACTTTCGGTTTATTAGCTCATGGTGGATTTGGTGTTTCACAATTAACAGCACAAAATGGTGGATTTGATGGTGAAGACTATATGGGTAATGGTATCTTGGGATTGACAGGTCAAATCAGATTAGGTAACAGCGTTGCTTTGACAGGAGATTTAACAGGTATTGTTAACGGTAAGCAAAATAACAACTTTGACGGAAGAAGCACAGTTTCAACGGGAGCTTTTGACGGAGTTTTATTAAACGCATCTGTAGGTTTCACATTCTATCTTGGTGGTGCTGAAAAACATGCTGACTGGTATTCTGAAGACAAAAGCAAAGAACTTAAAGAATTGGAAGAAAGAGTTGGTTTGATTGAAACTGGTCTTGCTGATTCTGATAAAGATGGTGTGCCTGACATGTATGATTTAGAGCCAAACTCTATCGCTGGAGTTGCTGTAAACACTAAAGGGCAGTCTATCGACAGAAACCAAAATGGTGTTCCAGACGAATTGGAAAGCTATTTAGATAAAACGTACGGACAAAACGGAAAAGGTGCTACAAACGGTACTATTGAAGAATTAATCAACGGTGGATATGTAAATGTTTATTTTGATTTCAATTCTACAAAACCAACAAATGCTTCTCTTTCTGGTGTTGACTTCTTAGTTAAATACATGAAAGCTAATCCTTCTAAATCTGCTAGCATCATTGGATATGCTGACGAAATTGGAGATTCTAACTACAATAAAGATCTTTCTCAAAGAAGAGCTGACGCAGTTAAAGCTGTTGTAACAAGCGCTGGAATTGATGCTTCAAGATTGACAGTTATTGGTAACGGAGAAGATACTTCTGTTAACAAAAATTCTAAAGAAGCGCGTCAAATCGTAAGAAGAGTTACTTTCCAAGTAAAATAATTTCTTCATAAATATTTCTAAACCGCTGTAGCAATACAGCGGTTTTTTTTTATCTTTAAAAGAAAACTATGGAAAATAGAGACGCTTTCATTGCTGAATTCAGACGAGAAACTCTAGGAACAGTTTCAAGCCAATCATCACCAGATGAAGTTTTTCAAAATCAGGTCTTGCGCCCCATACTAAAATTGCAAAATGATCTGTTTATCGAAGTTTTCAAAAATTATATCTCAAAATACAAGAATGATTTTTATTCGTATTCTGTAGAGAAAAAAATAACTTATATTGAGAATTCCATACACAAAGACATCAAGTTCAGAAACTCTTTAAAAGGCATTGTCATTGGATTATTTACTATTCAAGAATACAACACATACATTCAAAATTCTTCATCATTGAACAAGCGAATGATGAATATGCTGATGGAACGGCTGAAAAACCAAATGCAGTTATTTGAATTACAAGAATAAAAAAAGAGGCTTTGAGCCTCTTTTTTATTTTTATATAGTAAATTCTAATCTACTTTTCTGAATATCGCTTTGGTGCCTTCAGGATTAAAAAGATATAATTTATTGTCTTTTAATTCATATCGCGTAGTACTTTCCAAGGCTTTTACTAAAGTTTTCTCTGTTTTAAAATTATCACACATCATTTCAGTAGTCACAATATCAGTAAATCGCAACAAATCATTTTCAAAAAATAGCTTTCCACCTATTGAATTGCAACCTGCCAATCCAGAAAAGCGCGCCTCTTCTGCAAAAATTTCTAAATTCGGAACTCCTTTTTTAAAATCTTCAGGATCAATTTTTTTTCCTTCAACTTCTTCCAAAGCCCAAATGTCGTGCAATCTATAATCGATAATATAATTGCCACAGCCCGTTAAAATTTGCTCTTTAGAATCACCTCTTTTCAAAATTCCTTTTACCGAATATTTATGAACTCTATCAGACATTCCATCAGAACAATCGCCTAGTATAACCGTAAATTCAAGTGAAATCGAATCCGTTTTCACTCTGTAATTCAAAATATTCGCATCCATTGCTCGATTTGGTTTCACAAAAGCAACCGCAAAATTTTGATCTTTTTCAGGAACGGTAAATTTTATTGAATCTTTTGAAATTTCAATACCCCAAAAAGGTTCCGTTCCAACAGCTTTAAAATAGGCTAATTTAGATTCTTCTGCTTTTTCCGCTGTCGGTTTTTCAACTGAACTAGAATCTGTTTTCGACACTTCTCCTTCTGAAGGTTTTGGTTTGCAACTGGCAAATAAAAATACTAACGCAAGAACTACGATACCGGAATTGAGATGCTTCATTTAACTCTTTATTTTTTCGTAAAACATAAAACTTTATTACCACTTCCGTCGTAAAAGTAAAGTTTGTTTCCTAATTTAAATTTCTGAACCGTATTAAAAGCAGTGGTAAATTGATTTTCTCCAGAACCTTCACAAGCCATTTTGGTTTGTGCAAGGGGTCCAAAAGTAATTTTATCTTCTTCCACTTTAAAAGTCCCCGAAATTGAATTACAACCCGAATTACCAGAAACCCTGCTTTCTGATGGATCAAATTTTAGTTCAGGAATCTTTGCGTAGTCTGGTTTATTGATTGCTTTTCCGTTAATTTCAGCTAATTCCCAGCTTGATTTTGAAAGTTCGGTAACTGCTTCTGCTCCTTTTTTGCAACTGCACGACTGTAATCCCGCTAACACGATAACGCAGATAACCGCTAAAAATTTTGTTTTCATAGTATTGATTAATTTTGGTTCCATATAAATTTACACAACTTTATAGCAAGAAAGAATCCATTTAAGAAAGATTTCAGAAATTTGAAGGGTAATTACAGTAATCCGTGGTATTTTCGAATAAACCATTCTGATGCCAAAGAAATTCCGATCAGAACTAAAAGCCAAATCCAATCCACTAACGGCGTTTTTTTGACAACTGCTTTTTGAACCGCTTTATAATCCTCATTTTCTAATAAAGATTTTACCAAATTATCGACTTGATTTGGATGGAAAACGTTTCCTTGAGTTTGTGAAGCCAACTGGTTTAATTTTGCCAAATCCGGATTCACAAATTGCTTTTCAATATCAAAATCCAAGACTTCAAAGAAACCATTGTATGTTGCTTTTGATTTTAACTCCGTTACTTTAAAACTATATTCTCCCGCTGAAAGTCCGTCAAGATTGACTTTATACGAATTATTAGATTTTAATAAATCGTAGTTTTTGGTCTGTTTTGTCGTTTTATTTTTCAATGAAATGGAAAGTCGCGCATTTTCATCAAACTCATAGTTTTTATTAAAATATTGCGCGTTGATTTCAATTTCTTCGCCTGAATTATAAAAACTTTCGTGATTGACAGCCAATGATTTCTTTGAACTATTGGAAGCTAAAAACTGAATGGTCTTGTCTACAAAAACATCAAATTTATCAAAAGACTGATTATCGATATGGCTTTGCAATCTCCATTTCCAGATATTTTCTCCTAACAAAAAAGCATTACGTTTTCCTTGATTTTCGGTGTAAGCAAATAAGGGAAAACCAGTAGTTACGTTTCTGATTCTTGAAGAAAGCAAGACATCCACATTTTCTTTTACCGTGACATTTCCAAAGGAATTTTGTAACGGAGGTAAATTTTCAAAACCAATATTGTCAATCGCAAAAAGATTAAATTGAGTACTGAAATCAGCCAAATAATCTTCCTTTTGATTGCTCATTTTAAACTGCAAACTGTTCTGATATTGATTCAAAAAATTAAAATCAGTGTTGGTTCCGGTTATAATCCAAGTGTTTAAATTGGCATTTTTATTGGTTTCAAAAATCGATTTGAATTCAGAAGTTGGTTGGTATAAAATCAAAACATTGTAATCTACTAATGAATTGATTTGATTTGGCTTAAGTATCGTTACCTTACGTTGCTGATTCGTTTCAATTGAACGTTTCAAAGCGCCTAAATCAGGATGATTTATGGTAGAAATTAACGCTACCTCGGATTTTTGATCAATGACTTCTACTGCAAAATTCTTTATATTATTATAGGTATTTTTCTCTGATTCTTTTGAAGAAATGGAAGCTTTGAAAACTTGAACGCCAACATTATTTGCCGGCAATAAAATATTTAAAACCTGAGATTTTTTGCTTGGAGAAAAAGAAACACTTTGCTTGCTTAAAACAGAATTTCCTTGTGAAATACTGAAATCAGCTGTGATATTTTTTGTTCCAGAGTATTGAAGAAAAACTTCTACCGGAAATTTATTTTTATGGAAGGCATATTTATTGACATTCAGCTGATTGATTTTTAAATCTAAAAATGTCGTGGTGTCACCCAAAATTATGGGATACACTTTGTTGTTTGGGTTAAAACTGTACACATAATCATTACCCGAAGTTTGGTTTCCGTCGGTTAAAATTACCGTTGGAAATGTGCTGTTTTTATTTGTGCTTTTTAAGTTTTTGGCAACTTCGTCAAGATTGGTTTGGCTTCCCTTGAAGTCAAATTTTTCGGAAATTTCTACTTCATTCGAAAACTGATAGGATTGAATTTCAAATTTTTCTTGTAAGTCTTTGTTTGAAACTAATTTCTTGTAGATTTCTAAGGAAGTTTCATTTGCCTTTAATTCAGAAATCGAACTTGAATTGTCAACAACGATTGGCAAAGGTGTTTTTACGATTTCAAAAATGTTGCTTGTTATCTTTGGATTGATCAGCAAAAGCAAAATCCCGAAAATGGAAAAAAATCGCAAGAATGCTAAAAGCAAAGTTGTTTTTGTTTTGTTCTTTGCTTTAAAATAATATTGAAAAAACGACAAACCTCCTGCTATTAGTATTGAAAGTAAGATTAATAGGATGGTGTTTGTTGTCATTTATAGTTTATAAGATTATGAGTTTAAAAGATATTGTCGAAATGCTTTGTGTTTACAAAAAATTAAAAATCAATATGATTATTTGATGCTATTAATTTGAGATTTGTACAAACCATCAATCAACATATTTACTCCTATAATTTTTTCACGAATTTGACTATATTCATGTTCAGCGATATATTCAAAATCGTGACTTAAAATAATTTGGTTTAATAACTCAAGTGAGGAACCATAAGCAATTTCTGAAAATCTCGCTTTATCTTTTGGTGAATTTCTTCCAGAACCTTCAGCCAAATTTGAAGCAATCGAAATCGAACATCTTCTCATTTGACTTATTAATCCAAAAGTTTCATCTTTAGGAAATTTTTTAGTGATTTTGTAAATCATCTGAGCCAATTCCCTTCCTTTTTGCCAAGCGATTAATTTTTCAAAACTAAAAATTCTCATACGCAAAAGTGGATTTTAACAATACCTTTTAAACTTTTAAACTTCTAAACTTATTAAGTAAGCATTCCTCCGTCAACGTTCATCACTTGTCCCGTGATGTACGCGCTCATATCTGAAGCCAAGAAAAGACAGGCGTTTGCAACGTCTTCAGTGGTTCCGCCACGTTTCAACGGAATTCCGTCTCTCCAACCTTGAACTACGTCGTCGTTTAATTTTGCCGTCATTTCTGTCTCGATAAATCCTGGTGCAATCGCGTTGCAACGGATGTTTCTGGAACCTAATTCTAACGCTACCGATTTTGTGAAACCAATAACTCCTGCTTTTGAGGCGGCATAATTTGTTTGTCCGGCGTTTCCTTTAACTCCCACAACCGAACTCATATTGATGATCGAACCTTTGCGGTTTTTCAGCATTGTTTTTTGAACAGCTTTGGTCATATTGAAAACCGATTTCAGGTTTACGTTGATTACCGTGTCAAAATCTTGTTCAGAAATACGCATCAAAAGGTTGTCTTTTGTGATTCCAGCGTTGTTGATCAATATATCGATGTTTCCGAAAGTCGCGATTACGTCGTCAACCAATTTTTGCGCTTCGTTGAAGTCGGCCGCATTTGACTGGTAGCCTTTTGCTTGAACGCCAAGGGCTGTCAATTCATCTTCCAACACTTTTGCAGCTTCTGCAGAAGAACTGTATGTGAATGCTACGTTTGCTCCGTGTTTTGCAAAAACTTCAGCAATACCGCGTCCAATTCCGCGACTTGCGCCTGTGATAATCGCTGTTTTTCCTTCTAATAATTTCATTCTATTTCAATTTAGTTTGCTCTTGTTAGGTTGACAAATATAAGAATTCAATTGCAATCATGTGACCTATCTTTTAATCTTTGATGAATTTATTTATTCTTTTGTCCCATGCCGTGCTGTAAATTGCGATTATCGTAAAAAGGAGCAAAATATAAATGTACCAAGCGTTTGAAATCAAATCTAAAAAGTCAATTTTTCCTTTTGCAAAACCAACGATCAGCAAAACTTGGGCGCCATAAGGAAGAATTCCTTGAACGATGCAACTGAAAACATCAAGGATTGTCGCCACTTTTCTCGTACTCAAATCATATTTGTCGCTGATTTCTTTGGCGATTTTTCCGCTAATTACAATGGAAACGGTGTTATTTGCAATGGCAATGTTGGTCAAGCTTACTAAAGTTCCGATTCCCATCTGGGCTGATTTCTTGCTTTTTATTTTAGATTTAATTTTATGCAAGACATAGTCGATACCGCCTGCTTTTTGAACCAAAGCCGCCAAACCGCCCGTTAACATTGATAACAGAAATATATCGGTCATGCTTAAAAATCCTTCGTAGATCTTTTGAGTGAATTGCAACAGCGAAAATTTATTACCGATGAAGCCAATAATTCCGGCTGCTAAAATTCCGATTATTAAAGTAGTGAATACATTTACGCCTGAAACGGCCAAAATAATGACTAATAAATAAGGTAAGATTGTGACCAATTCATAATTTCCTTTTTCGATTGCTACCGAACTGACTTCTGCGTTCATTCCCAAATAAAAAAGGATCAAAACTGTCACGATGGAAGCTGGCAAAGCAATAAACAAATTGACTTTAAACTTATCTCTCATTTTACATCCAAGCGATTGTGTCGCTGCAATTGTGGTATCTGAAATTATCGAGAGGTTGTCACCAAGCATAGATCCGCCCAATAACGAACCTGCAATTAATGGCATTGAAGCACCAGTTTTGTCGGCCAAACTGATGGCGATTGGCCCCAATGCAACAATCGAACCTACAGAGGAACCAATTGAGGTAGATAAAAATGAAGCTATTAAAAAAATTCCCAATGGAAAATATTCGGCATCAATATTATTTATTCCAAGATTTACTACAGAATCAACGGCTCCCATCGCTTGCGTGACTGTTGCAAAAGCGCCTGAAAATAAATAAATCAGACACATTGTAATAATTTGGCTGTTGCCACAACCTTCAATTAAAGTGGCTACTTTAGAATCCGTGGAATTTTTATAAATCAAAAAAGCAACAATAATTCCGAGAACTACTGCGACCGGTGAAGGCAATGCATAAAAGTCATTCAGGAAGATTCCGGCTCCTAAAAAGGTAAAAATAAACACAAAAAAAGGCAATAAAGCAAAGGCATTACCTTGAATTTGAAGATGTTTCATCATTGATAGCTTAAAAATTAATAAAGTTCACGACGAAAAGCAAAACCGTAAAGAAATTGTGTGAAAACAACATTTTTTCCAAAGGATTTGGCTTATCGTTTTAGCACCTTGCTTGTTGTTGCAGGTTGCTATCTCTTTTATGAGATTCGTGATAACGGATGCAAAGATAACAATTACAATGAATTAATTTACTTAGTTATTTATTTTTAGGAATTTTACACAACATCCAATCTAAAAATAAGAGTCTTATAAAAATAAAATGACTCTACCGATAATTCAATAGAGTCATTTTTAAATTTTATGGAAAATACTATTTCACTTCAGGCATAACTACATAACTGTCATCTTCAGGAACTTTTGGAAACTCTTTTTTTCTCCAGCGTTCTTTGGCTATTTCTAATTTTTCATTACTGGAAGAAACAAAATTCCAATACATAAAACGTTCTTCAGGCAACGGCTGTCCGCCAAAAAGAATAACGTGCGTGTTGGGCATCAAAGTCATCGAGCAGGCATCTTCTAATTTTGAAACCAGCATGTTTCCTTTCTCCACATGGTGTTCGCACGCTTGGATTGCACCTTCCACCACGCAAATTCCGATTTCACCAAAAAGCTGTCCTTCGGTGTGAAGCAAATATTCTTCTTGCGATTTTATTTCTACCATAAACAGATTAGAATGTACTGGAACTGGTGATTCTTTTCCGTAACCTTTTCCGGCAACTAATGTAAAATCAGTGGTTCCATCTTTCCAGCGTGGCAAATCATTTCGATCAAAATGATGAAATTCTGGTTCCATATCTTCTTTTTCTTTTGGAAGCGCAACCCAAATTTGATAACCGTGAACGTCGTGAACAGATCCGTTGCGTAACTCTTTTGGAGTTCTTTCCGTATGCGTGACGCCGTTTCCGGCAATCATCCAATTCACTGAACCTGGCGCAATTTTCTGTTCCGTACCCAGGCTGTCTTTGTGCATAATTTCGCCTTGTAATAAAAAAGTCAAAGTTGCCAAACCAATGTGCGGATGCTGGCCGACATCCATATAATGTTCAGGTCCCATTTTGGCAGGTCCCATGTGATCAATAAAAATAAATGGCCCGACCATTCTTTTTTTGCGAAAGGGCAATAATCTTCCGACTAAAAAATCGCCGATATCACGAGGTCTTTCTTCTATAATGAGGTCTATGTTTGACATGTTTTTTTAATTATGAGTTATGAGTTTTCTGAAAACTTGAACTTAAAATTACTACTTTATTTTCAAAGCTTCCATAATAGCTTTCCATTCTTCTAATTTTTGCAGAAAACTCTTGGAAGCATTGGCACCGCTTGGTGATGGAAGAATGGTGTATTGAACATCAATTCTTCTTCCCACATATTTGTCATAGTAATTAGACGCATTTTTACTCGAGAAAAAGACGTGTTTTATATTGGGATATTTTTTATAAAAGCTTTTGAAGTCATTTACTTTTTCATTTTTGATATTGCTGTCCAGGCTTCCGGTTCGTTCACAGAATTCTAAAACATCCCAAAGTGCAATGTTCTTTTCTATCAATAATTGTTTCTTCTCAGCATAATTTTCTGGTAAAGGTTGGTCAAATAAAGTGAAGAGTAATTTCCAGAAACTATTTCCTCTGTTTCCATAATATTCTTGTAATTCTAATGATTTTTCTCCGGGCATTGTTCCGAGAATTAGAATTTTAGAATTTTGATTTATTAAAGGAAAAAAGGCTTTTTTCATTTCCTAAAAGTAAAAATTAACGCAAAGAAATACAAAGATTTTTCGCAGAGATTCGCAAAGTTTTGGGCAAAAAAAATCCCGCTTTTCAGCAGGACTTCTTTTATAAAATGTACAGGAAAAATTATCCCATAATTTCTTTCACTTTTTTACCGATTTCAGCAGGAGAATCAACAACGTGGATTCCACATTCTCTCATGATGCGTTTTTTAGCTTCTGCTGTATCATCAGCACCACCAACAATTGCACCTGCGTGACCCATTGTTCTACCTTTTGGAGCAGTTTCTCCAGCGATAAATCCAACAACTGGTTTTCTGTTTCCATCTTCTTTAACCCATTTTGCAGCATCAGCTTCCAATTGTCCACCGATTTCACCGATCATGATGATACATTCTGTTTCTGGATCGTTCATCAACAATTCAACCGCTTCTTTAGTAGTTGTTCCAATGATTGGATCTCCACCAATTCCGATGGCTGTCGTGATTCCCAAACCTTGTTTTACAACTTGGTCAGCCGCTTCGTAAGTTAAAGTTCCTGATTTAGAAACGATACCAACATTACCTTTTTTGAAAACGAAACCTGGCATGATACCAACTTTAGCTTCACCTGGCGTGATTACACCTGGACAGTTTGGCCCGATTAAACGGCATTCTTTATTTTGGATATAAGCGTAAGCTTTGATCATATCTGCAACAGGAATTCCTTCAGTGATCGTAATGATTACTTTGATTCCCGCATCAGCAGCTTCCATAATTGCATCAGCAGCAAAAGCTGGCGGTACAAAAATGATTGTTGTGTCAGCACCAGCTTGATCAACAGCATCTTTTACCGTGTTGAAAACTGGACGCTCTAAATGCGTAGTACCACCTTTTCCAGGAGTTACTCCACCAACAACGTTTGTACCATATTCAATCATCTGAGAAGCGTGAAAAGTTCCTTCGCTTCCTGTAAAACCTTGAACAATTATTTTAGAATCTTTATTGACTAAAACGCTCATAATATATTTTTTAAATTTATTTTTTGAAATAGTGTTGCAAAAGTAAGGTTTTGATGCTTAATTGAAAAGTTTTTTAAGCTTTATATTTGAACAATTTATGACAATTGGCTCATCTGAAATCCTCTGAATAATTTATCTTCTTTAATTTCCCAAATTACCATAAAATGCGCTAAAAGCATCTCTTCACGAGGGTTTTCAAACGTTTTTACATAATGCGAATAACGCACCGAAACCTGATTTTCGTCCTGCAAAATATGACTGATCTTGATTTTTGATCTTACATAAGCAACACTTAATTCAGCAGATAAAGCCAAAATCTCAGTTCTATTCATTTGCAAAAAACCTTTAGAACTGTTCCAATCCAAAATTACTTCTGGATGCAAGAAAGATTCCATCAATTTTGTATCCAAAAGGACATCTGATTTGTAAAAATTCTGAACAATTTGTTTTGCAGTCATCTTATTTCAGTTTATTTAAAATATCTGGTATTTTTTTTATGTTGACCAATTGTTTCAGCTTTTCGCGAGATTCTTCAATAGGCGTTCCGAAATAAACCTTTCCTCCTTCTACTGATTTCGTAACTCCCGTTTGCCCTAAAACAATTGCTTTTTCTCCAATTGTAATACCGCTTGTGGTTCCAACTTGACCCCAAAGCGTGACTTCATCTTCAATAATAACACAACCAGCAATGCCTGTTTGTGCCGCAATCAAACATTTTTTTCCAATAACCGTATCGTGTCCAACGTGCACTTGGTTATCGATTTTTGTTCCTTCCCCAATGGTAGTATCTCCTGTAACCCCTTTGTCAATGGTACAAAGGGCACCGATTCCCACATTATCCTTGATCACCACTCTTCCGCCCGAAATCAATTGGTCAAAACCTTCAGGACGTTTTTTGTAATAAAAAGCATCGCCTCCCAAAATTGTTCCCGCATGGATAATCACATTATCGCCAATAACCGTATTGTCATAAATCGAAACGTTCGAATGGATAACGCAATTTTTTCCGATTTTCACATTGTTTCCAACGAAGCAATTGGGTTGGATAAAGGTGTCTTCACCAATTTCAGCACTTAATGAAATGGAAACATTTGTACCCTGGAAAGGCCTGAAATGTCTGGTCAATTTATTAAAATCTCTGAAAGGATCATCAGAAATCAAAAGCGCTTTTCCGTCTGGACAATCCACATTTTTATTAATTAAAATAATTGTCGCTGCAGAATTTAAAGCTTTGTCATAATATTTTGGATGGTCAACAAAAACAATATCTCCGGGTTCCACGACGTGAATTTCATTCATTCCGTGAACTTCGAAGTCATCATTTCCAACAAATTCGCAATCGACTAAGTAGGCAATTTCTTTAAGCGTATGTATTTTGGGGAACTTCATAAATGAATTTAATTATCGAAAAATTTAAAGCTTGAAAAATTATTAAATAAACTTAAAATTTGAAATTTTTGAACAATTCAATCTTTAAATCTTTCAATTATATTACTCCTTAACACGCTCCATGTAAGAACTAGTAGCAGTATCAATTTTAATTTTATCACCTTCATTAATAAACAAAGGCACGTTTACAGTTGCTCCCGTTTCAACCGTTGCTGGTTTTGTAGCATTTGTAGAGGTATTTCCTTTTACTCCCGGTTCAGAATACGTAACTTCTAAAACAACAGAAGCTGGCATATCAACAGATAAAGGCGCTTCGGTTTCTGCATTGATGATCACTTTTACCGTGGTTCCTTCTTTCAATAAATCTGGAGCATCTAAGATTGCTTTGCTCAATTGAATCTGCTCATAGCTTTCAGTGTGCATGAAGTTAAACAAATCGCCTTCAGCATATAAAAACTGAAACTCATGTGTTTCCACGCGAACTTCGTCAATTTTGTGGCCTGCAGAAAAAGTATTGTCAAGTACTTTTCCGTTAGTTAAACTTTTTAATTTTGTTCTTACGAAAGCTGGACCTTTTCCTGGTTTCACGTGTAAGAATTCAATAATTTTATAAATATCGTGGTTGAATTTGATACACAATCCGTTTCTAATATCTGATGTACTTGCCATTTTGTTTTTTGTTTAATCGTTGAAATTGCTCAACTGTATATTTGTTATTTTTTTCGTCATAATACCGTCGCCTTGCTACTTAAGATATTATGACTTTCGACTGTTTTTAATAAATTCCTGTATATCCTTTCATTACTCCTCTTGATGAATTTCTGATAAACAATATAATTTCATCTCTTTCTGGAGTTGCTTCCATTTCAGCTTCGATGATTCCCAAAGCTTGCGTGGTATTGTAATTTTTTTGGTATAAGATTCTGTAAATATCTTGAATCTCACGGATTTTCTCTGGCGTAAAACCTCTTCTTCTCAATCCGACAGAATTAATACCTACGTAAGAAAGTGGTTCTTTTGCCGCTTTTGTATAAGGAGGTACATCTTTTCTTACCAAAGATCCACCTGAAATCATGGCGTGGTCTCCGATAGAAATAAATTGGTGGATTGCTGCCAAACCTCCAATAATCGCATAATTTCCAACAGTTACGTGTCCAGCCAAAGCTACTCCATTTACAATAATGGCATTATCACCAATATGGCAATCGTGAGCAATGTGTGCCGTTGCCATTACCAAACAGTTTTTTCCGATCGTTGTTTGGCCAGAAGCCACCGTTCCCCTATTAATTGTTACACATTCTCTGATGGTTGTATTGTCGCCAATAATTGCCAAAGAATCTTCTCCCCCAAATTTCAAATCCTGTGGCACTGCAGAAATTACAGCACCTGGAAATATATTGCAGTTTTTCCCGATTCTCGCTCCTTCCATAATCGTCACGTTGGATCCAATCCAAGTTCCGTCTCCAATCACAACATTATTATGAATTGTAGTGAACGGTTCGATTACAACGTTTTTAGCGATTTTTGCACCTGGATGAACGTATGCTAACGGTTGATTCATAAATTTCTTTTTAGTTAATTTTAGCAATTTGTGCCATTAATTCTGCTTCAGCAACCAATTTTCCGTTGGCATAAGCGTGCGCTTGCATATGACAAATTCCTCTTCTGATAGGAGAAATCAAATCACATTTAAAAGTCAAGGTGTCTCCAGGCAAAACTTTATGCTTGAATTTCACATTGTCAATTTTCATAAAATACGTAAGGTAATTTTCAGGATCTGGAACCGAACTTAAAATTAAGATGCCGCCTGACTGTGCCATTGCTTCCACAATGATAACTCCCGGCATTACTGGTGCTCCAGGAAAATGTCCCACAAAAAAACTTTCGTTCATTGTTACATTTTTCATACCTACAACGTGTGTATCTGACATTTCAATAATTCTGTCGATAAACAAAAAGGGAGGCCTGTGAGGCAAAATGCTCATGATTTTGTGAATATCCATCAAAGGTTCTTGGTTCAGATCGTAAACCGGAACTTGATTTCTTTGCTCTGTCTTGATGATTTTAGACATTTTTTTTGCGAATTGCGTATTCACAAAATGTCCTGGTTTGTTGGCAATTACTTTTCCTTTAATTCGTGTTCCGATCAAGGCCAAATCACCAACAACGTCAAGCAGTTTGTGACGTGCAGCTTCATTTGGGTAATGCAAAGTCAAGTTATCCAAAATTCCGTTTGGCTTCACTTCTATTTTTTCTTTTCCAAAAGCAACTTTCAGGCTTGCCATCGTGCTTTCAGAAATTTCTTTGTCTACATAAACGATAGCGTTGTTCAAATCGCCCCCTTTGATCAGGCCGTTTTCAAGCAAAGCTTCCAATTCATGCAAGAAACTAAATGTTCTTGAATTGGCAATTTCGCTCTTGAAATCGGCAATATTTTTCATAGTCGCATTTTGGGTACCTAAAACTTTGGTTCCAAAATCAACCATTGCAGTCACTTGATAATCATCAGCAGGCATCACTAGAATTTCACTTCCAGTTGCTTCATCCGTATACGAAATCACTTCTTTAACGACATACACATTACGCTCTGCTTCTTGATCCACGATTCCAGCTTTTTCAATCGCTTCAACGAAAAATTTTGAAGAACCGTCCATAATTGGCGGTTCAGAAGCATCTAATTCGATGATCACATTATCAACATCGCAACCAATGAAGGCTGCTAAAACGTGTTCTGATGTTTGGATTTTAACTCCTTTTTTCTCAAGATTAGTGCCTCGTTGCGTATTTACAACATAGTTTGCATCGGCTTCAATAATTGGATGGCCTTCTAAATCAACTCTCACAAAAGTAAAACCGTTGTTTACTGGAGCTGGCTTGAACGTCATTTTAACTTCCTTTCCAGTATGAAGCCCAACTCCTGTCAAGGAAACTTCGTTCTGAATAGTTTTTTGCTTAACCATTGTTTATGCTATTTTCGTTTGTTACTTGTTTTTTTAAAGCTTCTAAATCGGAAACTATTTTTGGTAAATTTTTAAAATGAACATAGGATTTATTAAAATCGTTATATCCAAAACTAGGACTTCCTTGGATAACGTCATTATCTTTAATGTTTTTCCCTATCCCTGATTGGGCTTGGACCTTAACATTATTGCCAATTTTCAAATGGCCCGCTATTCCCACCTGTCCTCCGATAATACAGCTGGTTCCAATTTTTGTAGAACCTGCCACACCAGTCTGCGCAGCGATTACGGTATTTTTACCAATTTCTACATTGTGAGCAATCTGAATCTGGTTGTCCAGCTTCACTCCTTTTCTGATAATTGTGGAACCTAAAGTCGCGCGGTCAATGGTTGTACAAGAACCAATATCAACATTATCTTCAATAATTACATTACCAATTTGGGGTACTTTGCTGTAAACTCCTTCTTCATTTGGAACAAATCCAAAACCATCAGAACCAATAATGGCACCTGAGTGAATCACGCAGTTTTTACCGATTTCTGTTTCAGAATAAATTCTTGCACCCGCAAAAATGATCGTATTGTCTCCAATAGTAACATTATCACCCACAAAACTGTTGGGATAAATTTTCACATTCTCTCCGATTACTACGTTTTTTCCAAGGTAACAAAAACTTCCCAAATAAAGGTTTTCTCCATAAGTTACACCTTCTGAAATCACTGACGGCTGTTCAATTCCTGACTTCATCAGTTTCACCTGGTTGTAATATTCCAATAATTTTGAGAATGATTTATAGGCGTCTTCCACTTTGATAAGTGTAGTCGATATAGGCGATTCGGGAGTAAAGGTATTGTTTACAATCGTAATCGTTGCTTGTGTAGAATATATGTAATTAAGGTATTTTGGATTTGCTAAAAAAGTCAGCGATCCTTCGGAACCTTCTTCTATTTTTGATAGTTTAAAAACTTCAGCATTTGGATTCCCCACTACTTCACCTTCTAAAATACCCGCTATTTGTTCTGCTGTGAATTTCATCTTGACAAAAATATAAAAATTTGAATTTATTTATGAATTTTCCGCAAGTACTTTTGGAAAACAGATAAAATATTTGGTTACAGGCTTCGAAAGTGCCTTTAAATTGAGCTGATCTGATGCTTCCACCACATCTTCTATCGTTTTGTCCTTCTTCAAAATCTTGATGGGCTCAGCATCTTTACTGTAAGCTTGGTTTTTAATTTTTCCTTTAAAAATAAAGTAAGAAGCTTCATCTTTTGAAATTCCGTAAAAAGTGATCAGCTTTGATTTTAGAGCTTCTACGTCTTCGTTTGTGTATTTTTCGCTGTTTAATTTTATTTTCAACAAGTCGCGATTGATGATCATTCTGCTTAAAGTCTTTAAGATAAAATCATCATTGTTTTGCCATGATTTTAATGCCGAAATAATATCAGAGTCATCTAATTGTGAGAAAAGATCTAAGGTTTCATTATTAAAATCTTCTAATTCCACTTTATTATGAAGAAAAAACGACAGTGGTTCGCTACACGGCAATTGGATTCCTTTTTGTGTTAACTCTTTGGCGCGTTTTAAAGTTTTGGTCAAAATCAGCTCGGCAACCAAACTCGTTTTATGCAAATAAGCCTGCCAATACATTAATCTTCTGGCCATCAAAAATTTTTCTACCGAATAAATTCCTTTTTCTTCAATTACCAGCAAATCATCAACCACATTCATCATTTGAATCAAGCGATCCGAATTTATATTTCCTTCGGCAACGCCAGAATAAAAACTATCGCGTTTTAAATAATCCATTCGATCCATATCTAATTGACTCGAAATCAATTGCAACATAAACTTTCTGTGGTATTCGCCTTTAAAAACTTGAATAGCCAAAGTCAATTGCCCGTCAAATTCCTCGTTCAATTTATTCATAAAAAGAAGCGAAATCGACTCGTGATTGACATTTTCAACAATGCTGTGTTCCATGGCGTGTGAAAACGGCCCGTGCCCGATATCGTGCAAAAGGATGGCAATCAACAATGCTTTTTCTTCTTCTTCAGAAATTTCAGTTCCCTTAAATCGCAAGACTTCCACCGCTTTCTGCATAATGTGCATACATCCTAAAGCGTGGTGGAACCGAGTGTGGTGCGCTCCTGGATACACCAAATACGAAAGTCCCATTTGAGAAATTCTTCGCAATCTTTGAAAATAAGGATGCTGAATTAAATCATAAAGTAACGTGTTTGGAATGGTAATAAATCCGTAAATCGGGTCGTTAAATAACTTTAATTTATTGGTATGGCTCACTTTTTATGAAATTGGAGTACAAATATAAGGAAGTTGGTCTGTTTTAAACTAAAAACCTGCAATTAACACTCGTTAGGATTGACCGTTAAATTGCAGTTAATTGGATTAACACCTATAAGAAAACTAAATTTTAAGCCGTAAATTTAAGTAAACCAAAAAATTTATGGCTATGAAAAATGTAATTATGGGATTGGTTTTTCTTGCGTTTTCAGGAATTGCTTCAGCCCAAACCGATACAGGAGACGACATTCAAAACAAGCAAGATCAAATACAGCAACAGCCTCCCAGAGAAACTCAGAGAACCACCGAAAGAGCCTCAAAATTGGATGCCGTAAAGCAACAAAGCCAATCAGAAATTGATGCTGAAAAAACGGCGAAAGACAAGGGTCAGTCCAAAAATTACACAAAGGTAAATCCGGATAAGATTTCCCCGCAAAAACTGGACAGTACAAAAGGGGTTCAACCTATAAAAAAACCAAGAAATTAATAATTCATTTAATAACAATAGTGAAGAAATACAATTTTCCAGGATTTCAGAAACCTTTTTAAATAATCAAAAAATCAATCGATATGAATTCAAACCACAACAACCGAGAAGACAAACCCAGGGATATTAATCCGAAGGATTTGAACAGAAAAGATGAAGCGAAAGACATCAAATCGCAAGAAAAAATTAAAATCAAAGAAAGTGGATTGGGCCGAGAAACAAGCCAAACTCCTTCTGACGAACAAATTGAAGGAATTTCGCAAATAGATAGTTCTACGAAAAAACTACACGATGAAAAGAAAAAACTGGAAGAAAAATATGATTTAAATTCAAACGAAATCCCTTTGGAAGACAATCGTGATAAAGGCGATGGGACTGAAGATTGGAACGCACAAAACAACAGAAGCGGAAGACACAAATAAGATAAAAAATTCTTAAAATTTTGTAAAGAAATTGTATTAAAATGTAAAAATTTAATTTATATATTTCTGATATTTGAAATTGAACAACCACAAATCAATTTCAATGAAAAAAACAACTACTTATTTATATTTAGCTATTTTTCTGGGTATTATAATCGGGGCCTGTTCGCCATGTGATGATGGCGATTTTGAAGAATCAACTACTGAATTTCGACATTTTTCGTCAGATAGCACCAGAATCAACTAATAAAAAAGGCTTGCTTTATTTTTTAAAGCAAGCCTTTTTTAATTTCAGGCAAGAAATATAGAAATGTTACTCTTTTTACCATTATTGTTCTGGGGAACTTCCAGTATCTTTCTTTGAAAGTGCATCTATTACTGCTGTTTTTGGAGCGCTTCTGTTTATATATCCCATGTCTTCTCCTCTATTTTTAGTTTCTTCACTTTCTTTTGATGTAACTGCTTCTGAATTCAAATCTTTTAGATTATGATTGTTATGAAATTCAAGCATAGTGTCTTTTGAAAAATCAGGCGCTTCGTTTGATTTCTTTTTGTCCTTGCGGTGGTCGTTTATTGCCATGATTTGTATATTTAAAGGTTGTTTTAAAATTATAAAGTTGCTGATTTTCAAAAGGTTTTGCGTTACATACTTTTTGGCAATAGTTATAAAATTTTTCAAGAGCACCTTTATCGACAAAGTTGGGGACTGACCTTTGTAACAGTTCAAATGGTTTCTCAAATAGCCCCGATGGAGCCTTTGTCTGAGCTCTTGCTTTTGCGAAAGAAAAAGCAAAGCGAGTGGCTCCAGCGGGAATTTTGATGACTGAAAATTACGAGATTTTCGCTTCAAAAATCACCTCATAAATATATTCTTGCCACAGATTAACACTCTTAAAAATAATAAAAATCATTGGAAGCCTGTAGGATCCGTGGCAAAAAATGAGCTTTTATTTTTACATAAATTTTAAGAGTTGCGTAGTGCAAAAGTGTTAAATTGCATCTTATAAATATAGACACAAACATCCAAAATATGGACAAAATAAAGATACTCTGGGTTGATGATGAAATTGATTTGCTGAAGCCCCACATACTCTTTTTAGAGAAAAAGAATTATGAAGTAACCACTTGCAATAACGGTCGCGATGCAATTGATATTTTCGAGGAAGGCAATTTTGATATTGTTTTTTTGGATGAAAATATGCCCGGAATGAGCGGTTTGGAAACGCTTTCAGAAATGAAAGAGAAAAAATCAGCGACTCCAGTGATTATGATCACAAAAAGTGAGGAAGAATATATCATGGAAGAAGCAATTGGCTCTAAAATAGCCGATTACCTGATTAAGCCCGTAAACCCAAATCAAATTCTTTTAAGCTTGAAAAAGAACTTGGACCACACTAAATTGGTTTCTGACAAGACGACTTTGGATTACCAAAAGGAATTTAGGAAGATTTCTCTGGAACTGTCGATGGTTAACTCCTATGAAGATTGGATCGAATTGTACAAAAAACTGCTCTATTGGGAAATTGAGCTGGAAAATATCGGCGACCAAAGCATGTTTGAGATTTTAGAATCGCAAAAAGTAGAAGCCAATTCGCAATTTGGGAAATTTATTGAACGAAATTACGAAGATTGGTACCAGCCAAAAACAGACAAACCCATTTTATCACACACGCTTTTTAAAGAATTGGTGGTTCCGGAATTGAAGAAAAAAGACCGTCCCGTGCTATTCGTAGTCATCGATAATTTACGTTATGACCAATGGAAAGTGTTTGAAAGCGTGGTGAACAACCACTATAAATTAGAAAAAGAAACGCCGTATTATGCAATTCTTCCAACGGCGACGCAATATGCAAGAAATGCCATTTTCTCTGGATTGACCCCTTTGGAAATGGAGAAAAAATACCCGCAATATTGGAAAAATGATGTGGAAGATGGCGGAAAAAACTTGTTTGAAGCCGAATTTTTAACCGAACAATTGCGCCGTTTGGGACTGAACCTGAAGCAAGAATATTTCAAAATCACCAGTTTTGCCGGCGGAAAAAAATTGGTCGAGAATTTCAAGACTTTGAAAAATAATGATTTGGTGACGATTGTTTACAATTTTGTCGACATGCTTTCGCACGCCAAAACAGAGATGGATGTTGTGAAAGAATTGGCTTCTAATGACAAGGCGTACCGTTCGCTGACATTGAGCTGGTTTAAGAATTCGCCATTGTTAGAGATAATCCAGCAAGCACAGCAAATGGGCTTCAGGCTGGTTTTGACAACCGATCACGGAACGATAAACGTGAAAAATCCGTCGAAAGTGATTGGCGACAGAAACACGAGTTTGAACCTTCGTTACAAAACCGGAAGAAGCTTGACGTATGAAGATAAAGACGTTTATGCAATAAAAGATCCAAAAAGTGTGCAATTGCCTGCAATAAATATGAGCAGTTCTTATATTTTTGCAAAAAATGATTACTTCTTGGCCTACGTCAACAATTACAATCATTATGTGAGCTATTACCGAAACACATACCAGCACGGAGGCATTTCTTTGGAAGAGATGATTATTCCGTTCTTGGTCTTCAACCCAAAATAAGATTTTTAAATTAATGGAAATACAGTTTAAACTTGACGAAATCAATCAGGTTGCTCAAAAAATAATTGCCGAAAAACCACACAAAGTCGTCTTATTTCACGGTGAAATGGGTGCTGGGAAAACAACGCTAATCAAAGCGATTTCGAAAGCGTTGGGTGTTGCCAATGCCACCTCTAGTCCGACTTTTTCTTTGGTAAACGAATATGAAGCCGATAACGGAGATTTGGTATATCATTTTGACGTTTACCGCTTAAATAGCGAAGCCGAGGCGTATGATATGGGCATTGACGAATATCTATATTCCGGAGAATGGTGTTTTATTGAATGGGCCGAAAAAATTCCGAGCCTTATTCCGTCAGAACATTCCACGGTGACCTTAAAAATCGGGAAAGACGGAAAAAGAACACTTACTTTAAAATAAATTTACTTTAACCCTGCTGGAGTTTTAAACTTTTGCAGGGTTATTTTATACCCAGTTATCAAAACGTATTTCTATCATTTGAATTAGCGCATTTCACAACTTTTTCTTATTTTAGTAAATTAATTTACAGCAGAAACTATGTCGTCATTTACACCATTTACCAAACAGCAGTTGATGCCTCAAGAGGAAAAACTTGAAGTTGCTAACCAAAAAAGCGACCTGTTTATTGGGATTCCAAAAGAATCTTCGTTTCAAGAACGCCGAATTTGTTTGACGCCAGACGCTGTAAAATCAATGGTTTCTCACGGACATCGCATTTTAATTGAAGCTGGTGCTGGAGAAAGCTCCAGTTATTCTGATCAAGAATACAGCAAAGCTGGAGCAGAAATTACGCAAGACACCAAAAAAGTTTTTGGCTGTCCGATGATTTTAAAAGTAGAGCCTTTGACCTTGTCAGAAATTGAAATGATGAACAGCAGTTCGCTGATTATTTCCGCATTACAAATCAAGACCAGGAAAAAAGAATATTTTGAAGCGCTTGCCAAAAAGAAAATCACCGCTTTGGCTTTTGAATTTATCAAAGACGACGACGGTTCGTATCCAGCCGTAAAATCCTTGAGCGAAATTGCGGGGACCGGTTCTATTTTGATCGCCGCTGAATTAATGATCAACCACCAATTCGGAAAAGGATTATTATTCGGAAACATTACTGGCGTCCCTCCTACTGAGGTGGTCATTATTGGCGCAGGAACGGTGGCCGAATTTGCGGCGCGAACGGCAATTGGCTTGGGTGCCAACGTAAAAGTTTTTGACAATTCGATTACAAAATTAAGACGTCTTCAAAATAATTTAAACCAAAGAATTTTTACATCCACAGTACAGCCCAACTCACTTTTAAAAGCATTGAGACGCTGTGATGTAGCCATTGGCGCGATGAAAGGAAAAGACAGGTGCCCTGTTATGGTAACCGAAACGATGGTGGAACATATGAAAAAAGGCGCTGTAATTGTTGATGTCAGCATTGATACCGGTGGCTGTTTTGAAACTTCAGAAGTTACCACGCACGAAAAACCTACCTTTATAAAGAGTAACGTGATTCATTATTGCGTACCCAATATTCCTTCGAGATATTCAAAAACAGCTTCGCTTTCGATCAGCAATATCATCACGCCTTATTTATTGCAGATTGCGGAAGACGGCGGCATTGAAAGCGCCATCCGTCGCCATCAAGGCCTTAGGCACGGTGTGTATCTTTACCACGGAATTTTAACCAGCAAGTCCATTGGCGACTGGTTTGATTTACCAGGAAGCGACATCAATTTAATTGTTTTTTAATGGTATATTTGCACCAAAATTAAAATTCAATGAAGTTTTCATACCGTTTGGCTTACTATTTAGGAGGTTTATTATTAGGAATTGTTTTCGTGGTCTTTTTTCTGCAAGCAAAAGCTGATGCAAGAGATGTGAGTTTTTGTTATTTTCCAAATTGCAGGGTTTTACAAGATTTAAGGAAAAAATCTTTTGAAATTTCTCCAAAAGCAGATTCAATTTTCCAGCAGAAATGGGTAAATTTAGAAGATGTAAAAAAATGCATGGAGTTTGGAGATGTTGATTTTGCGAAAAGCAACAAACCTGTAAAAGGAGGCAAAATTTACTTTATCGAGGGTAAAAACACTAAAGGAGAACCTATTACAGTCACCATGATAAACTATGAAAATAAAGTGGTTCTGACTGATATAAAAAAAGATTAAAAAAAATCAATAAAACCCTTGCAGATACAAATAGTTCGTGTATATTTGCACTCGCAATAACGCAAGACATTGCAACCCAAAAGGGCGATTAGCTCAGCTGGTTCAGAGCACCTCGTTTACACCGAGGGGGTCGGGGGTTCGAACCCCTCATCGCCCACTTTGAGGGATAACAGAAATGTTATCCCTCTTTTTTTGATATATAAGATATCCTTTTTCCTCCATTTTACTGGCACTGTGAGAAAAAATATCCATCATGGTGGGTGTTCGATAGATACCCTGTTCGTAGTAAAGATTGCCGTCGAACACCATGTTTACAAAGTCCCGCTTCTGAAGGATGTCAGATTTGTTGAAGATTTGCCTGATATCGCCAAGCAGGTCGAGCTTGCTGTCCAAAATCTCAAAAGCCTTTCCCGGATTAGAACTCAAACGTTCTATTGATGCAGTGAGTGCAAGAATATGCTCGCTGTAAGTAGAATACCATCTGTCGTAGGTGTCCTTGTTTATTTCATCGCTGAACCATTTTTCTTCCACCTTGTTCAAACGCTGCTGCAGCTCTTCAAGCTCATGCCTCTTGCCTGCAACCTTTTTCTTATTTGATTTCATCTCCTGCTCGATGGAAGCGTAGGAACCATCCCTAATTTCCTTGATTTTTCTTTTAGGCACGCTCATGAGGTCGCAGGCGTTCAAAAACTGCTCGTGCGCCTTCAACGTGCTGATATTGTTATGTTTCGACTGCTTGCACTTGTAATAGTAGAAATATTTTCCAGATTTGCCTCTGGACGGCGCGCCTGTTAGCGGATTTCCGCAATGGCACTTCAGCACGCCCCTGAGCGGCAGTTCATCGTCAACGGTCACTTTCACCTTGTCAGCTCTTTTCATTTTGGACTGCACCATAGTCCACGAAGTCTTATCTATTATAGGCTCGTGTATCGCAGGAAAAAGTCCTCCTGGCAGATCCTTGAAAGGCTCAACCCTCACTAGTCCTGCATACACAGGATTTGCCAGCACGCGGTCGATTGCCATATTTCCTTTCCTGTCAAAACCCTCGGCATAGGCCATTTCCTTGATCTTGTATAAAGGAACATCACGCAGGAACATCTCATAGATAGCCCTCACAGTCTTGGCTTCCAATTCATCAACCTCAAGGTGGCGCTGTTTTCCTTCTCCTACCTTACGGTAGCCGAAAGGCTTTTCCCTGGTAAGAAAACGGCCTTCCTTTGCACGGGCAGTATAAAGGCCACCGCGCACCTTGATGCTCCTGTTGATATTGTCCTCTTCTGCCAGCAGGAGCTGCAGTCCTGCCCTGAAGAAGCTACCCGGAGTGTCATAGTCGAAGACTATTCCTTCGGTCACGCTTATTATCTGCATGCTGTATTTTTTCTGGAACTGCTTGACCATATTCATGGCTTCTCCGGCATCCCTGCTGAAACGGTCAAGCTGGTCGACAAGCAGGTAGTCGACCGATTTGTAGTGCTTGGCGACGAATGCCTGCAGCTTTATAAAGTCGGGACGGTCAAAGGTCTTGGCGCTTCTTCCCCTGTCGATGAAAGAATCTACCAGCTGTATATTATTATACTGCAGGTACTGGTCAATGTACAGTTCCTGCCTCTCAATGGAGCCATTGCTTTGTCCCAGCTGGCTAAACCTCATATATCTAATCGCCCTCTTCATATAATTCACTCAATGTTAATGACACAATAATTTCAATCATTAAATTTACGAATTTTTGTTCTTTTTCCCTCTCTAATTCTTCATAAATTTTAGACATAATATCATCATTATCAAACTGTTCTCTTTTATTTTCTTCCATAACATTTATCATTTTCTTGACTGATGCGCCTTGGTTCCCAAGGCACCTGCCGAATTTAGGCATCGATTATGAAGCAATCCATATCGTAGCCTTCTATGGAAAGAGATGGCTGTGGCTGGCTGGTCTTGCAGGCAATTATTTCCAGTTCTCCTTTTTAAGATGGGCTTCTTCAAACTCCTTTGTAAGCTGGATGATTTTTTCCGAGAGCATTGCAAGTTCTGTTGTCAGTTTTTCCAGTTTGTACAGACAGGCTAATGCTTTCCTTTCAGAAAATCTTTGGTACAGGATCTTTACCACCTGATTGTAGTTTACCCCGACAGCCCTGAACTGGCTGTAAAAAGAAGTCAGGCGCATGTAGTAGTCCATCGCCGCCTTGTCGATCTTGATAGTCTTGATTCCTTTCTGGAAAACGCAGGCAGTGATAAAATGCGCCATGGCATGCATGCCCGATGCTTCGAAGAGGGTCATGAAGCGTGCATTTTCTTCTGCAGTGAGGCTGATAGAAAAGCGATATACCGCAGGATCGATTTTGGGCGGCCTTCCTCCCATTTTGCGCTTATTTTTTTCTTCATTTTCCATAGCTCCAGTTGATAATTTTATTTATCCAATTTAACAGACAGCAGGTTTTTTCGATTTTATTTGGAATTGCTTGGCTTCGTAATGGTTTGATTTGGCATGGAGCTTATAATATCTATCACAAATATGACCGGCTAGCCAAAGCCAAATGATTCCATCAGAAGCCGTTCTGCAACAGCACGCCATTTTCAGGATTAATTTTCTGAAAACATAAAATTATGCTCTACAAGCAAACAGTCAGCACCCAGATGTGGGAACTTCTGCAGACGCTGATGAAAGATGAAAAGTTTCTTGATCATGTACTGGTCGGAGGTACTGCGCTCTCCCTAAAGATTGGCCACCGCCTGTCGGTGGATATCGATCTTTTTACCACAAAGGGATTCGATCCTAAAATGATGATGGAATACCTTGCGCACCGGTATGGTGCAGATGAAAAAGAAAGCAGGACGTACAACAATACGCTTCTTACCTACATCAATGATATCAAGGTGGATATTGTAACCCACCAATACCCTCTCTTAAATCCTGTAGAAAACATAGAGGGAGTACGCATGATCTCAAATGAGGACATCGGTGCCATGAAAATACATGCCATTTTTCAGAACGGGCAGAGACTGAAAGATTTTGTGGACATGTATTTTCTTCTGGAAGAGAATCCCCTTGGATTCTATCTTGAGGCCTATCAGAAAAAATATGAAGGGAGTCCCTTTTGGGCGAAGCAGGCACTCTGCTATTTCAAAAATATCAACATGGAATACGACGTCTCAATGGTAAGGGGAAAAGAAAACGACTGGACAAAAATGGCAGAGCGCCTAAAAAAAGCAGTCGCTGACCCAGAGCAGAAATTTACGGAGCAGAA
Source organism: Flavobacterium macacae (assembly GCF_003865365.1). Lineage (GTDB taxonomy): Bacteria > Bacteroidota > Bacteroidia > Flavobacteriales > Flavobacteriaceae > Flavobacterium > Flavobacterium macacae. The sequence continues at coordinate 5,200 of NZ_RQVR01000003.1, read as the reverse complement.
AACGGGAATCAACGTAGCCGAACCCAAGAGAGGGCGCGGTTTTCACAGGTAGAAATATTGCATAAACCGATAAAAATCAGTATATTTACGATATGGATAAGCCAGAAAAACATAGGCAGGCACCGCGACTTCATCCCAAATTCTTCTGGGATACGGATGTCGAGAAATTGGACTGGCAGAACGCCTACCTTTCTGTAATTGCCCGCATCGTAGAACGAGGTGGCCAGGATCAGATTGACGAGATCGTGCGCTTCTATGGGCGCGATAGAGTAATAACGGCCGTGCGAGACGAAATCTACTTCCTGCCAGACTACGCAATTGAAGATGCGCTAAAATTCTTTCCGGAACTCAAGAAGGAAGAGATGTACTGCTACCTCAACCGAAAAGGCAAGCCCTACCACTGGATATAGACAGCTGTGGAAATTCATTTAGGCATATAATTCTTTTCGATGTCTTAAATTTCCAGAAGAAAAATAAAAAAGAAAACAAAGGTATGCCGGGATGTTATCAGTCTGGCAAAAAGACTTCGGCATAATGGCCTGCGAATGTCTCGCAGGCCACCCTTCGGGACTTATTCCGATTCCTTTTGGCCTGACCGCATCCCGCCATGGGTGTTGGCTTTCTTTTTCTTTTTTCCTTTTTTCTCTTTTCTTTTGGAAATATATTTTAGTGGGGCTTCTGCTGGACGGATGGTCTCTTCAGGGCCTGACGCAATTAAATCTAAAGGTTTTTGAAAAACCGCTAAATCATTTTTACAGTTTTATAGTTTTAAAAGCATGTATGCACTTGCATCGCTGCGCACTTTCCTGCCTGCATTCCTTCTTACCTGCATGCTCGCATGCTTACATTCCTGCAAGATTGCTTTCCTACATTCACGCATTCATGCATACCTGCATACTTACATCAGGTCGTACCAGTGTTTCTACGTTCCATTTGATATATTCCTTTTGCCTGCGCTTTAGCATTCGTGTTCAAGTAAAGATTCAGAGTTCCACCCAACTGTTGCCTCCATATTTTCGTGCAGTCACCCCACCATTACCAGAAATATTGTTTGATATTCAGCAATGCCTGCCCATTGTAATACTTTATAAATAATTCCCTTCTACCACTGCAGCCAAAAAAAAGGGCTATCAAGCCCTTTCAATTTAAATCCATTTCCTAAAAGGTTGTCGCGGGACAACTGCAAGTTGTGTTTTGAGATGCTTGAAATGAATTCCGCATCTCAAAACCACTTGCCCCTGCGGGTGCCGGAAAAAACTCCAAAGTCGTTTTTCCGCTGCTGCCGTCCAGCAATGTATTTTGCATAAATCGTATGCCGGCTCCTGGCGTGCCTTGTATATGCTTTGCAGCCCGGGCTTGATGCCTTTCTGAATCTGGAAATCTCAACAATTGATAGGCCTCAAAAGTCGCTTCTGCAATTTAAGGCACTGCCAAGGTATTTTTTCCAGAAAATCAGGCGGCTATGTCCTGCCTAATTTTGCCTGGGCAGTTCCGGATGCAAAATGACCGTTTTCTATAAATTTTGGCGCATTCTGAAAACATTCTTCTGGCCGAAGACCGCTAATTTAGCCTCTGCCAAACCTAATGCTGCGCCAATAACTGGCTACAGCATCAATGCCAGGTTGCAACTGCAATACTTCTGAATTGACAACTAATACTCCCGAATTGCAAACACTTTTGGCGGTATTTTTTGGAATTTTGCTTATGACCTAAACATTGTTTTTGCCGTCAAAATAGGAACCATGGGTTTTGGCCTCTGGAAGTCTAACCCAAATATCGAACATCATGCCCGAAAATCAGAAAAAAGAAAGGCTTGAATACCTTTACCGGCTGCTGTCCGAAAATGCCCAGGCCTATGATGCCTGCCTGCCCGGTGATGCCCTGAAAAGCGAGCGGCGCAATTCGCTCCGGGAAAGCATGGATTCCATTGCAGAGACCATGCTCTCGGTCATGCTCGACTACCGGATGCCGTTCCGCAAGAACCGACGGGCGGAGCTCGTGCAGATGGTCTTTCTTCTGGACGGGCAGCATTCGGTAGCCTGCTTCAGCAGCGCTGCGAGCGCCGTGCTCAAATTCCGCGGCAGCGCCTTGCGCAGGCAGCCTTTCGGGAGCCTGCTCTGCGCCCATTCGCAGGAAATGTGGAACAGGGTAATCGGCAGGAAGCCTGGAAGTGCAGGAATCGACGCCTACCTGCCGCTCCATTTCAATGATGCGAATGGAAGGATCGTGCCTGCACTCTGCTACATTACTTCCCTGCTTCCCTACGGCAACATCATCGTGAATGCTTCCGCCACGCTTTATGTCAAGAGGACTCGCGCGGCTGTCCAGGGAAAATCCGATTCTGCCACAGCGGAAATACCGGCACCAGTCCGTGAAGTACACGACTACATTCTTTCCCACCTCGACCAGCCCCTTCCCGCCCTGCGCCAGCTAGCGGGGAAATTCGGAATCGCTGAGCATTCCCTCAAGTCGGGCTTCCGCAGGGAATTCAATGCCGGCATACACGGGTTCTACAACGAGCACCGGCTGCTCCGTGCGATGGGGCAGATCCGCCACACCGACATGCCCCTGAAGGAAATCGCATTTGCCTGCGGGTTCAATTCCTACCTGAATTTCTACAAGGCCTTCGTCAAGCAGTTCGGCCACAGCCCCAGCGGTGAAAGGCACCGGCCGTAGCATGCTGGCATTCCGCCTTTTTGCATAGCGAAACTACTGAATTGCATACGGTTGCAAAAAAAGGCTTCCTAATTTTACCATAGCAAACAAAACAAAATTGCCATGGAACGCACCCACTACATACGCAGGCTGGCTCTCAAATGGACAGCAATCGCATTTATTTTCCTATTCTGTTACGCGGCAGCCAACAAGCTGCTGGAATTTGACACCTTCAGGGTACAGCTCGGGCAGTCTCCCCTGCTGGCACCCTATGCGCACTGGGTTGCGATTGCAGTGCCTTTTACGGAAATCGCAATTTCCCTGCTGCTTGCCTCGCCTAGGCTGCGCCACATAGGATTTTTATTTTCTTTCGGGCTGATGGTAATGTTCACCGCCTACATAATCATCATCCTGAATTACAGCGCCTTCGTGCCGTGTTCCTGCGGCGGGATTCTTTCAGAGATGGGCTGGACCGAGCACCTGGTTTTCAATAGCGCATTCGTGCTGCTGGCCCTGGCCGCAGTAATGGCTGATGACCGTGTAAAAATAACGGTGGGCAGGCGGGTGCTATATTCTTTAGCGATTGCGTTATCGGGAAGCGCCACGGTAATTATTCTATTTTTCTTATCCGAGGAGGAAATGCACCGGAACAATGGGTTTCTCAGAAGGTACCCGCAGCACCCTGTCGGAGATTTGAAAGGCATTCCTTTACGATACAATTCCTACTATATCGCAGGTTTTGAAAAAGACCAGATACTCTTGGGAAACAGCACCGCCCCGCTGCACCTGCTCAGCATCGACACCTCGCTAAAAAAAACGAAGGAAATCAGGATTGAGATCGAGGACTCGAAAGACTACCCTTTTGCATCGGTAAAGGTACGGGTCCATCCACCGGACTTTTATCTCGGCGACGGCTCGATCCCGATCATGTACCAGGGAAGCACCGGCAATTGGAAAGCAAAAACCCTGCTCAGGGAAAAAAATTACTTTTCGCTGTTCGAGCCGCTGGGCAATGGAAATTTTGCGGTAAGGACGAATTTACAAAGCAATGGGCAGAATGTCCTGGGAGGCATTACCTCCGGCCAAAAAGAGACTATGAAGATATACGGCACCGCATTGGAAGCCAAAGTCGACGGCATCTTTGACACCGACGGGATGCTGCTCTACAACGAGGACTTGAAAAAAGTAATCTACGTGTACTACTACAGGAACTCCTTTGCAGTGGCAGGCGATAATTTTAAATCTTTTTACGAGGGAAAAACAATCGATACGATTACCCAGGTACCGATGGACTTTGCCTACCTGAAAGGAAATACGGAAAAAAAGTTTGCCCGCCAGCCGGAAAAAGTAAACCGCTACGCCGCGACATCCGGAAATTACCTCTTTTTAAAGTCAGACCGGCTAGGCAGGTATGAAACCGAAGAAATGAGCCGGCAGGCTAGCATCATAGACGTCTACGACCTTTCGAAAGGCTCCTACGAATTCAGCTTCTACCTCTACCATTACGCCGGCGAGGAAGTGCAGTCCTTTATGGTGTATGGGGATATCCTGGTCGGGCTGACCAAAAAACACCTGGTTGCCACGAGGCTCAAAAAGGCCCATTTCAATAACTGATATTCATGAATGCCGCACGGCCGTGCCAGGGGAAGATCGAAAACCTGCAAAAAGAGTAGATCGTAACTGTTAAATATTTTTATTATGAAAAAATTCAGTATGCAGATAGCAGCAGGTATGCTGGCTATCGCGGGTGCTTTCGCATCACAGTCGCCGTCATCACAAAATGGGAGCCTTGCATTGCAGACCGGCTATATCGACACGCCGTCGCCGTGCTCGATCCCGGTCCAGTGTGACAATTCGTTTGGCGAGGTTTGTACAATGCTCCACCAGGGGCAGGTACGCCAGGCTTACGGAAAATTGAATCCGTCGGCAACTACCTGTGCCTCTGTCTTGTACAAGAGAAACTAGGCCTTGGAGAGAAAGGTGCCCATAGGGCACCTTTCTTGTTTTATAGGCTTATTGCATTCCCATCCATTCCTTCCGTTTTCCGTCCCTCAGGTAGAACTCCAGCCAGTCCCGTACTTTTTGCGAAAGGTCGAGCTGGTTCTTCTTGTCCATAAGCACATGCTCCTCTTCGGGATACACCAGCATCGTGCTCTTCTTGCCCAGCCTCCAGAGCGCGCTCTGGAGTTTCATGCTGTGCTTCCAGTCCAGCTGCTTGTCGGCAGTTCCAGTCCAGATTAGCACGGGCGAAGCATAATCCTTGGCACGTCCAAGCACCTCGTTGTCCTTAAATTCACTGGAATAAAAAGGAGCCGTGATCCGCACCTGCCCGTCCTCGAAACGCCACATGTTGGATTGCCCATGCCCGTCTAACGTAAGGTAGGCACTTTCTAGGTCCACCATCGGCGCTCCGATAATGGCCGTCTTGAAAAGCCTGCTCCTGCCCATGATGTATGCCGCTTCATAGCCACCGAAGGAATGCCTGGAAAAAACGGTCAAATTGACCACCCAATTCCAGTTCAAATTGACCACCTGTTTCGGTTGA
>NZ_RQVR01000029.1 GCF_003865365.1 Flavobacterium macacae | reverse complement strand
ACCGAAACAGGTGGTCAATTTGAACTGGAATTGGGTGGTCAATTTGACCGTTTTTTCCAATAAGGATCTTCTTTCCCTCTCACATTTGCCCACCACCGATTAAGATCATGACTCAATGTTCCTGTGCCAACGCTTCCTAAACGATACTGTTTGGAAATTTGTGATGCGGTGAGGATGACTTCCCTGCTCATTATTAAATAAATTTTGGAAAATTTGTAAGCCCAAATATAGCAATTCTGATCCAAAATGAAGAGGATTAGGGCTCTTTTCAACACTTTAAAACTTCTTTGTTTTAAATTAGAATAAGAATAGAATTTATGCACTAAATTTGCACCAATTCTTAATTCAATTGATTTGTTTTTCTTCTCAAAAAGTAAACCCGTTTTAAAAGAGCTTATCGAAGACTACGTAGATATCCATTCGCATTTATTGCCTGGAATTGACGATGGTTCAAAAGATCTAAATATGACTATAGAGCTAATCCAGTCGCTTAAAAAAATTGGGTTCAGCCAGTTCACCGCCACACCACACATCATTAAAAACATTTGGGACAATGATAAGTCTCAAATTGAAGCGCTTTTAAAAACTACTTCTGCTGACTTAATGGATAGAGGAATTACAGATCCGTTTAGAGCAGCTGCTGAATACATGATGGATGACTCATTTTCAAAGCTATTAAAATCGGAACCGCTTTTAACGATCAAAGACAATTATATTTTGGTAGAAATGTCATACATTAATCCACCAATGCAATTATACGACATCTTATTTGAGATAAGAGTTGCGGGCTACCAACCTATTTTAGCACATCCGGAAAGGTATTTATTTTACCATTCCAATTTTGGCGAATATAAAAAACTCAAAAAAGCAGGCTGCCTGTTACAGTTAAATCTGCTTTCAGCGGTTGGATATTATGGCTCAAATGTAGCCAATGCCGCACAGCAGCTTTTAGAAAAAGGAATGGTTGACCTCACGGGATCTGATGTGCACCATCAAAACCACATCAAAAGTTTTGAAAAGAAAACAGTAGTAAAAGCTACAGATGCCTTAAAGGAAGCCATAAATAACAATAACGAATTTCGATTTTAAGTATTATTTGTCTTTAAGATTAAAAAAAGGAAGCATCTTCAATGTGAAAATGCTTCCTTTTTATTTTTAGCGGCTTAGGTATTATTTCTTGAAAAGTGTTTTGTACCAGGGTAAAACTTCTTCTTCAGCGCCATAGCCATAACCGTAGCCATACCCATACCCATACCCTTTTTTCATGATTTTGGTATCATTCAGTACCAGAGACATATTGGGCAGTTTTTTGTCTTTATAGAACATTTCCGGAATTCGAAGCATGCGTTTGTCCAGATAATTGGCGCGCACCACATAAATAAAGGCATCGGCGTTTTGTGCAGTAATAACGGTATCAGTCACCACTCCCACAGGAGCCGTATCCACAATAATATAATCAAATTGTGATTTTAAATCTTCAAACATTCCAGTAAGTTTTTGGCTCATCAAAAGCTCAGCCGGATTGGGTGGGATAGCTCCAGAAGCTAAGACAGAAAAATGCTCATATTTGTCTAGTTTAGTGATAAAATCTGTAATTTTTGTACCCGATTTAGTCAGATAGTTGGTAAGGCCCTGCGGATTGATCGGTAAATACTCTGATAATTTTGGATTGCGGATATCCATTCCGATTAAAAGGACGCGCTTGCCTGACAAGGCAATGGTGCCTGCCAGATTGACCGCAAGAAATGTTTTTCCTTCACCAGGAATGGTAGAGGTCACAAATATGGTTTTTGCCTTGTCTTCAGAAGTAGAGGACAGCATAAACTCTAAGTTGGTCCTGACCATACGGATGGCTTCTGCCGAACTCGAGCGGCTGTTCATGCTGATCAATTCTTCATGGCTTTCAGAACGCGGAACGTCTCCCAAGAAAGGAATGTTAAGGCGCTTTTCGACATCGCCTCGGTTCTTGATTTTCGTATTTAAGAGGTCCGCAACATAGATAAGGGCGAACGGGATGAGCAGCCCTGCCATAAGGGCCCCTAGATAAACAATCATTTTTTTCGGTGAAACGGGTATGTCAGAACTCAGGCCGCTGTCAATCACTTTGGCACTCTGTTCCGTTGCAGCCAGTGTTAAGGCAGTCTCTTCTCTTTTTTGCAATAGGTAAAGATAAAGGGCTTCTTTTACTTTTTGCTGTCGGTCAATGATTCTAAATTCTCTTTCAAGTCGCGGAACTTGAGATTTCCTGCCCCCAATTGCAGCACCTTCTCGGTCAAGGTTTCTTTTTTTGATCGACAGCGAGGATTGCATTCTAGATAAACTTTGTGCAATATTGGCTTTTAGGGCATTGATTCGTTTATCCGCATTTTGAACCACCGGATTTTCCAGTGTCGCTCCGGCCGCAATACGATTGCGCTCGATTACCATTTTGTTATACTCGCCAATTAGGCTTCCGGCTTCAGAATTTGCTCCTGAAGAAAGCAAATTAGTCGGAATGAGGTCATCAGGTTTGCTGCTGTTCAAAAACTGGACCATCGAAGCAACAACATTCATCTGTATTTCGGTCTCAATCTTTTGCTTTTCATAATCAGATGCGTTTTCTAAAAAAAGCTTGGTCTCTGATTCAATGTCGGTAAGGCTGTTTTGGTTTTTAAAACCTTCAACGTCTTTTTCTACATCGGTCAGTTCATTGGTAATAAACTCCAAACGCTGGCTGATGAAATCGGAAGTCTTTTCAGCAACAAGGTTTTTATCTTCAATGGCATTTTGGTTGTAAAGTGCTACCAGTGTATTCAAGAAATCTTCAGCACGTGCAGGGACTGCATCAACGATAGAAAGTTCCACAACACTCGATGTTTTGCTTAAAGAACTCACGACAAGCTTATTTTTAAAAGCAGCAGTTATTTTAGCAACAGGTGAATAAATACAGTCTATTTCAAATTCCTGATTGTCTTTTTCGGCAGCAAAAATGGTTTTGGTAACGCTAATTTTACCAACTTTGGTGTCAATAATAGTATTGTATTTAAAAACACCCAATTCTTTTTCTAGATAGGCAAGTTTGAAAGTAGCAGCACTTACTGAAGTAACAGTAAAAGTCTCGCTATTATTATTTTCTACAATTTCTTTATTTGGCAAGTAAATAAAATCAATGGGCGAAGCAGTGTAAAGTTCAGCCGATTTCACGCGGCCTTGCATGACATAAGCCACATTTAGTTTTAGCTTTTCAACGGTATTTTCAACTAATGTTCTTGATTTTAAGATTTCAATCTCGTTATCGACGTTGCTTTCGGCACCCCCCAGGCCTCCCAAATCAGAAAGCGCAGACAATTCAGTGGATAGGCCTCCTTTTTTATCATCTTTCACTAAGATAGTTGTGCTTGCGCTGTATAACGGAGTTGCATATCTCAAGTAAAGGAAGGCAAGTAAGAGCGTTGCGAAAACAGCTACGGCAAACCACTTCCAATGGATTAAATATTTTTCAACCTGTTCCCTGATATTAAAGTCAGATTCTTGATTTTCTTGAGAAGAAGAGTCAGTATATGTATTCATAAGATTATCGGATGATGATAGCTACAACCGTAAGAAGTAGAGAGATAGCTGAAATAATAATTCCTGTATTTGGACCTACTGCTGAAGCATTTACCTTCGTTTTGTTAGGCTCCACATACACGTGGTCGTTTTGAGACAAATAATAATAGGGCGAATTGATAAAATCGGCTTTTGTGATATCCACTCTGCCAATTTCTTTTTTTCCGTCTTTTTCCCTAATAACCATAATATTATTTCTAATACCATAATCCGTTAGATCACCGGCCATAGTAATCGCTTCAATTAACGTAATACGCTCACTGGTTATATTCTGAATCCCTGGTTGCTTAACCTCACCACTCACCGTCACTTTAAAATTTAAGATGCGAAGATTAACTTTTGGTTCTTTAATATATTTTTTAAGTTCCGTTTCCATTTTAGCAATGGCTTGGGTTCTCGATAATCCGCCTAACTGGATAGCGCCAATTACAGGAAATTGAATAAACCCTTCTGCGTCAATCAAATAACTATTCATTCGAAGTTGTTGTGTTTCAAATTCAGTAGTAGATTGCATTATTATAGAAGGTAAATTAAAGGGAGCTGCTGCTTCTGCATTTTCTGCCATAACCACGAGCATCAACAAATCATCTGGCTGCAATTTGGTATCAAAATTTGAAGAAGTATCAGAAGCGATTACCTCTTCTATATTTTGATAATAGGCAATTTTCTCTCTTGAAGCACAAGAAAAAAAGAAAACTGGAAATAGAATTAACAAAAATTTTATTGCGTTAGATTTGATCATATCATTATTTTAAGCGTGCAAAGATAACATTTAGAAGGCATAATATATAAATAAATTACTACAGACTTTAAGTTTTTGAATCTAATGTTTCAAAAACAGAATTCATACTTTTAAATTCAGGCACAATGAGTTTCATCTTAGAAACTATTTCTACATTGGAAGTAATTTCTGATGTATCAATTAAATCATGTATGGCAGTACTTACAAAATCATAGTCGTTGAAAATCTCTTCAGCAATCATTATTTTTTCGTGATGCGTTGGAAGTGTTTTGGCAGTATCATTTAATAACTCTTCGTATAATTTTTCACCAGGACGCAAGCCTACAATCTTAATTTTTATTTCTTTTTCTGGAGTATAACCTGCAAGTTTAATCATTTTCCGAGCCAAATCAATAATTTTAACAGGATCTCCCATATCAAATATAAAGATTTCACCACCATTACCCATTGTGCCGGCTTCTAAAACAAGTTGACAAGCTTCGGGGATGGTCATAAAATACCGAATGATATCGGGATGCGTAATGGTGATCGGACCCCCTTCTTCAATCTGCTTTTTAAACAACGGTACAACAGAACCATTGGAACCCAAAACATTTCCAAATCTTGTAGTTATAAATTTGGTACCGCTTGTGTCTAAATTTTTCTTAGCATTAAAATTTAAAGACTGTACATATTTTTCAGCGATGCGCTTGCTGGCTCCCATAACATTACTTGGGTTTACCGCTTTATCGGTGGAAACCATTACAAAACGCTCGGCACCATATTTTAACGAAAGATCAGCCAAAATCTTTGTCCCCATCACATTGGTAAAAATCGCCTGTGAAGGATTTTCTTCCATCAAAGGTACATGTTTATAAGCTGCGGCGTGGTACACTACCTGAGGGCGATACAATTTAAAAACCTGCTTGATGACTTGTTTGTTTCTGACATCGGCCAAAACATTATGAATTTGGATATCAGGATTCAATCCCGCAATTTCAAGACAAAGAGTATGTAAAGGTGTTTCGGCTTGATCCAGAATAATAATTCGTTGTGGATTAAAATGCAGCACTTGTCGCACGATCTCGCTTCCGATTGATCCCGCTGCACCTGTAACCATAATCGTTTTACCACGCAATTGAGAGGATATTGACTTCATATCAAGCACAATAGGCTTACGTTCTAACAAATCTTGAATTTCAAAACTCTTGATGCTCTTTGAAATTTCTTCTTGATTTTCCCAATCGGTAATTAACGGAATAGTAAAAACCTTGTAATTGTATTCTAAACACTCTTCAACAATTGCCAAACGCTCTTCCTTAGTCAAGGTCTTATCTGCAATAATCAATGATTCAGCCCCTACCGAACGCATAATCACAGGCACACGCCTTTTCATTTGCAAAATAGGAAGGTCTAAAATTCGCTTAGAGCCGTTTTGGCTTAATTTATCGATAAACCCGATTAATTTGAAACGACTGGGCACTTCAGCGCGCAAGGCATTGGCCACAGCAATAGCATTGGCGTCGAAACCAAATATAACCGCTTTTGTCCTTCCTTCGTCTTTTGAGATATTTAAATATTTTTCAAAAGTCTGCTTTACAACAATACGGTAAAAAAACAAAAAGAAGAAAGACAATACGCCATTAATAAAAAGGCCAGTATTTAAGAAAATTTTAAAATCATGATCCAGCAAAAAAATAAAATTGACTAGTGCCAGCGTTATTAGGGTGCAAAACTGCCCGAAAAATATTTTAACGCCGTCAATATAAGAAGAATGGCGAATTATGCCCGAATAGGTTCGAAACACCCAGAAAAAGAAAATATTGACCCCTAAATAAAGTAAGGCCCCATGAAGTAAATAGGCAATCGGAATATAACGAAGTTTCATCCCAATCAATAAACTATAGGTTAAAACTCCTGCAGCGAAAATAGTGGCAATATCAAGCAACAGGACAACCCAACGCGGCAGGTACCCTAAATTTTTTAAATTAAAATCAAATCGAGCACTTAAAAGTACTTGCGATATCCCCGATCTCAAATCGTTTTTTTCTTTTTCTTTCAATGTCTAATTTTTTTATGGGGGAAAACTATGCATAGTTGTCAGCAAAGTTATATAAAAAAAATAAAGGTTAACATAGTATCATTTTTTTATTTAAGGGGAATAATAAAAATAAGGCCGCCACCTTTATTCCATTTTCGAAACGACTCCCTACTCTCTATTGAAAACTCCCTATTACTCCCCACCCACTACTAAAAAAAAAAGCTCCGATTTCTCGAAGCTTTTAGACAGTGGTTAGCGTTTTCTTTTAGGCCGCGCAATCCATTTCAGCAATACCGATGCAGCAAAACTAGCTGCGGCACCGATGATGGCAAGCAGTACCGTGCGCAAAATATCAGAAGAAAACAGATGGGGCAAGGCACTGAGTATCGTCCCGACAGCAGTGCCATTTCGTAGGGAAATAACCGCTCCCATTACACTGGTTTTTTCACTTTTTTTGAGACGGGCAGCTGCTGGGATGGGGCAGAAACGTCCGATACCGTAATCTGGCTGACCGCTGAAAGAATACTGCCCGCAACCGCCAGATAGCCCGCAACGCTGACAATTGTGGCAGGCAGCGCAATCGGCGCTGCAGCAATGCTGGCACTGATGCCCAGCAGGCTCAGTCCTACAGAACGAAGTATTTTAAAAAATTTAGGGGTGGGCGCCTGCGCCCTTTTGATAATATTCATGATTTCTTTTTTTTAAGGAATTGATAATGTGGCGTCACGCCTTTTTAGATAGCGTCCCAGACAAGGCATGCAGCTTCTGGAAAGCTTTTTTTTAAAACCACAGCGGCTCCACTTTCCAGTGCGAGAGCTGGCCAGGTGCATTACAGCCCTGTAATTCGCACTGCCCATCATGGGCCGGATGCAGTAAAACAAAGCTTCAGTGGGGAACGCCCAGGCAATGCAGGGGTAAAACACAAAGTGCGGTCCTGCCATTTCATAACGCCCGGCGTCCCCTCTGAATAACAAATTCTTTTCAACAGCAGTTCGAGGCTACAAGCCACTTACCTTTAACACCGACAGGGCATTGAAGGCACCGTTCTTGAGCGGATAAAGCTGTTGGTTGATTTCTTGGTAAAATTCAATACCGACAACCAGAAACAGTACGTTGGTACTGGCGGCAGGAAGAGCATTTTCCAAATCCAGGGGCCCAGTGAGAACGCTGTCCCAAGGCAAGAGGGCTGTAGAAGAAGAGGCGGTTGCAAAGGTTTCTGCCTCAAAGTCAATGGCGGTGCCCGCAGTATGAATTTTAAAATGCGTCGTGCCCCCCGGTGCATTGATCATGTTCGAAGGTACAAACGGTTCAAAAGTCACGCCCGCCGTTCCAGCCGTACGATCCAGAACTGCGGTGTAGGGCGCAAAAAGCGTGGTCCTCAAGGCACCTCTGATATTGAACTCAAAGCCGGTCAGCAGTTCCGCCTCGCCATCAATGACGTTGCGCAATCCCCTGTCGCTGACCTGGTCCGCTTGGATAACCTTGATCATTTCCTTGGTAAGGCGTCCCACCATGCGGCTGTCGGAAGCATGCAGCAAAAGCGCCCTGATCGATGTACGCAGCAAGCGCCCGGCCTTTCCAGCACGCCCAAATTCAGCACCGTTTTCTCTCGTTCGTTGAAAGGCAGGGTCATTCGCAATACGGTTGGCGTCAATGCCCCCCTTTTCTCTTGCAATATATCCGTCTTTCGTTTTGTAAAAAGTAATATCCCCGATAGTACCTTTTAATTTGATAATCCCCTTTTGTCTGGCCATAATTGTAAATTTTAAAAGTTTTAAATGAATTGTTCTCCATCCTCGTTGCAACAGTTTGTAGATGACGGCACAAAGATGCAAAACATTGATTGTCAAATCCTAACAGTGCAGACCCTAACGACCGCTAACGACCGCTGACGTAGTAAAACGACCTGATGCTGGGCCTGCAAATTGGAGGCTCAGAATCGTTTGAAAGCAGGTAAATGAGTGTAGGTAGAATAAAAACCAATGGGTGGGCCGTTATAATCATGACCAGTGGCCAAAGCACCAGCATGTCCCAGAAATCGTTCCCAACTTCCGTGCGCCTTGTGAGAAAGCACAGCTATTTTGGTAAAACTTTGCCAAAACTTTAAAAATAAAAGCATGAAGCCACAATACGCCAGAGCCTGCATCTACCCAAAAGACATCCAGAACATAACCGGTAAGTCCTACAAGCAATCCCGCCTGTACCTCAACAGGATCAAGGCACATTTGGGCAGACAGCCAGCCCAATGGGTGTCCATAGAAGAATTTTGTGAATACTCGGGCCTGAAGCCAGAACACGTCAGCCAATTCATAAGATAATGCATCCCGCAACACAAAACCCGCAATACTCACTACTCAATACTGATCACAGAACACGGAACACTAAAACCGTACGCCCAAGCCCCGACAGCACTAAAAAAACAACCCATAACTTATCTTATCAATTCGCGAATTGATAAATGCTTATTTAGTTTTGGCACACCCAATCACATACATTTGCGGGTAGCAAACACGCCTGCCGCCTGTAAATCCAAAGCAATGTCCGACAAGTTAAATCCGCTGCGAATCAAAAACCTCTACCAGATGCTTTTCGAAATGGCTACTGGAAACCTCTCCTATAGGCTAAATGCAAAAGGAGAAAGCTTGGCAGAATCGCTGAATGCCTTCGCTGCTACCATGCAGTTAGAAATTTCACATTCCAGATATGTCATCCCGCACTACACCTATCAGAATCTCGTTAGAATGACTTTTATTCTTACCAGTAACTTTACAATTAAAGATGTGAATCAGGAAGCACTGGAAATATTGGGCTATGACGCAAAACAACTGCTAGACAGGCATTTTGAAAATATCATAGCGTCACAGTCCGGTGCGCTTTGGGAACAATTGAAAAAAGAAATTGATTCCGATGATAATTACCACGCAACAGTCTACCTGATTTTCTTGACGAATGAAAAAATGTTCCTCACTGCTTTCTGTTCCATTTCAAAAACGGTCCGCAGTAAGAAGATACACGTCAGCTCTGTTGCCACGATACTCCAAGACATAATGGCTGATAAGGCGGGTAACTCTAAAGCCCTTGCTCCAAAGCTGGCCGATGCAGATCTCGCGCAACTGGTCTATGAATATATCAGGGGAAATTTGGAAAATCCGCTTCCCAACGTGCAGGAACTTTCAAAAATGTTCGGCGTAAACGATTTCAGATTAAAAGACAGTTTCCGGCATTTCTTTGGCACAAGCATCTACCAATGTTACAATGAGCAAAGGCTCAAGAAGGCGCACGACCTGATAGCCAACACGGAACTGCCACTCAAATCAATTCCTTACAGCTGCGGTTTCAACGACTATGGTGTCTTCTCAAAAGCATTTAAGAAAAAATACCAGTACAGTCCCAGCGAACTATTCCGAAAGACCACACGGGACTGACCTTTTCAAAATCAACATGATATATTCCCGATTCGACAACTACCAAAGCATTGAATTAAAGAACTTTACGATATGATTTTTTTAATAATTGATGGTAATGAAAAGAAAAGTTCAGATACGGCAACACATTTTTAACGGCATAGCAACAGCATTCATACTGCTCTTCTGCTATGCGGCAACAAGCAAGATTATAGATTTTGAGAATTTTCAGGTGCAGCTGGCGCAGTCGCCGATGCTTAGCGCATTTTCTGACGAACTTTCTTTTGCCGTACCGATTTCTGAATTTTTGATTGTCATTCTTTTCATGATTCGAAGATACAAGTTTACGGCAATGTTTCTGTCATTTACGATAATGATAATGTTTACCGCATACATCTACATGATACTGAATTATAGCCCTTATGTCCCCTGTTCCTGCGGAGGCGTATTAGAGAAATTAGGATGGAAGGAACATATGATATTCAACATTGCATTTATTCTTATGGCCGTAGTTGCCATAATAATCTATCCCCAAGAGAAACTAATCGGTACAAATACAATTACGGATTATGAAAACTAAATTTAAGATAATTGTTCTTTTATCAATGGCGGTGGTTGCGTCTGTCTCAGTCGTCTATCTTTTTAAGCTCTCAGAAGAAAAAATGAGATTTCACAATAGCTTTACCAGGAGGTTTCCGCCCCATATGGCTGACCAATTGAACAGCTTGGAACTCAAATACAATTCCTATTATTTCGCTGGTGCGGCTGACGGAAAGATTTATCTTGGAAATACCACAGCGCCTCTATTGGTAACAGTTTTAGACTCCTCTTTAAAAGTAACGGAAACCTATAAAATCGGGTTAAAAACACTCTTGCCTGCAATGAACCGTCCACAAATCAAAGTTGATCCGCCCTATTTTTATCTTTATGAAGGCAGCATTCCTTACATATACAGCGGATTTATTTATGATTGGAAAGCAAAAATCATGAGCAATACAGGGTATTTGTTTTCTCAACTACAACCAATTGAAGATAATAAATTGGCAGTTAGGCATAGCGACCCGCTGACCGCTGAAAATATAATTGGCACCATCGACCTCAACGACACGCTAAATAACAAACTTGAAAAAAAAATATTGCAAAAAGAGTCCGATGGGATATTTGAGACCGATGGGATACTGACGGGGGATGGAAAGAAACTGGTTTATGTCTACTATTACCGTAATAAGTTTGTGGCTACAGACGGCAATCTGACAAATATTCATGAAGGAAAAACAATAGATACAATTAGTAATCCAAAACTGAAACTGATAAGGATAAAAAGCAAAAATGCAACGACTTTTGAAAAAATGCCCCTGCTGGTCAACCGTCTCGCTGCAGCTAATGAAGGGTGGCTTTTTGTAAACTCACAGTTGATGGGACAGAAGGAACCTGAGCAGATGTGGAAATCGTCAAGCATCATTGACATATACGAAATAGAAACCGCTGCCTATCTGGCCAGTATCTATATAGATGATATCGCAGACCATAAGATTAAAAGTATTATTGTAATTGGCGGTAATTTATACGCTATGGGAGAAAAACAAATTACGAGGTATAAGCTTCGTCGCTTTCTTGCGTATCCCAGACGATAAAAAACCTATTTCGGCCGGAATAGCAGGGGAAGATCGAAAACCTGTAAGAGAGTAGATCTAAATTTTTAATATTTATATTATGAACACTATTTTTTTAAAAAAAGTTTCGATGCCTGTTGCAGTAGCAATCTTGGGTATCGCTGGTGCATTCGCAACCACTTCAATGGCTTCTAATAAGGCCTCAGTAAATGTATGGGGGCATAAATTCACATCTTCAGCAGTGCCTTGTGATGAGATAAAAATGTGCCAGACAGAAAACAACGGTATCCTTTGCAGAGTCGATGATTCAGATGACACAAGTCTACAGCTAAAAGGCAAGATTTCTCCAACTGTGTGTCCGACCACACTCTATCGCATTTTGTAACTCCTTTAAAAAAGCCGTTTCTCTCGAAACGGCTTTCGTTTTTTATAATATTTCACAACTTGAAAGGCAAAGCCCATGTAGGCTTTTCCATACCTTTCAGGTAATGCCCGAACCACTCCATTACTTTCAGGGTCAGGTTTCGCTGGTTTGCCTTTTCTCGCAAGGCATGATCCTCACCTTCATACAGCAACAGGGTGCATTCTTTTCCCAAGATTCTCATAGCGCTAAATAGTTCCATAGTCTGCATCGGACTCACCTGTATGTCGTCTGAACCGACCCACAAAAGCAACGGCGTCTTGATATCTGGGGCAAATCGCAACGGTGAATTTTTCAAATATCCATCCCAATTTTCAAATGGCGACGAATCCATCCTTGGCTGGTGTGTCGTATAGCGCCATGAGTCGAAAAGCTTGTCATTATTGTTCAGCGAAAAATAGCCGCTGATAAAATCATTCATGCTGGAACCCGCAATTGCCACAGAAAAGAGATCCGTCTGCGAAATGATAAAATTAGTCTCATACCCTCCAAAAGAAGCTCCCATAAGCCCAATCTTTTTCCGGTCGATCGAGGCATTGGAAATTGCTTTTTCTGTTCCCGCCACTACGCAGTCTACGGCAGATTGGCCCACGGAACCTGTTTCATAATAAATGTCCGGTCGAAAGACGAAATAACCTTCCGACGAAAGCAGCGAAGGATTGAATCCCGTCTCATTGGCAAGCGAAGGATTCATATAGTCATGCAATCGGTGAGATTGGCGCTCGTATACATACACTACCATCGGATATTTTTTAGCAGGGTCATAATGGTGCGGATAATACAATATGCCGCTCATCGGCTTTCCTGTTTTGTTTGTATAGTGCAATAATTTTGTTTTGCCAAAATCATAACGGTCTTGCTGGACGTTGCTGGATATTAAAACCTGCTCCTCTGACTTAGCTGCGTTGCCAACTACGAGCCGTGGTGGCAGGTCGCTACGCTGTTCCATATACCGGTAGCTCTTCCTGTCCTTGGAAAAAGCAAATCCTGTAATTTTTGCCTCCTTATAAACCAGCGTATCTAGTTTTTTTTCCTGAAGCAAAAAGAATCCCGTTCGCCTGTGGTCTGCCGTCCGCCCTTGCAGGACTACAGGCTTGCTCAGGTCAAGCATAGCTTCTTTTTGGAAATGAACTGTCGGATGTCCGTCCGCATTATAGAAGCGGAAAACCATTCCTGTTTCCTTTCCTTTTGTCAGTCGGGTACGTCTGCCATTGGAGGCCGTGTACTTCCAGATATCATATTGGTCATAATACAGCAGGTCCGCATCAGCAGTACTCCATAAGGGAGCTCCAGCTGGCAATGGCGCACTGGGTCTGTCAAAACCTTCCAGTTCGACGCTTCCTTCCTCTTTCCTGCTGGCGCGCACGCGTTTGCCACTCCCAATCGAATACTGCCACCAATCGCCATCCTTGAAATACGCGATGAATTTGCCTCCGGGAGAAACAGAAAGCATTTCATCGAAACCGGAAAAACGTTCCAGAAATAGCGATTTCTTGCCGGTTGCAAGATTCCTGATATAGATATCGCGGTCAGGATGATGGCTCATCGTCGGCAGGTATTGATGGAAATCATAAACCAGAGCAACACTCTGGTTGCCGGCAAGGATTACTTCTTCCGACATTTTGGTACCAATCAAATCAAGCGTCTTTTTCGCAGGATGCCATACTGAGAATAGAAATTCCCCCTCGCCTGCCCTTATCTGGTTTACGGGATATGATTCCTTATCGCTACTGTTCCAAATCTGGAGGCCGGGTTCCTGTGAGAGCTGTCTTTTCGCAATGCCTCTCAGGCTGAGAAAAAGCCGTTCCCCATCATCAGCAACCCGAAAGTCATGCAGAAATATAGGAGCCAGTTCCATTCCTTCAGGCATCTCTGCCGAATCTCTGTCCAAAGGGTAGAGCTTCTTTCGGGACAGGTCATAAAAAAAGGCGGCAGTATTGGTACGCTTCCCTTTTTGGTCTGTCGTGACGGGTGCAAAAGCAATCGATCGTCCCGCAGGCTGCCAAGAGAAGACATTTATAGGAATGGTACTTTCCGCTATAGTGATGCTCTTGATTTCGTTTCCAAACGAAGCAAGCTTCACTTTATAGGCGGGGCCCTCTTGTACGCAGTAAGCGATGCCGTCCAGATTGTCATTTAGGGCATAATCGGTCACATCCTTCAGGCTCCACAGTACTTTCCCTTCTAAGGAAAGTACAAATAATGTCTTCGTGCTTCCCTGCAAAAACTCTGCAAACAGCAGGCTTCCGCCTTTCACGGGCTGGTAGTCAGAAATACCGCTTGCTTCAACGGAGGTACCAGTTTCCAGATCAGTAATTTGCAGCACATTGTTTTGAAAGAGGCAGGCGAAAGAGCTTTTCCCAAGAAACCGGCCCTGCTTTCCCTTAGGGAAAGCATAGGTCTTGGCATAGCGGGTACTTCTTGCAAAAAGAGTATCGGTATTCTCATAAGAGAGTTTATAGGCTCCCCAGCTTGCATCTTCTGACAGGCCGTTGGCAAAAAGCGAATGCCACTGGCTCAAATCAGATGATCCCAGTTGGAGTACATTTTTTTCCTGCCCCTGAAAGCAGGCGGTACCACTAAAAAATACGGCAAGACACAAGACAAATATATTGGAAATCTTCATGTTAGTATTTTTACAATAATTAATAGCCATTATTTTGTGGTTGCAGGTTTGGGTTGAGAAGAAGTTCTGATTCTGGCAGTGGAAAGAACGCCCTGCTGCTATTCCATCCTGGCTTTATCGGACTTAACGTCTCGTCCAGCTTTCCCGTTCTTTTCAAGTCGAAAAAACGGTGCCCGTATTCCGTAAACAATTCCACACGTCGCTCGCGCAGTACCGCTTCTATAAGCTGTTCCTGAGTCACCGCTTCCGTATCTCCCAGTCCAGATTGGTGCCTGATGGCATTGAGGTCTTCAATGGCGCCGCTCAGTTCACCCTGCCTTGCCCTCGCTTCACTCCTGATGAGGTACAGCTCTGCCACGCGCAGTACTTTCGAAAATTCGGTCTGGGCCATTTCTCCTTCGCCAGCCCTGTATTTGTTGGCCTTGTAATGTACTGCCGTGCCGTCAGTGATTTCTTGAATCCACAGCATGCGCCTCTGGTCTTCCGGCTCAAATGCATTTGCCAGCAGTACTGCCATAGCATTGTCATTTGGCGGATTGGTTGCAAAATGAAACGTAACCGCTTCAAGCGTATTTCGCGGGGAAAAGCCTGCTGAAAACTGAAAAATAGTGCCTTTCGATTCGATAAGAAAAGTTTCAGACAGGCCGGGATCAAATCCATAGGTACTGCTTTCATTCAGCACGGCAGAAGCATGGTCAGCCGCTTCCGACCAGTGCTCTTGGTACAGGCAGATTCTGGCGAGCAATGCCCGCGCCGCAAATCGGTTCGCACGGGTGCGGTCTGAGACAATATATTCAGTTGGCAATAACGCTAAGGCCTCCAGCAGATCCTGCTGGGCGATCTCATAAATTTGCGATGTGCTTTTTTTAGGCGCCGTACGGTTGGAAATATAATCAGTCGTTGCGATATACGGTACGCTGCCATACAAGTTGGTTAGGTAAAAATGAAGCAGGGCTCTGATAAAAAGGGCCTCACCTTTCAGTTGGTTTCGGTCTGCCGATAGCAGGCTTTGCGACTGCTCTACGCCATAGATCACAGCATTCGCGCCATAGATTTGGCTGTACGCACTGTTCCATGTGTTTTTTACAGTAGTGGAAGCCGGAAGAAGTCCGTTAGAATGGTATAAAAAACCATCCTCCCCCGTGGAGGCATAAAAGTCAAGCTCATCGGCATAGAGTCCCAGGCTGTAAGAGAGCCCACTGCTGGAACCGCTCAGCATTCCGTTCTCGCGCATCTTGGCATAGACTTCAGTAAGCGCAGCCGTGGCCGTGCTTCTGTCTTCAAATACCAGAGGTGTCGAAAGTTGGGAGTCAGGAACCTCCACTTCCACGAACGAATCACACCCTGAACCATAAAACAATAACGCTGACAGGCACAGCCAGCATAAGAGCGGTGCCTGCAGGCGATTTAAGATTGTATTTTTTTTGCTTTTCATAATTTTGTATTTTTAGGTTAGAAGGAAAGTCCGATACCGCCCGTGATAGTCCGTAGCGGCGGCAGGTAGCCTCCGTTGGTAAATTCCGGATCGCCTCCTTTAAAGTCAGTCAGCGTAAATAGGTTCTGCGCTTGCAACGACAGCTGGCAGGCCACTCCGGTTGTTTTCTCAACTGGCACATCCCAAGTAAGCGACACATTTTTAAGGCGTACAAAAGAAGCATCCGCGACTATGGCATTGCTGCTGCCATACCGCGAACTTGCGGCTACAGCATCAGGATTAAATCCCGCTGTATAGATTTGGGTAGCACCTGTTGCGCCATTGATTGTAGTATGGTCAAGGATAGCGGTAGACTGGTTGCGCATGTCCCCGCCAAATCCCATGCTGCGAGAGAGGTCTCGGTTTTCCTGCTTTACGAATTGGAAAAGAAAATCCAATCGTAGATTTTTATACTGAATCTCATTCTGGATGCCTCCATTGCAAATTCCAGTGATATTGACCACCCGATTCCAGTTTAAAGTGAGCACCTAATTCCAGTT
>NZ_RQVR01000028.1 GCF_003865365.1 Flavobacterium macacae | reverse complement strand
CTTTGAACTGGAATTAGGTGCTCACTTTAAACTGGAATCGGGTGGTCAATATCACTGGAATTTACAGATTGATTTCATGTTCCTGCGGATAAGGCTTCCTATTGGTCATGCTCACATCTTCCCGAAGCTGTTCCTGCGTTCGGTATTGATGGCTCTTGTCATTGGAATAGCGCGGGTCAGGTATAAAAGGCATCTTTGCCATCTTAACAACCGTGATGGTGGGGAAGTGGTAATCGACTTCGACATTGCCTAGTAAAAGATAACAGCCACCGCCTAAAAAAGGATATTTGGCAAGGGAATCTGTAAAATGCGCAGTATCAAAAAACTCTCCGTCGGCGTCAATCCAAGTCCCGAAATACATGGCTCCCATTTTTGTAGGCACGTGCTTTCTCGAAATGAGGTAGGCCAGCATCCGTACCTGCTTCTTATGGTTTTTCAGCAAATCTTTAGCCATCACATCACCCCGATATTTAGTCTGCAACACTTCAAACGGCGAACAGGAAACGGGAAATCCCAAAAGCTCGATTTCGTCAAAGACATCTTCAAAAACAGAGCGTTCCAATACGGGAAGCTTGTATTCTTTGACAGGTTCCTGCAACAGCACCCAGCCCCGGTTTTCTGGCTTAAAGTTGACCAAGAGCAATCTTGCTATTACGAGAAGCTCGTTTTTTCTCTTTCCCGTAAATCGAAATGCGCCGATAAATATCAATATCTGAAGCCCTTCCAAACCAATCGGGATTCGGTTTATGAAATTTTCCAAAGAAATAAAATCACCGTTTTCTTCCCGCTCCTTTTGTATCCTATTAGCAGTTTTTGCTTCCAAACCCTGCAGGTGCATGAATCCCAGATAAATATCTTTTCCGTATAAAGCAGTCTCAAATTCACTTTTGTTTACGCAAGGGTTGTGGATGGTACCGCCAGACATTCTTGCTTCGTGCACATACACTTCCGTGCGGTAAAAACCTCCCTGGTTATTGATTACTGCCACCATAAATTCTATGGGGTAATGTACTTTCAAGTACAGGCTCTGGTAACTTTCCACAGCATAAGAAGCGGAATGCGCCTTGCAGAATGAATAACCGGCAAAAGACTCGATCTGCCGGTAGACTTCCTGGCTCAATTCAAAGGAATGTCCTTTTTTGGCACAGCTTTCAAAATAATTGTCCTTCACTTTCTGAAGCGCATCCAGCGACCGTCCTTTGCCGCTCATTGCACGGCGGAGAATATCTCCGTCAGCTGCGGCAAGTCCGCCAAAATGCAATGCGATCTTGATTACGTCCTCTTGATAAACCATGATTCCGTAAGTCTCGCCCAATTCCTGCTCGAAAACTTCATGGAAATATTCAAACTTATCAGGGTGGTTGTGCCTGAAAATATATTCTTTCATCATGCCGCTCTGAGCCACTCCTGGACGGATGATAGAAGATGCCGCAACAAGAACCTTGTAATTATCGCATTTCAATCTTCTGAGCAGGCCGCGCATTGCAGGACTCTCAATATAAAAACATCCGATAGTCTTTCCCAATGCCAAAAACTCGTTGCAGGAAGCTTCGTTTTTTGATATAGAAGTGTCTCTTATATCGACTTCGATGCCCCGGTTTTTTCTTATCAGTTTTACGCTGTCGTCAATATGGCCGATTCCTCTCTGGCTCAAGATATCAAATTTGTCAAAACCGATGTCCTCTGCAGTGTGCATGTCAAAGTGAACGATAGGGAATCCTTTTGGCGGCATTTCCAGCACGCTGCAATTAGTAATCGGTTCTTCAGAAATCAGGATACCGCAAGCGTGCATGCTCCGCTGGTTGGGATATTTCTCCATCATCATTCCATATTTTACAACCAGTTCCGCTACAGAGTTTTTCATGTCTTCCTTCATTGGGGATTTTGCCAGAATATCCAATTCTTCTTTCGGTAGCCCGAAGACCTTGCCGACTTCCCGAAAGATCGAACGGTATTTGAATTCCACATTGGTACCACAGAAAGCAACATGATCCCTGCCGTATTTATTAAATATATATTCCAATATGATATCGCGTTCCTTCCAGCTCCAGTCTATGTCAAAATCGGGCGGGACTTTTCTGTTCAGGTTCAAAAAACGCTCAAAATATAAATCAAGTTCCAGCGGACAGATATCTGTGATTCCAAGACAGTAGCTGACAATGCTGTTGGCACCGCTTCCACGGCCGATGTGCAGAAATCTCTGGCTTCGGCTGTATTGCACAATATCCCAAGTAATCAGGAAGTAGCCGCTGAAACCCAGCTCGTCGATAACTTTTAATTCTTTTTCAGCCCTGGCCTTTGCCTTTTCACTGCCTTTGTATTTTATTTCCAGTCCTTCGAAAGCAAGCGCTGTCAAGAGTTCTAAATCTTCTTCCTTATTTGCCTTGTAATGTTGCTTGTTTCTTTTTTTCTTCTCAAGTTCATATTTGCACTGATCAATGATTTTCTTCGTATTTTCAATAAGCAATGGATAATCCTTATACATTTCCAAAAGTACTTCTGCAGGAAACATCTTTTCAGAAATTGCACAATAATCATTTTCAGCTAGTTTTGACAGCAGCGTATTGGAATCCACTGCACGAAGAACTTTGTGCAGGCCGTATTCGTCATATGCCTTTATATTTTTTTCCGGATCTGCTTTCAGCTTCCTAAAAGTGACGGGTGCCAGAATCACCATCTTATGCATTTTTTCTTTCCATTCTGAATGAAAAAGCTTTACCAATTCCTCCGGCCTAATTCCTATATATTCGTTTTCCCTTAAGTTTTCCGGCAGATTTTTTAAAGTATAAATAATGATTGTATCTTGAAAATCCGGAGCTTGGTCGGGCAGGGGCGTCCCGTCAAAATTGTGACCGGTCAAGAAACGATTCATTTTTGATATACCATCCTTATTTTTGGCAAGGCCTATATATTTCAGGTTATTATTGCATCTGAATTCCATTCCTACGATGGGTTTTATGCCAGCTTTGTTGCATTCTTGCACAAAACTATAAATTCCGGTAACGGTATTGATATCGGTCAAAGCCATCACCTTTGCATTATTTTCAACACCCAGCCTTACCAAATCCTTTATGGGAATGGTGCCGTAGCGAAGGGAATGGTAGGAGTGGCAGTTGAGATGCATTTTTGCGAATAGGGTTTAAGGTTTTGAGTTGAGGTCTGGGAGAATCGGCTTTGATTTCAGGTTGGCTCCGGCGCACCGCGAGACGGCGTCCTGTCCGAAACGGTTTTTGATATTGTCCATGGCCTGGTAGAGCGACATCATTTCTACGGTATCTTCGAACATATTGATCTGATACGTACCGCGGACCAGTCCGCTGAAACGGATCCCGACCAGCCTGATCCGCATCCTTCTCTGGTATAATTTTTCGAACAGTTCTAAAACATATCTTATCAGTACATGGTCGCCCGATGTATAAGGAATCCGGCACTGCTTTGTTTCCGTATCGAAATTATTGTATCGTATTTTCACCACCACGGTAGAAGCAAGCCATTGTTCGGAACGGAGCTGATAGGCTAATTTTTCCACCATTCCTATTAGCACGAATTTCAGCATCTGGATATCGAAAGTATCCTGGTCGAAAGTATTTTCTGTTGAAATTGATTTCCTTTCGGTATAGGGTTCTACCGGATTGTTGTCTATCCCGTTTGCTTTTTTCCATAGCTCGATTCCGTTTTTGCCAATCATCTGCTGCAAAACCTGAATTGGCATTTCTGAAAGCGTCTGGATCGTCCTTATCCCGATTCTTGACAGCAGCTGGAAAGTAACGTCGCCCACCATCGGAATTTTTTGTATGGAAAGCGGATTTAGGAACTGCCTTACATCCTGCTCCTGGATTTCTAATCTTCCTACAGGTTTCGATTCCCCCGTACCGATTTTTGAAACTGTCTTGTTTACAGAAAGGGCAAAACTTATCGGCAACCCAGTTTCTTTTGTGACAGACTGTGCCAGCTCATTTGTCCATTTATAGGAACCGTGAAATTTATCCATTCCGGTAATGTCTAGATAGAATTCGTCGATGCTTGCCTTTTCGACCACCGGCGCTTTTTCTTCTATGATTTCGGTAACGGCGTGCGAAAGCTGTGAATACCTTTCCATATCGCCCTTGACCACTTTTGCTTCCGGACAAAGGCGCATTGCCATCTTAATAGGCATTGCCGACCTTACGCCAAAATACCGCGCCTCATATGAGCACGAAGCCACGACCCCGCGGTCACCGCCACCTATTATCAAGGGGATTCCGTTAAATTTTGAATTGACAAGCCTTTCGCAGGAAACAAAAAAAGTATCCAGATCCATATGTACGATTGAGCGCCCCATTTTCTTTTTCATTTATTGCAGGTACAAAACTAACATAGATTGTAACATTAATTATTATAATTAATGTTACAAATTGTAACATTAACAAACCATGTCTCTATTTTCTGATAACATAAAATATCTGAGAGGAAAGAAGTCGCTGACCCAGAGCGGTGTTGCCGATGACCTGAAGATTACTCGTGCAAGGCTATTGAAGTATGAGGTCGGCACCTCGCAACCTCCAATAGAATTATTGAAAAAAATATCAAACTACTATCACGTAAGCATCGATATTCTCGTTTCTGTCGACCTGCGCAAGATTTCGCTAGATGACCTATTGCCATTGGGTGACAACCGGATATTGCTTTAATTATAAAAGGTTTCGATAGGCATCTGTTTAACAGATGTCTTCCGTGCTTAAAAGAAGTAAGAGTAGCATCATTTAATGCTATCTTTGCACATTGCAAGATAAAGTTTCCAAAAGCAATCTTATCAATAGTCATGGTTAAGAATGACCCTGCCCGCAAACTATTCATTTAAAAAAGTACCTCTTGGACCGTATAGAAATTAAGAAAAATATTCAGAAGACTGAAGACCAGAACTTATCTTTTCGCGTATTTGACCTCACGGCTAAAAATCTGGAAGATTATGCAGCACCCCATAAAAAAGACCATTTTTGCATAGTGCTGGTTGAGTCGGGAGAAATCTTGCTTCAGATCGAGGAACGTCTGCTGAAACTGGGTTCAGGCAAGATATGCATTATTTTTCCCGAGCAGATTTCTTTCATAACAAATTTTTCTTCGGATATTTCAGGCAAGATTATCCTGTTTGAGGAAATTCTGTTCTGTTCAGATATCTTGAAGAATGAACTCCTTTCCTATAATGTCGATCTGGCTGGGCATCTTAACTGCGTTTTTTTATCTCCTTCGGAATTTGAACATTCAAAAAAGATCGCCGAGGACATTGAAAATATATATTTGGACCCGAGCCTTGTCCGAAAAGAACAGGCGCGTTTTTATATCAAAATTTTTCTATTGGGGCTGATCGAGCTGGTTCATGGACAGCATCCGGTCTTGCAGCACGAAAGCGACAAAACGCTGTACATCCGATTCAAAAAAATGCTGAACGAAGGTTATAAAACTGAGCGGACTGTACAGTATTACGCTTCAAAATTAGCGATTACAACCAAGAAGCTTAACAACATTACCAAAAAGCACTGTGATGAAACGGCCATCAATGCGATACACAACCGTATCCTGCAGGAGATCAAAAGATTATTGCTATTTTCAGATCTTTCACACAAGCAGATAGCACTTGAGCTTGGATTTAGCTCTCCGTCAGCTCTCAACAAATTTGTAAAAAACAAATTACAGGAAACGCCTACTGAACTACAGCAAGAACTGGCTCAAATTTATACCAGATAGGCCCAATTATATAACGCTCCCATTCCTGCCTGCGATACATTTGTACTATAATTTCAACGAAAAAAATAGTATAAAATGAGCAAGTTATTTATTGCAGGAGAGGTTTTCCATGGCGCGGGAAGTCTTGAAGAATTGAAGAATGTAAAAGGAAAAAAAGCAGTATTGGTTACTGGCGGCAGTTCCATGAAAAAAAGCGGTACTCTGGATAAAGCGATCGCTTATCTGAATGAGGCAGGCATAGAAACAAAAATTTACGAAGGAGTAGAAGAAGACCCTTCATCAGAAACTTGTTTCAAAGGTGCAGCACTGATGAAAGAATTTCAGCCAGACTGGATCGTCGGAATAGGAGGCTGTTCAGCTATCGACGCGGCAAAAATGATGTGGGTATTTTATGAGTATCCTGATGCCGATTTTGATGCCATGATCAAGCCCTTCAGCGTCCCGGTATTGCGCCAGAAAGCTAAATTTATCGCGATTCCATCTACAAGCGGCACAGGAACCGAAACTACAGGCCTAGCCGTAATCACGGACCGCGAAAAAGGAGTAAAATATCCAATCGTATCTTACGAACTGACACCTGATATTGCAATCATTGATGGAGAAATCTGTGCTTCCATGCCAGCTCACGTGACATCAAACACAGGATTGGATGCCTTGACGCATTGCGTGGAAGCTTATGTCTCAAACATCGACAATAATTTTGCAGATGCGCTTTCTAAAGGTGGCTTGAAAATCGTTTTTGACAACCTGAAAGAAGCTGTAAAAAATCCTGATAATATCACAGCACGCCAGAATATGCACGATGCTTCTTTTATGGGAGGATTGGCTTTCAATAATGCGTGGTTGGGAATCGTACACTCGTTATCTCACCAAGTTGGGGCTTTGTTTGGAGTTCCCCATGGTGCCTGCAACGCAATTTTCTTGCCGAATGTCATCCGTTTTAATGAAAAAGAAAGCAGCCGCTTTCCAGACCTTGCAAAAGTAATCGGAAAAGAAACTGCTGAAGACTTGGCTCAGGCAATCGAAACTTTAAGATCTGAAGTAAGCAACCAATCTGCAATCAAAGAATTTGGAATTTCTCGTGAG
Source organism: Flavobacterium macacae (assembly GCF_003865365.1). Classification (GTDB taxonomy): domain Bacteria; phylum Bacteroidota; class Bacteroidia; order Flavobacteriales; family Flavobacteriaceae; genus Flavobacterium; species Flavobacterium macacae. The sequence continues at coordinate 10,439 of NZ_RQVR01000028.1, read as the reverse complement.
GACTGGGATAAAAACCTAGACTTTATGGCAAACAATGCCTTCTTGGATCCCTGTACCGGTTTCAATCCTAGAAAGCCTACCGTTGAAGAATTGAAACAAATTTACAACGCTTGCTACGAAGGTCTAGTTTATACTGAAGGTAAAGTAATAGACGCTGCTTTCTAATTTGTTTGAATTCCATATTTTTTGAATTTGAAGAAACCCTTAAACTAGTTTAAGGGTTTTTCTTGTGCTTGCTTATAAATTTTTTTTAATATTAAACAGTAGTTTAGTATGAATAAACTACAATACCATAATCCATTAAGCTAAAATTTATAGCCATTCTGTTGCCTCTGCTTTTAGGTGCCACTTGCATTTCCGCCCAAAAAATCAAGCTTGAGGAAAATTTAAAACAAGTATTTTTGCCAAGCTTTCATCTAAACTAAATTTGTCTTTTAGAAGAAGTATAGTTTTTTCTCGTCCTTTTATCCGTATCATCATATCCATATCCATAGTTGTAATTATAAATACCTTTGTTTTTGATGGCATTAAGGACCAAAGCCAAATTTTTTAATTTATTTTTACCGTACAGGTTCTCGACATGGGACATTAGGTCTTTTTCAGTGTAATTCTGTCGGACAACGCACAAATCACAAAAATGAAACTAAAAAAGGAGAAGATTCAGAGTTCTTATGGAAGGACGGAATAGACGGGCTTCGATATAAAGATGTCTAAAAATTGCCATAAGATAATTCCATCAACGGTCTGGTATAATGATTATAACGTTTTAATGATAATGAACAGACAATTTCCCTTATAATAGAATGAGATGCGGTTGTGATTAAATTTAATTTTCCACCCTGGAAGGCTATTTAAATTAAGCATGTTTGATTTGAAAATCCTGTTCAACGAATTTTTGTTTTAACATTGCCATATCTTCGCTTACCTTTTTGTCTAAAACTCTCGCATAGTGCTGTGTGGTTTGGATATTTTTATGACCTAGCATTTTGCTAACGCTTTCAATTGGAACTCCGTTTGTAAGCGTCACTGAAGTCGCAAATGTATGTCGTGCCATGTGAAAAGTAATTTCCTTTGTAATTTGGCACAAGTCGCCAATTTCTTTTAAGTAGCCATTCATTTTTTGATTACTTAAGACCGGCAAAATCCTATCTTCATTTAAACACTTTGGATGATTTGAATATTTTTGTATCAATTCCTCCGGAATAGGTAACAATGGAATTTTTGATTTTGTGTCCGTCTTTTGGCGGTTTTTAAATATCCATTTCTGACCATCGATACCAATTCCAATATGATCCCGGTTGAGTCCTTTTACATCTACGTAAGCAAGGCCCGTAAAGCAACAGAAAATAAAAATGTCGCGAACAAGTTCTAACCTTGGTGTACGGAATTTCTTTGAGTAGATATCTTTGATTTCTTCTTCGGTCAAAAATTCGGTTTCAACTTCTTTCATTTTTCCATCGTACTTAACAAATGGGTCTTTCTCAAGCCAATCATTATTTAGGCATATTTTTATGATCTTCCTAAAGTTTCTGACATACTTTACCGCAGTGTTGTTATTACAGTTCTTTTTGCTCCTTAGATAAAAATCAAACTCGGTGATCATAGCAAAGTCGATTTTAGAAATAGCAATGTCTTTTACGTTGTATTTCCAAACTAGAAATTCTTCAAGATGTTTTAGTGAAATCTTAAAACGTTCCAGCGTTCCAGGTGCATAGCCATTTCCAAGCAAACCTTTAATCTTATCGTTATGCGCCTGGTAAATTGGAATAAGCATTCTGTCGCGATCTGTTTGGCCAAAGAGGTGCTTCCTAAAATTTTCAATATTTATAGCCTCTCTTTTATGCGTTAACATGATCTCGATGTTTGTGACGTGTGCTTTCATCGAATCGAGATAGCTATTTATTGAACGGGCTTCTTCGGAGTTGCCTTTCATTTTCGACAGATCTTCAGACCATTTGGATTTTTCAATGAATTTTTTGGAGCTGAATTCCAGACGTTGGCCATCTACGGTAAGTCGGACATAAAGAGGTAATAGTCCCGTGGCAACAGCTTTTTTACTTCTTAGGTAAAAATGCAAAGTGATTCTTTCTTTCATGGTGGTAACCTTTTAATTATTATTCAATTTATCTTTCTGAGCAATAACAAACAAGATGTACAAATTTTGAACAGGTGAGTGAACAGGTTGTTAGTACGGCTGTTTGCAAGGTCTTAGGAAATTTAGCGATGCCCTTTGAAGGGATTTTTAAAAGGGCATCGCGTTTGTTTCTTCAGATTTAAGATTGAATGAATAATTTGCTACTTGCACAAAAGCAAAAACCCCACAAATCGTAAGATTTGTGGGGTTTTGAAACTAATTGTATTTAAACTTGTGGGCTGTCAGGGATCACAGTCGAACACCTTGTACCCATTTTGACTCTATTTAACAAGTTTTAAATTATCGCAACGCATTGATTTATAGTAGTCTGTTTGGTTTTAATCGTGATGCTATTTAAAATTATCAATATCATTTTGATTACTTTTTTAATGGGACTCTTTTTTAATTAGTATTAAAATTTATGTCTAAAGTATGCACATTTAATGTTTGAGGGGTCTATCGAACACTTAATACTGATTGTAATTTTTCAAAACTATATAGTATTTAATCTCGGTGCATTTTAATTAATATTGAACTTTATAATTAGGTAATGAGACAGCGACAACCAAATAATACAATCAAATGCCATATTTAAGGATATGGCATTTTTAGTTAAGACTGCTTTTCGACTTTACTAGAAACATTTCTTTAATATATTCGGATTACCGCTCTATCCTCTTTGTTTCCCCATTGTACTTGCCACGCTCTACCGTCTATTTGATCAATCAGGATGAAATTATATATGTTTGTTGTTGGATAAAGAAAGAATCTACCGTTTTTCTCTTCATCTTTATTTACCAAAGAGATATCTGATAATGTAGTTTCAAATCTAGATTTGCTTTCTGTACCCCATTGAACTTGCCACATTTGTCCATTTCTTGTATCCAATTTGATAAATGTATACATATTTCGTGTAGAAAAAAGACGATGTACGACATTACTATCCGTAGAAATATTTTGGGTGGGTGCTCCAGCTGCATTTTGGGCAAGAGCCGTAGTTGAAATTAAACCAATAATTATAAAAAATACAATTCTTCTCATATTGTTTATTCTCTTTTTAACGGTTAATTTTTCTTTTTCTTAGCTGGTAGTGTATTATTTTACCAAACTATTGTTCCATTATTAAATGTTGAAGATTCTCCACTACCTATCATTGTCCATCCTGAATTCGTAGTTAAATCTCCAGTTATAATGTTTTCTTCAACATATTCTAATTCATAATTGTTTTTGAAAACTTCTGGTTTCATAGCAATATTAGTAAGTTCTAATGATTGTCTAACACTTGGATAAAATATTGCATCAACCTCTCCATTCTGTAAAACGGTAAATATTTGATTTGCATAATGTGAGCTTAAGAAATAATCAAAATGATTATCGTCGTTTACTTCTTTACTAAAGCAATCACATATGAATTGAGTAATATCTTCGATAAGTTTTAATAAATTGTCGTTATGTTGATTTTTAATTTTATGATACTCAATTTGAGCTCTCAATGTCATTCCATTGCTTACTAAATTATTAGTTGGTGAGTTTTTAAAGATGGATGCTACAGTCACATCATAATCAGTTTTACGTTTCCAAGTTGAAATTGTAATCATTTGTCCAACTTTTGGTCTCATCTCATCCAATGCCGTTATAGGATTATCAGTTGCATATAGTATGCTGTTTTGTTTCAAATTTGCCCTTCCATAACGATTTATCAAATCTTTAGGTGGATTTTTTAAATGTTCAATATCGGTTATTCTTTTTTCTTCGCCTTTGAAAATTCTTGAATTAATAGTTACTCTTCTAAATCCTTCAAGCTTATATTTAAATGTTAGCCCAGAAATAAATGTAAATTCAGAAAAGAATTTAATTAACGTTTCGATGTCGTTTTAAGATTTCATCTTGATTGGTTTTTTTAGCATCATAAGTAAGCGTAGCCATTTTGGTGTCTTTATTCCAATCAACATTCGCAATTTTCTTGAGACTTCCTGCTTTTTCTATGGTGGTTTCGCACATTCCACAATTCCCGAATATTTTTACGGTTTCAGTTTTAGCGTTTTTGATTTGCGCATTAGACACTGTGAATGATAGCAATAGAGTTATTGCCATCACTATTTTTTTTAGTGATTTCATTGTAAAATAATTTTAAATTGAATTAGTTAAACAAGAACAAAATGACAGCACAACAAAGCCAGCCTTTTGAAAATGAAATTAACTGAGAAAGTAAATGATTTAAAGCAATAATTGCTTTTGATTTGACACAATTATGGATATCAAATTTAAAATTTAGCCTATTTTTGGTATAAGCCATAAAGAATTGAAACCAGAAGAAATGGAGGTTTCGTAATTGTAAAAATTTTGTTTTTCTGAAAAGAAATTAAAAATATTTTTATTAAAGTTCAATTCATTAATAGAAACAGATGTGTTGCAAGAAGAAGCACAACCACATTTAGAATGGCTGCATTTTCCTCCACAACCTTTATGATTTTTATTCTTCGAATGATTATCACCTTCGCAACAATCTTTTTTATCTGTTTTAGAAGAGATTTCTTTTTTGCAAGATTGTTTTTCTGAATTGTTTCCACACGCAAAAGTTACCATTGGCATCAAGAAGAAGCCAAGTACAACGATTAATAAAATGTGAAACTTTTTCATTTGTATAGAAAATCTAATATTGGACAAAGTTAGAGAAATAATCTTAATTTTCAATAAAGACTTGTTAAAAAAATTTCATCACTACTATTTTGTTTTGATTTATATTCTCATTAAAAGTATTATTAGGGAAGCAAATAGATGAAGACTAAACTACTTAAATCTTTGTTATGAGTGTTAATCTCATCTATGTAAAAATTTAAATCATATAAATGGATTAATTCCTCATTATTATCTGGTATTTGAGCCAGTTGATATAAATTTTAGTTTTTCAGGAAAACTATTATATCGAAATTTTGAGTTTTCTCATCATAATCTAAAGTTAGAAATTTGAATTCACTAGCTTTTAATGTAATTTCATGGAAGATATATGACTATTCAAATCCATCGATAATTTTATCAATTCTTTCCGTTTGTGGAATAAAAGCGATGAATTTCCAGTTCTTCAGTTGGGATACGTTATCAATTAACTGGTTTCATAATCAACAATTATATTTCTTTTAATTTGTAAAAATTACTAATCTACATGTTACAAGTGTTCAGTAAATTAAAAACGATCTTTTAGTCCTAAAAACAAAAATACTGATTATCAATTAATTAAACTGTTTTTATTTCAGCGGGGTGTCACTAAACATAATTGAAGAATCAATTATAATAGAACATTTACAAAAAAATTAACATTCGAGTCAGCTAATAAAATTGTAGATTTGTGCCCAGTATGACAAAAAAGTTCTACATATTGCTACTCGTTATGCTTGGTTTTCTTTTGGGACCAACGCTTACTTATGCGCATGGGACAAAAAAAGAAATGCCATGTTGTAAAAAAGAATTTACAGTAAAAGACTGTTGCAAGAAAAAAGATTCTAATAAGAAAGAACACAATTGCGATAATAGCTGTGTAGGTAATTCTTGTGGTTGCCCAACTGCTTACTGCGGTTATTCCTCGATACTTTCTTTCCAAACAGAAAATAATTCTCTTTTTAGTTTTTCAGAAAGGAAACAAAATTACTATTATTCAGAAATCTTTATTTCTTCAGATTTCCGTTCTATCTGGCTTCCACCTAAAATAAGCTAGATTCATTTCCTGACAGTTACAAATCTGTCTAATCCAAAGCCTGTTTTATGGCTTAAAAAATCATTAAATATTAATCCAATCAACGCTATTCATAGCTCTAAATACTATGGTTTCTGTCATGCTCTAGGATTAATTCATTCAAAATTATAAAAACAATGAACTCAATAAAAAAATTATTGATGGCAATGACTCTATTGCTATCAGTCACTTTCGCCAGCGCGCAAATAAAAAACAAAACAACTGAAACCGTAAAAATCAATGGTAATTGTGGCATGTGCAAAAAAACTATTGAAACGGCTGCAAACATTGATAAAGTTGCCAAAGTAAATTGGGACACGAACACCAAAACCGCTACAGTTACCTACGATACTAAGAAAACCAATCTTGATGCCATACTAAAACGTGTTGCAGATGCTGGATATGACAATGAAAAATTTAGTGCCCCAAATGCTGTTTACGATGAATTGCATGGATGTTGCCAATATGATAGAGAAGCAAGTCCTAAAAAAGCGGAGTAATCATAATCAATCATTTAAATTAAATTTCATGTTCAAAATAAAAAATATAATCACATTACTCTCCCTGATAGCAACTGTTTCTATAGCAAGTGCACAAATAAAAATAGGAGATTCTTTTCCAGATGTTCAGCTTCAAAACAATAAGAACGCTACAGTTAAACTAAATACTTTTAAAGGAAAAACAGTTTTGGTAGATTTTTGGGCATCATGGTGCGCACCTTGCCGAATGGCTAACAAAAAATTGGTAAAAATGTATGACCAATACAAAGGTCAGAATTTTGAAATTGTTGGAATTTCAATTGATATCGATAAATCAAAATGGTTAAAAGCCATTGAAAAAGACAAAATGAAACACCAGCAATTAATCGACCCGAAAGGTTTTGATGCCAAAACGGCTGTGGCTTTTGGAGTTGAAGCACTGCCTGAAACCTATCTTTTTGATGCATCAGGAAAACTGATTGCCATAAACCCAACCGAAGCACAAATAATTGCTCAAATCAAAAAAAACAAAAAATAAAATGAAAACATTACATATAAAATTCGTAGCCGCTACACTTTTAGTATTATTAACTGGTGTAAAATCATATTCTCAAATCACTAAAGCCGAAATAATGGCAACAGGATTAACTTGCTCTATGTGTTCTAATGCTATAAACAAACAGTTAAAATCCTTAACTCAAGTTGATAGTATTGGTACCGATTTAAACACCAATACCTTTACTGTTTACTTTAAGAAAAACAATACATTACAACCTAAAGTGTTGAAAAATGCGGTTGAGAAAGCTGGTTTTTTTGTAGGTTCTATGGTCTTGACCGCAAAGTTTGATACTCCAAAAATTGAAGATAATGCAACAGTAAAAATCGATGATGTTACGTATACTTTTATAGATACTAAAAACGCAGTAGCTGATACAGAAGCAAAATTCAGAGTTTTGGATAAAGGTTTTGTAACCCAAAAAGAGTATAAAAAACTAATTAAATCATATTCAAAATATCCTGGTTATGCCACGGAAAATGAAAATGATTATTATTTAAAAGCCTTATAAAAATGAAATATCTATCAATTGTTTTCTTATTACTTGTTTCATTCAAAATAGATGCACAGGAATTATTTGTAGTAACCGAACCCGCTAGTAATGTTCCGGCGGGTTCTATTGGGGTTCGGGTTGGTCAATCTCTTATGAAAAATCAACTGGAAAGTGGGTCTATGTATAATTTAACGCCCGAAGTTACTTGGGGAATAAATAAAAATATCATGGTTCGTACCTCAGCTTTTCTTAGTAACCAAGAAAATGGATTGGGACTTAAAGGTGGTGGTTTTTATGCTAAATATCGTTTCTTTTCTGTAGATGATTTACAAAGTCATTTTAGGATGGCTGCCTTTGGACGATACAGTTATAATAACTCTTTTATTAATCAGGAAGCTATAGACTTAATGGGAGGAAACTCTGGTTACGAAGCTGGTCTGGTAGCTACTCAGTTAATCCATAAAGTTGCCATAAGTTCTTCTGTAAGTTACGCGCGGGCACTTAATAACAGTGATTATAGCTTTCCGGATTTTTTGGGTAACAGCGCAGTAAATTATACGTTCTCAGTAGGGAAATTAATGTATCCAAAAAATTATACAAGTTTTAAACAAACCAACATCAATGCGATGCTGGAATTTACTGGACAAACGATAACCGAAAACGGAAAATCATATCTGGATGTAGTTCCTTCGATTCAGTTTATCATTAACAGTCAGGCGAGAATTGACCTTGCATACAAAAAAGAATTGTATAGCTCGATGCAACGTGCCACATCTGATGGTGTTTTCTTAAAACTGGAATATACTTTTTTTAATGTGACCAAATAAATTACTTCGCCAAGATTTTAATTTAAATCTAAAGTTCATAAAATAAGTGTTTCGATGGCAAAAGACCATCGAAACACTTCCTATGGCTTATCGGGAAATGACACGTGTAAAATCAAATTATCACCAGAACAAATCGTTCTGATTAAACTTATAAAATGAAGAAAATCTTTTATTTATTACTCTTGGGCTTTGTTTTTGTCAAAGTCCAGGCACAGATTATAAATCCTGTGAAATGGGAACCTAGAATCGAGAAGAAATCCACCTCAGAATATGTACTTACTTTTAATGGTAATATCGAAGCAGGTTGGCACGTATATTCTCAATTTACACCTGAAGATGGTCCTCTTCCTGCCGAATTCATTTTTCATGATAACAAAAGCAATTATGAATTTATTGGAAAAGCAACCGAAAGTGAAACCAAACGAGAGTTTAATGAAATCTTTGGTGTCGATGAAATCTTCTTTTCCGATAAAGTTACTTTTACCCAATTAATCAAACAGATTAATCCAGAAAAGGAAATTATACAAGTGGAGCTTTCTTACCAAGTTTGCAAGGAAAACTGTATTAGCGAAACAAAATACTTTGAGTTTAATCTTAAAACGCTTGAAGCAAAAGAAATCCAAGCTGCGGATATTGTAAATGAGAAAACTACTAAAACTGATGCGAATTCCACAATAGAAAAACAACCAGAATCGAAAGAATCTGATTCGAGTTTATATATGATTTTCTTTATCGCTTTCTTATCTGGTTTTGCAGCCTTGCTTACTCCTTGCGTATTTCCTATGATTCCCATGACGGTAAGTTTCTTTACAAAACAAAGTAAAACCAAAGCCAAAGGGATCAAAAATGCGATTATTTATGGTATTTCGATTATCTTGATTTATGTATTTTTGGGAACAGTAATTACCTTAATTTTTGGTGCCGATGCACTAAATGCATTATCTACCAATGTATGGTTTAATGTTATTTTCTTTGTATTATTAGTTGTATTTTCGTTATCATTTTTAGGTGCTTTCGAAATCATGTTACCTAATTCTTGGGCAAATAAGGTAGACCGTCAAGCGGATAAAGGTGGAATATTAGGAATCGTATTCATGGCATTGGCTCTTGCAATCGTTTCCTTTTCTTGTACCGGACCAATTATAGGAACTTTACTGGTTGAAGCAGCTTCCAAAGGAGGTATCGCACCAATTGTAGGAATGTTAGGTTTTTCTTTTGCTTTAGCATTACCCTTTATGTTATTTGCCATGTTCCCAGGTTGGTTAAATACATTACCAAAATCTGGCGGATGGTTAAATACAGTAAAAGTATTTTTAGGTTTTATAGAATTAGCTTTAGCATTTAAATTCTTGTCTAATGCCGATTTAGTATTGCAATTGCACTGGTTTGAAAGAGAAATATTTTTAGCCATTTGGATAGCGATATTCGGTACTTTGGCATTCTACTTATTCGGAAAGATAACTTTGCCACATGATTCTCCTTCATCTTCTATTTCGGTAGGACGATTATCTATCGGGTTGGTGGTATTGGTATTTACAATTTATCTTATTCCTGGTTTATGGGGCGCACCTTTAAAACTTATTAGTGGTTTCCCTCCACCTATGACCTATAGCGAATCTCCATACGGTGTAGGCGGCTCCAACAGAGAATCTACATCAGCAATAGCATTACCAGACGGAGCACATAAAGGACCACATGATATTATGGCTTTTACCGATTATGAAAAAGGATTGGCTTATGCCAAAAGTGTAAACAAACCTATTCTCTTGGATTTTACAGGATTTGCTTGTGTAAATTGCCGAAAAATGGAAGATTATGTTTGGTCGGATCCTCGCATTTTATCTATTTTAAATAATGAAGTAGTTCTTATTTCACTATATGTTGATGACAAAAGAGAATTGCCTATCGAGGAACAATATGTCTCTAAAGAAACTGGCAAAAAGATAAAATCAATAGGAAACAAATGGAGTGATTTCCAAATCACTCGTTATAAGGCAAACGCTCAGCCGTATTATATCATTTTGGATACAAAAGAGAAAAGTTTAAACCAACCAGTTGGATATATGCCAGACATTACTGAATATGAACAATGGCTGAAATATGGCATTAAACAGTTTCAAAAATAGAAAAAAGCTGTCTAAAATGATTTGGACAGCTTTTGCAAATTCCAGTGATATTGACCACCCGATTCCAGTTTAAAGTGAGCACCTAATTCCAGTT
>NZ_RQVR01000027.1 GCF_003865365.1 Flavobacterium macacae | reverse complement strand
GAACGGGTATTTGGGATGTTACTATAATTGATCCGTTATTATGGCGGTCTTCGATTATTTCCACTTGGTACAATAAAAAAAGAAGACACAGTCATTTAATGAATTTAACAATTTTTGAAAACGAACAATTAAACATTAAAAATGCAGCTTAAATAGTAAACTTTAATTTGTCCGTATTTTGTTTGCAATTCCAATCTGCAACATTCGAAATTGTAATAGCTAATTCTGAAAAAAATGACCTTAAGAAACTCGTATGTATATGAAGGAGCTAACTTCGTTACAGATGTCACTTATCTTAAAGCTCAATAAGTCTAAATAAAAAGCCACTCCAATGAGTGGCTTTTTATATTCTTCTAGCGTTACAGATGATTTGCCCTTTACTTTTGCATTAGATTTGGATGACGAAATAGCTTCTTTGTATAGCGGAAAGAATAGAACCGTAAATACTAGATTTTTATAACATCCGATGGATCAGTGAGTCAAAAAATAAAAGTGCAGTTGCTATTCTAATTTTGGTAGGAGATGTTGTGCCTTTCGCAGTAATCGACAAACACGACCATTTTATTCATTTAATTTTAGTTTTCATGGCTCCGATTTAGACAAAAAGTCATTCCAATTCAAACAAAACACAAATAATATTTTTTGTAGAACCAATGACATCCACAAATGAATCAGCCTACTATCAACAACTAAAATGTAGTTACTGAAAAACTTAATGCTTTAAAGTAGCAATGTCGTTACGCAATTCGCGAAACATATCTTTTACATTTTCTATTCCCAAATCGTCTGGCAAAAATTCCTTTGTAGCAATACTGCAAGCATATTCCCAGATTTCTAAAATTTCTGATGCTTTTACTTCATAAGGTTTGTACACTTTGTTATCCGATTGCAATGTGAGATTTTTTCCATTTTTATTTAATCTTTTATAAACAATTCCGTCGTTTTTTGTCAAAAGAATATACGTTTTTCCATCCATCACATCTTCCAATTTTTCAACATATCTTCCCACAATAAAAGAACCTTCTTTATGCGGCGGCATCGAATCTCCTTCTACCGGAAACGCCCTAAATTTTCCGTTTCTTAAAAAAGGTAATGAAATTTGTTGCAAGTTTTCGATAAATTCTGGATCGGCATAACCCGCCGTATATCCTGCTTTTGCTTTATGTGGAATTATTTCAATGAAGTTCTCCCCTTGCCTATCCACAGTTATCGGAAGCAAAATTCGATTGTCATCCAGCAGAAGTAAATCATCAATTGAAATTTTTCGCAAATCAACCGAAATCATGATATCGATACTTACATGATAGTAATTCGAGATCTTTTTTAATAACTCAATGGGTGGCTGGGAAGTACCGTCTTCGTACTTTAAAAGTCGCGCTCGAGTGATCATTAAATCGTCTGCAACACCCTGCTGTGTGAAAGATTTATTTACTCTCAAATATTTTATGTTATCAGAAAATAAAGACATAGTATGTTAATGTTATAATTTGTAACCACAAATATAACATTTTACGTTACACTATTGTTTAATTTTGAAACATAAAATGTTATCCATTTAAATTATGCTATTATTTGAAGACACAGAGCTTTTTTCTTCAGGAAAATCAGGAAAGACTGTTTTTGATCTTCCGGATACAGATTTGATGCTTTTTGATTGTTTTTTTTCAAAAGAGGAATCTGATGAATTTTACACCATTTTGTTGAACGAAACCAATTGGCGAGAATATGAAATGCCGATGTTTGATAAAACGGTCAAAGCACCAAGGATGATTTCGTGGTATGAAGACAAAGAAAATAAAGAAGAAAATAAAGATTTGCCCAATTGGACTCCAGAACTTTTATTCATTAAAAAAAGAGTCGAAAAAGAAACAGAGGTAAACTACAACAGCGTTCTTTTAAACCTTTACAGAAATGGTCAAGACGGTGTTTCTTGGCACAGCGATAAAGTGGGTACGAAAACCAAAAACACTTACATCGCATCAGTCACATTTGGAGAAACCCGAATGTTTAAGCTGCGCCATAAATTTCGAAAAGACATTTCGCCTTTAGAAATTCCGCTACATCACGGCACACTTTTGTTAATGGGCGGCACAACGCAAAGCCATTGGGAACACCAAGTCCCAAAAACAGCAAAAGATGTGCTTCCGCGAATCAACTTAACATTTCGTCAGAAAAACAAAACTATTTAGACCTAAAATAATTACATCAGAATCCTATATTTGCAAAAAATTACAGGCAATGAACAAGACCTTAAAACTAAAAATATTGCTTCAAGATGTTTCCATTCACAAAGTGCAATTTGACAAGGAATGGTTTTTTGATTTAAAAGACATGCAAGATTATTTAAACGAAGACTTATCAGAAGTAGAATCGGTGCATCTTCCGTTTAAAATTGATGACGAAATTATTGAAACCAAATGTGCTACCTTGGAAGATATTGAGCGAATTAGAAAGATAAAAGATGCTTAAACTTCCATTGTGCTTCATTATTTATTCAAATTTTATATCTTGTAAAAAATTCTTTTTAATGGCAAAAGTAAAATACAAACAACCTACTCTATTTCCTTTGACTGAACTTCAAGATTATTTTGTCTTGATTTCTCCCACCGATGAAGTCAAAAAAGAAACTAAAAAGCTGAAGAACAAACTCTATAAAATCATTGGCAGAACTACAGAAAATGAATATTCTGTAGCGCACATTTCATTGTTTAAAGCAAAATATGAAAGGGACAATCACCTTTTGGAAAAGCTAAAAAAAGCACTTGCAGACCTAAAACCTTTCGCTGTTTCTACAAATGAAGCGGAAGTGTTTTCACACGGAGCTACAAAGAAAACGGTGTACCTTAAAATTGAAAATCCAAAACCAATTCAAGCTTTGTTCGAAAGCATCGGCGAAGAATTTAAGTTTAAAAAAGAAATTGTACCTCATTTGACCATTGAACAAAACCTTACCATTGCTGATTTTGAAAAAATTGAAAATGATTTGAACGCTTTTAATTACAAAAGTGAATGGATTTGTGACCGGATTACGGTTTTAAAAAGAAATCCAAAAAAAGGTACTTACAAACTTATGGAAGAAATTTTATTGCAATAAGTCCAAGTTATATATTCTGAAGATGACAATGTATTTGAATTTCTTTCGAAGTAAATTTGCATAATGGAAAATAAATCGCTTTCAAAAGCGCAAATTACAATTATGGCCATCGCATCCGGAGTTTGTGTTGCCAACATTTATTACAATCAGCCCGTTTTAAAAGACATTGCAAAATCGTTAAATACCACCGAAGCCAACGTAGGACTAATTTCCGTTCTCGCACAGGCAGGTTATGGTTTTGGCCTCTTTTTCATTACGCCGCTTGGAGACAAAGTCAATAGAAAAAAGCTGATTTTAGGATTGCAGGGTCTTTTAATCTTCGCTTTAGTAGGAATGGTTTTCTTCGAAAGCCGTTTCGGTATTTTTACAATGAGCCTGATTATCGGAATTTGCAGCGTTGCGGCGCAGGTCATTCTTCCGATGGCAGCAAGTTTAGAAAAAAACAACCAGGCAAAAACCATCAGTTTTATTTTCTCCGGTATTTTAATCGGTATTTTGGCCGCGCGTGTATTTGCGGGAACCATTGCTGAATGGTTTGGCTGGCACTATGTCTATGCCATTTCTGCCGTGATGGTTTTGGGTACCACATTAATGGTGCACCTTTCGCTTCCCAACGTAAAACAAGAATTCACCGGAAACTACCTGTCCCTCTTAAAATCTGCGCTCCAACAAATTCAAAGATTCGCGATTTTGCGAAGAAGTACGCTATTAGGCGCCTTGATTTTTGGAGTCTTTTGTTCTTTTTGGACCACTTTGACGTTCCATTTAAGCGGCGCTCCGTTTCATTACGGAACGGACACCATCGGTTTATTTGGGATTCTGGCGATCGCCGGAGCTTTGCTTGCGCCTTATTTCGGCAGATGGGTTGACGGCGACAACGCGGCAAAATCACAATTATTTTCTGTCGGAATGCTGCTGGCCAGCGTAATTATGCTGAATGTTTTGCCGCATTCGCTGTGGGCAATTATTATAGCCGTGTTGCTTTTAGATGTGGGCGTCCAAGCTACGCAGTTGGTAAATATCGCCACAATTTACACTTTAGATGAAAAAGCAAACAGCCGAATCAACACGATTTACATGACTTCTTATTTCATTGGCGGCGCACTCGGAACTTTTATTGGCGTGCAATGCTGGAAATTAGGCGGATGGACTCTCGTGACTTGGCAATTAATTTTATGGAGTGTTTTGGCCTTTTTAGTGGCTTTTTGGTCCTTTAAAAAATCCAAATGACGCTATTTTTTAAAGTTTTAGAGTGTTAATTTTTACAGTTTTTTCTCCGTAAGGTATTTCCAGTAGCGTTTTGGAACGTGCTGGATGTGCAGTTTCATGTTTTTTCGGGCTGGAATGTTGGTCGATTTAAAATAATCGTTCCAAAGCAAGGCATATAATTCCTGCTTTTCCTGAACTTCTCCCGGAAGGCTCATTGGCGAGGTTTTGACAATGGGCTGGTATTCCAACTTTATTTCTTCTACTTTTTCAAGGTCATAAAACAAGCCGTAGTTTCTTTTCAAATCATAAATGATCCATTTTTGATCGGCATATCTGTTTTTAAAAAAAGAAGAAATGAGTGGCAACACATTGTAATCTGGCTCAATGGGCGCATAAAAAACACCATCGCTAGTTTCTTGAAAACGAATAAAAGCCTTCATGCGATGGGCTTCGCGATTGACGCTTCGATCCATCTTTGAAATTGCCATTACTGACTCGTGGCCATAATTTTGCTCCACTCCTGACGGATTGTCAAAAACATAACACGCAAAATCAAAAAGATGCTGGAAACTTTCTGGTGTTTCAGACAAAAAAGTTTTGTAAAAACGAAACTGCCAATCCGCATTTACTTTTTTTTTCATGCCCGCCCAAACGCGTTTTGCTTTGGCTTCATTACTGATTATTTCAAGGGTTTCTTCCAGAAACATCGGTTGAAAATACGACGCACTCACCAGTTGGATTTTACTTGGTTTCCGTTCATAAAATTCAAAAATGGAAGTCAAGAGCCCTTCAAAAGTTCCATCAAAAATATAAACAGCCATCTAAAAAAGAGAAAGTTGGTTCTGTGGCACTTTTAAATATTTGCTATTGGTTTCAGAAAGGATCAGCCCTTTAATATGCACGGGATTTGGGTCATTCAACTGAAAGATACTGTCAGCACATCGGATGAAATGTTTGGCACGATTGAACGCGATTCCCATCTTTTTCAATTGGTCAGAACGCAACCTTCCGAATTTCCTGGCTTGGAAAATCTTCTTGGCAGAACCTACTCCAATTCCTGGAACGCGCAAAATCATCTTGTAATCTGCCGTATTAATATCGATGGGAAAATGCTCCATATTGCGCAACGCCCAGCTCAGTTTTGGATCAATGTCAACGTCCAAGTGGGGATTTTTTACATTCAATATCTCATGCACATCAAAGCCATAAAAGCGCATCAGCCAATCCGTCTGGTACAATCTATTTTCTCTCAAAAGCGGTGGCTGGCTGCCGATCATTGGCATTCGGTCGTCATAACTAATCGGAATATATCCCGAATAATACACGCGCTTCAAATCGTAATTTTTATAATATTCGTTGGCGCTGTACATGATTTCCATATCCGTTTCTGGAGTCGCTCCGATAACGATTTGCGTGCTCTGCCCCGCTGGAACAAATTTTGGAGTGCTTTTTATGATGCGTTTTTCATCCTTGATTTGAATGATTCCTTTTTGGATGAAGGCCAATGGCTTTTTGACATCTTCATGTGATTTATCGGGAGATAAAAGTTTCAAGCCAGATTCCGTTGGCATTTCAAGATTAATGCTCATTCGGTCTGCATACAATCCAGCTTCAGTCAATAGTTCCTCGCTGGCACCCGGAATCGTCTTCAAATGGATGTAGCCGTTAAAATTATTTTCAAGGCGCAGTTTCTTAGCAATTCGCACCAGACGTTCCATCGTGTAGTCGGCATTTTTAAAAATTCCAGAACTTAAAAACAAACCTTCAATATAATTCCTGCGGTAAAAACTCATCGTCAATTCCACGACTTCTTCTACCGTAAAGGCAGCCCGCTTTACATCGTTGCTTTTACGCGAAACACAAAATGCGCAATCAAAAATGCAATGATTTGTCAATAGGATTTTTAAAAGAGAAACACACCTTCCATCTTCCGTATACGTATGGCAAATTCCTGATGAACTGGCGTCACCCAAGCCTTTAGCAGTATTTTTTCTATTACTTCCGCTGGACGAACACGATACATCATATTTGGCGGCATCAGCAAGTATTTGCAACTTCTCTCTTATTCTTTCAGACATCTTCTCCCTTTTTTTTGGACTATAAAATTAGAAATAAATCTTATATTTTCAGGTTGAACAACCGTTAAAAATCCAATATAATGAAACGGTATACACCTCATTTTTTGGCACAAAAAAAAGGCTCTGAGCATCTCAGATTTGAAATCTTTGAAGCTTTGAGCCTGCTTTACCACTTTGGATTTTTTATTACGTTCTTTAATTTTACTTAAAGATAACAACGTACTTTTATAATTTTCTCCCCGAGTTCATTTCTCTATTGATATCATTCATTATTTTTTTCATGCTCTCAGGAATCGCATTATCTTCATGTTTGGTATTCATATCTTCTAAATTTTCTTCAATGCTATCTAATTTATACCAAATTTGCTTTAAAAGACCGATCATCTCTTCTGCTTGCTTTTCGTTCATAGTTTTTTTGAATGTTGATATTTCAAAAGTAAAAAAGAACCTTTTTGTTGCTTTACGGTTTTTCCGTACCAATTGTTAATTTTAGAGATTTTTTGTAGCAACAGCGGGCTTTTGTAATACTTTTCAATCTTTTGCAACAGCAGTAAATTTGAAATGTAAGATTCATCTTGCGAAGAGTCTTCTGATCCCTCTATAAATTATGAAAAACCGCAACTGCTTCCCTTAAAAATTTATTTTGAAGCCCTGGAAATGTGGTTTGCCTATCTTATTATTTTTTATTATGATTTGATTTTAACCTTATGGTAGGTCGGATCATAATCTACAAAGAAATTGATCCAGATATTTCTGGAAACACGCATGATTATCGGCATAAAAACAACCAGCGCTGCGATTATTGCGCCAAACGAAATTTTCAAATTCGCTTTAAAAATAAAATGGCTGATGATAAATGCAGCTACCCCAAAAGCAATTCCCACGCCATAACTTACATACATCGCTCCGAAGAAAAAACTCGGTTCAATTTTGTACTTAAAGCCACACTGGCCGCAATTTTCGTGCATTTCAAAAACAGCGCCCAAATTATACGGATTTGGATTTACATACATTTTTTCATTTTGGCATTTCGGGCAGGTTCCCGTTGCAATACTGTATAATTTCGTTCCTTTTTTCATGATGATCAGTATTAAATTCAATTCTCTTTTATAGAACAAAGTTACGCAAAAGGGGTTTTCTAGCTATAGACAGAATGCTCTTTGATTTGTATTATTCGGACATCGCCATTTAGCTCTCAAAAATGGCTCTCTATAAAAAACGGAATGCCACATTTTCATTTTTGAAACTATTTCCAAATTTTTAGCGAAGTTCCTAAATCCGCAACCTCCTCCCAATAGATTTGAATCATATAACTTTTAAGCACAATTGATATAAAGCAGGATTGCCAAAAAAGAAATAAGTTTATAACGCATCGCATTGCATTTGAAACCACAAAACAAACACAACAACAGCGCTATGAATCGGCAAATTTGCGAGGCACGTGAAAGCATGAAAAAGAAGAAACAGATTAAGAAATTAAAAAAATCGAAAGACTTTTTAGAACATATTTTACACGCAATTCCCAGCTTGATATATGTCTATGACTTTGATAAACAAAGAATTATATACAACAATAAAAACATTGCTGATATCACCGGCCTTGACCAAGATCTCTTGAACCATGCCGAAATCGACCTTTATAAAAACTTGATCCACGATGAAGACCGGCCACTTTTTGATGCGCATCTTGAAGAATTAAAATCAGGAAATGACGTAGCGCCCGTGCACTACCGAATCAAGAACAAAAACGGCGATTACAGTAATCTGGCTTCCAAAGACTTGATTTACAAAAGAGACAAAAACGGAAAGCCAACACAGTATGTTTCTGTGACCACTGATGTTTCAGATACCAAAACGGCGCAAAAACAGCTCCTTTCAAAGAACATAGAACTCGAAGAAAAGAACGACGAACTCAAGTATTTTGCTTCGGTGGCCAGCCACGACCTCAAAGAACCGCTCCGAAAAATAAACATGTTCAGCAAGATGATCCTGGATCGCGACGCAGAACAGTTTTCAGAAAAGTCAAAAAGCAATTTCAATAGGATCACGGTGTCTATCGAAAGGATGGAACAGCTCATCAACGATCTTTTGAGCTATTCTGAACTGAACACCGCAGCCATTTATCTGGAGGCTACGGATTTAAACACCGTTGTAGACAAAGTGTTGGCCGATTTAAAAGAGGCTATCGAAGAAGCAAATGCCACCTTTGAAATCAGCGACTTGCCGGTTTTAGAAATCATTCCGTCGCAGTTTTCACAAGTGTTTACCAACCTGTTCCACAATGCCCTAAAATATGCCAAAAAAGACGAAGCGCCACTGATTCAAGTGACCGCTAAAATGACCAAAGGCGAAAACATTGCAATCCCCGATGCAGAACCACAACAGGATTATTTCCAGATTGACATCAAAGACAACGGCATCGGCTTTCCGTCTGAAGTGGAAGACAAGGTCTTTGACCCGTTTAAAAGATTTCACGACAGAGAACAGTACAGCGGTACCGGAATCGGGTTGGCCATCTGCAAACGAATTCTCGTACGCCACAACGGTTTCATTACCGCCCACAGCGAAGTTAATCAAGGTGCTACCTTCAGCATTTTTTTACCGTGCTAAAGCTGGAATACACAAAATACTGCATACCTACACTGGATTTCAGAAACTCTATGGGAATGCAGCGTCATAGCTATGCATCGGCGTCATAGGCAAAAAAATTAATTCCAGTTCCGAAAAATTGTACCGCTAAATCGGAATTTGAGCGAATTCGAGAAAAACTTTATTCAATTTCAATAAGACTTCTGTAAACAGCCATTTTCTGTGAGGATTTCGATTTTTGGGCTAATTCAAAGATTCATTTTTAACTGCAAAATTGCGATTATCATGTAAATAAAAAAGCCCATTCTAAAACAGAATGAGCTTTTTAAAGGTTGGTTGCTTATTATAGGTTGGTTTGGTTTCTGGTGTTTTATTTTTTATCTTTTTTAGCGTCTGCATTCCAGCCACTGCTTCCGTTTCCGTCGCCACCGCTGCCGCTGGTACCGCTTCCACCGCCAGTCCCACTGCTTCCGTAGGTTCTTTTGCTGTCGCTATTGCTTTTATCATTCGGATTGATGATGCTGACGTTTGAATTGTCTTCTTCCACGGTCTCTTTTTGAACCGTTGTTTTGGCTTTCCCAGAACTGGCCGGTTTCGATGCAGCCGCATTGGATTCCTTCTGGTACTCCGCTGTGTTTGTATCTGCCTCACTTGTCGCATCTGCTTCCATCAACGCTTGCTGTTCTGCTTTTTCTTCAGCACATTCTTGGCAACTGTCTTTTTTATCGCAAGAGGCAAAAAAAGTACAAATAGTCGCAATCGACAGAAAGAACAAAGCTTGGTTGAAATGAGATTGGAATAGCGTTTTCATAATCGTGCGTTTTTTAAATCTTACAATGGTAAAATTAACTTGAAACACTAAGAAACGTATTACACAATTTCAATTAAAAATTGCAATATCTAAATTTTAAAAGATTAAGACTTGTTCACTATGCTCCATCTTGGAATTTTTGGATTTTCACCTTCTTGCAAAACAAAATGATAGCCATGCTGATTGTCCGCAATTTCTCGGCTCGTCGGGTCTGTAATGGTATATTCTAAATGTGCTTTTGGTTTAAAGTATTTCTTCCAGGCCGGAAAAACATCTAAGTATTTCCCTCGGATGGATGAAAAACGAAGTTCTTTTGAATCTCCTTCCTGCTCAAGCTTAAAATCAACATACAAGCATTCATCCCAATCTTTTTTTGCTTCAAGATCAGCATCAGCTACTTCAGCCGGAGCATATATAATGGTATACGTGGAATCAGAATCTTGTTCGACCGCTTTGTAAAATCGATAATTTAAAGTCGTCAGGGAAGCTATTTTATCAGAAGCTATTCGCGCCGTTTGCCTGTTGGCATTTGAAATGGAATTGATGAAAGACACATCTTGGGCCATTGCAAGCGTGTAAATGAAAAATACAGACGATGTTAAGAATACTTTCATAATAAAGCAATTTAGTCTTACAAAGATATTAGAAAACCTGCTTTAAAATTTTACAGATTATCACTAATTAGTAACAGAATTGCACTAATTTAAAGCTATTTATCAACATCTGTAATCGGTTGTCTGTGTTTCATCTTAGGACATAAAAAAAGCGCAGACCTAAAGTTGCGCTTTCGCTATTTGTGCTATACAACTTAAACGTTGTAAAAGAAAGTTTCTCTGTTCAGGCCTGAAGTGTGGTAATGCCAGTTGATATTCAAGACATTTTTAATAATTTTCTTTAACGTGCTGTAATCATTTGGTTTTGTAATATAAATGTTTGCTCCGTTAATGAACGTTTCTTCAATATCTTTTTCAAGCGAAGAAGTAGAATAAATAGCCACAGAAACATCTCTGAATCTTGGATTGTTTCTAATTTCTTTCAAAGCTTCGGCTCCAGAAATAAACGGCATATTTAAATCCAAAAAGATAATATGCGGCAACACGACATCTTCCTGGTTTAAATGATCCATCAACTCGATAGCATTTTTAAACATGGTAAGTTCTTTTGAAATATTGATTTCATTAAGAACTTCTTCAAATAAAAGACGATCATCTTGATCATCATCTGCAAGGAAAATCTGCATACTCGATGGACTCATAGTTATTTTTATAATATTTATTTATATTATGGAATCTTCCAACCATAACAAATATAAAGGATTTGTTACTCATTTCAAAAATTAGAACAAGAAATGAAAAAAAAAAGTGCTTTAATTTTAATTTTTTGCAATTTAATATTTTGAAAATCAATGATTTATTTGATTATTTTTTGTACCTAAAATCATTAAATAGGTATCGAAATTCAAAAGCAAAGTGAGGTAATCACTGCCTGCTTTCCAGGTTCTAAAAATTTTGGATTTTTGTGCAATAACGGAATCGTGCAACTCTTCAAACGTAGATTTCTTTTTAATTGAGCTGTGAAATTCAGAGTGATCGCTCATATAATCACTAAAATCAAGATTGTTTTCAATTAAAAGAACATGCAATTCTTCAAATGCCTTACTAAATCCAACACTACTTTTTTCAAAACTAATGATATAAATATTCTTTTCCTCAGGATGTTTGTACCAATTATAATACTGCATATCTGAAGATTGAATCGGTGATGGATAAATCAAAACTTGAGACGTTCCAAAATTTTGAGACCTTATTTTGGAGGTAAAAATTAGAAAAAAGAATATAAGAAAAAGTTTCATAAAAAGCATAAAAATCCGCTTTCAAAAATATTTATCTTCAAACTTTTACATGTTATAGAATTTCAATATAAATTTACTTATTTCGCGGGATCGACTTTTATCTTTTAGTTTGAAGCTATTTGGCACTTTCTTTTTTTATAAATTTATTGATGACTTTTAAGCTGTCATTAATAAATTTGAATTTGTTTTGATTGTTAATGTCATAAGACAAAAGCCCACAAACTGTCCAAACTTCTCTTATCTCACTTTCATCAATTATGATTTCTTGATAAAAATCATTTTCGCTGCTTAAAATAAATTGCTTCTCTTCATATTTGTTTTTACAAATTCTATTTACAAACAATCCTTTTTCTTGGCTTATTAAAACCACGACAGAATTATCTTTAATTTCATTTGTACTAATTTGTTCGCAAATAACAAATGAATTCTCCTCTATAACGGGAAACATATTATTGCTAACGACTTGAAAAGCTCTTGATTTTTCAGCTACGACAAAAGGGAAATTATATTTGGGTAAGATATCTAATAAGGTAGAAACATCTTGCTCTTTAGAATATTGGTACTGCACTTCGCGAGTCACTAAAGTGGTTTTAGCTTCATAAGCGCCAGTTTCTTTCCTATCTAACAAAATTTCATTTAAATCTAATTCATACAGTTCGCATATCGAGATTATAGAATCATAATCTACAGAATTTCTCTTTTTCCAAGTAGAAATAGTGTTTGGACGAATGTTCAAGAATTCAGATAATTCAACATCTGTCTTGATTTTAAGCGACTTTTTTAATTTGTTAATAACATTAATCGCATTTTGTGAATTTTTATCTTGCATATTCGCAAAGTGTAATGTAACTTTAGTACGTTAAATACAAAGCTGGTTATATAATCAGTTTGATACTCTTACCAGAAATTGACATACCACATCAATTTCTAATCTAAATTTAAAAATAACACATAGCGTTTTAATCATATCTAAAAAAGATATCATTAAAAAAAATTCACAAAATGTGAGTTGTAGGTTAAGCTCGTTTTTGGGTTTAAGCTTTGATGATTTTGTATTGCACAAATTCACATAACAAATATATAGTTTTTTAAAAAATACAAACATTAAAATAATATAAATAATTCATAATAAACATTTTACAATGTGTAAGAAAAATATTTAAAAAAACCTTTACCCTAAATCTATTTAATAACTTAAATGCTCGCTTATGAAATTTAATTTTACTTTTCCGAGAATGTACAATTATAAGTATGTTTCGGTTTTATTATTCCTGCTCTTTTACCAGAACATTGTTGAAGCGCAATCAAACAGAGTATATGCGAACACCATTTCTGCTCAAAGCAATACGCTCAATCCTGCAAATGCAATTGACGGAAATCTGAACACCACTGCTTCTGTACAAGCAAGTTCGGGTTTAGCATTAGGCGCCTTTGCTTATTCTGGTTTTATTGAACTTGAATATCCTACCCTTTTGCCAGCAAATACAACTTCATTTATTAAAATTCAAACTGATGACAATCTGCTTCCAGCCTTACTGGGGGGAAGTCTTGGAGGCTTATTGTCTGACGTTTTAGGTGTTGTTCTTGTTGGAAATCAAGAATTTACGATTCAGGCAAAAAACGGCAACTCCATTGTGTTACAAGGTGATAGTCAAGAGCTTGGAGAATTTGATTCAGAAAGACTTCGAATTATCACAGATGAAACAGGTGGTTTTTATATTGCCATAACTCCATCTGCTCCTTATAATAGAATCCGATTACGAAATCGATTGGGAAGCCTTTTAGGTTTTTTTAATACAAAAACGCTTCAAGTTTTCGATGCTTTTTATGTTAGCTCTCCTGATAATTGCGGCTATGGAGCTTACACTTCTTTCACTACTACCGGTTTAAATTTAGACCTTTTAAACTTGGGAGCTGTGGGAGTTACAAATCCACAAAATGTCTTAGATTCAGATCCAAATAGTTTTTCAAGATTAAGTCTTGGTGTAATAGCTGTTGCAGGAGGCGTTCAGCAGACTATTTATTTCGAAGGACTTTCTAAACCTACAGAAGAATTTAACATTCGGCTTAAAGTCGATCCTTCCTTAATAGCTTTAGGTGTAGCGAACAATATTCAAATTATAGCGTCTAATGGGCCTTCGATCGTTGAAACAGGGAACATTAATACTCTATTAAATCTTGATTTATTGACACTTTTACAGGGAAACCAAATTGCGACCATCCCTTTTGCCCCGATCGCACCAGTGGATAGAATTACTATTCGCTACAATTCCTTGCTAAATGTGCAATTAACACAAAGTCTTGATTTGTATGATGTTGTTCGCGTTCCTAAGGTTCCTGTTTTAACCACGCCAACTTCTCAAAATACCACTATCTGTTCTGGAAGTTCTGTAACACTAACCGCAACAACTGCCACAGAAAATGAGATTAGGTATTATACTTCAGCAACAGCGACTACACCTTTAGCCACTGTTTCTTCAGGGACACCTTATGAAACAGCGCCCATTACTGCCAATACTACATTGTATGTTGCAGCAGCAAAAATCGGTTGTTCAGAAGAATCTCAAAGAGTAGCAATTCCCATTACGGTAATCAAGTTACCAGTTGCAGAAAATATCACCATTCCTTCAGCACTGACGGCTTGTCAAGGTGCCATAACTTTAAATCCAACCTCAACAATTGCAGGTGCGGTTTTTAAATATTATACAGATCAAACAAAAACTACTGAAATTACAACCGGATATACGGGCGATGCAGGTGTGACCTATGTTAAAAACCCAACAACCGGAGCTTTAACAATTAACGGATTAAATACTGTGGCTTCTCCTTACTCCTATTTTATTTCGTTAACCCTAGATGGTCTTTGTGAAAATGATGCCAATACATTAAAAGAAGTAACCGTTACTGTCGGAAACACACTTTCTGTTCTTGTAAATCCAACTTTGGTGGGTTGTGGATCAGTAAATTTAGCTAGCGCTATTTTAAATTTTGATCCTTCAGCCACTTATGTTTTTTACAATTCGGCGAGTGTTGCAATAACTCCTGCACAAGCGGCAAATATTACCGCAAGCGGAAATTATTTTATCCAACAGCAAAACTTAAATTCAACTTGTATTTCTGATTTGGTTCCTGTAGCTTTAACCGTAAATGAACAGCCAACATTAACTGTTGCTAATTCTGCATTGGTTACCCAAATTGGGAATTCAGTAACTTTAAATGCCGCTTCATCCGGAACCGTAACTTGGTTTAATTCAACAGGAACGCCCTTAGGCTCTAATGTTGCAGGACCTTTCTCCACTGCAGGAACATTTACTTTTACCGCAGTTGCCACACTAGGAACCTGTGCTGTTTCAGGTACCGTGATCGTAACGGTTGTCGATCCAGCATCGTGTCCTCCTTTAACAGAAAGAAATTATGCGGATACGCAACGCTGGGGATCTGTAATCACAGGAACTGTTTCAAATCCTGCAAATGCCGTAGATGGAAATCCACAAACATTTTCCACGATAACAACAGGTCTTGGTTTGCTTGGCGTCGGAACTACTTTTCAGATTTTAGAATGGAACCAAACCATTCCAGCTGGAACCCCTGTTACCTTAAAATTGGGTTCTGAATATAGCGGACTGACTTTAATTGGTGGCTATTCAGTAGTTGGAACAAAACGTAATGCTTCAGGAGTTCCTGTGGATATTGGTGTTTTGCAATCGGTTTCAGGATCTTTATTGAATTTATTACCGGGACAAAATAATTTTGAATACACGTTTGTTCCGGCAAATGGAACCGGGCCACAAGCCTATGACGGAGTGCGAATTCAAGTAGCTTCATTAGTAAGTCTGGCACAAAATGCAAAAGTTTACGAAGCTTATTACGAAGTTCCTGTTACGCAAATTGCATGCGGACCAGATGCAGAAGATGTGTTATTTGGCGCAGTTGATTTAGGTATTGGCGCTTTAACGACAACTGTTGGTGTAAATAATGCTTTCAATGCTATTGACAACTCACAAGCTTCTTTTGCTACAATGTTTACTGGTGTTGGCGTATTGGCTGCTGCTGAATTAACGGTTATTTTCAAAACACCTTCTGTGGTGGGAGACATGGTAAGAGTACGAGTTTCTCAACCTGCAAATCTTCTAAATTTAAATGCTTTGGCTGGACTTACATTCCAACCGCTTTTAAATGAAGCGAATGCCGGTCCTGCTTTTACAAATTCAGGCTTATTGAATTTAGAGATTTTAGGCGGAGGTTCGGAAGCTATTTTAACTTTTGTTCCAACACAATCTTTTGATCGATTAAGAATTCGTTTTGGTGGAGTTGCTAATGTTTTAGATCAATTGCGAATTAACGATGTTAGAAGAACAGCAAACACTCAAGTAGAAAATGCTGATATCAACAATGCAATTACAGCTTGTCAAGGAGAAACGATTACACTTCAAACAACTTCTGTTCTTTGTACAACTTTTGTTTGGTATGACGCCGCAACAGGCGGAAATGTTGTGGTAACGGGAAATTCATTCACGATTCCAAGTGATTTAGCGCAAGGCGTTTACACCTATTATATACAACCAATCCGCTTTGGATGTGAAACTATGTCGCGTGGAACCGTAACGGTAACCGTAACAGAAACAGCTCCGATTGCTGCAATTGCTTCGGTTCAAATAAATGGCGGAACGGATACTTCTTTTTGTTCTCCAACTGGAACTGCTTCGCTTACTGCAATTTTAAATTCAACGGTAACACTTACGAATCCGATCTATTACTGGTATAATTTAACCGGAAGTACACAAACATTAGTTTCTGGAGAAACTGGTGCGACTTTAAATTTAACTGGTTTGACTCCGGGAACATACACTTACTTTTTAGGTGTTAGTGCAACCGAATTTTGCCAAACTGACATTGCTGATAGAACTCAAGTTACTTTCACAATTCAATCGGCGTCTCTTCTTTCAGACATTTTGATCGATGACAAAACCGCTTGCTTGAATAGTACAGCTGTTTTAGCTCCTACAAGTGCTTTGTCAAATCCTGTGTTTTCTTATTATCTTACAAACGATACCACACAACCCATCCCAAATGGTACCGTTTCAGGCGTTACTTACACTTTAAATGCTGATGGGACATTGTCAATTTCAGGATTGCTTGCATCCGGTAGTCCTTATACATATTTTATAGCTGTCACGAGCGATACGACTTGTTTAAATTCAACTGGAAACCTTCAGGCTGTAACTGTAACTGTTGGTAATCCACCAGCACCAACGACCGGTACTGTAACGCAAACTTTTTGTCAAGCAAACAATCCGACAGTAGCAGATCTTCAAATAAATGAACCAAATGTTGTTTTTTATTCACTTCCTGTAGGCGGAGTTCCACTAGACCCAACCACAACTTTGACAGCCGGAATTTATTATGCAGCGCAGATTGATGGCGCTTGTGAAAGTGACGATCGATTGGTTATTTTTGTTCTAATTGGAGATCCCCTGACGCCAACTACATTAAATTTCGAACAAAACTTTTGTTCTATAAACAATCCAACGGTTGCAAACATCCAAGTGAATGAGCCTAATGTTGTTTTTTATACGGCTTTATTAGGAGGCGATTTAATTGCTCCAACAACACCTTTGACAAACGGAATCTATTATGCGGCTATTCAAGATGGTTTGTGCGAAAGCCAAAACAGATTAGCAATTACGATTACCGTTTCAAATCCTGCTACCCCAACTACAGATAATACTGCCCAAGTTTTCTGTGCTGCCAATAATCCAACTGTTTCAGATTTAGAAGTAAATGAAGCGAGTGTCGTTTATTTTAATGTAGCTACTGGAGGTACACCTTTGACACCTACTACTCCGCTAACAAACGGAACTTATTTTGTAAGTCAAATTGATGGGGCTGGTTGCCAAAGCGCAACTCGACTGGCAATTACAGTGACAATTACGGTTGTTGGAACCCCAACTACCAATGCCACTACGCAAAATTTCTGTCAAGGAAACAATCCAACGGTTGCTGACATTTCAGTCAATGAAACCGGAGTTGTTTTCTATGATGCTCAAGCCGGAGGAAACCTGATTGCTTCTACAGCACCATTGACTCCAAGAATTTATTATGTTTCTTTAGTAAACGGAGTTTGCGAAAGCGGAACAAGATTGGCTATTACGGTTACAATTTCAAATCCTTCCGCACCAACGACAGGAAATGCGACACAAAGTTTCTGTCAAATTGATGCACCGACTGTTGCTGAT
>NZ_RQVR01000026.1 GCF_003865365.1 Flavobacterium macacae | reverse complement strand
TCAACCGAAACAGGTGGTCAATTTGAACTGGAATTGGGTGGTCAATTTGACCGTTTTTTCCATTTTATTACTTAGATATAATTTAGATTTATTTTGTACCTTATTTGTACCATCTACTTGCAATGTATTGATTTATATACGTTGTTATTTTTGAAGAAGTGAAATAATCACTTTTTAGATTATATTTTAAAAGCCCCGATAAATTTTATCGGGGCTTTTTTTATGATGTACTTTGATTCAGCTTACAATCCATCAGCGCCTTTTGGAAATTTTATTTCCAGAAATGGGACGCTGTAAATTACACTTGAAACGATCAATTCCATCCACACGTTTGCCTGCGTGTTTGGTGTTGCAGTTTTCAACCCGTTCTCTCCAAAGTATGTAACTGCGGAATTTTAATTCTTTTTTCATTACCGCTTTAACTTCTGATTCTGATAATCCAAACTGAAATTGGATGGCCTCAAAAGGGGTTCGGTCTTCCCAAGCCATTTCAATTATTCGGTCAATCTGAATTTCTGAAAGACTGTTCCTGGTTCTATTTAAAATCATAATCTAATTTTGTTCAATGTTAATTAAAAAAGTGTAAACAAAAATACGAAATGTTTTAAATGATCAGTACATAATTTCAAAAAGCTTTAGCAGTATTTCCTATGATACTTTAACAAATAGGTTGTTGATTTTTTTGTATTTTAGGCATTCTAAAAAAGAAAAAATATGAAAAAGGCCTCATTTCTGATTTTGATTTTACTTTGTACCGCCATTTCTTACGGACAAAAAAAGAATGCGAAAGCAAAAGCTCCAGCAAAAACTACTTCAACTGCTTTGGCGAAAGCCGATAATCTCACGGCAGAAGTGATCAAAGGAAATTTTTATCTCTTTATAAATAACAAGCCTAAAAAAGATACCATCGGAATTAAAACGGTTGATGCCAATAGCCTGCCGAAAGAGTGTGCTTTAAAAGCTTTTACGGCAAAAGGAACACCTTTGTATTTATTAACTTGGAAAGAAGAAAGCACTACCAAAACCGACTTGAAAATAGAAGTAAAAACGGTTCTGTTTTCAGAAGTTTATGATGTGACTACAAAAACCAAGTTGTTTTCAAACCAACAGACAATTTCAAACATCACTGAGAAAGTGTTTTTAGATCGTTTAAAAAATGCTTCAGAAACGCAAGAAAAGGTGAGGAGAGAAGGTTTTGAATTCATTTTGACGCCAGAAGGCGACATTCAGCAAAAGAATAAAACACAGCAGAATACTTTTGCATTCAACGCGACAGATAAAAAATATGTAGAAGGAAAGCCTACAGTTGTAGGAACGGCTCCTGCAAAAGCATCAGCAAAAAAGAGAAAATAATAAAAAATCCAAGCAACTTGCTCGGGTTTTTTATTTAAAGATGTGCTGTTAAAAAAGCAATCAATTTGACGTTAATATCTTGCGCATCAACAGGATTAAAATCGCCGTGGCCCGCGTTGTAAACGTGAAGCTCATTCGTAATATTAAAAGTGTCTAGTTGCTGTTTTAAGCGCGTTCCCTGCGATGTTGGGATCAAGGGATCTTGATTGCCTGCAAACTGAATGGTACTCGCAGAATGCGCAGAAACAAATGTAATCGGACTTATTTCTGCATAAATACTTTCGGGCGGATTTTGCCCAATCAAATAAGGTAAAGTCGTATCGATCGCTTCATGGTTCTCATACGCCGGATCGGTAAAATCCGTCGGTCCCACAATACTGCAAACGGCTTTCACATTATGTTCAGTGTCAAATTTATAAGAATAAAGCATTGACAAATGGGCACCGGCACTGATTCCTAAAAATCCGTATTGTTTTGAAACGTTGAAATTGTTGTTTTTAAGATAGCTTACAACAGATTGAATATCGTTAATTTGGTTTGGATAGGCGGGAGTTGCTAAAGTGCCCAAGCGATAGCCAATATTAACAATGGCATAATCAGGAAACTGTGATCTGATTCCGAAGGCAAGCGCTGTCATATCATTTTTGGAACCGCTTTTCCAACCTCCACCGTGAACCAAAAACAAAACTTTTGTAGTCGAAGAAGTTCTTCTTGCTGGCAAATAAATATCAATTAATTGCTGTGGATTCGTTCCGTATGGAACATCCAGCAATGTTTCAGCATTCAAGTTTGAAGAAACAGGAGCGGAGTCGTCAGGCGAACAGCTTGAAAAAATCGCCAGAAATAATACGAATAGATAACTTTTCATAGCTACTGATTTTATTTCTATGAAGTTCGGAAAAATTTTGATGTGAGATATCTTTTTTAACTTTTAGGCATAAAAAAACCGAGCGTTTGGCTCGGTTTTAAAAAATACAGTTTAAAATCTATTCTATAATTTTGATCTCAAACATTTTATCCCACTTTTTGCCAGTCACAAAAAGCGTTTTTGTTTTTGGGTTATAGGCCAATCCGTTTAAAACATCGTTTCCAGGATCGTGCCCCACCATATTGATTTTTGTTTTCAATTCTCTTAAATCAATAATTCCTTCCACAGCGCCTGTCTTTGGGTCAATTACTGCAACGGCATCTTTTTGGTACACATTTCCATAAATTTTTCCTTCCACCCATTCCAGCTCGTTTACTGCTTTCACTTTGCTCGCTTCAGAATAAACGTTCAGGTAATCAACTTCCTTCAAAGTTTCAGGATCTAAAACCCAAATCTTCTCTGTTCCGTCAGATTGGTACAGCAATTTTCCATCATTGCACAATCCCCAGCCTTCCACTTTTTTCGGATATTCAAAAGTGCTGATTTGCTTCAGGTTATCGGCATTATAAACAAAACCGGTTAATTCTTGCCAAGTCAATTGATACACTTTGTTGTCTAAAATGGTAATTCCTTCGCCAAAATAACGCCCTTCCAGAGCAACAGATTGATAAATCTTTCCGGTTTTATAATCTGTTTTCATCAATTTCGATGAACCTCTTTGTCCCGTTCCTTCAAATAAGGTATCTCTATGGAATTCCAAACCTTGCGTATACGACGTTTGGTCGTGCGGATAGGTATTCACGATTGTATATTTCAATAATTTCGGAGTGATGTTTGAAACCACTTCTATTCTTGTGTCGATTTCCACATTTGAGCCTTCATAATAAATCAAGGCTTTTACGTTTTGGTAGCCCAATTTGGTATTCGCCAAAGCAAAATCCAACTTGGC
Source organism: Flavobacterium macacae (assembly GCF_003865365.1). Lineage (GTDB taxonomy): Bacteria > Bacteroidota > Bacteroidia > Flavobacteriales > Flavobacteriaceae > Flavobacterium > Flavobacterium macacae. The sequence goes on along the minus strand of NZ_RQVR01000026.1, from coordinate 15,904 downwards.
ATTTCCTTTGACCGCACCCGCTCTTTTCTCGTTTAAATAATAAATAACCGAGTCAATTACCTTTGCTTTTTCGTTCTTCAAGACCAACGAAAGTGATTCATTCGGCTTATAAACTTCTTTTAGGCCTGCAGAATCAATACTAAATAAATTTTTTTTCGCATTTTCATCTTCACCGCAAGAGATAATTAAGCCTCCTAATAAAATGAATGCTAATAACTTATGTTTTTTCATTACTATAAAATTAATCACCACAATATACAATGTTATTTTATAACCAACAATCTACTTGCAAAAATATAAAAAGATTGTATATTTGCACCGGCAAGTCCTACACGACCAGCTCCTGCAGACTCCCCCAGGGTGGGAACACAGCAAGGGTAAGCGGTTGTAGCGGTGCGATGTAGGTCGCTTGCCATTTTTTTTTAATCTTCCTTAGCGGAGGATTTTTTTTTTGAGCCAAACTTTAGGCTTCTTTTAAATGAAATTCCCGCTTACCGGTACAATCTTTTTCTTTTTTTTACCTGAATAAATTCAGTTTCAGAAAAAAAAGAAAAAGGATTTCCCCTGCAATCGGGGCTATTTTTAAACTTTGAGGCTTTTTTTAAATTTTTTGTAAGTTCCAAAGTCACAAAGTTTCAAAGTTGTATAAACAAAGCGTAATTCTCTTCATCCCTTAATGGTTCAAGTTTAAGCAACAACTTTGCGTCTTGGCGCCCTTGCGAGAAAATCAAAAAATAATTCCACTAAAAATCACTAAATTTGAACGCAATTTCGAAGAATCATTTTCTCGAATCATCGAAAAATCTAAAACAATAAATGTCAAAAATCATATTAATAACAGGCGGTTCTTCCGGAATTGGGAAATCAATCGGTGAATTTTTAACCCAAAAAGGACACACCGTTTATGGAACCAGCCGAAATCCAGAACGCATCACCAATTCAAAATTTCCATTGGTCGCGCTTGATGTCAGAAATGTCGAATCTATTGAAAAAGCAGTGGCTGAAGTCATCGCCAAATCAGGACGAATTGACGTAGTCATCAACAATGCTGGCGTTGGAATCACCGGACCTTTGGAAGAAATCCCGACTTCGGAAATTAAAAATAATTTTGAAACCAATTTCTTTGGGCCAATTGAAGTAATGAAAGCGGTTTTGCCACAAATGCGTTCGCAAAAATCGGGTTTAATTATCAACATCACCTCAATTGCCGGTTATATGGGATTGCCTTACCGAAGCGTTTATTCGGCTTCAAAAGGCGCTTTAGAACTAATCACAGAAGCACTTCGAATGGAAGTGAAAGAATTCGGAATCCATATCACGAATGTAGCTCCTGGGGATTTTGCAACCAACATCGCTTCGGGAAGATTTCATGCGCCGTTAATCAACGGTTCGGCTTATGAAAAACCATACGGAAACACGTTGAAAATGATGGACGAACACGTGGATTCAGGAAGCAATCCGAATGAAATGGCGATTGCAATTCACAAGATTATTCAAACTCCCAATCCAAAAGTGCATTATAAAGTAGGTGTTTTTATGCAGAAATTTTCGATAGTCTTAAAGCGAATCTTGCCTGATAAAGTCTATGAAAAAATGCTGATGAACCATTATAAATTGTAAATTCGTTACTTAAAATTTAAATAAATATTAATGAGTTTACAGGAGAAATATTTAAAGAATTTCATTGACGATAAAGTTTTTGTAGATATTTACACGGATCAATTTGAAGATTCTACTTTTGGATTTATTGTTAAGATTAGCGACGAATTTCTTTTATTAGAACAGTTTACCAGTATTGGTGAAATGAACGGAATTTCAGTTTTTAAGAGAGAAGATATTAGCAGAATAAGATGGAAAGGAAATGACATTTCAACTACCGAAATATTTGCCTTGAAAGAAAAAAGAATAGAAAATTTAGAAGAAATTGAAGTTGGGTCAATTACAGAAATTTTGAAATCTGTTTCCGATAAATTTGGTTATGTTACAATTCATATTCAAAATTTGGATTCTGGGATTTCTCTTATTGGAGAAATTGTTGAAATGGACGAAGGTGTAATTGTAATTAATGAATTCGGAACCTATTCTTCACTAGATCGAAAAATGCTTATGATAAATATCGATGAAATTACAAAAGTAGAAGCTGGAGCAGATTATGAAAACAACTTGAAAGAAATATTTCGTAAATAATTAAAGTAGTTAAACAAAAATAATATATACAGATGAAATTTTTTATTGACACGGCAAATTTAGCCCAGATTAAAGAAGCACAGGCTCTTGGCGTTTTGGATGGCGTAACCACGAATCCGTCGTTAATGGCAAAGGAAGGAATCACTGGAAAAAATAATATTCTGAAACATTATGTTGACATCTGCAATCTTGTGGAAGGCGATGTGAGTGCTGAAGTGAATGCACTGGATTATGCCGGAATGATTAAGGAAGGCGAGGAATTGGCTGATCTTCATCCGCAGATTGTGGTGAAATTGCCGATGACAAAAGAAGGTGTTATGGCGGCGAAATATTTTTCTGAGAAAGAAATAAAAACAAACGTAACATTGGTGTTTTCTGCGGGACAGGCGCTGTTGGCGGCTAAAGCGGGAGCGACGTATGTTTCGCCATTTATTGGGCGTTTGGATGATATTTCAACTGACGGATTGAACTTGATTCAAGAAATTCGTGAGATTTATGACAATTATGGTTTTGAAACAGAGATCTTGGCGGCTTCAGTAAGACACACGATGCATATTGTGAACTGTGCAAAAATTGGCGCTGATGTAATCACTGGACCGCTTTCTGCCATTGAAGGCTTGTTGAAACACCCTTTGACAGATATTGGCTTGGCGCAGTTTTTGGCTGATTTTGAAAAAGGAAATAAATAGTTTACAGTGATCAGTTCACAGATTTCAGATTATAAAAAAAATCCCGCTTTATAGAAGCGGGATTTTTTATGTAACGACTTTATTTTTTAGCGCCTAAAATATTACTTCAGGTTATCAGCAAACTTCACATCAAATAAATTGACAAATCCGTTTTTGATCGTGCCGTCAGCATTGGTAACAATTACCCTGTGGATTTTTGTGATGACCCATTTTGCTCTTAACTCTTCGAAGTTTTTGACTCTCAGTTCCGTTACATTCTCGAATTTATAGTTAGATAAAGCATTGGTCCATTTTGACTGATTGTCATCGACATTAATTGCGATAAAGGTATAATCTGGATGTTTGGCTTTCAAATCCATCACTTTTTTGTGAACGCTCACAAAATGAGATTCTGCATTTTCGGTCCAAAAGAAAATAACTGATTTTCCTTTTATAACTGATTTGCTGTTGACCGCTTCTCCGGTTAACGTGAACAAGTCAAGTGCAGGCAATGAATTTCCTTCCTTGAGCATTTGAATTGAATTGCCGATTTTGGTAATTTCATTCTGATTGCTCTTGTCTGTTGATAGCTGGTTATAGCGATCTAAAAATTTTTGATTGTTTACAATATGCTGGTCTTCTAATAAATAAGCGAAAGCAATGTTGTTTAAAACCGTATTTTTTATGTCTACGTTTTCAAATAAAGTATCGGTAATGTTTAATTTTGCAATATTTAAATCTAAAGCTTGGTCAGAAAGGGAATTATTTTCAGAAGAAACTTTTTCCATCGCCATGTTATTCAACAAGTAAGTAAGGTATTTTACAAAAGGGGAGAAATTGGTCAAGTTATGATTGTTGAATTCAATTTCTTTTCTGTAATCATAAAAATCTTTGGGTAATTTATCGCTTACTTTTTCGCCTGTCCTGATTTCATGAACTAGCGGATAAATTTCTTTTTTGGTGTAATAAGGAAAGTACAATGCTGATAATGCGAAATAATCAAACTCCTCGTTCCACTTGGCTTTTTCCTTCTTGGTTTCATAAAATTTCTTTCTGGTTGCAAAAGAAGAATCAATATATCTGTTGAATTTTTTGATGTCATAATCAAAAACGGCAAACATTTTATCTTTGTCAGACTCGTTTTTAAGGTACATTTCCATCAGATAATTGTTTTTTTCCTCACCGCGGCCACAAAAAATAATTGATTCGTCAAAATCGCTTGAATTCATTCTCACCATCAAGCTGTCATTTTTATCGAAATAAACATATTGGTACTCTGGTTCGTGCTTAAACGTATAAAGGCCTGGAGTTAAAGAATCAAATTTCTTGAAAAAACGGTTGTTTCTGTCAAGCGGAATTGTGTCAATAATTTTATTGTCCTTAAGAAATAATACATATCTGTTCAAAGGATTTGTGACTTCGCCACCAAAGTAAGCTGAATAATCATCACGATCAAATTTGTTGTTGCAAGAAGTAAGTAATAGCAAGTTCAAAATTGAAAACGATAGTACTTTAAAAACGTTCAAGTTGTGCATTTAGTTTGGATCTAGTAAACAAAAATATCAGGTTGTATCTGATTTCACTGTTAAGGCATAGTTAAATGTAAAAAGGCGTATTTATTTAGAATGTAATTAAATAGGGGGTTTTAATTTCAACAACTGCTTTAATTCATTTTGATTCAAAACTATATCGAATCGGATGCCGAAAATTGCACTATTTTTTCTACTTTTGCAAAACTTTTTATAAAAAATTACAATCAATGTTAACAGTAAATAATTTATCAGTACAGTTTGGCAAGAGAATCTTGTTTGATGAAGTAAATACCGTCTTTACAGACGGAAATATTTATGGAGTTATCGGAGCCAATGGTGCTGGAAAATCTACATTTTTAAAAATATTAGCTGGAGAATTTGACCCAACTTCAGGGCACGTCTTTTTAGAACCAGGAAAACGTATGTCGGTTTTGAACCAAAACCACAATATGTTTGACGAACACACGGTCTTGGAGACGGTGATGATGGGAAACAAAGTTTTGTATGCCGTTAAAAAAGAAATGGACGCGCTTTACTTAGATTATACTGATGAAAATGCAGATAGAATCGGGGAGTTGCAAGTACAGTTTGAAGAAATGAACGGCTGGAATGCAGATTCTGACGCCGCTTCGCTACTTTCAAGTTTAGGAATTACCGAAGACAACCATTATTCCTTAATGGGTGATTTAGAAGGAAAACTTAAAGTCCGCGTGCTTTTGGCGCAAGCACTTTTCGGAAATCCTGACGTGCTTATTATGGATGAGCCAACGAACGACCTGGATTTTGAAACTATTGCTTGGTTAGAGAATTTCTTGGCCAATTATGAAAATACAGTAATCGTTGTTTCGCACGACCGTCACTTTTTAGATGCGGTCTGTACACATATTTCTGATATTGATTTTAGTAAAATTAATCACTATTCAGGAAATTATACTTTTTGGTATGAATCAAGCCAATTAGCAGCGAAACAAAGAGCACAGCAAAATAAAAAGGCAGAAGAAAAGAAACAAGAATTGGAAGAATTTATCCGTCGTTTCAGTGCCAACGTAGCGAAATCAAAACAAGCGACTTCTCGTAAAAAGATGATCAGCAAGTTGAATATTTCTGAAATCAAACCTTCAAGCCGTCGTTATCCTGCGATTATTTTTGATCAAGAAAGAGAAGCAGGTGACCAAATCTTAAACGTTGTGGGATTGAGCGCTTCTGTTGATGGAGAAACATTGTTTACTGACGTAGATTTGAATATGGCAAAAGGCGATAAGATCGTTCTTTTCTCTAAAGATTCACGTGCAACAACTGCTTTTTATGAAATCTTAAACGGAAACCAACAAGCTGATGCTGGTACTTTTGATTGGGGAATTACCACAAATCAAGCGTATTTGCCAGTTGAAAACCATTCTTTCTTTGAAAATGATTTGACGTTGGTAGATTGGCTGAGACAATATGCAAAAACCGAAGAAGAACGTGACGAAGTTTTTATCCGCGGGTTCTTGGGGAAAATGATTTTCTCTGGAGAAGAAGCTTTAAAAACAAGTAGAGTTTTGTCAGGTGGAGAAAAAGTACGTTGCATGCTGTCAAGAATGATGATGGAAAGAGCAAACGTATTGATGCTTGACGAACCAACGAACCACTTGGATTTAGAGTCGATCACGGCTTTCAACAACTCATTGAAAAACTTTAAAGGTTCTGTGATTTTCACAACGCACGATCACGAGTTCTCACAAACGGTCGGAAATAGAATTATCGAATTGACACCAAAAGGAGCCATCGACAGATACATGACTTTTGACGATTATCTAGATGATGAAAAAGTACAAGAATTAAGAAAGAAAATGTATTCTTAAGGATTGAATTTAAATAAAATATAAAAATCCCGTAGCAATTAGTTACGGGATTTTTTAGTTTATAAGAGTTGGTTGGTTTTTGGTGGTTTTGTTTTTATATTATTTTCTAAATCTGCTGATAATCCAAATGATGACGGCCACAACCGCAATTACGATAAATACGCCAACGCCAACGCCAAAATTAAAAATTCCTTCTACCACTTCACAACTTGAAAAAGAGAGAAGGACTAATAGGATAACGCACATTCTTTGTATCTTGTTCATAATTTCTGGTATTAAAAGGTTTATAATTGGTTGGTTATTTGTTTTGTAAAGGTCTTTTCTTTTGCACAGAAAATTATTACATCATTCGTTTTTTACGTTATATAATTATGATTTGGGTAAATTGTCAGCTAAAACTGGAATTTTAATTTTACTTAAAACTAAATTTTACCTATTTTTACAAACCAAACACAACACTTCATTATGAGTCAAAAAATATTGCTCACTTCAAAAGAAGTCAATATCATTCTGCACCGTTTGGCCTGCCAATTAATTGAAAAGCATCTTGATTTTTCAGACACGATTCTTGTGGGAATCCAGCCTCGTGGTGTTTTTTTGGCCGAACGTCTTAAACAGATTTTAGTACACGATTATAACGTTTCAGAAATTGCCCTTGGCTATTTAGACATCACTTTTTTCAGGGATGATTTTAGAAGAACTGATAAACCTCTGGAAGCTAATAAAACGCAGATCAACTTTTTAGTAGAAAATAAAAAAGTGATTTTCATTGATGACGTTTTATATACCGGTAGAAGTATTCGCTCGGCACTGACCGCCATTCAGTCTTTTGGAAGACCTGCAGAAATTGAACTTTTGGTTTTAATCGATCGTCGTTTCAGCCGTCATTTGCCAATTCAGCCTGATTATCGTGGCCGCCAAGTCGATTCCATCAACAATGAAAAAGTCAAAGTAAGCTGGAAAGAGCAAGAAGGCGAAGATTTGGTTTACTTAATAACAAATTAGATAGTTCGAAAAATTCGATTTTTCGATGTTTCGAAATTCGAATGATCCAAATATCGAATAATCCAAAAATCGAAAACACACACAATGAAAGAATTAAGCGTAAATCATTTATTAGGAATAAAATATATCAACAAACACGATATTGACCTTATTTTTGAAACGGCCGATCATTTTAAGGAAGTCATCAACCGCCCGATAAAAAAGGTGCCTTCGCTTCGAGATATTACCATTGCCAATATATTTTTTGAAAATAGTACCAGAACAAAACTTTCTTTTGAATTAGCCCAAAAAAGACTTTCTGCTGACGTCATCAGTTTTTCTGCGGCGCAGTCTTCAGTCAAAAAAGGAGAAACATTGATCGATACCGTAAACAATATTCTTTCGATGAAAGTGGATATGGTCGTAATGCGTCATTCCAATCCTGGTGCAGCTTATTTTTTATCTCAAAATGTAAATGCAAGCATCGTAAACGCGGGTGATGGAGCCCACGAACATCCAACGCAAGGTTTGCTGGATTCTTTTACAATAAGAGAAAAATTAGGCGAAGTTGCCGGTAAAAAAGTGGTAATTGTTGGTGATATTCTGCATTCAAGAGTCGCGCTTTCCAATATTTATGCACTGCAGATGCAAGGTGCTGAAGTGAAAGTTTGCGGCCCAAAAACGCTGATTCCAAAATACATCGAATCGTTGGGAGTTACGGTAGAACCCAACTTGAGAAAAGCATTAGAATGGTGCGATGTGGCGAATATGCTTCGCGTGCAGAATGAAAGAATGGACGTAAATTATTTTCCTTCCACGAGAGAATATGCACAACAATATGGCGTGGACAAGGCGTTACTTGACTCTTTAAATAAAGAAATTGTGATCATGCATCCCGGACCAATAAACCGCGGCGTTGAAATTTCTTCAGATGTTGCCGATTCACAGCAATCAGTGATTTTGAACCAAGTAGAGAATGGAGTTGCCGTTAGAATGGCGGTCATTTATTTATTAGCTTCGAAGATTAAGCAGTAAGTCAAAAGTCATAAAGTCGAAAGTCATAAAGTTTGACTTTTTGGATTTAATAACTATAAAGAATAAAAATGCAAATAGAAAAAAACACACATACAACTACACTAAAAGATACTGACGGAAATGCAATTTCATTTCTTGAAAAAGTAACTTCTGATTATTCCAATTTTAAAGAACAGAATTTGGTTTTAGATATTTCAGAAGACAAAAGTGTTACTTTAGAAAACGTTTTGGCATTTTTAGGATTGTCAAATAAACACAGAAAAGCAAAAAAATCATTTGTGATTGTAGTCAAAGATTTTGATTTCAATGAAGTTCCAGAGGAGATAAACGTGGTGCCAACTGTCCAGGAAGCACACGATATTATTGAAATGGAAGAAATTGAAAGAGACCTTGGATTTTAATATTTAGAATTCAGAATTGAAAAGTTATATTTTCAACTCATAATTTATAATTCATAACTCATAATTATTTTGAATCTTACCATTTTAGGCTGTTATGCCGCAACGCCGCGAACGATTACCAATCCGACTTCTCAGGTTTTAGAAATTAGAAACAGAATGTTTTTGATCGACTGCGGTGAAGGAACGCAAGTGCAATTGCGCAAGAATAAAATTAAGTTTTCAAAGATCAGCCACATTTTTATTTCGCATCTTCACGGCGATCACCTATATGGTTTGGTGGGTTTGGTTTCCACGTACATGCTTTTAGGGCGCGTAGCCGATCTGCATATTTATGGACCAAAAGGAATTAAAGAAATTATTACGCTGCAGCTAAAACTCTCTAATTCTTGGACAAATTACAATTTATATTTTCACGAATTGACTTCAAAAGAATCAGAAACCGTTTTTGAAGATGACAATGTTATTGTAAAAACGATTCCGTTAAAGCACCGAATTTATACGAATGGCTTTTTATTCCAAGAGAAATTCACGGAGCGAAAATTAGACATCAATGCGGTTTTAAATTATGAAATCGACCAGGTTTATTACCAGAAAATAAAAAATGGAAGCGACATTACTTTAGAAGATGGACGCGTGATTCCGAATTCTGAATTGACTTTTGATCCCGAACCTTCTAAAAGTTATGCCTTTTGTTCAGATACGCTGTACAACGAAGAAATGCTTCCGATCATTCAAGACGTGGATGTTTTGTACCACGAATCTACTTTTTTAGAAACTGAAGCGGTATTAGCGCAAAAAACAATGCATTCTACCGCAAAAGAAGCTGCCAGAATCGCTTTAAAAGCAAATGCCAAGAATTTGGTGCTTGGCCATTATTCCACGCGCTATGAATCGATTTTGAAATTTAAAGAAGAAGCCGAGACTATTTTCCCAAATGTCTTATTGGGAAATGACGGCGAAAGTTTTTCTTTTTAAGTTTCAAATTTTTAAGAGGCTCGGTAGCCATGGTTTACTTTAGCTGACATTTATCATAGCCTTAATTTCTAAACTTTGTAACTTTGCTTCAGCGCTTTCAATCTTTAGCGCCCATAACTAAGCACCTCAAAAAATGAAAGACTTAAGCGACTACAGAAAATCTTATGAAAAAAGCGAACTTTTAGAAAGTTCTATTTCCAAAAATCCTTTTGAATTGTTTGCACAATGGTTTCAGGAAGCTGAAGAAATTGGCGGATCGGAAGAAATTAACGCGATGACCGTTGCTACAATTGGCTTGGACGGATTTCCGAAAAACAGGGTAGTGCTCTTGAAGCAATTCACTGATGAAGGTTTTGTCTTTTTTACCAATTATGAATCTGAAAAAGGCAAGGCAATCGAAGAAAACCCAAATGTGTGCCTTTCATTTTTTTGGCATAATTCCGAAAGGCAGGTGATCATTAAAGGAATTGCCACAAAAACTTCAGAAAAGATCTCAGACGACTATTTTTATTCACGGCCAACCGGAAGCCAGCTCGGTGCTATTGCTTCGCACCAAAGTGAAGTGATTTCTAATCGAAGTTTTTTAGATGAAAAAATACAATCACTTGAAAGTGAATTTGATGGAAAAAAAATAGAACGCCCGCACTATTGGGGAGGCTATTTAGTGAAACCGGTTGAAATTGAATTTTGGCAAGGAAGGCCCAACCGACTTCATGACCGAATTCGCTTTCAGCTTCATGATTTACATTGGAACATCGATCGTTTATCCTCTTGATTTATAGGAATAAACATATAAATATATTAAAATGATGTAGTTCATCGATTTTTTTTGGCAGTTCACCGATGTTTTTGTATTATTGATATGTCGAAAGGTTTTAGCCCCAATTAAATCTTTAGATATTTCGAGAAAGTTGTCCCAAAGCTTTTAAGATCTATAAAACTTAACCTACGAAACTATGACTGCAAAAATGTTCAGAACATTATTGCCAATGGCTCTATTGTTCACTATGATGTCTTGTTCTTCTGATTCAGAATCTGATGCTGAATTTGTTAATAAATCGGTTTCAACTGCCTTAGTTGAAAATTATGAATATGATTCAACTGAATTAGAACTTGTCAATTTGATCAATTCCCACAGGCAATCACTTAATTTACCAACTTTACAGCCGATCAACCATATTTCTTATAAGTCAGAGGAGCACAATGCTTATATGATTCAAAATAATGTTGTAAATCATGATTTTTTTAATGAGCGTTCAGAGAATTTGATTCAGGTTCTTGGAGCAGTTAGAGTTAGTGAAAATGTGGCTTACAATTATAATACACCAGAAGCAGCCATGAATGCTTGGTTAAATAGTCCGGGTCATAAAGCAAATATAGAAGGAGATTTTACGCATTTTGGTATATCTGTAAGCGTAAATCCAGAAACAGGCCGTAAATATTATACGAACATGTTTATAAAAAAATAAAGAGTCATCACTCCAAAAGTAAGACTGCAATCCTGCGGTCTTTTTTTTGGCAAAGATGAAAAAAAATGTTATTTAAATTTGCCACTGAAATTCTTGATAGCTGTCCCTAAAGGAATTTTTTTTTATACAATTAATATTAGATGGGGTTTAATTTTCTTGAGTCATTATTTTTGGGAATGTCCAAAAGAATGAAAAAATAATTAAGAATATCCTTTTGTTTTGATTCCTATCTTAAGAAATAAAGAACGCAAAAACTATTGTATGGGGATGTATTTTTAATACATTATGATAGCTAAATAACAAAAAAAGCATTCGCGACGGCGAATGCTTTTTATTTGTATCGATGTAAAATTACAATTCAGTAATGATAAACTCACTTCTTCTGTTACGCTGGTGCTCTTCTTCTGAACATTGCACTCCATCTGCGCATTTATTAAGCAATTGCGTTTCACCATAACCTTTTCCAAAAATTCTGTTCGACTGGATACCATCTTTAACCATCCATTCAATAGTTGATTTTGCTCTCCTGTCAGATAATTTTTCATTATATTTTTTAGTCTGGCGGCTGTCAGTGTGAGAACGAACGTCTACTTTCATGGTCGGATATTCTTTCAGGACATCCACAATTTTTGCCAAATCAACTGCGGCATCTGGTCTGATATTCCATTTGTCTAAATCAAAATAAATGATTTTTATGCCAAAAGTCTTGGCAAGGTCATCCCCAACTTTAACTGATTTTATTCGCTTCTCTAAAGGAATAGGAAGATCTGTTTCACCGCTTTCTTTCGGAATGAAAATTTTCTGTTCTTTGGTCACATATTCTTCTTTTTCACCTCGTACATAGTAAGACGTATCACATTCCACTTCTTCAAAAGAATATTTTCCAGAAGCATCTGAAGTTACTTCTTGCAGCTTATTAAATTTTTCATCAAATAAGGTAACTTTTGCATTTGCTATAATAGCTCCAGTTTCTTGGTCGGTTACAATTCCTGAAAGTAACTGCCTGCATTCAAAGCTTAAAGGTTTTGTTTCTAAAAATTTATAAATATCATCGTTCCCTTGGCCACCTTCACGGTTAGAGCTAATAAACCCGACTTTTGTTTTGGAATTAATCAAGAATCCAAAATCGTCTTGTTTGGTATTTGCCGGTTCGCCGATATTCTGAATTTCACTAAAGCTATTTTTTTCAATTTTTGCCATAAAAACATCCAATCCGCCTAAACCAGGATGGCCGTCAGAGGCAAAATAAATTTCATTGTCATCAGAAATGAATGGGAAAGTTTCCCTGCCGGGGGTATTTATTTTCGGGCCTAAATTTACAGGATCTCCAAAACTTCCATCCGCTTTAATTTCAACTTTAAACAAATCTGAAGAACCTAATGTTCCGGGCATGTCAGAAGCAAAATATAACGTTTTTCCGTCTGGGCTTAAAGCGGGATGCGCCACGCTATAATTATTATTGTTAAAAGGAAGTTCAGTAACATTGGTCCATTTATCGCCATCTAATGTTGCTCTGTAGGTCTTTAAAAAAGTTACTTTGTCCGTGCTTTTTCCTTTTTTTCCGTCTAGATAATTGTTGCGGGTAAAATACATGGTTTTGCCGTCTTTTGAAAAAGCGGGAGTGGACTCGTGAAATTTAGTATTCAGGGTTTTTGCAAATTTTTGAGGTGCTGATAGAGAACCATCACCGCTTAAATCTGAAACATACATATTTGTGAAGTATTGATCTGTCCAAGCGTGCTTTTTCTTGGAGAAGTTTCCAGTATCTCTTGCAGAGGCGAAAACCACTTTTTCGCCATAAAAAGCGCTGCCATAATCAGAATATCCAGAATTGATTCCTGCATTTTCTAATTTATACCTTCTAGAGTTTTTCTTGATCTGTTCTAAATAATTTTTTTGGCCAGCATAAAGCTGCGCTCTTGTATCAATTCCTGATTTTTGGTTGAATTTATCAAGCATTTGATTTGCCTTGTCATATTCACCAATTCCTTTCAACGATTGAGAATAGCGATAAAAATATTCAGCATCGACATCTTCAGTCATCGCAAAAAGTTCTCCATACCACTTTGCTGCATTGGCTAGGTCAGCATTGAAATAATAAGAATTACCAAGCTTTTGAAGCATTTCAGGAGATTTATATCCTTTTTCAGCAACACGCTCATATGTTTTTATAGCGTCGATATAGGCATATTTTTCATATTTTTTGTCACCTTTTTTTACAGCAGCTTCTTGCGAAAAACCGCTCAAGCTGCTAATGCTGAAAAATACTATGTATATAAATTTAAATTTCATAATTGCTCGTATTTAGAAGAACCTTGGTGAAGTTATTTTGTTGTATTTATTGAAAAGCTCAAATCTTAAGAAAATTTCATGAGAGCCCGAGTTATACCTTGATAGTCTTGTGGTTTCTAAGTCATATCCATAACCCACAAACAGGCCGTCAGTAATTTGGAATCCAGCCATAACACTTGCTGCGGCGCTCCATCTCCAGGCTGCACCGATAGTAAATTTCTCATTGATCAAAAAATTTCCTGAAAGATCCAATTGTAAAGGCGCTCCTTCAATTGACTTAGCTAAAAAGGCAGGCTTGAATTTGACACTTGGGCTCAAATCAAATACATAGCCTCCAATTAGGTAGAAGTTCATTCTTTCTTTGGATACTGAAATTGAGTTGTCCTCATACCTTGTCGTCTCGAAGAAATTTGGAACAGAAAGACCTACATAGAGTTTATCGGAATGGAAATAAACTCCTGCACCAATGTTAGGTGTAAAATTATTGTCAAAATTGTAAAGGCGCGGGTCATTGGCATCAGCCGGATTTAATTTGTTTACATCAAGGCTAAAAAGGTTTGCAGTTCCTTTAACGCCAAAAGAAAGCTTGTACGTTTCAGACGTTTGTACGGTATAAGATATATCTGCTGAAATGGTATTCTCTTCAGTAGGGCCGATACGGTCGTTCACAAATGATAGTCCTACCCCAAGGTTGCTATTGTTTATAGGTGTATTGATAGAAAAAGCATTCGTAGTCGGTGCTCCATCTAATCCCACCCATTGGGTCCTGTGAAGCCCGAAAACGCTCAAAACTCCTCTGGATCCAGCATACGCCGGGTTTATATTAATTGTGTTGTACATATACTGCGTGTATTGGGCGTCTTGTTGCGCAAAACCTGCAAAACCTGACAACATCAAAGCGAAAAATAAAATTCTTGTTTTCATCTATTATATGTTTTTAATTCCGGGAAGGCTACTTCCCGGAAGTTTGACTTTTTTATCGGTTAATATACAGATAGCTTGATTTTTCTTTGCTGTTGCCTTCTGCGTCAGTATATTTAAGGATGTAGAAGTAAGTGCCCGATGGTAATTCCGAATCTTGTTTCACTGTTACACGTCCTTCAGATATTCCTCTAAAAACTTTAGTATTGTTATCATATCCTTTTGCATCAAATACTATAACACCCCAGCGATTGTAAATTTCTACACTATTATTTGGATAACAATCTAGACCGTCAATTTGAAAGAAATCGTTGAATCCGTCATTGTTTGGTGATATTGCATTGTGTACGTTGATTGTACAAGCTGGCAATACAACACAATCATCATTTACATTCATATTGATTTCAATAGTTCTCGGGCAATCGCCTCCAGGAATTACATAACTCAATAAATAATATCCAACAGAAACTTGAGTAGGGTTGAAGGTATTTCCATTCAAACCACCAGAGTTATTCGTGTCTATCCAAGTTCCATTCATTTCTACAGAAGAATCAAGCAACGTAAATAGATCAATTGAAAGATCCTCAATACATAATTCACTAGCAATCGTTTGAACAGGATTTGCTATTTTAACATTTACTGTTTGAGAAACGGTACCCATATTTCCACATTCGTCAGTTGCTGTCCAAGTTCTAATGATGGTATAACCTGAAGCCGTCTGATTTGTAATTACTTCGTCAAAAGTAGTGTTTTCTACTGAAGAACAAGCATCTATGAATTGTAAATCTGGAGCAACAGTTATGGTACTGCAAGTCACATTTATCACAGCATCAAAAGTGGAATTGGTTATTGGAGCCACGTTATCTTCCACTGTTATGGTCTGAACGTGCGTTGTTGTTAATCCACATTCGTCAGTTGCAGTCCAAGTTCTGGTGATGATTGAATCACCTGCACAAGCTCCAGGAGCTGAAACTTCAGTCATTGTTACTGTTGCCGTTCCGCAATTATCTGTTGCCGTTAAAACTACTGCTGTTGGAACCGCCGAGCATTCTACTGTTACATTCGTTGGAAGTGTTTCCACAAATGTTGGAACCGTTGTGTCTTGAACTGTTATTGTCTGTACGTGGGTTGCTGTCAATCCGCAAAGATCCGTTGCAATCCAAGTTCTGGTCAAGATATGGCTTCCTGCACAAGTTCCAGTTGTCGTCGTTTCTGTGAAAGCCACTGTTGCTGTTCCGCAATTATCCGTAGCCGTTAAAACTACTGCTGTTGGAACCGCCGAGCATTCTACTGTTACATTGGTTGGAAGTGTTTCCACAAATGTTGGAGCCGTCGTGTCTTGAACAGTTATTGTTTGTACGTGGGTTGCTGTCAATCCGCAAAGATCGGTTGCAATCCAAGTTCTTGTCAAGATATAGCTTCCTGCACAAGTTCCAGCTGTCGTCGTTTCTGTGAAACCCACTGTTGCTGTACCGCAATTATCTGTTGCCGTTAAAACTACTGCTGTTGGAACTGCCGAGCATTCTATTGTTACATTCGATGGAAGTGTTTCTACAAATGTTGGAACCGTTGTGTCTTGAACTGTTATTGTTTGTA
>NZ_RQVR01000025.1 GCF_003865365.1 Flavobacterium macacae | reverse complement strand
AGGGATGGAATCACAACCGGTTCCGTTCAACCAGGGCTTCATTGTTGGCTTTTCAAGCCCAACCTTAGCTGTTGGCGGTCTGCCCTTTTTTATTTGAGGCTACAAATTTCATCAAAATTAAAAGCATTATTTAAATATGGAAATTCATAATCAAATCTTTGAATTTTATCTTTTCCGTTTTCAACTACATTTTTTATTTTAGCCTGAAGTTCTTCAATTGTATTAATTTCAAATAAAGGTTTTACTTTTTCGAAATGCCTTTTTGAAATTAATTTTTCTAGAATTTGTAAATTATAGATATGATAAACGGTTGTTTTAGGAAACCATCTTGGCCATCGCCAAGGATCAGTGAACTCTGTCCTCATTAATCCGATATAGTAAAGTAGAACATCTGCCTCTCTTAATTTTTCAAAATTATATTTAGTATTGTCAGCTCTTTGTTTGATTAAATCTGCGGTAATACTTATTCTGCGCATTTGAAGGCGTTCATTTCTAATTTTATCTAGAGATTCAATGTACTGATTAAACACCAAATATGTGAACGGTTCAGTTTTATTTAATCTTTGATTGAATATTATAAAGTCATTATGTAAAATTTGCCCAAGTTCTACATATTTCTCTTTTTGAATTAAAATAGTTGCTATGTATAAAAATAGTTCTTCAATAAAAAATTTATAGTGGTCATTCATAAACGGACCAATTAATCTTTCAGGATACTTTATTGAATCTCGCTTTTGCGAAAATTCTACTAAATTTTCAAGAAAAGTATTGAGTTTTTCTAAATCTAATGAATAAGTACAAACTGTCTCGAAGAAAGATATAAAATCATCTCGTAATATTTTCATCTCTTCAATACGTAATTGAACAATATCATCTACATATTGAGTTGTTAAATTCTCTTGTGTGATTTCAAAATCAGCTAAAGCATCTATAAAAGTTGAGTAGTAATCATCAATTAAAATTTGAGAATTCTTTTTTTCGTTTATTAGAGAATTTTGAATTGTTTTAACTTTATTTGAAGTCCTTAAATATACTGAATCTGTCTCTAAAATATATGCTGGAGGATTGCCTCTTGGAGGTCTTTTAGTAGCTGGTTTGTCAAACAAGTTTCTCATTAATTTTTCGTACTCATCTTCAAAAGTATCATCATTACTTAAATCAATATATATTCTTGTTTTAATAAAAGTTGGCACGTATTCATTACCATCAATATTCCTTTCAAATATTATTGGAATAAATTTAGTTTGTTCAACTTTGCTGTAAACTTCGTCTGAAATAATCAAACTTTCAATACCAACTCCTCCAGATTTGCTGTTGGCTTTTTCAGTATATTCTTTATTGCAAATAATTAAAACCCTTTTTACGTGAGGATCATTTACCATTTGTTCCATAAACTGATACTTATCTTGACCTTCTGCTAAGTTCCATTCATCAATGATGACATTCACTCCTTCATTTTCTAATCTTTCAGCTAAGCTTATTGTTTTTTGTCTATTTGAGATAGGTTGCCAACTGTATGAAATGAATACTTTTGGTGCGTCGATTGATGTTGCCATATTTTCTTATATATCTTTAATGTTCTCGTTCAGGTAGGGTTGCCGCCAATGACCCCTAATCTTTGTCGTCGTTCTGAAAGGAGTTTTTACTCCTTTTCGGAATGCGTCAAAGGCGACAGTTGGGAGAACGTCGTGCGAAAGCAACTATGGTTTCCCAGCTGTCGGCGAAGCCGAGCGGTCATTGGGAAAAATTGTCCCGAAGGGCGATTTTTCCCAACTAGTATATATGTACAACTAAATCATACATGTACCCCTAATTTTGGCTGTATACCCGCTACTGAGCAGCGATATTTTATACAATAATAAACAAATTAGCAATACGTTCTTTATAGAAAACCGTAAACGTAGGGAAAATAGTGAAAAATAATTTATGGTGGAGGTTGTAATTTGTTACAGTAACTTCGTCAAAAAAAAAGGTGTAATAGCCTCTTGAAATTCTTCTTGCTCATTTATCGTAAACCTCATAAGGGATGGATGTAGCCCGGTTCCGTTTAACAGGAGTTTCATTGTTGGCTGCAAGCCCAACATACTCTAGCTGTAAGCTGCTGCCCTTCTCACCTTTTGTCTATTTGTTATTCATTGCAAGTGTCAATAGAAAAAAACTTTCTGTCAACGCTTTAACACTATGAATAATATTTTCTTGTAACGCTATCATCTGTCTTTGTTCCAAATGAGTAATTTGTTCATCTGCTGTAAATTCTATTTTACCTTCTATTACTTGAACACTTATTACCCCATTAGCCTTGTGCGGTTTTAGTTCTGCATTTTCGTGTAGTCCTATAAGCACAATTCTCATACGATCCGATTTGAAAAGTGTAACAGAATTTCGGTCGCTGTCAGTCCAAGTAGTTTCACTTTTTATTTGTTTAATAACTTCTTCTAAATTCATTTCTACTAACTGTGCATTTAATATGTGTTCACCGTCTGGTGGTTGTGGTGTTGCATCATTTGATTTATTTTCCATTTAATTTTGGTTGTTATGAGTGTTTAATTTTTCTATCAGTTTTGTTGTCACTTCGTCTGATGAAGTGCCGTAACCATTAACTAAAGTTCCTTTTACTTGGAATTTTGAAGATGAAATGGCGTAAAGTATGGACTGATATTCAGGGTCAGAGTCGCCCTCAAAGCGATAGACGTGGTCAATTTTAAAATCGTCTGGTGATAATGTAATATTTGTTCTATTGCATATTAAACATTCGTCCTTTATGTTAAAGTCGTGTGTGTAACCTAACTTAACAAGTCCGTTTATGGTTTCTGACAATGTGCCAAAATCTTCGTTTAAATTTTCATTATTCATATTTTAAAGGTAGTTTTAATTTATGGTGATGTTTCGTTGATGTGTTGTCGGTTAGGGTTGCGGCTAACGGAAACGGCTAAAAGATGGTTGCGTCTTGATGACCTGAGTAATTTCTGCAAGTTATAAATATAAATGGAAGAACAAAGTTCCGGTTTGCAAAAAGCAGCAACTTATTTTAGCCAATGTGTGTGCCCTGCATCCGCAGGACACACAGTGTCGAAGAAAAATTCGAAAATACAAATTTCGGATTAAGAATCATAATTACGGAGTGTTATTTTTCTAGAGGGTGTAAGTCCCTTACCAGCGGATTGAAAACCCGAATCGTTAGCATGTCGCAAGGTGGTTTATCGTGAGGTATGCACTGAAGATTATTGCGAGAGCAATACCTTCCTTAAAAGTTCCGGTACTGACGAACAGAATTTAGCGAAGCGATATCACGAAAACAAAAAACAAATATTAAACAGTGAGTAAATGTCATAGGAGGCAAGTTAAAACGGATAAGCGTCCACAGCAACGCAACGTCCAAAGATTACCAAAATTTTAATTTGTAGATGATGCAGGAATTGGAGGAAGGAAAAAGCGGTTACCAGGGGAGGTCTTGACAACTACGAGTTGGTTAAGTCAAGAAGTCAGCAGCGGTCATAGTACTTGTGGCAAACGAGGTGCGAATAGAATGCACAGGTCTCACAAGCAAGGAAGGACCGAACACAAAGAGGTTTCCAATGGCTAAAAGAATCGCAAGATAGCTTTAGCTAACGGAAACAGATTGAAACAAAACAAAGATGATTGAACGCGTAGTACATCCTTATGAGCTTCAAAAAGCATTGGAACACGTTATTGCCAACAAAGGTAGTGCGGGAGTCGATGGCGTTTCTGTACATGAAATCCGCAAGAGATTCACCGATAAGAAACTGCAACTTATAGAGCAAATAAAAACAGGAAGCTATCAAGGGCAACCCATTTTAGGGATTACAATTCCAAAGGGAAACGGAAAGACCCGATTACTGGGAATTCCTACAACCATCGAAAGAGTGTTGCAACAAAGCGTGGCACAAAATCTTGCACCACTATTTGAACCTGAATTTAAACCCACTAGTTATGGATTTAGACCCAATAAGAATGCCCGACAAGCCGTTGGACAAGCAAGGGAATACATCCATAAAGGGTTAAACCACATTGTAGATACCGACTTGAAGAATTTCTTTGACGAAGTGGATCATTGTTTGTTGCTGAATTTAGTGTACCAAAAAGTGAAGTGCAAAACCACGATGCAACTCATTCGGAAGTGGCTCAAAGCACCCATTAAAATCAACGGAAAACTACAAAAACGAAGAAATGCTTCGCATTCACGAACACCAAAAAAGCAATAAAAAAGCGTGAGTAAAGGCCGTTCCGCAAGGAAGCCCATTACGTCCGCTTTTGTCAAACATCTTACTTCATCAATTGGATAAAGAGCTGACCAGAAGAGGACATAAATTCGTTCGTTATGCCGATGATTTTAGTATTTACTGCAAGAGCCACAATCAAACGAAATCCACCAAAGTTGTGGTTGAGAAATTCCTAAAGAACAAGCTCAAACTAACGGTCAATCAAGAAAAGAGCGGTGTTCGAAAACCCGTCAACTTCACGATTTTAGGCTTTAGTTTTGTACCTGTTTACAAAAAAGGAAGCAAAAATCAATACCAACTTGTGGTAGGAGAAAAGGCATGGAAACGCCTAAAAGAACGACTGAAAAGCATTACCCGACCCGAGCTTTTGCGAACTGGCGAAGCAAAAACCACTCCAGCAAAATTTGACGAGCGATTAACCAAAATAAAAGAAGTACAACGAGGATGGTTAACCTATTTTCGGGGTACAAATATAATGGGGAAATTGCGAGACATAGACAGCTGGCTACGAATTTAGCGAAGCGGTATCACGAACACAAAAAAACAATAGAAAAAAGTGAGTAAATCGTCTGCGTTATTGCATTTGGCACGATTGGAAAAAACCCGAGAGAAAGAGGAAAAACCTCATACGATTGGGAGTTGACCAAGATCACGCTTATGCTTGGAAGGGCAGAGCGTTAAGAAAATGTCCATTGGACATTTTTAGCGAATGAGCCAGGCGGCGGATGGGGAAGGAAAGGCGGTTGGGCAATCGCTCAACTGCGAAGCACATCACGAAGACCAAAATTTAAATATTAATTTGAGTAAAGTCCTATTTTAGGCACAACCATTACCCTAAATCGCTTGAAGAAAAGAGGATACTTGTCCTTAACAGAACTATACATCCAACTCAATCCATCTCTTTGTGAACCGCCGAGTACGTGACCCGTACGCTCGGTGGTGTACTCCATCTGTTATTGTTTTTTTGGTTTTCGTGAATATAAATATTTGAGAGGCTCTCCCCGCTAGCTCTAGCGGGGCAGTCTACTCGATTATATGCCGTTTCATGCGTAAGGAAGAACTCGATGAAGCCATTGTTTCGCTTTTCCAGTATCATATTGTTCTAGACATTCAATCGCTTTGTCAATATTATAATACAAACTTGCTACTTTTTCTCTTTTGAATTGTGTTCCATCCCAACTTGATAATTGCTTCGCAGCATAAAAAAAACCTTTTTGAATATTATCACCGTAAAAATTCATCGCAGTTATTTTTAATTCGAGTTCGTAGGAGTCATATGGAAAACCATTATAACAATTCCAAGCTTTTAATAAGCGAATTATGGGACGAACAATTTGATTATATCTTGTATTTGCCTCTGTGAGCTTTGTTTTTACATCACTTGGATCGGTTATTTGCCACCCTGAAGTTTTATCAGGAATGTACAATGTTGAGCCTCCCCATGAATATGTTGTTTCTTTAGCCGGAACTAAATCAAAATGAATATTTCCCAAACGAATAGTAACGGTTGGAAATGAATTTACAACTTGTGAACCATATCTATCTTTATAGTGTTTGTCAGCAAAAATCTTTAGCCAAGCCCTATAAGTTTCTGGAGTTCGTTCATAATCGGTATGATTGAAAACTACCATAATATCTATATCGGATTTGCTATCTATGGACCGAGGGAGAATTGTGTCCCTGTCATAAGAACCAAAAATGAATCGTCTTTTAATTAGCATTCCCCAATCATTATCAAGGTTTTTCAAAAGATTATCTTTCGATGTATTAATTCTTGTGATTTCCGTTGAATCATTTTTCAAGTAGTATGAATAAGATAAATCTTTTAAGTATGTATCTATTGATGCTGACATATTTATAAATTTAAATCATTTTCTGTGTAGGTTTCTTCACCTGATTCGATTCCGTTTTTAGCTTTTTCGTAATCAGTACTACTTGTAGGAAAAGATTCAGCTTCTTTATTTACATCGTCAATTTCTATTGCGACTTCCTCGATTTTAGCAATTAAATTTTCGTTTGATATCGCGTTGTCCGCAATATATCCTTGGAGTCTATCACATTTTTTCATAATTGATAAATATCTATTTCCAATTCTTCGATGACCTTCAACTTTTTTTTGAGGATTTAAATAGGTTTGGAAGCCACTTAGAAATGCTGCAATCAAAGCCAAAATGATTGGAATAAATTTGATCCAATTAGTCACGCTGTCAGTTAAAACGTAAAATAGAACTGAACCAGTTAGTATATTTAACGCGACAAGTGGAACCCCAATATTGTAATGTATTTTTTCATGCCTTTCTGCGGCATTAAAGTGTTTTTTCTTACCATATAAGGCATCGACTTTTATTCGTTTCAATTTCTCTGTAGTATGATTCATGAAGGTTTTTTTAAGAAATGGCATATAATGACCGCTCGGCTTTGTCGTTGTTCTGAAAGGAGTTTTTACTCCTTTTCGGAATGCGTCAAAGGCGACAGTTGGGAGAACGTCGTGCGAAAGCAACGATGGTTTCCCGACTGCTGGCGAAGCCGAGCGGTCATTGGGAAAAATTGTCCCGAAGGGCGATTTTTCCCAACTAGTATATATGTCTTACAAAACCAGGCATATACACCTAATTTTGGTTGTATACCCGCTACTGTGTAGCATATTTTATACAATAATAAACAAATTAGCAATAGGTTCTTTACGGAAAACTGTAAACGTAGGAAAATAGCGAAAAATAATTTAAGGTTGTAGGTTGTAATTCGCTATTGGATGTAATAGGCTACGGTAACTACTTCATAAAAAAAAGAGGACTACTAATCCTCTTGAAATCCTTCTAAACCTTTTACGACAACTCCATAGGGATGGAATCACAACCGGTTCCGTTCAACCAGGGCTTCATTGTTGGCTTTTCAAGCCCAACGAATCCCTAGCTGTTGGCAGTAGTAGTTTTATATTCTTGGTTTTTCGTTAAACAGGTTTTCAATTTGTATTCTTTCTGCAAAGTTTTCAAGTTTTAATTCTGATTTTGTTGAATTGAACAAATCCTTAATTTTTTTTGCGTTTTCAGGATGAATAATTTTACAATTTGAATATTCATAATCATTAAAATATTCCCCAAATCTATTCAATAAGCTCTCTCTTGAAATAAGGACATTTTCTTGAATTTTTCTAAAAAACTTTGTGTAAATTTTAGTTAGTAAAAAATAGTCAGAATTTGGAATTAAGTTTGGAATATGTTCTGTCCAACTTGAAACTGTAATTACTTTATTTTCTGCTTTTGTTTTGAAAAAGAAAATTTTTGGCACAAAATAATTTCCGCCAAGTTTTTCTTGTATTTCATTTCTGTGAAAATTATATTTCCAAATTTCGTTAGATTTTTCAATTTCTAAATAACTGTTTTGTTCTCCAAAATGTTCAGAACTTGAATTTAAGTTTGTTGAGTTCCAATTTTCAAACAATTCCTCTTTTTTAGGTTTATATGGAACTTCTTTGTCAGATTGGGGATTTGAAATGTAAACATCTAAATCATTAATTATTCTTTCTATAAATAAAAATACTTCAGTTCCAAAAAAACTTGGACGCAAAAAATTCAAAAATAAAGAAAAATTTAAACTTTCAAAATCTTGGTAATTTTCTACAAACTCAGTTTCTTCTTCGTCAATTTCAGTTTCGCTTTTCTCAATTATGAAATAAACTTCGGTATCTTTATTTTGAAAAAACCATTGGCCTTTTTCTTCTGCAACTAAATTTTCAGATAAATAATGTTCAATTTCTTTTTCGGTTAATTTGCTTTCTTTTCTTTTAAAAAAGTATAAATCGTAACTCATTTTTGTTCTTTTTTTTTGGTACTATTACTGCCAATGACCGCTCGGCTTTGTCGTTGTTCTGAAAGGAGTTTTTACTCCTTTTCGGAATGCGTCAAAGGCGACAGTTGGGAGAACGTCGTGCGAAAGCAACGATGGTTTCCCGACTGCTGGCGAAGCCGAGCGGTCATTGGGAAAAATTGTCCCGAAGGGCGATTTTTCCCAACGTTAGGTCGCTAAACGCAGTTGCTGATCAAAGCGAACTGAGTTGTGTCTGCCAAGATAAAGGTTTTTCGTGAAAACAAAACTTCCGGCTTCCGAAAATTCAGCAATTGCGTTTAGCGGCGGTTATGAGCTGGTTTTATTTTCGTAACACTTTTATCATTCCATCTGCGCCAAGTTTTCCATATATTTTTAGTGCTTCTTCTTTAGTGATAATTTGGATGTCTTTAATGTTCATTTTTTCGAGAATTTCAAAAAGCTGATTTAGTTCATAATCTATTATTGTGTAATCAAGGAATAATAGTGGATTTGGACCAATTTCTCCATTTTTAATTTTCTCTTCAAGGAAAGATTTTACATTGTAAGTTTTTTGACCTTTTTCGTTTATTGAATAATCGGAATCGTTTTTAATATTCAATTTATTTTCTCTAATAATTTTCCAAAACTTCTCTGACCATTGTCCATTATCCCAAACTGCTTTTTTTGAGTAGAGAATATCTTCCATGATGCTTTTCTCTGTTTTTTGTTCAATTAGCAAGCTTAACAAAAAATGCATATCCATTGGCCATCTTGTCGCTTCAATTTTTTTTATGAAATTTTCATTAAAAGGTTTTAAGTCTTTTTTGTAATCATCTTTAAGGACTTTTAGGAAGTTCCATAAATCTCCAGATTCTAATTTTACAATACTATCCGCGACAGAATTTTCAAATTCTGCTTTCGGAAGTTTGTAAAGTTTATCGTAATTATCTTCTTGACAAAAACAAAAAAATGGAAGTAACAAAAAAATGAATATTCTCATAATTTGCAGATTTTTCAAAAACTAGCTCATAACTAGTGTATATGTCTTACAAAATCAGACATATACACCTAATTTTGGTTGTATACACGCTACTGCGTAGCGATATTTTATACAATAATAAATAAATTATCAATAGGTGGATTACGGTTTTCCGTAAAGTACAGAAAAATTAAAAAGGGAAAGTAGAGAAATGTATGTCTCTTAGGTTTTGGAACTGCTAATATAAACGAATTTTCTTATAAGCCAAAAAAGATGCCTAAGCATCTTTACTATTATCAAAAATATCACTTTCAAAAAAATCTTTGAGGCTAATTCCAGTCATTCTGCAAAATTTGCGAATGGTATATATTGAGGCGCCTCTTTTGTTTGCTTGACTTTCCTAGTGATTTAAAATCTGTCTGTCTATTTGTGCTCTTCTGAAAATTTATTGAACTTCAAACTAAGCTGGAATATTTGAAGCTTCCCTCTTTGAATCGTTTTGTTTTTAATGTTTTATCTGGACACACGTCGTTATTTCTTAGGTTTTGCGAGATATATCCCCATAATTTCCATGTATTCTTTGTAATTAAATTTAAAATCAAATAGAATGTTTGGCTCGATTCCTGCCGCTAAGCTAATTTTTATAAGAGTAGAGAGTTTAGGCATGTGCTCTTTATTAATTAGTCTATAGACTTGACGTCTGTCAATATTTGCAGCTGCTGCAATTTCAGCTACATCCAATCCTTTTTTTTCAATTAAAGTTAAAAGATTGTCTGCTAAGGCGATAAAAAATTTGTCGTCGATATGATTCATTTGTTAAAATTGACATATTTGTCACATTTATCATTGACATATTTGTCACATGTAATATTTTTTTTATAGATTTGCTGTAATTCATTGAATTATGAATTATTTTTGCGACTCTTCATATAAAATATTTGAAGCATTCGCTTTGAATCTCGTATCAGAAAATTGGCATTTTTTAATACCACGAGAGGATAAGTAAGATGCTCACGACCTAGGCGTGGGCTCACTTATTTGTGGTTGGGTATGCCAATGCCTCTGATACAATAAGCTGAGTTCCGCGCCTTTTTTATGGCCATAAATTAGGTAATCCCAGCTATCTTCAAGGCATTCTTCCTTTTTTTTAAATAGTTTCGCAAACGATTGCGTTGTTTTTTGAAGGCCGTTTTTAGATCCGTCGGGCAGGCAGGAATTTTACTTACGTAATAAGGTTCCCGCTCCCCGCATCCGTTTCCAGTGCCATCAATCAAAATTCGGGAATCCAAAACAGCAGACACAAAAAGAAGGTCATTGGCACAGGCAAGCCCCAGTCCAAAGCAAACGGCAACTAAGCACGAATCAAAAAATTAAATAATCAAAAAAGATCCCCACGGCAGTCCCTGCGTCCTACAAAGTAGTTTTTAGAATAGAAAAGTTGGGTTAGTTAAGGCAGGGCGCAGGCCGGCTGTTGTGAAAAAAAATGTTTCGGCAAGGTTTCTATGTTTTTTAGCTGGGTGCTATGGCATCGGCTTGGGAGAGGTCTGGCAAGTACTAACACTTTAAATTAAATGCCTATGAGAAACGGGCAGGTCCTGATAGCTGCAATATCGGGGCCTTGCTTTCAGGAAAAAAAAAGTTCCCTGTTACGTCGACAAACAGCACAGGGAACCGCGGACGAAATATCAACAATCGATTAATAAATCAAATCCATTCCAAAATTATGAAATTCCATTCATTATTCAGGTACGGGCGGCGTGTTTTCTGTCCCGTACTTTTTGGGTATGCCTTTTTGGGTACCCAGGGCGCGCTCGCGCATGCTCCCTTGGGGAGTTCTAGACTATCATTTTTTGTGGTGCAGCAGCAGGTGTCCGGTAGGGTGACAGACGCATCGGGGCCTTTGCCTGGCGTTGCCGTCGCAGTGAAGGGGACCGCCAGAACGGCACTTACAGACTTGGACGGGCGCTATAGTATTGCTGCTTCAGACGGCGAGGTGCTAATCTTTTCTTATATCGGGTATGCGCCTGTCGAGGTGCCGGTCAGCGGTGCTTTTTTGGACGAGCTCCTGAAACCGGAAGCCCGTTCGATCCAAGAAGTAGTGGTGAATGCGGGCTACTATTCCGTAAAGGAGAGCGAGCGTACGGGAAGCATTGCTAGAATCACTTCAAAAGATATTGAAAACCAGCCCGTGACCAATGTGCTTGCAGCGATGCAGGGCAGGATGGCGGGAGTGAGCATCACCCAGAATACGGGAATGCCAGGTGGCGGGTTCGATATCAAGATCCGTGGGCAGAATAGCTTGCGCCAGGACGGGAACCGGCCGCTTTACGTGATCGACGGCGTCCCTTACGATTCGGAATCGCTTACCGATGGCTTTGCTTCCGCGGTGCTTGCCGGGCGTCCCAGTCCGCTGAACAGCATACCGCCGGGGCAGATTGCCAGCATAGAGGTTCTGAAGGATGCCGACGCCACTGCTATCTACGGTTCTAGGGGGGCGAACGGAGTGGTGCTCGTAACGACCAAAAAGGGCAAGGGGGGCAAGACCACTGTCAGTGCCAATTTTACGCGTGGCGCCTCGCGGGTGACCCGTTTCAGCAAGCTTATGGACACCGGGCAGTACCTGTCGATGCGCAGGGAAGCCTTTGCCAACGACGGAATCACGGAATATCCTGAATATGCCTATGATGTCAACGGGACCTGGGACCAGAATCGGTACACAGACTGGCAGAAGGAACTGTTGGGAGGCATGGCCCTGTTCAGCACGGCAAACGTGTCGGTCAGCGGCGGAAGTGAACGGACGGCCTTTCTGCTCAGCGGAGGCACCTCGGAGCAGTCTACCGTATTTGCAGGAAATTTCAAGTACCGCACCGGCAATGTCCGAGCCAGCTTGAACCATCAGGGTGAAGACGGTAAATTTAAGCTGTCTTTTGCTGCAGGGCTCAGCCTTCAGGACAACCGGCTTCCTGGAAATGACTACACGGCAGAGGCGATGAGCCTTGTGCCGAATGCGCCGGCGCTTTATGATGGCCAGGGGAATCTCAACTGGGAGAACAATACCTTCAACAATCCCCTGCGCAACAATCTCGCCCAATACCTCTCCCAGACCGATGACCTGCTCTCAAGCCTGAAGCTTTCGTACGAAATAGCGGAAGGGCTTGAGGCGGTTACGAGTTTCGGATATACATCTACCAAGCTCCGTGACCGAAATCTGGTGCCCTCGACCACCTCCATGCCGTCGGTACAGCTGACTTCGGCAAGCTCCTATATGTCTATGACCATTGCCGACCGCACCTCCTGGATTGCGGAACCGCAGCTCCAGTGGCGCAGGTCATTTGGAATGCTCGATATCGATCTTCTTGCGGGCAGCACCTTCCAGATGCAGGAAGGGGAGTCGCTGCTCCAGCTCGGCAGGGGTTTTTCCAGCAACAGCCTGATAGGAAACCTAGCGGCCGCGTCATCGATACGGGTGCTGGGCAATGAAAAAAAAGAGTACCGCTACCAGGCCTTTTTTGGAAGGGCCAATTTTAACCTGAATAAAAAATACCTGCTGAACCTTACCGCCAGGAGGGATGGCTCCAGCCGTTTCGGACCTGGACGCCAGTTTGCGACTTTCGGGGCTGTCGGCGGGGCCTGGCTTTTCCATAAGGAGCGCCTTTTCGGTGAAAACAGCACGGTGAGCTTCGGGAAGCTGCGTGCCAGCTATGGGAGCACGGGAAGCGACCAGATAGGGGACTACCAGTATTTTAATACCTACGGGACAACCGGAATCCAGTATGCCGGGGCTATCGGACTGGAGCCTACCCGTCTCTTCAATCCCAATTTTGCATGGGAGACCAATAGGAAGCTGGAGTTGGGAACTGAAGTGGGGCTGTTCGGGGACCGCGTATTTGTAACGGCGGCGTGGTACCGAAATACGTCCGGCAACCAGCTGACCGGAATTCCGCTCCCGGCTACAACGGGTTTCCAGTCCGTTCAGGCGAACCTGAATGCCGTGGTCCGAAATACGGGTCTGGAGGTGACCCTTCGAACGGAAAACATAGCGTCTGGCAATTTCAAGTGGACCAGTTCCCTTAATATTTCCTTCTCCAGAAACAGGTTGGTTTCCTTCCCAGGACTGGAGGGTTCTACCTACGCAAGCTATTACGCAGTCGGCCAGCCCATCAGCATCCAAAAGCTCTACCAGTACGAGGGGATCGATCCGGTAACGGGGATTTACAAGTTCGCGGACCTGAATGGAGACGGCTCGGTGGACTACCTCGACATGAGCAAGACGGCTGATCTCTCGCCTAAATTCTTCGGTGGCCTCCATAATGAGTTCCGCTACAAAAGCCTGAGGCTCGAATTTCTGGTGCAGTTTGTGAAACAGCGCAACAGGGACCAGGCCCTTACGATGGGATTTGGCGGGGGAATGAACAATCAGTCGGTGGCCATGCTGGACCACACGCAGACCGGGGGTACGGCCGGGGCAACCCAGATCTATACTGCCGGATTCAATGAACAGGCAGTGATGGCCAGCTATATGTATTCCAGCAGCGATGCAGTTATTACCGACGCCTCATTTGCGAGGCTGAAAAATATAGCGCTGACCTGGGACGTACCGACTGCCAAAAGCACAGGTGTTGCCTGCCAGCTTACGCTGCAGGCGCAGAACCTGCTGACAATTACGGCCTACAAAGGGGGTGACCCGGAGTTCCCAGCGGGCGGCTACTTGCCACCGTTGCGCACCATCACCGCCGGAATCGGATTTTCTTTCTAACCTTAAAAATTGACATAATGCAAAATCTAAAAAATAGCAGGGGCCAGCAATTCTGCGCTGTTCTCCTTCGTGCCTGCTGCACGGCCGTTCTAGTAAGCTGCCTGGGCTGTGATTCTTTTGTAGGCGTCGAGCTGCCAGATTCGCAGCTTTCCGTCTCCGATGTATTTGAAGATGCTACCACGGCCAATGCGGCCATGGCGGGCGTTTATTCCAAAATGCGCGACAGCGGGATGTTGAGTGGCTCCTCCACGGGTTGCTCCTACGTGCTTGGGCTCTATGGTGACGAGCTGGAATTCTACGGTTCCAGTGATGTGGATGGCTTCCTGTACGCTGCCAATGGGCTTCTGGCCACAAGCCCTCAGGCAGCTTCCCTTTGGAATGAAGCCTACCGGCAGATCTATGGCGCCAATGCGGTTATAAATGGCGTAGGGGAGTCCGCATTTCTTCCGGAGGCGGAACGGAACCTATTGATGGGAGAAGCGCTCTTTGCAAGAGGCATGCTGCATTTTTACCTTGCCAACCTGTTTGGCGCAATTCCATATGTAACGACCACAGATTACCAAGCCAATAGCACAATAGGGAAGATGCCGGTAGGCGAAGCTTGGCAGCAGGCGCGCGTAGACCTCGAAGAGGCGGTCTCTCTTCTTCCTGAAACGTACCGCAGTCCGGACAGGACAAGGCCGAATAAGTTTGCGGCAATGGCGCTGCTCTCCCGGATATGCCTTTACCAAGGAAGCTGGGAAAGCGCTTCGGAGCATGCGACCGCTGTTATCGAAAGCCCCATGTACAATTTTGACCAGGACATAGAGGCAACATTCCTGATCGGTTCCAGCGCTACCCTTTTCCAGTTTTCGCCAGCACGAAGTACCGACAATACGCTGGAGGCGGTCACCTTTATTTTTGACGCAAGTCCGGGGGACAGCGCGCTTCGTGATGAACTTGTCAGTACTTTCGAGCAGGGAGACCTGAGGCGCGCCAATTGGATCCGTGCGGTAGAAGATAACGGAACTACCTACTATCACGCCTACAAGTACAGGCAGGGGGTAGGCGCGACAGTGCAAGCAGAATATTCAAAAGTGCTGCGCTTTTCCGAACTCTTCCTGATTAGGAGCGAGGCAAGAGCCCGACAGGGCGATCTTGCAGGGGCTGCCGCTGATATAAATGCTGTCAGGTCCCAGGCTGGCCTTGCCGGTACGCCGGCCAGCAGCCAGTCAGAGCTTCTGCAAGCCGTGCTGCAGGAGCGCCGGGTAGAGCTGTTTGCCGAATTCGGCCACCGATTTTTTGACCTCAAGAGGCTGGGGCTGCTCGACGCTACACTCGGCCCGGTGAAAAATGGCTGGAATACTGCGGATGCAAATTTTCCAATTCCCCTTTCAGAGCTTCTCCTCAATCCCAACCTTATGCCTCAAAATGCAGGCTACTAAAATAAGAAAAGACAGATGAAAAAATACACGCAATACCTTTTGGTTTTGGCCCTGCTGCTGGGTTCTGCAAGCTTGAGCGCCCAGGACTTGGGAAAAAAGAAATTAAAACCGGAAGACTACGGCATGTGGCACACCCTGCTTGCAAACGATCTGTCTCCAGACGGACGTTGGGCAAGCTACCGGCACAACTATGAAAGCGGTATGGATACGCTGTTTGTAAAGAACGTGGCCGACGGCAGGAAATATTCTTTTCCGAAAGCAAGCCAGGGCAGGTTTGTCAGCACCGATTCCTATGCGTTTATCAGCGAAAGCGGCATGCTCTGCGTACTTAAAATGGAAAGTGCGCAGACGCTGGAAATCCAGAAGGTGTCGGACTTCATGCCCTTGGGAAAAGGCAGGCTGTTCGCAGAATACAATTCAGGAGCAGGAAAATCGCTGTACGTGATATCCCTGGAAGGCAATACAATCTGGAGCGCACCGGGAATCACGGACTACGCGATTTCCGATGACGGCGGTGCAATCGCATACGGGCAGCTTGCCGATGGCAGGTACAGCGCCAGCGTCATCCCGGTGGCAGCCATAATGAAACGGCCTGCGCTCCTTGTTTCAGGGGAACTGCCGCTGGAAGTATTTTCCTGGGATAGGCAGGGAAATTCCATCGCATTTGCCGCGGTAGAGAAAGATGCCGGCAACAGGAGGGCGACCCGCCAGATCTACCATTACGATAGTAAGAAAAAGAGACTGTCTGTGGCTGACGGAAGCATCTCAGGAATACCCGAGGATATGTACCTGGCGCCCGCACTCAGCAACGATTTTCAGGTTTCTGACGATGGCAATAGCATTTTCATAAGTCTCAGCTGGAAAAAGAACCAGACAGCGGCGCCTTCAGGTCCTCAGGTATGGAACACCCTAGACAGGACGCTCTACGGAAGCGACAAGATCAGTCCCTGGAAGAACCGGCTGTATCTTGCTGTCTGGAAGCCCCGCTCAAGAAAGGTACTGCCCGTGGTGAGGCAAGACGGAGAGAATGCCTTTTTGACTGGCGACCAGCGATTCGCAGTGGTGTACGACCATGCACGCTATGAGCCAAGCGTTGAAGCCGCGACAGAGCGTGACATTTACCTGGTGGACCTGGATACCGGCAAGCGCGAAATTTTTCTGGAGCGCTTTTCCGGGCACGATAGAAATCTGAATATATCGCCAGGCGGAAAATATGTTGCCTATTTTTGGAAGGGAGACTGGTGGCTGTACGACATACGTTCTAAGTCAAGGAAAAGGGCAACCAGAAAGGAAGAAGCCAGTCTTTATGAAACTGGCCACGACTATCCGTTCGAGCCTCTTCCTGCAGGCGACCCAGTATGGTCTCTTCAAGATAGGGAAATGTTCTATTATGACGCGTTCGACCTGTGGAAGCTTGATGTAGCAAAAGGAATCCGGACCCGCCTGACCAGAGGAAGGGAGGCGGGAATGGCCTACCGCCTGTATAATGCGGAGACCTCACCGATCTACCGCTTCCAGAAAGGCGCGCTGAGTCCTGCGGATGGGAATCTGTTGCTGAAGGGAACAAAGAGTGATTACAGCGAATCTGGATTTTTTCTATTGAAAGAGGGCAGGGCGGATACCCTGGTATACGGCGCTAAGAAATACAGCCGAATCCTGTTCAGTGGCGACCGCAGTGCTTTTTCTTATATAGAGGAGACCTATGGGACTCCAAGGGCAATGATGGTCAAGAGCAGCCATTCGGCAAGCGAAGCAGCTGCATCAAGAAGCAATCCGCAGCAGGCGTCGTATCTGTGGGGCAAGACAGCTCTGGTCAGATACAGCAATGCCTCGGGAATTAAACTTAACGGAGTGCTCTACTATCCGCAGGCTTACGACCCCAGCAGGACCTATCCAATGGTAGTGCATGTTTACCAGAAGCAGTCGAGCTATCTGCACGATAATGTCAATCCCACGCTGTACAGTCCTGGAGGCTTCAATCCGACCCTTCTGAGCGCGGCGGGCTATTTCGTCCTGCTTCCCGACATCATCTACGAGACAGGTAACCCCGGAAGGTCGGCAGTGGACTGTGTCCAGTCTGCAGTGGAGGCGGCCATCGCTATTGCGCCTGTCGACAGGAAAAGGCTTGGGATCATCGGGGCTTCTTTCGGGGGGTTCGAGACAAACTTTATCATTACCCAGTCTGACCTTTTTGCTGCAGCGGTCGGAGGGTCCAGCATAAATGACTTTGTCAGCGGTTATTTTTCCATAAATGGGAACGATACGCGTTCGGATGCCTGGCGCTATGAGGCAGACCAACCACGGATGGATTCGTCGCCATTCGAAAATTGGGAAGGCTATGCTTTGAATTCACCCCTTTTTCATGTCGCAAAACTCAGCACGCCTCTTTTGCTCTGGTGCGGCCTGCAGGATGGGCAGGTCAATCCCTTGCAGACCATGGAAATGTATCTCGGGCTAAGAAGGCTGGGGAAGCAGGGGACGATGCTTCTATATGAAAAGGAAGATCATGCGCTGGCAGATCCTGAAAATCAGAGAGACCTTACCGGCAAGGTGATGGACTGGTTCGGGTACCATCTTGAGGGAAAACCAGAACCGGAATGGGCAAAGCCAAGGAAATAGATTTTAGCTAAAAATAAAAGCCGTTTCAGTGAAACGGCTTTCTTTTGTCAAGGTACCTTACGGTACAGCGTTAGGGGACACTGATCGTCTGTTATCTCGTACTTCCCTTTAAGTTGCGGGCTCGTAGGTACGGCATCGTTGACGCGGCAGAGAAAATTGTTGCTCTCGGTCTGGCACATTTTTACGGACTTACATGGTTCTGTCTGCGAGATGTACTGGTGTCCCTGCCAGGGAATCAAAACTTTGGAGCTGGACATTGAAGTCGTCGTGAAAGCTCCAGCAATGCCCAGGATTGCTGCGGCAACTGGCATGCTTACTTTTTTTAAAAAATTTGTGTTCATAACTAATGTATTAAATTTGGATCTACTCTCTTACAGGTTTTCGATCTTCCCCTGCTATTTCGGCCGAAACAGATTTTTATTATTTTCTAGGATACCCCAGAAAGCGCCTTAGTTTATAGCGGACGACCTTGGTTTCTCCCATCGCATAGATGTTATTTCCTGCGACGATAAAACTTCGGATCTTTTTTTTACTGTCGTTGTCGATATAGAAGCTGGCAAGATAGGCACCGCTGTCAATCTCGTAGATGTCAATGATGCTTGAAACTTTCCACATTTCTTCCCGGTCGAGCTGGCCCATTATCTCGGAGTTGATGAACAGCCAGCCGGCATCCGAGGCCGCCGCCCTGTTTACGACCAGCGGTACCTGGGAAAATGTCTTCGCTTTTTTAGTCTTCAGGCTTACCAGTTGGAGCTCCTGGTTGGCTACGGTATCTATCGTTTTGCCAATGATAGCATTATCAAGACCTTCTTTGGCGGTAATGAAGCTGTTGCGGTAATAATAAATATAATGCATCCTTCCATTCTCAATATCTCCCAGCAGCATTCCGTCTGTATCGAATGTGCCGTCTCCCTGCTTTTGGAGTACGTTTTTCGATGTACTGTTGTTTAGCGTGTCGGAGAGATCGACCCATCCGATTACATTCTCAGCCGTGACTGGATTGTTGTAGCGTACGGCAATTTTATTTTTACCGACCGCAACCAGTTGTGAAAAGAAAAGGCCTGTACTGCTTCCAAGTTTTGCCTTCCAGTCCGTTATCGAGCCGCTGTATATATAGGGCGATGCGCCTTCATAAAAATAAAAATAGGGAGGAGCAACCTGCAACAGCGGCTGATTCATTCGCCTTAAGGGCCTGTCAATATCAATTTTGAAAGTTTCGATTTGTGTCAGAGCGGAATCAAGCACCGTTACGGTAAAGGGGGCAGTGGTGTTTCCTAAGTAGATTTTGCCGTTTCCATGTCCTGCAAAATAATAAGAATTAAACTTCAGGTCCATGCTGTTCAGCTGGTCGGCCATATGGGGGGGAAACCGCCTGGTAAGATTATTGTGAAATCGCATCTTTTTCTCCGAGAGGTCAAATAGTAATGACATGAAAAGATATCCGGCCACAGCCAAAAAAACTAATAATAGGATTCGGTTCCTAGCAAAATTCTTTGAAGGGATGCTATCAGCATAGGTATTTGTAGCTATTGCTACTGTAGCAAGGACGATAAAGAAGATGTTGAATGCAAGGTGCTCTTCCCACCCCAATTTCTCAAGCACGCCGCCACACGAACAGGGAACGTATGAGCTATAGTTTAAAATAATAAAAATGTAGGAAGTAAACAGAATCATCATCCAATAGGAGAGGATCAGTGCGACAAGCCTGTATCTTTTTATGATCAGCAAACCTGCGATCAAAAATTCTGAAATTGGAACAGTGAAAGAAAGAATTTTTGAAAATGCGCTCAGCATCGGAGACTGTGCAAGCTGTACTTGGAAGTTTTGGAAATCGGTAAGCTTGCTCGTGGCCGCGTAGCAGAAAAGCAAGATGAATGCCATGGCTGTCGCGTCAAAAATTAACTGCTTTATTTTAAGCTGCTTTTCCATTGGTATAGTTTTAATATAGTAAAACTACATAATACAATAGGGAAAGACTTGGTAATTTGGGAGGATGAATTGCCTATAAGGGATTTTTTTAAAGATTGCTGCAGGAAGCTTATTCTTTGAAAAATAGTTAATTAACGCAAATTGACGATTGTTGTAAGCCTATAGTAAAAAAGGCGGGTGCCGTAAAGCACCAGCACTTTATTTTTCTATCTGCCAAGGTAGATGTTGCTTTCCTGCTTATTTTTTTGATTCCTCGATAGAGACTTTTCTGAATTCTTTCAGTAATTTTTCAAGTTCCAAGGTTGATTTTCTGGCTCTGGCACCTGCGGCTTTCACGCCTTTTTCCGTAAGTGATTCTGACTCTGACTTGAAGGTTCCGAATTCTGCATTGATCTTTTCAATAAGTTCTTTCATGATTTTTATTTAAGATTAGAAATGCAAAGCTAAAGTTTGTCTGCTTTAAAAGCAATCAAGGCTATGAAAAGTTAACATACAGCGTTCTTAAGTCATGTACTGTTCGATAAGTTCCAATGTTTTTTTGTCTGGTATGTTATTGAAATATTTTTCCAAGACCGCCTGAAATACGGGATTCGTTTTATCTGCCGTGGCAAAAAGTGTCATGGAAGACCAGAGCTTTAGGTCGTCTGGAGATCCGAATATGTCGTTAGCAGACTTTCTTTCGATTTGCAGCAGTGCTTCTGAGATGTCCACGAGGTGCTTTCCTAGTACGGGATGTTCAAGGTATTCTTGGGCTTCTTTTAAGTTTTCGATTCCGTAAAATTGGGCCATGTCGCTATTCCCAAGGCCTTTGAGCTGTGGAAAGACATACCACATCCAATGGGAAGTTTTTTTTCCGGATTTGATTTCTGAAAGCGCTTTCAGGTAGGTATGGTTTTGGGCTTCCAGAAAGCGGGCTAGTCCTTTGACGGTATACATTGGTGTTAGTGTTTTGCTGTGTAAATGTAAAATATTTAATCGAAATTTTCAAAATTGGCTTCATTTAGTGAGATGGCTTTTCTGATTGGCTTGACCTTCCCGGGATGCCTGACAGCGAAGCTTGCGATCAGCTTCATAACGTAGTGACTGCTTTTGTACCGATCGATATATTCTTTCAGTTCTGATAGGTCTGCCACGCTTGCATCGGTTGGAAAGTAGCCCATGCCGTAGAAGGCGCCGTTTTCGACATAGACGCAGCTTTGTTCCTCGGCATGCCTTCCCTTATCCAGATAGGCATAGCTTTCCTTTCCTTCCTTGAGCAGGGCGAGGGCTTCCTCGATGCTGGCGTTGTGCACGCTTATGTCTGGAAGCACTGCTGTATTTTGCTGGGGTGTAAATGTACCAGCTTCCTGTCTTCCGTAGGAGCAGAAGCGGGGATCGATCTCGAATCTTTGGGCGAGTTCCCGAAGCGCGTCCGTGCCCTCGTGTTCCCTGTCGTAGGCCTGCACGCAGGACTGGAATTTGGGAAGCTTTCCTACCGCAAGGTACTTGAAGCCGTTTCTGGCCTCATAGCTGTAGAGGCCGAACTTGGGCTCGGAGCGCTTGAGCGCCCGGTTGTATTTGGGCCAGAGCTTCTGGATCTCGGAGCATTCCAACAGGAGTGCCATCAGCTCGTTGGCGCATACCTCGAAGGATATGCCGTGGATGTCCTTCAAGAAGTTCTGGCGCTGGGAGGAAATGCTGTTCCCGCTGAAGTGGGAGGCGACCCGCTTTCTGATATTGACAGCCTTGCCGACGTAGATGACTTTCTTTTCCTGGCTGTAAAAATAATACACGCCGGGCGTTGAGGGAAGGCGCTCAAAGTCTTCCCGAGGGAGGTTAGGGGGCAGGCGCTGGTCCTGGGCGGTTTTTTTTACCATTTTTCCGATTTCGCCTTCGGTGTCCCATTCTAGTAACTTGGAGAAAAGGATAGCGGTGGCATCGGCGTCGCCTCCCGCACGGTGGCGGTTTTCCAGCGGGATGTCCAGCGAGCGGCACAGGTTGCCCAGGCTGTAGGAGGGAAGCCCCGGGCGGATCTTGCGCGCCGCGCGCACCGTGCAGAGCTTCCTCGGCGCCCATTGGTAGCCTTCCTGGGCCAGCTGGTGGCGCACGAAGGAGAAGTCGAAATTGACGTTGTGCGCCACGAAGACGCGTCCCTCCAGCATTTCGTGTACTGTATCGGCAACCTTCTCGAAGGTCGGGGCGTTTTTTACCAGGGCGTTGTCGATGCCGGTCAGCGCAAAAATCGGGGCGGGAATGTCCTGCTCGGGATTGACCAGGGTCTCCCAGCGGTCTAGGATGTTTTTTCCGTCGTGGATGACGATCGCGATTTCCGTAATGCGGCTTCCCCTGGCATTGCCTCCTGTCGTCTCGATATCGACGATGGCATATTCTGCTGCTTTCATCTTTTTAATCTTTGTTTTTTTTAATCTTCTTTCTGTTACTCTCGGGGCTTCATCTTGTAGCGGGGCAGGTTGATCTCGTGTTCCTGCGGGTAGGGCTTTCTCTGGGTCATGCTGACGTCTTCCTGTATGTTCTGGTGCGCGGTGAACTGCCTGTCATTGGAATTGCTGTACCTCGGATCCGCGATGAAAGGCATCTTGGCCATCTTGCTTATTGTTACGGTCGGGAAATGGTAGTCCACTTCGACCGTGCCGAGCAGCAGGTAGCAACCGCCGCCCTGGAAGGGGTACTTGGTGACGCAGTCCGCAAAATGCGCCGTGTCGAAATAATTCCCCTCGTGGTCCACCCAGGTGCCGAAAAACATGGCACCCATTTTGGTGGGCACGTGCTTTCTGGAGATCAGGTACGCGAGCATCCTGACCGTTTTTTTGTGGTGGGACAGCAGGTCCGTGGCCATCACGTCCCCGCGGTAGCGGGTCTGCAAGAGGTCGAACGGTGTTTTCGAGACTGGAAAGGAAAGCAGCTCGATCTCGTCGAAGGCGTCCTCGAATTCCGAGCGCTCGAGCTTGGGCAGCTCGTACTCGACGGCCGGCTCGCGGATGAGGAGCATCTCCCGGTTCTCGGGCCTGAAACTGGCCAGCAGCAGCCGTGCGGTGACCAATAGCTGGTTTTTGGTCTTGCCCGTGAAGCGGAAGGCGCCGATGAAGATCAGTAGCTGGAGGCCCTCGATGCCGATCGGGATCCTGTTGGTGAAATCCTCGAGGCTCTGGAAATCCCCGTTTTTTTCCCTTTCGGTTTCTATGGCAAATGCCGTCTTGGCATCCAGGCTCTTGAGCTGCTTGAAGCCTAGGTAGATGTCGGTTCCGTAGACCGTGGTCTCGTACCCGCTGCGGTTCGCGCAGGGGCAGTGGATATTGGCACCCGACATCCTGGCCTCATGCACGTAGACTTCCGTACGGTAGAAGCCCCCGTCGTTGTTGATGGCCGCGGTCATGAACTCGATCGGGTGGTACACCTTCAGGTAGAGGCTCTGGTAGCTCTCCACCGCGTAAGAGGCCGAGTGTGCCTTGCAGAAGGAGTAGCCCGCAAAGGATTCTATCTGGCGGTAGACCTCCTCGCTAAGCTGGCGGGGATGGCCCTTCTGCTCGCAACACTCGAAGTAGCGGTCCCTTACGGTCTGGAGTTCCTTGAGCGAGCGACCCTTGCCGCTGATGGCCCGGCGCAGGATGTCGCCGTAGGCAGGCTCGAGGCCTCCATAGTGCTGGGCGATCTTGATCACGTCTTCCTGGTAGACCATGATGCCGTAGGTCTCCCCGAGCTGTTCCTTAAATACCTCGTGAAAATATTCGAACTTATCGGGATAGTTGTGGCGGAAAATGTATTCCTTCATCATGCCGGACTGCGCCACGCCAGGGCGGATGATGGAGGAGGCGGCTACCAGGGTCACGTAGTCGCTGCACTGCAGGCGGCGCAAGAGCCCGCGCATGGCGGGGCTCTCGATGTAGAAGCACCCGATGGTCTGCCCGCGGCTCAGGTAGGCGTTGCATGCCGCCTCGTTCTTGGAAAGCGAAATGTCGCGGATGTCTACCTTTACGCCCCTGTTTTTTTCGATCAGCTTCACGGTATCGTCTATCGTCCCGATGCCCCGCTGGCTCAATATGTCGAACTTCTCGAAGCCGATGTCCTCGGCGACGTGCATGTCGAACTGCACGATGGGAAAGCCTTTCGGGGGCATTTCCAGGGCCGTGAAATTGGTGATGGGCTCCTCGGAGATGATGATCCCGCAGGAGTGCATGCTGCGCTGGTTGGGGTACTTCTCGAGCATCATGCCGTATTCCTGCACCAGTTTTACGATGGAATTGGCATCGTGCGCCTGCATCGGGTTCAGGGCAAGGACATCCAGCTCGGACTTGGGCAGGCCAAATACCTTGCCGACCTCGCGGAAGATCGAGCGGTACTTGAACTCCACATTGGTACCACAGAAGGCGACGTGCTCCCGCCCGAAGCGGCTGAAGATGTACTCCAGTATGGTGTCGCGCTCCTTCCAGCTCCAGTCGATGTCGAAGTCGGGCGGGCTCTTGCGGCTCGAGTTCAGGAAGCGCTCGAAATAGAGGTCCAGCTCGATGGGGCAGATGGCGGTGATGCCCAGGCAGTAGCTCACGATGCTATTGGCGCCCGAGCCTCTTCCCACGTGCATGAAGCCCATGCTGTTGCTGTAGCGGACGATGTCCCAGGTAATCAGGAAGTAGCCGCTGAACCCCAGCTCATCGATGACCTTGAGCTCTTTTTTGACGCGTGCCTGAGCTTCCTTGTTATCCCTGCCGTACTTGGCAGTGAGGCCCTGCTCCGCGAGCCTGGTCAGCAGGGCGATATCGGATTCCCGGCTGTCGGTATAGTATTTCTTGTTGCGGGGCGTATCGAAGGCGAACTCGAAGTTGCAGTCCCCGACAAGGATCTGGGTGTTCTCCAGGATTTGCGGATAGTCGGCGTAGGCGTTTGCAAGGTGGTTGAGATCGGGCATGGTGTCGGTCTTGCGGCAGCAGTCGGCCTCATCCAGCTTGGAGAGCAGGATGTTGTTGTCCACGGCCCGAAGGATGCGGTGCAGGTTGTATTCCTTTTTGGTGCGGAAGCTGACGGGCTGCAGCACGACCATGTCCTTGACGCGGCCTTTCCATTCCTGCTTTACCAGGCGCGTCAGCTCTTCGGGGCGCACCCCGATATACTCGTTTTTATTCAGTGTCGCAGGCACATTTTCAATGGGATAGATGACGGCAACGTTTTGAAATTCAGGGGCGCGTTCCGGCTTGTCGGTGCCTTCGAAATTGTGCCTGGTCACGAAGCGGCACATCTCGCCGATGCCCTGCTGGTTTCTTGCCAGTCCGATATAGAGCTGCCTTCCGGCGTTGCGGAAGTCGATGCCCACCAGAGGCTTGATGCCGTTTTCAAGGCATCCCTTGGTGAAGTCGTAGATGCCCGTCACGGTGTTGATGTCGGTCAGCGCCAGGGCTGGAATTTTTTGCCGGGCCCCGAGCGTTACGAGTTCTGCGAGCGGGATGGTGCCGTAGCGAAGGGAATGGAAGGAATGGCAGTTGAGCAGCATCTTTTGTCTTGCTTATATTTTTTATTGTATTGTTTTAAGGTCTTGTCTTCAGCTGGGCACCGGCGCACCGGGCCACTGCGTCGGGGCCGAAGCGGTTCTTGATCCGGTCCATGGCCTGGTAGAGCGAGAGCATCTCCTCGGTATCCTCGAACAGGTTGATCTGGTAGGTACCGCGCACCAGCCCGCTGAAGCGCAGGCCGACCAGGCGCAGGCGCATCCTTCGCTGGTAGAGCTTCTCGAACAGTTCCTTCACGTGCCTTGCCAGCGCATGGTCGCAGGAGGTGTAGGGGATCCGGCACTGCTTGGTCTCGGTATCGAAGTTGCTGTAGCGGATCTTGACCGTCACCGTCGAGGCCAGCCACTGCTCGGAGCGAAGCTGGTAGGCGAGCTTCTCGACCATGCCGGAGAGCAGGGCCCTGAGCATCGGGATGTCGATGGTGTCCTGGCCGAAGGTGTGCTCGGTGGAGATGGACTTGCGCTCGGTATAGGGCTCCACCGGGCTAGTGTCGATGCCGTTGGCCTTCTTCCAGATCTCGATGCCGTTCTTGCCGACCATCTGCTGGAGCACCGGGGCGGGCATCTCCGAGAGGGTCTGTATGGTCCGTATGCCGATGCGGGAGAGCAGGGCGAAGGTGGCGTCGCCGACCATGGGGATTTTTTTAATGGAAAGCGGGTTCAGGAAAGGGCGCACGTTATCGGTCGGGATTTCCAGGCGTCCTGTCGGCTTGGATTCTCCCGTCCCGATTTTCGATACGGTCTTGTTCACGGAAAGGGCAAAGCTGATGGGAAGCCCGGTTTCCCTGGTGACCGCCTCGGCCAGCTCGGCGGTCCATTTGTAGGCCCCGTGGAAGCGGTCAATGCCGGTAATATCGAGGTAGAACTCGTCGATGCTGGCCTTTTCGGTCAGCGGGGAGCGCTC
Organism: Flavobacterium macacae; assembly: GCF_003865365.1. GTDB lineage: Bacteria > Bacteroidota > Bacteroidia > Flavobacteriales > Flavobacteriaceae > Flavobacterium > Flavobacterium macacae. Next base: position 1,705 of record NZ_RQVR01000025.1, on the reverse strand, counting down.
CTCGATGACCTCGGTCACCAGACTGGACATCTTGGAATACAGTTCCATGTCGCCCTTGATGACCCGCGCCTGGGGGCACATCGCAAGGGCCATCCTGATGGGCATGGCCGAGCGCACCCCGAATCTTCGCGCCTCGTAGGAGCAGGAGGCGACCACCCCGCGGTCGCCCCCGCCGATGATCAGCGGAATGCCCTCCAGCTGGGCGTTTCCCAACCTCTCGCAGGATACAAAAAAGGTATCCAGGTCCATGTGTACGATCGCTCTTTCCATATCTTTCTCATTTTATACACGGCAAAATTAGGACAGATATTCCCAAAGTTTTGTATATTTGCTGGGATAAATAATCCCAAAACGAACATGTCTTTATTCTCTGACAATATCAGGCACCTGCGCTTGAAAAAAGAACTCTCGCAGTCAAAAGTAGCGGAAAGCCTCGCCATATCGCGCGACAGGCTGGCCAAGTACGAGGAAGGCAAGTCCCAGCCGCCGCTGGAAATTCTGGTGCGGCTTTCCCGCTACTACCACGTGAGTACCGACCTGCTGCTGACCGTGGACATCCGCAAGGTGGACATGGACGGGCTGATCCGCCTGGAGGACAACCATATACTTTTGCCGGTTGCAGTTGACGCCCGCGGGGAGCATGCCATCGAGATCATCCCGCACAGGGCCAAGGCAAGCTACCTGGCCGGCTACAGCGATCCCGAATATATCGAGTCCCTGCAGCACGTGTCCCTGCCATTTCTGGGGAGCGGGAAGTTCCGGCTATTTGCTATCGACGGCGATTCGATGCCACCGCACCGGGACAGTTCCTACATCGTTGGGAAATATATGGAAAGGCTGGAGGAGATGAAGGCGGGCAGGAGCTATATCGTAATCACCGCAGACGGAATGGCCTACAAGAGGCTGGGACGCAGGGAGGCTGCCGTATTGGTGCTGGAATCGGATAATGCTTTTTATGCCCCGTTTGAGGTGCGGGCTTCAGACCTCCTGCAGGTATGGGAATATGCGGGAAGCATCGCTACCGAAGAAATTGACATTTCAGAACTTGCGCCGGAAAGCATAAGGGAGATGCTTGTTGAAATACGCAGGGACGTTGCGGACCTGCGCGCAGGAAAGTGATGATCAGTTTTGCGTGCGAATTGAAATAATTGTACAAAGAAGCGTGCTAGAAAGAAGCTGATCATAAGTGGAAGAAAGATTCTAGAGTACGTTCTCAATTTGGGGACACATCCAGGATCTCGAAATTCACGGCAATTCGGAACGAGAATGAGGCAAACAGGTATGAAGACAGTGCTTACCTTGATTTCCAGACTTCACCAGCCCTTAAACATAAGGAAAAACGCAGGAGAAAGATTAAGTTAAGGTTACCACATCGACATTGCTGAAAGTTGCCATTCGGGAACTGACTTTTCTCAAAGCAAAACGAACTGTTTTTTTGTAAGAAGAGGCTCTTAACTCTGCGCAATATGATCACAATATTCGGAAGAAACATATTTTTCAAACAATAATTAATTTATTCATATCGAACATTTTATATTAGATCCGTATCAAAGTTAACAGGATTTTTTGGGATTATGCAAAGATAAAAATTCCAATATCAACTTACGCATAGCAGTATTATTCTTTAGTTTGGATATATGTAATATCCAAACTAAAGAGGGGTTTGTATACCTGACAGCTATTATGGATTTATATGATAGAAAAA
>NZ_RQVR01000024.1 GCF_003865365.1 Flavobacterium macacae | reverse complement strand
AATGCCTGCTGCTGGCGTGAGCATCAAATTAGAAAAGTACAATGAGCAGAAAAAAACCTGGTCCTTTGTGGATGAAAAAATCACAGACGATAACGGCCGAATTACAGATTTTCTACCTTCAGAAAAACCCAACCTAGGCATTTACAAGCTGACTTATTATACCAGCGAGTATTTTAAAAAAAACAACACCGATAGTTTTTACCCTTTTATTGAAGTGGTATTTCAAATAAAAGACGCAAATCACTATCACGTTCCGATCACACTTTCGGCATACGGATACTCTACTTACAGAGGCAACTAAACCCCACTTCTCGAGCCTATTGCTTGTAACCTACATCATTTCTAAAAACGCAACCTTGATGGATGCGTTTTTTTTTATAATTAAAATGTAAGAAAAACAAATGATTTGGAATAGATTTTTTAGTTATATTCGTTGAAATAATCCGCGGTAAAGTTTCGTATATACCGCTATATTTGGGTAGATTGGCGAAAGTTTGTTTCGTATATTTATAAGTTGGGAAAAATCACCCTTCGCGACAATTTTTCCCCAGGACCGATAGGCTTCGCCGAGCGGTGGGCAGTAATCGCAAAAAAAAATCGAAATTCACGCGTATTACGTCCTAAATTTATATATTTGTACGTATAAATATTTTACGTTATGAATACTAAACTCACATTAAAGCTTGACCAAGAGATAATTGAAAAAGCGAAACAGTATGCGTCTGAAAAAAAATTAAGCTTATCTCGAATTATAGAAAACTATCTTAATTCTTTGACTTCAGATAAAACAAATAATGACATACAAATTTCGCCGTTTGTAAAAAGTCTTTCTTCAGGAATTAAAATTCCAGCTGATTATGATTATAAAAAAGATCGTGCTGATTACTTAGAACAAAAATACAAATGAACAGAATTTTTTTAGATACTAACGTTATATTAGATTTGTTGGGAGAAAGAGTTCCTTTTTTTGATTATATTGCTAAAGTTGCTACTTTGGCAGATCAAAAAAAACTTGCTATAATTGTCTCACCTCTTTCATTCACGACAGTAGATTATGTTTTGAATAAATATGAAAGTTCCGAATCTGTTCTGAATAAACTGCGAAAGTTTAAAATAATCTGTGAGGTTTGTGAGGTTAATGGGGAAACAATTGACAAAGCGTTGAATTCGAATTTCAAAGATTTTGAAGATGCTGTTCAATATTTTACTGCTTTACAATCGAACTGCTCAATGATTATAACCAGAAACGGAAAAGACTTTAAGCACGCTACAATTCCAATTATGACAGCTGAAGAGTATTTAAGTAGCATTATATAAAGCGACTACTGCCAACAACTGAGAACCTACGTGCGTAGCACGAACAATGAAACTCTTGTGGAACGGAACCGCGCTACATCCCTCCCTTATGGGGTTTACGATAAATGAGTTGTAAAAACTTCAACAAGCTATTGTGCCTCTTTTTTTGAAGAAGTTACTGTAGCGAATTACAACCTCCACCTTAAATTATTTTCACTATTTTCCTACGTTTACGGATTTCAATAAAAGACCTATTAATAATTTGTTTATTATTGTGGTAAAATATCGCTACCCAGTAGTGGGCATACAACCAAAATTACGTGTATATCTCTAATTTTGGCAGACATATCACACTAGTTGGGCGTGAGTTTAAAAAGACACCGATACATTGACAGGATATCCTAAAGAGATAAAATTTAAATACGGTTGGAGAAAATACCAACAGCGAGTGCTTGACGACTTACAAGACCACTTAACTGACGGACATTTACACGTAATTGCTCCCCCAGGTTCGGGTAAGACAGTTTTGGGACTTGAAGTTGCTGTTCGACTTAACAAACCGACTTTAATTCTTGCACCGACAATTGCAATTCGTAACCAATGGATACAACGTTTTTGCGAACTGTTCCTTCAAACCAACTTGACACCTGATTGGATTTCGAGAGACATTCGCAATCCAAAATTTATGACCGTTGTAACTTATCAAGGTCTTCACGCTGCTTGTAACAATTGGAGAATTGACGACGAAGTAATTGACATCGAAGAAGAAGAAGAAACACCAGAAACAAACGGAAATGGCAGAGCCACAAATCCCAATCTTGACAACATTGTAAGCGGATTAAAAGCACAACAAATAAAGACCATTGTGGTTGACGAAGCACACCATTTAAAAAATGAATGGTGGCAAACGCTAACAAAAGTTAAAGAAAAATTAGATCCGATTATTGTGGGCTTGACAGCCACACCGCCTTATGATGTTACAGCCACAGAATGGCAACGATATATTGACTTAAACGGACCTGTTGATACAGAAATTTCAGTTCCTGAATTGGTAATTGAAGGTGATTTATGCCCTCACCAAGATTACGTTTATTTCACACGCCCGACAGAGAAAGAAAATCAGAGCATTGTTGATTTCAGGCAAAATATTGAAAAGCTTTTTCAAGAAATTAAAAAGGATGAAACAATCATTCAGGCAATAGAACAACATCCCATTTGGCAAAACCCGACAGAACAGTTAGATTGGATTTATAGCAACCTCTCTTATTATTCAGCTTGTTTGATTTTTCTAAAAGCTAACGATAAAGTAATTCCCGAAACACATCTTGAAGTTATTGGAGATAAGAAGTTTGAAATCCCCAAACTCGATTACGAATGGATTGAAACACTTTTAGATTTTTATCTCTACAGAGAAAAGGAAAATTTTAAAGCATTTGAAGAACATCAAAAAACACTTGAAAATAGACTAAGAAGATACGGAGCAATTGAAAGACGACAAATCAACTTTTCGCACAATAAACGAGTAACAGGGTTTTTAACTTCAAGTATCAGCAAAATTAATGGCATCAAAGAGATTGTAGATTTTGAATACAAACAATTAGGCAAAGACTTACGGTTGGTAATTCTTTCCGACTTTATCCGCAAAGAATTTTACATCAACGCATCTGAAAATAATCTCGAACTGAATAAAATTGGCATCATTCCAATTTTTGAAAAATTAAGAAGAGAAAACAAGGACAATAAAAGAATTGCAGTTCTTACAGGTTCAATGATTATTCTTCCTATAAGTGCTTATGCAGCATTTAAAGCAAAAGCAGTAAAATATGGTATAACTCAAATCAATTCAAGTCCCGTTCCTTTTGACAATGATTACATTTTAATCAGCCAAACTGAGCAACTCAAACACGATATAGTTCACATTGCAACACAAATTTTTCAGCGGGGAGAAATAGAAATTTTAATAGGAACAAAATCTTTACTTGGAGAAGGTTGGGACGCTCCAGCAATCAATTCTTTAATCTTGGCAAGTTTTGTAGGTTCTTTTGTACTTTCCAATCAAATGCGTGGTAGAGCTATTAGAATACAAAACGGAAATGGCAACAAGACAGGAAACATTTGGCATTTGGTCTGTATTGACCCAACTTCACCGTCGGGGGGAGACGATTTTGACTTACTTAAAAGACGTTTTAGGAGTTTCGTAGGTGTTTCATTCAAAGAAGAACCCGGAATTGAAAATGGAATTGAGCGTTTAAACTTATCAGAAAACATACATCATAAAGAAGAAGCGGAGAAAAAGAATGTTGAAATGTTTTCTTATGCAGGCGACAGAGAAAGTTTGAAACAAAGATGGAAAACGGCACTTGAAACAGGCGTTACGCTTGTAGAAGAAATCAAAATCCCATTCCCTGAAGAAAAGGAATACAAAGCGGTTAAGTCAATGTATTTAAACAAGACTATTCGCAACCTTTTAGCGACTTTAGGTTCGGGATTAGTTGGTTTTGGTCTAGAAAGTTTACAAGGTCTTGGTAGAGCGACAAGAAATATTAAAACTACTCAAGACTTATATGTTTTCCTTGCAATTTTCGGAGCTATAGGAATGGTCATTTTTGGTAGGCTGACTTTTAAGACATTAAGATTATATTTCAAATACCGCGACATTTCAAAGGACATTCAACAAATTGGGGACGCACTTTTAAACTCGTTGATTAAGGCAGGAGCAATAAAAACAGACTATTCAAAATTAAAAGTGGAAACTTCGGTTGACAATTGGGGTGCGGTTTTCTGTCATTTAGAAGGTGGGACGACTTTCGACAAATCAACTTTTATAAATGCACTTCAAGAAGTAATTGCACCAATTGACAATCCCAGATATGTAATTATAAGAAAGAATAAGTTGATACTATTCGTAAAGCAAAAAGACTATCATTCTGTTCCTGAAATACTCGGACGAAACAAGAACTTAGCGGAATATTTCAAAAACCAATGGGAAAGGCTTGTTGGTTCTTGCGACTTGATTTTTACAAGGACACTTGACGGCAGAAAAATACTTTTGAAGTCAAGAGTGAAATCATTAGCAGCACAGTTTGATGACAAAGTAGAACACGTAAACAAATGGAAGTAACAAGACCTACGCCCAACAGCTAGAGTTCGTTGGGCTTGCAAAGCCAACAATGAAACTCGTGTTGAACGGAACCACTACATCCATCCCTATGGGGTTTACGATACAGGAGCAAGAAGAATTTCAAAAGGCTCTTGCGCCTCTTTTTTTTGACGAAGTTACTGTAGCGAATTACAATCTACACCATAAATTATTTTTCAATATTTTCCTATGTTTAGGGTTTCCGTAAAGAACGTATTGATAATTTATTTATTATTGGTACCAGGCTTTTTACAATTTTGATTTTCACGTCTTCTTCCGCCACTTTGATCATCGTTTCAAAACCTGTAATTTTTAGCGTGGCATAGTCCAAAGATCGAGAAAGTTCATGGATCCAGTGCTGTAGCGGGCTGTTCTGTCTATTTTCATCCATTTCAGTATAAAAGGTATTGGATATTTTTCCTTCTAATGTACGAACGGATAGCTATGTGATCCAAAGACGCAAAGTAGTACTCTTGAGTCCATACTTTTGGCATGCCCCAGAACTTGTTGAGCAATCCCTGATCTATTTCACCAAGTATTTTGATCACCTGTGATTCTTAACGGGCTTGTAGGAATCTATACGAAGAGGACTGGAAACTGATTTTTGTTTAACTTTTTTTGTCATTTAAAAGTAGCTTGTTGTAAAGCTATTTCCAGGACAAGATACTATTCAATTCAGGAATTTTACTATTCAATTCGGGAATTCATCAATATAAGAGTTGCAGGAAAAGACCTGCCCGTTTAGATTTGCAACAAGGGTTCAGGCAAAAACCCGAAATCGTAAAGCGACGTACTATGAAAACCTTTGCAACACAGCTCCTAGAAGAAACGGATGCCCAGCTTAAAATGATCCATCTTGAAGAAGCCTCGGCGCTCGAGCATTCCGGCAAGGCAATGGGCATACTGATGCCGGCCCTAGACAGGCTGAAGGAATTTGCAGTGGGCTATAAATTTAAAGACCCCACCCGCGAAATTGAATTTTTCAAGCAGCTCAAGCCGAGGCTGGCAAGCCGGCTGATCTATTACAATGAGGTGCATAACCTGGAGGCCGCCCGCCCATTCGGTTCGCAAAAGGCACTCCGAAGGTACTATGCCGCGGAACTGGATAAACTCAAGGTCTTTTTTCAGTCAAATAGAGATTTCTGCACCTATTGGCGCAAGGGGAGCACCTATCTTGACGAACTTTATTTCCTGAGGGACAAGGGGCGCCAGGGAATCATAATGGACAGCTGTTTTTTTCAAGCGGACAGGCGGTTCGCCACATCCCACGATTATACGCTGGCTAAAATGATGGCAAGCGAACGGCTACAGGCATTCTTGGAAAATGAAATGCGGAAACACCAGAGCGACCATCCGGCACTGAGAGTAGAAAATGAGGGGAAGCCTTTAAAATGGACGGGTTCCAAGGTAGCACTGGTAGAATTGGTCTATGCACTGCATGCACAGCAAATTTTTAACGGGGGAAATTCAGAACTTGCCGCCGTAGCGGCCCATTTTTCGGGTGCTTTCGGAATAGAACTCGGCCAGTTCCACAAGACATTTTTGGAAATCCGGGAACGGAAATCCGACAGGACAAAGTTTATAAATGCGCTCAGGGAAACCCTCATCAGGCGCATGGACGCAGCAGACGAAAATTAAAAAGGCCGCCCAGATAGGGCGGCCTTGCTTTTTAGCAGGCTTAAAATAATTCCGTTACAGCCGCAGGAACCGTAAGCGGGCACGTCTTGCACCATTGCCCAGTCCCCTGGCGCTATTCAAGAATGCCTTCGTTGGCAGCGATGCCAGCGGCAAGGGCCATCACGGCTGCGGTGCCGGTATCATGAGAAGCCCCTTCTCCTGCGCCCGCTAGGTTGGCAATCAGAAGATCCCAGTCGGGATCGGTATTCTTTTTGGGACGCTTGCGGGCCGCATACGCAGAGAATCGGGCAATGGAGCTGGTCGTGAGCAGGATGCGCTTATCTGCAGCAGTCAGAGTGCTGTCCCGGAGTACCTCCGATTCATAAAGCACGATAGAGGTGTGCAGTACAGGATAGGCGGCTTCAGCTTCATACTGTTCCAGCAGCGCATGGGCGAAATGGTCCAGCTGTGTTTTTCCAAGGGGGCTCATCGTGGGCGCCATCAGGACATCCGAAAGAAAAAGATACTCCCCCGCTGCTAGTTCAGACAGCCAGAGGCTCGAAATCGGCACAGGAACGGCCGGCGCAACCGATTGGTAGTCTGGATGGTCGTTGGCAATAGCAGCAATAAGAAGCTGCAGCGCCGCAAGGTCGCTGGGTTTTTCCCAAGTGGCCGCATAATCAGACAGCAGCCTCAGGTGCAGCGCGCCGGCAAGGTCATAAGGATTCGCTTCGTTCGCCGGAAGGGTATCAGTAGTGCGGGTACGGTACGAATTAAAACCCCACACATCAGGCACGGGCTGGGCAGTGGTAGCGACAAAGGTTTCATCGGTGGTGCAGGAAAGCAGCACGCCCAGCAGTGCTAGGCAGCAATAGAAATTTTTCATGAGTTCATTTTTAAGAATTACAGATTAAAATCAGTTCATTCTCCCGGGATGAGGAACAGTGGCGAAAGGCTGCACAGACAGCTTTTCGGGTTTGAATTCATGGGCAAAGCTAAAAGACAGCCTAAGACGGCGCAAATGGTAGGCTTATCAATTCCCGAATTCAATAGTATGGATTCGCGAATTGATAAGTACAAAATGGGGCTGATTTTTTAGGGGTAAGCAGGCAGCGGTGGCACGCTGGGGCCGATATTTACAACGCATCTTTTTGATTTTTTGATACTTTTAGATACTTTAGCGACAACGATAGCTGTGGTTCACGAAAGAGTCGAAGGCAGCGGATCCTCCAGATAGAAAAAACATGAAAAAAATAGTACTAGCGCTGCTGTTGATGGCAGGAATGGGCTCTTTTGCACAGGTTGCCCAGAAAAAAACACAAGACAGCTTGGATGGCAAAAACTATGCATACTTTGCAGCAGCGGTCAGGTCTGCCAAAGGCGACACTGTTATTTTGCAGGCCTATCGAAAGGCATGGCTGGCAAAAGCACGGCAGGAAAACAATTGGAATCAAGTGGCCGCAGCCTATAGCATGGTTATGACGCAGGACAGCAGGCAGAAGCTTCCCTTTTATGCGGACAGTCTCTTGGAGGCTTCCCGCCGTTCGGGCGATGAAAGGCTTATTGGGAATGCCTATATGAAAAAGGGCATAGTCCATTATGAAAAGAAGCAGCATCAGAAGGCGCTGGACAATTACCTTCTTGCAGACCGATACATCGCAAGGTCGGGAGATGCGTATGCAGTGCACAAATTAAAATATGCGCTGGCGCAGGTCAAATACTACCTCGGATTGTATGAGGAGGCCATTGCCCTGCTGGAACAGTGCATGAAATACTTTGAGAACGAAAACGATCGGGCGTACCTTAATTCAATGCATTCCATTGGCTTATGCTATGCGCGAGTCGGAAATAGTGCACGCTCGTCGGAGATGAATCGGCTGGGTCTCCAGCTGGGAATGGAATTTGAAATTGACGAGATGGCGCCCTATTTTACGCTCTCTGAAGGAATCAATGCTTTCGACAGGGGCGACTACAGTGCGTCAGAAAAAAAAATGGCGGCTGCACTACCTTTTTTGCAGGAAAATAAGGATTTCGCAAACGAGACGGTCGCCTGCTTTTACCTCGGAATGGGCAAATTTAAGGAGGGAAAAACAGAAGAAAGCATGGCGTATTTTCGCAAGGTCGATGATGCCTTTTCAAAGCACGGGTATACCCGGCCAGACCTGAGGATGGCACATGAAAAGTTAATCGGCTATTATAAAGAAAAAGGAGAGCCGCAGCGCTATCTTGCAGCCATGGAAAGGCTGCTGCAGGTAGACAGCGTTCTGAATCACGAGTACCGCTACCTTTCCGGAAAAATATTCAAGCAGTACGATACCCCGATGCTCCTGGCAGGTACGGAAGAGGTCAGGCGCGCTATGGCATTGAGATATGAGGTGCAGTGTGCCGCAATTGGCTTGTTGCTGCTGCTCGCACTTTATTTGGCGGCCAGGCACTATAGGGTACAACAAAAATACAGGCAAAAATTTAAGGAAATGATAGAAAAGCGCGCGGAGGCAGCGATGGCTCCCGCTGTGATCAGGCACCAGGAAGAACAGGGTCATGAAATCAGTGATGAAATGGTGCAGGCGGTGCTGGAGCACCTCAGAAAATTCGAGGAAACAAAAAAATTTTTAGAAAAAGGCATGAACCTCGGGGGCATGTCAAAAATTTTCAAGGCCAACAGCAAATATGTAGCGATGATTATCTTGAAATACAGGGGTAAAAAATCGATTGAATATATTTACGCCCTGAAACTGGACTACATCGTGGAAATGCTGCACTCCGATAAAAAATTCAGGAAATACACACACGAAGGCCTCGGCCAGGCCGCCGGATTTGGATCGACCCAGAGTTTTACAAAAGCATTCAAGGAGCGGTATGGAATGTCGCCTGCTTTTTTTTGCAGCGAGCTGAAAAAAACGCATCCTTTAGAATAGCAGCTGGGATGTGGGCGCCTTGCAGCCGGTTTTAGGAATGGGTAGCAAGTGGAAAAGTGGATGATTTTGGCAAAACCGCAACTGCTGGCCTAAAGTAAGCAGGCCGCAAAAGCACAGTACGGGGCGGCGGGGCGGCATACGATTTTTTTTGCAGGCAACAGCCGCCGGCAGAGGCCCTGCGAAGCGTCGGGGCGGAAAAGCACCGGTCGCTCCTTAAAATCGACATAAAAAAATCCCTAACGCTTGCGAATTAGGGATTTGCTTTTGGTAGAAGTAATGGTGGAATTTAAAAAGTAAGGCCGTTAGGCGCGGCTTGAAAAAAAAGCATCCAGCACCCCAGAAATACGGTCTCGGTCAGCAGTGCTGAGGTTGGAGCCGGAAGGCAGGCACAGGCCGTTTTCAAATAAGCCCTCGGCAACAGCGCCTCCATAGTAAGGACTGTTCTCAAAAACAGGCTGCAGGTGCATGGGTTTCCACAGCGGACGGCTTTCTATATTGGCAGCTTCCAAAGCAAGACGCAGGCCTTCTCTGGTTTTTCCTCCTGTTTTAGAAGGATCGACGGTTACGGCAGACAGCCAATGGTTGGAAAAATAGGCGTCATTGGGTTCTGTCAAAATCGTTACCCCTTCTATCTTTTCAAAATAATGGGCATAAAAAGCATGCATTTCTCTTCTCAAGGCAACATGGGCGTCCAAGACCTCCATCTGCCCTCTTCCAATACCGGCGCAAATATTGCTCATGCGGTAATTATACCCCACTTCGCTATGTTGATAATGCGGTGCAGTATCGCGCGCCTGGGTGGAAAGAAAAACCGCTTTGTCTTTGATTTCCTTAGATTTGGCTACAAGGGCGCCGCCACCTGATGTGGTGATGATCTTGTTGCCGTTGAAAGAAATTACAGAAAGCGCTCCAAAGGTGCCACATTTTTGATTTTTATATTTGCTCCCAAGTGCCTCCGCACTGTCTTCAAGAACCGGAATTCCATATTTTAAAGCAACGGCATTTATTTCGTCTATTTTACAAGGCATTCCATAAAGATGGACAGTCACAATTGCTTTTGGCTTTTTGCCTTTTTGAATCAAATCTAAAACAGCTTCCTCTAAAGCTTTTGGACACATATTCCAAGTTTCTGGCTCGCTATCAATAAAAATGGGGGTGGCGCCTTGATAAAGTATGGGGTTTGCTGAAGCCACAAATGTTAAGCTCTGGCAAATAACAGTATCGCCTTTTTTTATATCTAATAGAATCAGTCCCAAGTGAAGTGCAGATGTCCCCGAATTTAAAGCTACTGGAAAAGAATCACTTTCAAGATATTTTTTTATATCATTTTCAAATCCATCAACATTGGGCCCCACGGATGTAATCCAGTTTTCTGAAAAAGCCAGATCGATGTATTTGGCTTCTTGTCCGCTCATATGAGCCAAAGACAAATGAATGCGCTCGTTATTCATCAAAGTTCCATTTGCTTTTATCAAATCGAACATCATCTTCTTTTACTTGATCCAAAGGCAATGTCGAAAAAGACATCAATCTCGAGCCGGGCTCTAAAGCTTTTATGGCATTGGCATATCCGGCAGGAATGCTGAGAACTGCACTTTTTGAAGCCGTTAAAACAACTCGATCCACTTTTAAAGAAGCGGAAGGATTTTCCCAATCATCAACTCTTACGTAAGAAACCTGAAAAGATCCAGCAATGCAATAAAAATTCTTGCAATCTAATTTGTGCCCCTGCCAAGCACGTACAGGATGCGTTTCCGAATTTTCGATGATATAAAATCGGCTGATATCATTAAATTTAAAGTCATTGACAAAAGAAACGGATCCTCGTTCATCGCTGTAAACTGCTCCTGTAAGTAAACTAGCTCCCATTTAATAATTTATTTTTTTTAGCAAATAAAACTTCATTGAATATAAAAGTAACAGTGGGACTAGCACAATTGCAAATGTTAGTAGTGCATCAAGATGTAAATAGCCATAAATGACTAAGCAAGATACCAGAATTTGCAACACGGCATAAAGCAACGACACAATTCGGTGTTGCATTTTGAGTCCGTTGCTTAAAACTTGATAAAAATGCCAGCGGTGTGCCTCAAAAATATTTTCGCGCAGGTAAATTCGATGGATAATTGTGGTAACAGTTTCTACACCATAAACCCCCAAAAATAGTAGCCAAATGAGTGATTCAGTTTTAATAATCAATTGCAAAAGCAGGTAAATAATCCAAAAAGCAATGGATATGCTGCCCACATCACCAGCAAAACATTTGGCTTTTTTTCTATAATTGAAGAATAAAAAAACAGCGCTGGCAATCATTGGATAAACGATAAAATCAAAATCTGTAAAAAGGGCTATGCATTCATTTACATACAATAATGAACCCATAACAGCCAAAGTATACAAACCCGTAATTCCGTTGATGCCGTCCATAAAATTATAAGCGTTAATAATTCCGATAGCCATAATATAAGTAATGGCAATGCCCCACCAAGGAAAAATTGCAAACATTCCCAAGCTGTAAAAAAGCAAGCTGATCGCCAAAAAATGTGTAAAAAGGCGAATTCTATTGGGGAGGCTCTGGATATCATCCCAAAAACTGACCAGACTGACCAAAGTGATCCCGATAAAAAACAGATAGTTTTCCTGAAAATGCGGAACAAAATAGAGCAAAGAGGCAAACCAAAAAATGACACCGCCGCCACGTAACGTTATTTCGGTATGAGCGCTTCGATGGTTGGGTTTATCGATAATATTGTATTTATCGGCTGCTTTAAAATAGATTAAAATTAAAGCAAATAAGACAATCGTTAAAAGAATATAATCCATTATTTTATAAAGCTTTTAATCGTTTTTTCAATTCCTTTTTGTGCAGTAATTGGCATTTTTTCAATCTTTAGTGCGTTTTTAATTTTTTGATTAGAAACACAATAATTTTCTGTCAACTTTTTTACGCTTTCAGAATTAAGCGGAAACTTTATTAAATCTCCCACTTTTGCGATAGTAGTTATAATTCCTTTTGGAATTGACAGCAACTTTGGCTCTTTGCCCGAAACTACTGAAATCACTCGAACCAATTCAGTAGTGGAAAGCATTTCGTCGTCAGCAAAATTATAAACTCCTGATGCAACACCTTTATTTTCAAGCATTGAAGCAATCAGAAAATTCAGATTATCAATACTCAAAAAAGAACGCTGGTTATCAAACGCCGCCAATGGATAAGGAATTCCTTTTTTTACCACATTGTACAAAAGATTTAAATTCCCTTTATTGCCAGGTCCGTGAATCATACAGGGACGAATGATAAAAACTCTTTTCCCTTCAGGTATTGGCTTGGATAAAAGATACTCTTCCGCTTGCAATTTTGATTGACCGTAAGGTGTTTTTGGGTCCGTTAAATGGTCTTCTTTTAAAACACCCGAAACCGTATCAGCTGTTGCTTTTACCGAACTAAAAAAGAAAAAGTCTTTGATATCTGATTTTAAAAACTCCTGAAACAACTCAATAGTTAAATCGCGGTTCACTTTAAAATACTCTTCTGCTGATGAGGTATTTGCAGTATCATGAGCTTTGCCCGCCAAATGAATGATGCCTGTTGCATGTTTATCGGTATGGCTTTTCCAATCGGTTGCTCGCAACGACAAATCTTGTACCTCAATGTCTTGTTTATTAAGATATGCGGTTAGGTTTTTGCCAACGAAGCCCGATGAACCTGTGATAATTGTTTTCATAATCTATGCGTTAAAATATTGATTAATTTATCTAATAGCATATTTCTTTCAAATTCTCTATTAAAATAAGCTAAACCATTTTCCCCCATTTTTATTCTATCTTCTTCCGAATCATTGAAAAGCTTTATTGCATTTTCCGCGAGAAGAACCTCATCTTCTGCAGGTGAAGAATATCCTGCTTGTGCATTTTCTATTATATCCGCCCCTTCACCATCTAAAGAAGCTAATATAGGTCTTCCACATGCTAGATAAGACTGTATTTTTGATGGTATAGTTAAGGAAAATATTTTATTTTTTTTCAAAGTTGATATGAGAGCATCACTGCAAGCAAAAAATTTTGGCATATCAGTTCCAGGATAAGATCCTAAGAAGTGAACCTCATCTTTCAAATTGTTTATTTCAACGTATTTTTCTAATTGTTCTCTTTGTCTCCCATCTCCCAAAAATACCCATTTGATCTGATGATATGCTTTTTGTTTAACTATAATCGCTGCATTGAGAATCGTAAAAAGACTTTGAGCTTCTCCAAGGTTACCAGCAAATGTTATACAAAATCCATCAGGCATTTTATCCTGAAAAGGCTGTTCAGGGGGTACTGGCTGATAAAAATTCTCCGTAGAATTTGGATAAAAAATGATTTTATCTGGATCTATCTCTTGATTTATAATATATTTTTTAAAACCTTTTGATTGTACCAATACTTTTTCTGCTCTTTTATAAATTAATTTCGTTATGCTTTCAAAAAACTTCAGTACAAAACGATTCTTAATTCCTCCGGCAGCTGTAAGACTTTCTGGCCATAGATCCTGCACCCAAAAGTAATAAGGTATTTTTAATCTTTTACCTGCAACTATTGCAGGAAGTCCAACTGTAATTGGAGAAGGCTCATAAACTAAAATACAATCAAATTTGTTGGATATCACTCTAGATTTTAAAATAGCAAAAAATGCAAATGAGAAGTAATTAATCATCAGTTTTAATCCACCGCTTCCTCTTGGAAATAATTTACTTCTATGTATAGTTATTCCCTCCCAAGTTTCATCATTGTTTTTGAACAAAGAGTATCCTTCAAAAAACTTTCCTTTAGGATAGTTAGGCAACCCGGTTAACACTTCAACGTAATGACCTTTTTCTTTAAGACCTAGACAAAGATCATTTATCTTGAAATTTTCAGGCCAAAAATATTGGGTTATAATTAATATTCTCATCAATAATTATATATGCTTGAATATTCGGTCATCCACTCTTTCTGTTCCTCCAACATTTTTTTATATGAAGGAACTTTATAATTTAATACTTCTGATTTTACTAAAGATTTGTCAACAACCTTTCCGGTGTATGGTTTTATCTTAATATTATCTTTATTCCAAATCTCTTTAAAAATAGTAATCAAATCATATTTATTAATTGCAGTACCATTTGTAAGATGAACTAAACCGCTTAGAGGATTTTCAATTACATACTCAATTGCTTTAGCTAATTCAAATGTTGTAACTCCACTCCAAAATGCTGATGTATAACCATTAACTTCACCAGACTGATTCATAAACCAATCAAATAATCCGATTCCATTTTTATTAAGTTCAGGTCCTATAATTGAGGTTCTTATGGTAATATCTTTATTATTTCTAATTTCACCCAGAGCCTTAGATTGAGCATAAAAACCATCTCCGTCTTTAAAATCGTCTTCTCTATATTGACCTTTTTTTCCGTTAAATACACAATCTGTGCTGATATGTATAACTTTCGTTTCAGATTCTTTAGTGATTTCTTCTAAAAAATGTGGGAAATAACTATTGAACCAAATTGCTTTGGAAGGATGATCTTCTGCATCTTTATTAAGAATACCAATACAATTGATAACGAAATCAAATTGATTATCTGTTATAATTTTTTTAAGTTTTACTGTATCGGATACATCTAAAGAAAATTTTTTTTTATTTTCGCCAATATTCCTTGCTATACCGAAAACATCATAATTTTCATTTTTATGAAGATAGTTGTAGATGACGTGTCCAGCCATTCCTTTTATTCCTATTACTAATATTTTTTTCATCTCTTATCCCAAATTACTTTATCAACAATTGCAGAATAACTCTGAATTGCCTTAATTACACGATCAGAAGTATTCTTCACTTCATATTCAAATGGCAAAGTGATTTGTGAATTGAACAAACCTTTTGATACTTCAATAGCATTTAGCATTTGGTCTTTTGAAATTCCTCCTAAAACTATTGTACCTGCATCAATTGCTTCAGGCCTCTCCGTACTAGTTCTTATACTAACTGCCGGAAAACCCATCATTGCAGATTCTTCACTAATTGTACCGCTGTCTGAAAGTACAATAAATGACTCATTTTGCAACTTTACATAATCAAAAAATCCTAAAGGCGCAACATTTTGTACTAATGCATGAAACTGTATATTGTTTTTCTCAATCCTGTTTTTTGTACGAGGATGAGTAGAAAAAATAATCGGCATTTTGTATTTTTCTGCAACAGCGTTAATGGATTTGGCAAGAATTTCAAAATGATTTTCTAAATCTATATTTTCTTCACGATGTGCACTTACAACAATGTAGTCATTGGCTTTTAGATTCAATCTTTCAACAACATCACTTTCGTTAATTTTGTGCTGATATTTATCTAAAACTTCTTTTAGTGGCGAGCCTGTCACAAATACATGATCTTTGCGAAAACCTTCGCTTAATAAATATCTTCTGCTGTTTTCGGTATAAGTAAGATTAATATCACTAATATGATCAGAAATTTTTCTGTTGATTTCTTCTGGTACATTTTGATCAAAACATCTGTTTCCTGCTTCCATGTGGAAAATTGGAATTTTGAGCCTTTTTGCTGCTATTGTACTTAACACACTATTTGTATCACCTAATACTAATAAAGCGTCGGGTTTTTCCTTGAAAAGGATTTCGAAAGATTTCGAAATAACATTTCCTATAGTTTCACCCAAGTGACTCCCTGCAACATTAAGAAAATAATCAGGTTTGCGAAGTTCTAAATCTTCAAAAAATATTTCATTAAGTTCATAATCATAATTCTGCCCTGTATGTATTAAAATATGCTCAAAATATTGATCACATTTTTTTATACACTCCGTTAATCTTATAATTTCAGGTCTTGTTCCTAATATTGTTGCAACTTTTAATTTTTTCATTTTATTTTCTGTTTCCATTTTTGGGAATCAAATTTATAATTGTCATTTATAGTTCCTAATTTATAATCAGAAAAAACAGCTAATTTTGATTTTGTTTCTAACGCCTGTATTGATGATGCATACCCATTTTGTACATGCAATGAATCCATAGAATTGCTGTTAATTACAAAACTTTTAACTTCCAGATCATCAGAAGGATTTTCAAAATCATCAATTTTCACTAATTTTATTTCAAATGAACCTTCCACAGCAACAAACCAGCGACTTTCAGTTTTATGTCCTTGCCAAGCTCTACAAATATCAATATTTTTATTTTCAACAACATACATTCTTTTAACAAGAGTAAGATCTAATTCGTTATTAAAAATTATTTTTCCTCTTTCATCTTCAAATGACCCTCCTTTTAATGTGTTCATAAGTGATTAATCCTGAAATAAGCTTAACTTCTTCAATAAAGTTTTAACACCTTCAACATCCTCTCTTTTGGTATTGTGAGAATTATAATCTTCAATTTTATCAGCAACTTGCTTTCCTTGTGAGAAATACTTTGCATAATTCAAATCACGATTATCAGCTGGAATCCTGTAGAATTCTCCCATATCTTCCGCTTTCATCATCTCTTCCCGAGTACAAAGGGTTTCATATAATTTTTCACCATGACGCGTCCCTATAATTCTTATATCGTTGTTGGCCCTTTTTATTTCTAAGACAGCTTTTGCCAAATCTCCAATAGTTGCTGCTGGAGCTTTATTCACAAATAAATCTCCAGGATTTCCATTTTCAAAGGCAAATAAAACTAATTCTACAGCCTCATCTAAAGACATCAAAAAACGTGTCATATTGGGGTCAGTAATCGTAATATCTTCACCATTTTCAATTTGATTTAAGAATAAAGGGATAACAGAGCCACGAGAAGCCATTACATTTCCATATCGTGTTAAACAAACAACGGTATCCATAAGGTTTCTAGATTCTGCAACTGCTACCTTTTCCATCATTGCTTTAGAAATTCCCATTGCATTGATTGGATAGGCCGCTTTATCGGTAGATAAACAGATTACTTTTTGTACTTTATTAGCTGCTGCAGAGCGGATAACATTCTGTGTTCCTTCAACATTCGTTTTTACTGCTTGCATTGGAAAAAACTCGCATGATGGTACTTGTTTTAACGCCGCTGCATGAAAAACATAATCTACACCTTTCATTGCATAATCTATGCTATTATAATCCCGTACATCCCCAATAAAATATTTGATTTTATCCTTTTTGTATAAATTTCGCATATCATCCTGTTTTTTCTCGTCACGAGAAAAAATGCGAATTTCCTTGAAATGCTCACTATTTAAAAAACGGTTTAATACAGCGGTTCCGAAAGAACCAGTGCCTCCAGTAATTAAAAGGGTTTTATTTTTTATTTTCTTCATTAATTTTATTTTAGTAAACTTATAATTTTATTCACTTCATTAAATAATTTTTGTTCAGTATTGGGGAGTATATGATTTATAGCAAAAATTATGGAATTTTTTATAGAATCAACACTTAACGGATCAAATACTAAAGATGGTTGGCAAATTGCATGCAAATAAGGTAAATCCGCACCAATTACATCACATCCTCCCTCAATTGCTTCAACTACACCTAGACCCAAACTTTCGGTTAATGATGGATAGATGGCAAATTCCGCTTTTGAATATTCTCTAGCTAACAATTCTTTTTTAGCAAAACCTAAATTAATTATTGGATAACCCCTATCTATTAATAATTTAATTTCATTATATAAATCAATGTAAGAATCATCAATAGTTAATATTAAACTTCCTTTTTTTGTAAAATCATATACCATAGTAAAAGCATCTAATAATCGCTTATGATTTTTATATTCAATACCACTGCTAACATAAATAAAACTATGTTTAACTTTAATTGAATTAGAGTATTTTATTGGTTCATAAAAAGGTAATACTAATACTTTTGAAGAATCTATGTTGATTAATTTTAAAAATTCTTCCTTAATAACATTTGATTGCAAAATTATATAATCTGTATTTTTAATTAGTAATTTAAAAATAAAAAATTTTAATTTTAAGAATACTTGTGTTTTAAATTTTAAATTTTGTGGGATTTTTAAAAATAAACGATTATGAAAATATGTAAAAACAGGTATATTTAATTTGATGGTTGGTGGTAAATTACCAAAACAAAAGACTTTTGTAAATAGATTAAGATTTTTTTTATAAAATTGATGTCTTTTAATTAAACTAGCTCGTAAATAAATTTTACGATGAGTAGGAATGAATTGAAAGTCATTAATACAGCGTAAATCAAATAAATAATATGCATTAATATTCTTTCCTTCAATCTCTTTGACAAGATAATCAAGAAGAATTTTTCCACCACCGTTATTAATATATAGTGCATCAATTAAAACCATTTTTTAAAATTTTTTCATATAAATTTATATATTGCTCTGCGATATTGTCAACTGTGTAGTTACTAACATTTTTATATCCTTCTAATATACACTTATTATAAAATGAAATATCTGTTTGATATTTCTCTAATGCAAATTCGATATCTTTTTGATCATACGGATTAATCAAAACGCCTCCATACCCTAGAACATCCTTCATTGGTGATAAATTAGAAGTAATTACTGCACATCCCCTAGCCTGTGCTTCTAAAATAGGCAAGCCAAATCCTTCGTACACACTTGTAAAGCAAAGCACATCATGGGTGTCATATAAATATATTAATTCTTCTTCTGATATATTTTCTTTATTAGTTACTTTTAATTCTAAATCGTTTATTATTTTAGATTGCTCTAAACTTAATTTACCCACAATTGTTATCTCAAAATTAAACTTCTCAAGCGCTTTTAAACTAATTTCAATATTTTTATTTGATCTGGTACCTACAAATAAAATTTTATTTACTCTATAATTTCTATTCACAACATTGATTGGTATTGTTACACAATTAGGAATTACATTAATTTTTTTACTGACAGATGGTAATAATCTTAATATATCCTCTTTAATTTTCTCGGAAATAACAGTTATATATTTTAATCTTTTCAGTGGTAAATAAATCCAAAATAAATAATAAAATATTCGTTTAAGGCCAGATAGGCTTTCTAAACCCACTAAATCATGAATTGTTAAAATAGTTTTTTTAGGATTCAAAAAAATACTTATCCAATGAATATCACCTGTAATATGAGTAATATCCCCTCCTTCTCTTTTCTTAAAAAAAAATATCGATTTCCAAAAATATTTCAAGGGATAAGGGTTTTTAATAACTTCTATAAACAAACCTTTATTTCTTAGTTCATCGTAAATTGTATTAAAAAGTTTTTCAATACTGATCGTGTTAGTATTAAAAATTCTTTCAAAAAAAATTATATTTATCATATTCTAAAATGTTAAAACAGAGCGATAAGGTATAAACAGTTCTGGATATATTGCTATCGATCTATTGAAGAAAACAAAACTCATTAAAAACAATACCAAGAAAAACACAGTAATTAATTTAGGCTTATTTTTAGCGATATAAAACATGAACCAAGAATATACAATACATTCATAAATAGAAAAATATATAGTTAACCTTCCTACTAAAAACTGTAAATTATTATTAAATAATATATAGCTAAATAAACTAACTAACATTAAATTAGAAATAATATTAAAATAATCATTCTGAAATTTATTTTTTCTTAAATAAAATAAAATAATAACTGGTATTAGTTTTCGCAATATCCCGAAAATAGTTCCTATAAAAGAATTAGAAAATTCATCATTATTTGATAGATACGCATTACTTTTATCTTCGAACAAACTAGGAAATATCTTTAAAGTTACTATTTCGAAAATATTCATAACTGCTTCCGAATAACTTAAAATTATACATATAACAAAACATATTATAACATATTTATTCTTAAAAGAGCTATTTAAAAAATAAAACGGAAGCATTATAATTGCAGTTTTGTGAAATAAAAAAGCTGCACCAATAGTGAAGGCAAAATAAAAAATTTTTTTATTAACAATAAACTGTATGGCATAAAAACATAATGCTAAAGCAACTAATTGTCTATTACTTCCTAACATACCAATCATGGTGGTATAGTAAATTAAAAAAGCTACACCTAGAAATGGAGTCATTATTTTAAATGCTGAGTAATAAAGAGTGTAAACAATTGTAGCTAATAACAATAATAACAAAGTATAACTACCAAAAAAACTATTTATCAAGTAAACTAATGTAGTGTACGCTATTTCAAAATCATAATCAGAAAACCGATAATTAATGCTTAAGAAATGGTCTAAATATGGTTTAAAATCTGTAGCCATCTCCCAACGCAAACCATCGTGAAAAATCAAAATTACACAGATTAAAACATAAATAGATGCCCTTTTTTTGGCTGTTAATATACCATAAACTTCAAAAAAAACAACTAAAAAAAATGATAAAGCTAAGATCAAATACATTCTAATATATAATTTATTCTTTCTTCGTAAGAATGATATTTGTGAAAATGTTTTTGTTGCTTTTTGGCCATTTCATGTCGTAAATTGGCTAATGGTAGGTAATGTTTTATTAATTCAATAGCCTCTCCAATTGTCTTATAAGTAAAATCTTTTACATCTAAAGCACTATATTCTTGTAGTGTTTCTTTATAATCACAAATTTGAAAACCACCAATTCCGGCTATCTCAAAAAACTTTGCATTTACAGATTTAATTTCGGCATAATGAAAATTATTAAAAACTATTTTAGATCCAGATAATATCTCCGCCTTTCGGGATCCTGTTATAAACTCATTCTGAAAATGATCTGTAATTTCTTTTTTGGGAAAACGATTATCCGGTGTACCATATAATTTTACATTAATATCCTTTTCTATTAATTTACCAATCATATTAGCACGATAAGGATACATTGTACCAAAAGCTACAACATCTGTATTAATTTTATTTTCTAAGTCTGCACGATCATATTCAAATGGTTTATGAATACGTACATTACAAGCTTCTGGTAAGTAAAATGCATTCAACCCCATTTTATTTTTCATAAAATCAACGATAAATGGATCTTTAGTAAAATAAGCATCGTATGGTGTTGCAAATATTTGTTGATTTTCAAATGTAGTTAGTTGATCTGGATTAATATGAATAATTTTAATATTCTTAATTTGTTTCTTAATTTTTATAATAGAAAATGGATTTATAAAACGATAGGTGCAAATTAATAAATCTGGTTGCTCGTCGATGATTCGATCTGCTATTTTATTAAAAATATACTCATCGTATCTGCGAAAAAACTTTTGTGCCCAGTAGTTATATTTATAAGGAATATTTATCACATCCTTAACATCTATATGAAATAATTTATACCCTAAAAAACTAAGTGCATCGCTTAAATGATATTCTAAACTATCATAATCCTTACTACCTAAAAGTGCTATTTTCATGAATATGTTTTCTTTATTTGAGTTATATAATCACTATTCTCTTGTAATGAGTATTTTGGATTAAATCTATTTAACAATAAAAATAATTTATCAAAAAATTTGTACTTAGCAAAATCCTTTGCATCATTTTTCTTGAGATAAAGATTTCTACTTAAATGAGTGATGATTCGTTTTCTATTTGAATAATTAACAATAGATTTTCCAGAGGCATCTTCGAGATGAATAATTTTAGTTATAGTTATTATATAAGCTTTTAAACCTAAAGAAGACATTCTTTTCTGAAGATCAGATTCTTCATAATACATAAAATAATCAGGATCAAAACCCTGTAGCGACTCAAATACTGACTTCTTTATCAATAAATCTGCACCAATTACATAATCGATTTCAAAATAGTTATTGTCTAATGGATAAGTCTCTTTTTCATCATATTTACTAAACCATTTAACAAAAGGTAATGAGCTCTTATACTTTTTAATCCAATCTTTACAAGTTGGAAATGAGCCACCACAACCATTAAATTGCTTATCTCGATCAACCAATACACAACCTAATGCACCCATTTTTAATTCTGTTTCCTTCGAAGAATAAAAATCACACATTATTTTAATAGAATTATCAAAAAGCAAAGTATCTGAATTAAGAAGAAATAGGTAATTTCCCGTCGCTTTTTCTGCTCCTAAATTATTCGCTCTACCAAATCCTAAATTTTCATTAGAATATATATAAACAATACCTTCTTTTTTTTCAAAAAATTCTTTTGAACCGTCCGAAGATCCATTATCTACTAAAATGATTTCATAGTTTAACCCATTTGTATAGGCAATAATACTTTCAATGCACTCATTTGTCATTTGTTTAGTATTATAATTAACTATAATAATTGAAACATCATTTATTATCATCTGCTATTTTTTTTAATTTCCTTAAAGAATCGTATGAAGTTTCCTCATAAAAAAAATCAATATTATCTTTTATAGTTAAAATTTCAAATTGTGATAAAGATAATTCTTTTCTTTTTTCAATTAAATTCTCATCAATTCTCCATTTAATAAACTTAGCAGGATTTCCACCAACAATTGCAAATGGAGAAACATCTTTAGTTACAATACTACCAGCTGCAACTATACATCCTTTTCCAAGTGTTACCCCAGACATTATCATACACCCCTGCCCTATCCAAACTTCATCTTCTACTACAATTGGTCCTTTTGTTTGAGCATCTTCTTCAGAAAATTTTTCTAAAAAATATGCTTTTAGAGGATAAGTTGAAAAAGCTGATGTTTGATGATTTCCACCTAGAACAAAAGTTACTTCAGGGGCTATACTAACAAAGCTACCAATAATTAAATTTTCTCTTCTATTTTCAAAAGACTCAACATTAATTGTTCCATAAGAATCATTACCTACCGATATAAGTTTAGAGTTCTTAACATTTAATGATAATTGTGTATAGTTATGTGAATTACTCATTCTCCATTCTACTGCTTGTATTTTTCTTTTGCAATAGATTAAAAGATCTACTCTAATACTGTTAAGAACCTTTAACCACTTTATCATATCTTTTCATAAATTTCCAAAAGATCTTTCATATGTTCTCCTGCTGTTTTTGTTCCTTTAATAGAATTTATAACACTATTATAAAAATTAAAAACTGCATTTGACTCTATAAAACTTTTAATTTTTATAATTTCTTCTTCCATATTTTCGAATAATACACCATTACTTTCATTAATAAAATCAGGCAAACCACCCATTCTTGTCCCGATTATTGGAATACCCGAGTTTAAAAATTCAAAAATAACTTGGGGTGCATTATCTTCCCAAATAGGTAAAACCAAACCAAAATCAACATTCTTTAAAATATCTTTTAATTGATCATGGGTATATTTACCATGGTAAAAAACATTTTTCATTGTCCGAATTTCTTCATTTACGGCTGGGTCTATACCTCCGTAAATATGAAACTCATGTTTACTATCTTTTGCTAATTTTAAAAATACTTCAGAACCTTTATGATAATTTAAATTACCTATAAATCCAAATTTTATTCTTTCACCATAATTAATATTTTTTCTTATACCAAAAGAATCTCTAAACTCCTTTTCGGCAGTATAATTCCCAATATGGTTAACATAAAATTGATTATTTACAAAACCATTTGAAATGTAAATATCTTTTACTCGATTTGAAACAGCTATAATTGAATCCATTTCAGAAAACAATTTTTGCCCTACTTTGAATTTTTCATAGTGATTAGATGAATTTGCTAACTTGTCGACATTAATTCCTTTTGCAAATCTTCTTAGACTACCTCCAAAGATCCTATTGTCTATTGATTCTTCAAGAGAAATACAAGTATTACATCTTCTATTTTCATCGCTATTCAAACAATTTTTACCATTTCGGTCTAATAAAATTATTCGATTACATACATATGAATAATCATGAAGAGATACTACAACTTTACTGTATTTTTTAAAAATAGCTAAAACATCAATAGGTAAATCTATCATCATGTGGACATGAATGATATCTGGATTTAAATTACGAACTATCTCATCAATCTTTTGACAATCATTATTTGTAATAACACTACTAAGATGGAATGGTCGTAAAATTGTTTCTATATTAATAATCTCAAATTTATAGTCCTTTTTTTGACCATTATCTTGAGAATATAAAACTGTAACATCGTGCCCACCTTCTATTAGTTCATTTGAAATATTTCTTACATAGTTTGTAATTCCTCCATTAAAAGAAATATCATAACCTGTAGATATCTGTAAGATCTTCATATTATTTATTTTTTTTTACAACATTCAAAGCTTCAGCAATAACATGATGCATATCCATATAACGATACGTTGCCAAACGTCCAACAAAAGAAATATTGCTTAAGGTATTTGCTTCATTTTCATACTTTTCAAAGATTTCCATATCTTCTTTCAATCTTTTTGGATAATACGGTACATCCTGCTCCTCTGTTTCTTTACTGAATTCTTTAAAATAGACTGTTTTCTCATGTTCTTCCCATGGTGTAAAATGCTTATGTTCATGAACCCTTGTATAAGGAACTTCAGGATCTGCATAATTAATAACAGGATTTCCTTGATAATCACCTTCAGCTGAATGTTTTTCGAAAGTTACCGTTCTATAGCTTAAACGTCCATACTTATAATCAAAAAACGCATCTATAGGGCCAGAATAGAAAACATGCTCATATTCGGTTAAGTCCCAAGACGAATCAAATTTAGTATTTAGACGAACTTCAATATTTTTAGCAGCTAATAAATTCTCAAAAATAGCAGTATACCCATCCTTTGGTATACCTTGAAACGGATTAGCATAGTAATTATCATTATAATTAAACCTCACTGGAAGTCGTTTTAAAATACTTGCTGGCAATTCTGTAGGTTCACAACCCCATTGCTTTTTGGTATATCCATAAAAAAAAGCATTATATAAATCTTTACCTATAAATTTCATCGCTTGTTCCTCAAAGTTTCGAGGCTCATTAATACTTTTATCAGCAATAGAATCAATAAAAACTTTTGCTTCTTCTGGATTAAATGTTTTTCCAAAAAATTGGTTAATTGTATGTAAATTAATTGGTAGTGAAAACACTTGACCGTTATAAATAGATTTTACTCTATTCACAAATGGCACCATTTCACAAAATTGTTGAATATAATCCCAAACTTCTTTATTATCTGTATTAAAAATATGAGGACCATATTTATGTATCATCACATTGCTATCTTTGTCACGTTCTGTATAGCAGTTTCCTCCTATATGATCTCTTTCATCAATAACTACAATTTTATTATTTGGATCTTTGCTTAATTGTTCTGCAATAACAGCTCCTGAAAATCCAGAACCAATTATCAAATATTTTTTCATATTTTTTTATTTATATTTATAAAATGACTCATAATCTCTTTTGGTTTAAAATATTTAAAATCTATAATTTTCAAACCTTCTTTTCTTAAATATATGTACATTAAAAAAGTCACTAAACTTTCTATTATGATTATATTCCATGCTGTTCCTAAATATCCAAAATTTTTACTCATATAAAAATTGAAAACCAACCCAATAACACTAACTATAAAAGTAACTTTAAAAAACAATTTATCCATACCTAAATTTAACATTATTTGGATCCCAAAAACATTTGACATGCCAATGATAAATGGTAAAAAAGAAATTATTTTTAAAGGTAAAATAGCATTATCAAACTGATTACCGTAGAATAATTTAATAATCATAGGTGCAAAAAAATACAATAATAAAGATGAAAAGAATGTTAAATATGCAACTATTGGTAGTACTTTCTGTACAGCTAAAAGTCCTTTTTCTTTAGAACCTGTAAAAGCTTTACCTATAAACGGAAACAGTGCTGTGGATAAAGGAACCGCTATGACAGAATTAACAATATTTAAAAAATTATGACTAGTAGTGTAGTAACCGACATCAACTGTATTTACAAAGAAACCCAAAACAACAACATTTGTTGTTGTGTATAAACTTATTACTACTGTAGAAAAAAAAATCATCTTTTCTTCTATAATTAATTTGATACTTTCTGCCAAAGAAAAAAATCTTAATTTAATTTTAAACCTATATAATGCAAAACAAAATAAAAGAATGTTAATTATTAATATAAAAAAAGAGTTCAACACAGCTAAAATAATGTAATCATCTGGCTTTTTAATTAACAAAAAAACTAATATAGTATTTAATATACCTCTAATAAAATTACTTTTTGCAAAGACAGTTAAATCTTGAAATCCTTGAAAAATAAATTGAGGGGAAAAAACAGCAGCAAAACAACTGGCAAATAAAATAATAGTAACTTCAGTGTACTTTTTAATAGGTTCAAAAAAAAGTAAAAAACTTATAAATAAAATTACTGAAACTAAAAACAACACTAATCTAGCAGTTAATACATTAGAAACAATTCTATTTATAGCCTTTTGATCTATACTTTCAATTCTTGCTAATTTTCTAGTTCCGGTTAAATCAAAACCATAGGTTACAAGTAAAATAAAATAACTTACAAATGCTGTTGAATAATTGATATATCCGTAACCTTCAGGACCAATAATTCTTGATATGTAAGGTACCGTTAATAACGGAAAAATATAATTAACTCCTTGAACAATACTTAATGAAGCAAAGTTTTTAATAAGTTTAAACGAGTTCACTCTTCTTTTGTTGTAAGTTTTCGTAAATTTTCTTCACATCCTGTGCTTTTTCTTTCTTCAATACTAAAATAGCATCCTCAGTTACCACTAGAATACATTTTCTTAGACCTAAAAACTCTGAATGGATATCGCTACCAATAACCATATTTCCATTTTTATCTATCGGATAATTTTTAGAAATAAGATACTCATAAACAGATTCAAAAGATCCCATATCCGACCAAATAAAAGAAGCTTTTACTGCTTTTATTTTATCCGTTTTTTCCATAACAGCGTAATCTACAGAAATCGAAGGTATTTGCATACTTTCCTGTAAAGGTAATTCTGCCCCGTTCTTCTTTTCAAACGCTACTTTAACAGTGTCGTAAATTTTAAGATGATATTTTTTTAATTCTTCTAAAAAAACACCTGCTTTAAAACAAAACATTCCCGAATTCCAATAAAAGCTACCTTGCTTTAAAAAATCTTTTGCTGTTTCTTCGTTTGGCTTTTCTCTAAAACTTAAGACTTTGTTGTTTTTAATCTGCATGTAACCGTACCCTGTTTCAGGTTTAGTTGGTTTTAAACCAAAAGTAACCACACTACCTTGTTTAGCCATTTGAACTGCCTGACTTACCGATTGGTGGTAAATATCCAAATCTTCTATTAAATGATCTGATGGTGTTACCAGCAAAATATCATCCGCATCCGAATTAAAAGCGGCAAATGCAATAGCAGCTGCTGTATTACGAGGAGTTGCTTCAATAATCTCTTGGTAAGAAGTTATATCCAAATCAGCTAAAGCTTTTTGCGATAATTCGAAATTATCAACATTGCCAACTACCATCAATTCATCACAACAGTCCTTATTTCTAAGTACTGTTTGCTGAAATAATGATTTTCCTTCAAACAAATCCAGATACTGTTTTGGTTTATTTTTACGAGATAATGGCCATAAACGGCTACCTACACCACCCGTTAATATTACATTTATTACTTTCATATACGGTTGTAATCATCTTCAATTCTAACAATATCATCTTCTCCAAAATATGTTCCGTGCTGTACTTCTATAAGAATTACTGGATCGTCTGATTTATTTTCTACTCTGTGATGTGCGCCTTGCGGAATTATTGCTACTTCGCCGGGTAGATAATCTTTTATTTCATTATTAATTGTTATCGTTGCAACACCTGAAATAACTGTCCACACTTCAGAACGTTTAAAATGGTATTGTAATGATAATCTGCCACTTGGTTTAACCAAAATTCTTTTTACTTTATGTGTATCAGCATCATCTAAAACCCAATATTCACCCCAAGGTCTAATATCATGTTCCATATCTTTAAATAATTTTATTTACAAACATTCATTAAATACTGACCATAACCACTTTTCTTCAAAGGCTCAGCAACTTCTTGCAACTGTTTTTTATTAATGTACCCCATACGGTAGGCAACTTCTTCAATAGCACCTATTTTCATTCCCTGGCGTTCTTCTATTACCTGAACAAATTGTCCAGCCTGCATCAATGAGGCAAAAGTACCGGTGTCTAACCAAGCTGTTCCACGATCAAAAACGCCTACACGTAATTTTCCCTTCTTTAAATATTCTTTGTTCACATCGGTAATTTCGTATTCGCCACGTACTGATGGTGCAATGTTTTTAGCAATTTCAACTACTGAATTATCATAAAAATATAATCCCGGAACTGCATAATGTGATTTAGGCTGTGTCGGTTTTTCTTCAATTGACAATACGTTATTTTCCGCATCAAATTCTACCACTCCATAACGTTCCGGGTCGTGAACCGGATAAGCAAATACTACTCCACCTTCTTCTTTGGTGCAATCCTGTAGCAATTTACTCATACCGCTGCCATAAAAGATATTGTCACCCAATACCAATGCTACTTTGTCGTTACCGATAAATTTTTCTCCGATCACAAATGCCTGTGCCAAACCATTCGGTTCAGGCTGTTCGGCATATTCAAATCGGCAACCGATTTGAGAACCGTCACCCAACAATTTTTTGAAATGTGGTAAATCATGAGGAGTTGAAATAATCAATATTTCATTAATACCTGCCAACATTAGTGTTGACAATGGATAATAAATCATGGGTTTATCATAAACCGGCATTAATTGCTTACTTACAGCTAATGTTAATGGATGTAATCTTGTTCCTGATCCACCTGCTAATATAATTCCTTTCATATATATATATATATATATTATTTTTCAGAAATTTAATTGAGTGCTTTAATACACATTTCCAAACTTTGTCTATATTCTGGGACATTGACCCCAAAAGTTTCTTTTATTTTAGATTTATCCAACAAGGAATACGCCGGTCTTTTCGCGGGCGTTGGAAATTGTGAGGAAGTAATACCATTCACTTTACAACTTAATTTTGCAATTTCTTGGATAGCAACGGCAAATTCGAACCAACTTATTTCGCCTTCGTTAGAAAAATTATAGATACCGCCAGTCCAGTCATTTTTAGATATAATATCAAGAATAGCCCGAGCTAAATCTTTGGCATACGTAGGGCTTCCGATCTGATCTTCTACCACATTCAAACTGTCTCTTTCTTTCATCAATCGCAACATCGTTTTCACGAAATTGTTCCCAAATTCAGAATAAACCCAAGAAGTTCTGATAATGATACTTTCAGGATTTGATAGCAAACACGCTTTTTCCCCTCTTAATTTTGTTCTTCCATATTCATTCTGCGGATTGGTCGCGTCATTCTCTTTTAAGGGAGTTGCCGAAGTTCCGTCAAAAACATAATCCGTAGAAATATGAATTAATTTGGCATGGTGCAGGAAGCCCCATTTGGCAATAGCTTCAACAGCTTTATGATTGACCAAATCGGCCAATTCAGGTTCACTTTCGGCTTTGTCAACAGCGGTATAGGCTGCACAATTCACAATAAAATCAGGCTGAATCGTATCTAGATAAGTAGAAATCGTTTCAGGAGCATCCATTGATAGTACCGAACGATTCGTGAAAATGAATTTAAATTCAGGAAAACCCGAAGATAGCGATTGTAGTTCACTGCCCAATTGCCCATTAGATCCGGTTACAAGTATCTTTTTCATAGGATTAATCAAGGTCGTTTATAGTTCCCAAGATAACGTCTTTTTCAGAAACGATCACATCAGAAAGAGCTACTTTCCAATCAATTGCCAAAGTAGGATCGTCATATCGGATGCCTCTTTCGCTTTCTTTATGATACACTTCATCCACTTTATAAGAAACCATAGCAGTGTCGCTCAAAACAGAAAACCCATGGGCAAAACCTTTAGGAACAAGCAATTGTTTTTTATTTTCAGAAGAAAGTACGATGCTGTAATGTTGTCCGTATGTTTTTGAATCTTTTCGAATGTCAACAGCCACGTCAAGAATTTCACCTTGCAAGACACGAACCAATTTGTTTTGCGCATAAGGTGCCGCCTGAAGGTGTAATCCTCTGATAACACCCCTTTTAGAAAAAGATTGATTGTCTTGGATAAACTTCAAATGGATTCCGTTTTTTACAAAAGAAGCTTCGCTATACGATTCAAAAAAATAACCGCGGTCATCTTCAAAAACTGTTGGCGTTATCACTACTAAATCTTCAATCGGCGTCTGCTCTACTTTCATGCGTATGTGGTCTGTTTTTTTTTATTTCTTAAAGTATATATCCAAAATTAGAATATCGAAATGTCTGCTAACTGCAAACTGAAATCTGCAAACTGAAATCTGCTAACTACAACCTCCTAACCTGAATCAAAGCTTTCCATCAACATTTTCTTTCAAAACGCCCTTCACATCATAAAGAATGCTTTTAGCATTTCGAAGGGAATCAAAATCCAATTCTAAAAAGGGAGCATGGGCAACACCCAAAACCACAGCGTCAAATTTTTGCAAAGGTAGTTCTTTAGTGGTTACCAAATCGTATTCGTGCATAACTTCGGCTGGATTCGCCCAAGGATCATAAATGGTAATGGCAATGCCATATTCTTTTAGCGCGGCAACAACATCAACAATCTTAGTATTCCGCACATCAGGACAGTTTTCCTTAAACGTAATCCCCATCATCAACAAGGAAGAGCCATTGACCAAAATATCATTTTTGATCATCAATTTCACAACTTGAGAAGCGACATATTCGCCCATGCTGTCGTTTAATTTCCGTCCTGCCAAAATAATTTCAGGATGATACCCCATCTGCTGCGCTTTTTGTGCCAAATAATAAGGATCAACCCCAATGCAGTGACCACCAACCAAACCCGGCTTAAACGGTAAAAAATTCCATTTGGTACCAGCGGCTTCTAAAACGGCCTGCGTATCAATTTCCAACAAATTAAAAATTTTGGAAAGTTCATTGACAAAAGCAATATTGATATCTCTTTGTGAATTTTCAATCACTTTTGCGGCTTCTGCCACTTTGATGCTGGGTGCCAGATGCGTTCCTGCGGTAATCACCGATTGATACAAATCATTTACTTTTTGACCAATTTCGGGTGTAGAACCCGCAGTAACTTTTAATATTTTTTCAACCGTATGTTCTTTATCACCGGGATTAATGCGCTCAGGTGAATAGCCCGCAAAAAAATCTTGATTAAAAACCAATCCCGAATGTTTTTCTAGCATTGGAACACATTCTTCCTCAGTAGCTCCAGGATAAACGGTCGATTCATAAATGACAATATCTCCTTTTTTTAGAACTTTCCCCACCGTTTTACTCGCTTTGTACAGCGGTGTCAGATCAGGTGTGTTTTGTTTGTCAACCGGCGTTGGAACGGTAACGATATAATAATTGCAAGCTGCAATATGTTTTAGTTCATCACTACAAAATAAGCCTTTGTTCATCTTTGGACTTTCTGACAACACTGATTTTAACATAGTTTCATCTAATTCTAGAGTAGAATCTACACCTTTTTTTAAGTTTTCAATTCGATCAGAATTGACGTCAAATCCAATGACCGGATATTTTGTTGCAAAAAGCCGTGCCAATGGCAACCCAACATACCCCAAACCAATTACTGCTATTTTTATGGAACCCATACTGCTGTTTTTCTTGTTTTTTTGGGGGAGGATTATTATACTTATTTTGTGTTATTTTTAGTTGTATTGTGTGTCGTAATAATTAGCATATTGCCCTGAAGTGACATTTTTAAGCCATGCTTCGTTAGACAGATACCAATCGATTGTTCTTTCTAAACCTTGCTCAAAAGTAACGGATGGTTTCCAGCCCAATTCTTTATTTATTTTGGAAGCATCGATGGCATAACGCAAATCGTGACCCGGACGGTCTTTCACGTAAGTTATTAATTTTTCAGAAGTTCCTGCGTCTCTTCCTAATTTTGAATCCATAATTTGGCAAAGCAATTTGACCAAATCAATATTTTTCCACTCGTTGAAACCGCCAATATTATACGTTTCGTGATTGTTTCCCTTGTGAAAAACCAAATCAATGGCAACGGCGTGGTCTTCTACAAAAAGCCAATCGCGCGTGTAATTTCCGTCGCCATAAACGGGTAAAGCTTTATTGGTAATAATATTATTGATAAAAAGCGGAATCAATTTCTCTGGAAAATGATTGGGTCCATAATTATTCGAACAATTGGTCAAAACATAAGGCATTCCGTAAGTTTCACCATAAGCGCGAACAAAATGATCAGAGCTTGCTTTGGATGCAGAATAAGGCGAATTGGGATCATAAGAAGTAGTTTCAGTAAACAATCCGGTTGCCCCAAGGCTGCCATAAACCTCATCGGTACTGATATGATAGAAACGTTTTCCTTCAAAATGACCTTTCCAAGTTTCTTTAAAAGCATTCAAAAGATTCATGGTGCCGATGACATTCGTTTTCACAAACGACAACGGATCAGTGATAGAACGGTCCACGTGAGATTCAGCAGCTAAGTGTAAAACACCGTCAAATTGGTGCGCTGCAAACAAAGCATCAATAAAAGCAGCATCAACAATATCTCCTTTGATAAAGGTATAATTGGGCTCTTTTTCAATATCGGAGATGTTTTCAAGATTACCAGCATACGTCAAGGCATCTAAATTATAGATTTCATAGTGCGGATAATTTTTCACAAACCGTCGTACTACATGCGAACCAATAAATCCAGCTCCGCCAGTAATTAATATTTTTTTCATTATTTTTTTATTATCTAATTAAATAATTTTTCTAAGTTCTTTATCAGCGACTTCCTTTCGAAGGCTAGAACTCGAAAATCGATGATCCCGTCTATTAAAATGGAATTCAATTCCTTTTTCCTCACAGTATTGACGACCGGTGAACGATTTTTGAGCGTATTCGTCACCAATGATTCTAATATCAATATGAAACGATCGCAAAATATCCTCTAAATCTTGTTCTGTCGCATAAGGCACGATTTCATCAACAAAACGACAACCTTTCAACTGTATATATCTTTCTACAACTGTTTGAGTAGGCCTGTTTTTTTCAGGCCTATCGATTGTTGGATCAGTTTGAAGGCCAACAATCAAGTAATCACAATATCTTTTGGCTTCTTCAAGCATTTTAATATGGCCTGCATGAAGCAAATCAAACGCGCTAAATGTTATTCCTACTTTCATTTTTTTCTTGTTTTTTACGGCAATCGAAAGGCTATTTAAAGGCTAGGTAAAGCACGGAACAACTTAGGCGCCGATGCCTTGATAGACAAATCCAATTGCTCTTAATTTTTTTCCATCAAGCACATTTCTTCCGTCAAAGACAAAAGCGGGTTTTTGCATAGCATCATAGATTTTATGCCAATCATACGTCCTGAATTCATCCCACTCTGTTAAAACCGCAATGGCATGTGCGCCTTCACAAGCCTCGTAGGGATTTTCCAATACTTTTATTTGGTTTCTATTTTCAGAAGCTTCTCTTGAATTCAGATAATTTAAATCCGAAAGAATTTGCCCTTCCGAAACTTTGGGATCAAAAACAGACAAGGAAGCCTGCTCATTGATCAAATCATCAGCTACATAAATGGCAGCTGATTCTCTTGTATCGTTAGTGTCTTTTTTAAATGCCCAACCTAAAAATGCAATTTTTTTGCCCGAAACGGTATTGTAAAGTGTCGAAACAATCTTGTTGGCAAAGCGTCTTTTTTGATGATCATTCATGATAATCACTTGTTCCCAATAATCAGCAACTTCATGCAAACCATAGGATTTAGCAATATATACCAAATTCAAA
>NZ_RQVR01000023.1 GCF_003865365.1 Flavobacterium macacae | reverse complement strand
ACAATCAAATTAATTACAAAAATGTAGCTTAACTTATACTGCAGGTTTTATTTGCATATCCAGTATCTCAAAATCTATGATAATGGGAAATACTGCACCTTTCCACACGCCATTGAATTACTGAACAAGAAGTATTCGGATGTATTCACTATCCTTACTTCATATCCTGATCTGGAAAATTATCTTTCGCCGTTTATGGATGCGTGGCAAAGTGGTGCACAAGACCAATTACAGGGGCAGATTGCATCAGCAAAAATTCCTTTATCAAGAATGATTTCGCCACAATTGTATTGGGTAATGACTGGCGATGATTTTTCACTGGACATCAACAATCCCAAAGAACCGAAAATCCTTTGTGTTGGAAACAATCCCGACCGTCAAAATATTTATTCGGCAGCTTTGGGATTGTATAATTCAAGGATTGTCAAGCTCATTAATAAAAAAGGGCAATTAAAGAGTTCTGTTATTATTGATGAGTTGCCCACTATTTATTTTCGTGGATTAGATAATCTTATTGCAACTGCCCGAAGTAATAAGGTGGCAGTTTGTTTAGGCTTTCAGGATTTTTCGCAATTGATAAGGGATTATGGCGATAAAGAAGCAAAGGTTATCCAAAACACTGTGGGCAATATATTTTCGGGCCAGGTAGTTGGCGAAACTGCAAAGAGCCTTTCGGAAAGGTTCGGGAAAGTATTGCAAAAGCGTCAAAGTATATCAATCAACCGAAATGATACATCAACTTCCATTTCCACACAATTAGATAGTCTTATTCCAGCTTCCAAAATTTCAACACTAACACAAGGTATGTTTGTGGGGTCTGTATCCGATAATTTTGATGAACGTATCGAGCAAAAAATATTTCACGCTGAAATTGTTGTGGACAATGAAAAAGTTGCCGCAGAAACTAAAGTTTATCAGGAGATACCGCAAATCTTATCCTTTGTTGATGAGCAGGGTAAAGATAAAATGAAACAAGAAATTGAAAGCAATTATCGCCAGATAAAAAAAGACATCGTTCTAATTATTGCAACGGAATTGGAAAGGATTAAGAATGATCCGGATTTGCAACATTTGGTGCAACAGGGATAAACTTCACTAAATATTTTTTCAAACAATTTTGGTAGTTAAAATATTAATCGTAATATTGCGATGTATAATTATAAATAAAAATGGGAGTTACAAAAACTGAAATATTTACGGAACAGCAGAACCGTTTAGCAACTTCGCTAAAGGCATTGGCTCATCCTGCACGCATAGCTATCCTACAATATATCATTAAACAAAATACCTGTATTTGTAATGACTTGGTAGAGGAATTGGGATTGGCACAAGCTACCATTTCTCAGCATTTGAAAGAACTAAAAAACATTGGTATTATTAAAGGGAATATAGAAGGAACCAGTGTATGCTACTGCATTGATGAAAATGTTTGGCAGCAGATTAAGAAGGAACTCAACACTTTCTTCGTTGACGATATAGGTATTAATAAATGCTGCTAAGCATTTATTTTGACTAAATCAATCGTTACAATGCAATATAACAATTAAATAATGGAATTATGAAACTATCAAAAATCAAAGAAATCTTACCAACATTAGAGAATGTTGAATTTCAATTAGAAAACGGAACATTTGTACCGGAACATTTCCACGTTACCGAAGTGGGGCAAATCAATAAAAAATTTATTGATTGTGGCGGTTTAATCCGCAATGAAAAAGTAGTAAACTTTCAGTTGTGGAATGCTGACGATTACGAACATAGATTGAAGCCAACTAAACTATTAAACATCATCAAACTATCCGAAGAAAAATTAGGTATGGAAGATGCCGAAATAGAAGTAGAATATCAAAGTGATACTATCGGGAAATATGATTTGGATTTCAACGGAAAAACATTCGTACTGAAAAGTAAAACAACAGCTTGTCTTGCTCAGGATGCTTGCGGTATTCCTGTCGAAAAGCAAAAAATAAAATTATCAGCGTTGAATAATGCTTCCTGTACACCTAATTCAGCCTGTTGTTAAACCCTTTAAATCAATCAAAATGTATAAGAATTTAGTTGAAACAATAAACAATGTTGCTACTTTTCAAAGTATAAGTGAAGAGCGAAAAAGCACATTGCAACCGCTGATAGATTTTGTACAGCAAAAAGTAAGTGACAAGCAGGAAATAAATATCAATTTCATTTGTACCCACAATTCCCGAAGAAGCCATTTATCGCAGGTTTGGGCACAGGTAGCAGCAGCACACTATGTTATCCCAAAGGTACATTGTTATTCGGGTGGTACAGAAGAAACGGCATTATTTCCGAAAATTGCAGAAACATTGACCAGTCAGGGGTTTAGTATTTTCAAAATAGCCCACAATAATAATCCTGTATATGCCATAAAGTATAGTGATAATTCTTTGCCGATTGTTGGTTTTTCTAAAAAATATGATAGCCCTTTCAACCCTGTATCAGAATTTGCTGCTATTATGACCTGTTCACAGGCAGACGGCGGATGCCCTTTTATTACAGGAACAGAAAAGCGGATACCTATCACATTTGAAGACCCTAAAATTTCAGACAATACACCGGAACAGACACAGGTTTATGCCGAAAGAAGTTTACAGATAGCAACGGAAATGTTTTATGTCTTTTCAAAAATCAGCAGATAATCAATGCAGCCAAAACTAAAATTTCTTGACCGTTACCTTACCTTATGGATATTCCTTGCAATGGCAATAGGTATAGGATTGGGATATATTTTTCCGGGAATTTCCAAAATCACAAATGCCCTGTCCGTAGGCACTACAAATATTCCGTTGGCAATAGGTTTAATATTGATGATGTACCCACCATTGGCAAAGGTTGATTATTCATTATTACCTATGGCATTTAAGGATAAAAAAGTAATCGGTATATCCTTAATACTGAATTGGGTTATCGGCACAGTATTGATGTTCGGTTTAGCCGTTTTGTTTTTACGGAACGAACCCGATTATATGACAGGCTTGATACTGATAGGTTTGGCAAGATGTATTGCAATGGTAATCGTTTGGAGTGACTTAGCTAAAGCAAACAGAGAATATACAGCTATGTTAGTTGCTTTAAACAGCATCTTCCAGATATTTACTTACAGCTTTTTAGTTTGGCTGTTCATCAACGTGTTACCTACAAAATTGGGATTAGCCAATTTCAATGTAAGCGTATCAATGAAAGATGTTACCGAAAGCGTATTGATATATTTAGGTATTCCATTCTTGGCAGGTTTTCTAAGTCGTTACTTCCTTGTAAAATCAAAAGGTATAGAATGGTATAACAGGAAATTTGTACCCAAAATATCGCCCATTACACTGTATGCTTTACTGTTTACGATAGTATTAATGTTCAGTTTGAAAGGCGATAAAATAGTAGAGTTGCCAATGGATGTAGTAAAAGTAGCCATACCCTTAATCATCTATTTTGTATTGATGTTTTTTGTGAGCTTCTTTATCAATAAATCCCTTAAAGTTCCTTACGACAAAAATGCAGCCATCGCATTTACAGCCACAGGAAACAATTTTGAATTGGCAATAGCTGTTGCAATAGCTGTTTTCGGCATTCATTCGCCACAGGCATTTGTGGGCGTTATCGGCCCACTGGTGGAAGTTCCGGTACTCATATTATTGGTAAAGGCAAGTTTATGGCTAAAGAAAAAATATTATAAATAGGAAAATAACCCGTGCTTTCAATGATGGTATGCGGTAATGCACATTAGCAAATTACTTGAGCATTCTTCCTATCTGCAAACAGTAGGTATATACAAAAATTATAAGTGAATTAGACAAGCAGAGAATAAATAGGTCGATTGACAACAATTCGACAATTATCAGGAAATATTAATTGTAATTTTATAGAGCCGTAATATAATTTCAAATAAACCCCAAAATATATGACAACACTCTTTATAAAAAATATGGTTTGCAACCGTTGTATTATGGTAGTGCAGAATGAATTGGAGAAGCTTGGATTGACTGTGAAAAATATAAAGCTGGGAGAAGTTACCTTGGACAAAGAATTACCTGAAAACGTTAAAACCAATTTAGTGAAAGCACTGACTGTATTAGGCTTTGAATTAATAGATGATAAAAAAAGCCGAATTATAGAAAAAATAAAAAATATTATTATTGACCTCGTTCATCATCAGGATGGCGAAATAAAATACAATTTGTCGGATGTTTTAAATAGCAAGATACACCACGACTATAATTATCTCTCTAATTTATTTTCAGAAATTGAAGGCACTACTATCGAAAAATATTTTATTGCCCAAAAAATAGAGAAGGTAAAAGAATTATTGGTATATGATGAACTGTCTTTGAGTGAAATTGCTTTCCGTTTAAATTACTCAAGTGTAGCCTATTTAAGCAACCAATTCAAAAAGGTAACAGGACTTACCCCAAGTTATTTCAAGCAAATACGAGAGGATAAAAGAAAACCTTTGGATAAGGTCTAAGTAAATCTTACAA
Source organism: Flavobacterium macacae (assembly GCF_003865365.1). Lineage (GTDB taxonomy): Bacteria > Bacteroidota > Bacteroidia > Flavobacteriales > Flavobacteriaceae > Flavobacterium > Flavobacterium macacae. The sequence continues at coordinate 30,797 of NZ_RQVR01000023.1, read as the reverse complement.
ATCATTCCCAAAATTCCACAACGAAAAAATGGAAACAGTATGGAACTTTGTATCATAATAAAACTCATACAAAATGGTACACAAATATCAAGTAACAGGTATGACCTGTGGAGGTTGCGAAGCAAAAGTGAAATCGGCTTTATTAAAGGTTGAAAATGTGACAAATGTTGAAGTTTCAAAAGATGAAAACTCAGCTACCCTGACAATGGATAAACACATTCCAACTACACAATTGCAAAAAGCATTAACCGCTGTTGGAAAATATACCATAGAAATGAGCAATAACAAAAGCCTACAACATACCACGACAAATGAACCAGTGGCAAAATCCTGTTGCTCCGCTCATTCTCACGATGATAAAAAAACAATCGAAGTGACTAGCAATATAAAAGGCAAATACTATTGCCCAATGCATTGTGAAGGCGATAAAACCTATGATAAAGCTGGCGATTGCCCTGTTTGTGGAATGCATTTGGTAAAAGAAGCAGAATTGAATGTAAAGAAAACGATGTACACCTGCCCAATGCATCCCGAAGTTATTCAAGATAGTTCGGGTTCATGTCCTATATGCGGAATGGATTTAGTACCCATGGAACCAAGCGATTCCGAAGAAAAAAAAACCTATCTGGATTTGCTTAAAAAAATGAAAATTGCAACCGTCTTTACGGTGCCAATTTTCATTATTGCCATGATGGAAATGGTGCATAACAATCCGTTATTTCAAATAATGGACAGCAACATGTGGAACTGGGTGCAATTTCTGTTTTCAATTCCTGTTATTTTCTATGCTGGTTGGATGTTTTTTGTACGAGCTTGGAAATCCATAATCACTTGGAATCTAAATATGTTTACCCTTATCGGAATAGGAACTGGAGTTGCATTTTTGTTTAGTATTGTAGGAATGCTGTTCCCGAATATTTTTCCCGAAGAATTTAAAACCGAACACGGAACCATTCATCTTTATTTTGAAGCAGCAACAGTAATCATTACACTGGTCTTGTTGGGACAATTGTTAGAAGCAAGAGCACATAGCCAAACCAGTGGAGCTATAAAAGCGTTATTACAATTAGCGCCAACCGAAGCTACTTTGATTGGTGAAGGGGGCGATAAAGTGATTTCCATTCATGATATTAAGAAAGGTGATTTATTACGCGTAAAACCAGGAGATAAAATTCCAGTTGACGGAAAAATAACCGATGGTGAAAGCAGTATTGATGAAGCAATGATTACAGGAGAACCAATTCCAGTTGACAAAAAGAAAGACGATAATGTAATTTCGGGAACAATCAACGGGAACAAATCATTTGTAATGATGGCCGAAAAAGTAGGTTCTGAAACATTACTTTCTCAAATTGTACAAATGGTTAACGATGCTTCTCGTTCAAGAGCACCCATTCAAAAATTAGCCGATAGTATTTCTAAATATTTTGTACCCATTGTAGTAATCATTTCAGTAATTACCTTTTTTGTTTGGGCACTATTTGGTCCAGAACCAGCGAAGGTTTATGGTTTTATAAATGCCATTGCAGTTTTAATCATAGCTTGTCCTTGTGCTTTAGGTTTAGCCACGCCGATGTCTGTGATGGTGGGTGTGGGCAAAGGAGCACAATCTGGAGTATTAATTAAAAATGCCGAAGCCTTAGAAAATATGAATAAGGTGGATGTTTTAATAACAGATAAAACAGGAACGCTAACAGAGGGAAAACCTTCGGTAGAAAAAATTTATGCATCAACTAATAACGAGGATGATTTATTGCAAAATATAGCTTCCTTAAACCAATACAGTGAACATCCATTGGCACAAGCAGTAGTCAATTACGCCAAAACAAAATCTATTTCATTAATTGAAGTCAAAGATTTTGAAAATGTTACAGGAAAAGGAGTTACAGGAACGGTTACCAATAGAAAAGTAGCATTAGGCAATAAAAAACTAATGGAACAGGTTAAGGCAACTATTTCTGACGATTTAGAAAACAAAATTATTGCAGAACAAAAACTTGGTAAAACGGTTTCTTACATTGCTGTTGATGGTGTTACAGTTGGCTTTGTTTCAATTGCCGATGCGATAAAAACTTCGAGTGCAGCAGCGATAAAAGAACTAATGCTCCAAGGTGTAGAAGTAATTATGCTTACTGGCGACAATGTTAATACAGCCAAAGCAGTAGCGGATGAATTAGGTTTGTCTTCCTATAAAGCAGGATGCTTACCCGAAGATAAACTCAACGAAATTAAACGTTTACAAGCAGAAGGGAAAATTGTAGCTATGGCTGGTGATGGTATAAATGATGCTCCAGCATTAGCACAAGCCAATATCGGAATAGCTATGGGAACTGGAACCGATGTAGCCATAGAAAGTGCCAAAATAACTTTAGTAAAAGGCGATTTATTAGGTATCGTTAAAGCAAAAAATTTGAGCCATGCTGTTATGAAAAACATCAAGCAAAATTTATTCTTTGCCTTTTTCTACAATGTGCTTGGTGTTCCAATTGCAGCAGGTATTTTATATCCGTTTTTCGGAATTTTATTATCTCCAATGATTGCAGCTTTAGCAATGTCTTTAAGTTCTGTATCGGTAATCGTAAATGCATTGCGATTACGCAGTTTTAAACTTTAAATGAATTATTCAATAAACAAAATGGAAAAGAATAATCAAGATTTACGATTCAAAACAAATATTAACTGTGGTTGATGTGTAGCATCTGTAAAACCTCATTTGGATAATGCCGATGGTATATGCCATTGGGAAGTAGATACAACTAAAGACAAGGTGCTTACCGTAAAATCAGAAGGAATTACACAAGAACAGGTAATTGAAACTGTACAGAAAGCAGGTTTTAAGATAGAACCATTAAGCAAAGATTAATTTCCTTATCCTAATACCTGCTTAGTTATTTAGCTTATAACAAACACTTTAGGTAATTAACTAGATATTTATTTTAATAAGCATAAAAAGGACTATGCAGACTAGTGATTTAGACATTTTATCTATAATTCTGTGTTTGCAGTTCACGAATGTGCAAAATATAGCAATTAAAAGAAATAATTTCATAATTTTGTAGTGTTGAAAAATTTGAGTAAACATATCAGCTTTGTCATCTTACTATGTTTGGGCTTTTTCCTAATGCCAAACATAAGCTATGCTTGTGCAAAAAAAACAACTAAGACAGAGCAAAAGTCCTGCTCAAAAGATCAATCTGCAAAAGCAGAACATAAAAGCAGTTGCAAGGACAAGTCCTGTAAAAAATGCAAAGATGGTCATGATTGCGACGGCAATTGTAAGCACAGTTCTTGTGGATGTAGCACTTCTTCATCTTCTGTAAACTTACCGATACCAACAGATTTAAAAACAACTAACCCTTTTGCCGAAATTAAAAAGCAAAAATTCGGTTTCAAAGAAGCCTACTATTCTTCAGGCTACTCTTCCATTTGGCAACCGCCTAAAATAAGCTAAAACGATGGCTTGTTAGCCATACGTGTGCCTTGTCGAAAACTGAATCCAGTTTTCGCAAACTCTTCGTATATCTTATTAAATTAAAAAAAATCAAAATGAAATCAATTTCAAAAATATTGATGGTAATCACCGTATTACTATCAGCTGTAAACAGTTTTGCACAAATCAAAAATGCAAAAACAGAAACCGTAAAAATATATGGCAACTGTGATATGTGTAAAACCACAATTGAAAAAGCAGGAAACGTAAAAAATGTAGCCACAGTAGAATGGAATAAAGACACCAAAATGGCTACACTTAAATACGATGATAAAAAAACAAATCAGGATGAAATACTGAAACGTATTGCTTTAGCAGGTTATGACAGCGAGAAATTTTTAGCACCTGATGATGTTTATGCTAAACTATCCGGATGCTGCCAATACAATAGAGAATTAAAACCAGTTGCAAAAACTAAAGATGCCGGTATGGATATGAAAAACGAACACAGCAACCACGGCGAAATGGCTCAAACAAATACCGCTGCAACCCAAAATGCACCACAACTGAAAGCCGTTTTCGATAATTATTTTTCTGTGAAAGATGCTTTGGTGAAAACCGACGCAGGTACTTCATCTACAAAAGCTGCCGAATTGGTAAAAGCAATTAAAGCAGTAGAAATGACAAAACTTTCCAACGAAGAACATACCGTTTGGATGAAAGTAATGAAGGATTTAACTGCCAATGCAGAAAAAATTTCTGTAGCAAAAGATGTTACCAAACAAAGAGAAATTTTCGCTTTACTGGCTAATAATATGTACGAATTAGCCAAAGTTTCAAAACAAGAAACACCTGTTTATTATCAGCATTGCCCAATGTACAATAATGGTAAAGGAGCAAATTGGCTAAGCAAAGAAGAAGCAATTAAAAACCCGTATTACGGCTCCAAAATGCTTACTTGCGGTAGCGTACAGGAAACTATTAATAACAAATAAAACGCTATTGTTATGGAAAGTATGGAAAACCAACACGAAATGCAACATAACCATAAGAATGAAAAGCATAATACTAATCACTCTTTAGCAATGTACAAACGCTTTGCTGTAATGGCTGTTGCAATGTTCATAGCTATGTACTTCATTATGTATGCTATGATTGACGGCTTACAGAACCTTATCCTGAACATCAATAATTTATATATGACATTGCTGATGGTTTCCGCAATGTTGATTATAGAACTATTGATAATGAAAGAAATGTATGAAAACAAAAAAATCAACTGGGCAATCATAACGGTTTCCCTTGCGATTGGCATCTTTTCTTGGTTTGGTATTCGGGAGCAATTATTTGTGGGCGATAAGGAGTTTGTTAAAGGTATGATACCGCATCACGCAGCAGCAGTATTGATGTCTGAAAAAGCTAAGCTTACCGACCCCGAATTGATACGGTTACAAAAAAACATACTGGAAACACAGGCACAAGAAATCGAATTTATGAAGCGTAAGCTAAATGAATTTGAAAACAAATAAATAAGATAAATTTCTTCAATAATATCAAAAATAAATAAAATGAAAAATATAATTTTCTCAATCATTACATTAGTAACAGTTGCAGCGGTAACAATTTCCTGCAATCAATCTTCAAATAAAAATAGCGACCAGCAAGCTAATGATAGCACAACAATTGCTGCAACTCCGGAGTTACAATCACCTACACACAATGATACGGTAGCAACTGTTACTTCAACGGATACGTCTTCTCAAGAGGCAGAAAAATCCGATGTGAAGCAAGCTCAAAAGTTTACTATCGCACCTATAATTAAGGATTATTTGGCTTTAAAAAATGCACTTGTTGCAGATAATGACAAAGCAGCTGCTAATGCAGGAAAGCAATTGTTTACTACCTTAAAAAATGTGGATATGAACGCTATCCCAGCGAATAAACATAAAGAATATATGGAAATAGCGGAAAATGCCAAAGAAAATGCAGAGCATATTAGTGACAATGCTGGTAAAATAGACCACCAGAGAGAGCATTTAGCATCGCTAAGTAAAGACGTTTCTGACCTTATCACATTATTTGGAACTACCCAAAAATTATATCAGGATTATTGCCCAATGTACAATGATGGAAAAGGTGCGGTTTGGATTAGCGAAGCTAAGACTATCAAAAATCCTTATTACGGCAGTCAGATGCTTACCTGTGGCTCTGTAAAAAAAGAGTTCTAAAATGAAGAGAGTATTAAAGATAATGTTGGCAATAGTGCTGTTTATTTTTATAGCTATTCAATTTTATCAGCCTGCCCTTAATGTAGATAAAGGGCAGGTTTACACAACCGATTTTACCCAAGTATATAAAATCCCTGTTGAAGTAAAAGCGATGTTTCAAACCTCTTGTTACGATTGTCATAGTAACAACACTAATTATGTTTGGTACGACTATGTACAACCTATGAGAGCATTAGTAGAAAACCACATCAAAAACGCAAAAGAGGATTTGAATTTTAACGAATGGGGTACATACTCAAATAGAAAGCAGGAAAGATTATTAAACTCAATTAAAGAACAAATTGAAACCAAGCAAATGCCTTTATCATCATATACAATAATGCACAAAAATGCAAAACTAAATGATGAGCAAATCAAAGTATTAACCAATTGGTTAAAAGAAATAGAATAAGTTTCATTAATAAAAAATATCAAAATGAATATACCCAAAAATATTACTATAAGGTTGCTACAGGCAGTTTTCATACTGTTAAGTTCGCAATCTCTTTTTGCACAAAAGGTAGTCCGTTACGACCTTTATGTAAAAGACACGCTTGTAAACTATGCAGGCAAAGAAAAAAGAGCTATTGCTGTAAATGGTCAAATACCAATGCCAACGCTCACTTTTACCGAAGGCGATACAGCCGAAATTGTTGTACACAACCAATTAAAAGAAAGTACATCACTACATTGGCACGGTGTGTTTTTACCCAATAAAGAAGATGGTGTGCCTTGGCTTACACAAAAACCAATTGAACCCGGAACAACATACACCTATCGTTTCCCGATTATCCAAACCGGAACGCATTGGTATCACTCACATTCTGGCTTGCAAGAGCAGATTGGTATGTATGGTAGTTTTATAATGAAGAAAAAGGATGATGATAAAACCTTTAGAAAAGGAATTGATGATTTACCTACCGTTCCTATTATTTTAAGTGAATGGACAAACTTAAATCCCGATAACATCAACCGAATGTTGCATAATGCCAATGATTGGTCTGCCATCAAAAAAAATGCAACACAGTCTTACACAGAAGCCATTAGAGAAGGACATTTTAAAACAAAAATAAAGAACGAATGGAAACGTATGTTGGCAATGGATGTAAGCGATGTTTATTATGACAAAATTTTAATCAACGGAAATCATACGACCGATTTAAAAACAGTTGATGGCAAAACGCTAAAAGCAGGCGATAAAGTAAGATTACGAGTGTCAAATGGTGGCGCATCCTCTTATTTTTGGTTGCGCTATGCAGGAGGTAAAATTACCGTAATAGCCAACGATGGAAACGATGTAGAACCTGTAGAAGTTGATAGATTAATCATTGCGGTTTCCGAAACTTATGATATAGTAGTAACAATTCCTGACGATGGAGTTTCTTATGAGTTTTTAGCCACAACCGAAGACAGAACACAATCAGCAAGCTATTTTGTTGGCAATGGTATCAAACGGTTAATATCGCCACTCCCAAGATTGAAATATTTTGAAGGGATGAAGATGATGAATGATATGATGAAGATGAACGGAGATTTGGACGATATGGGTATGAAAATGAGCCTGAACCAAATGGATATGAATGTGGTAATGTATCCCGAAATTACTGGAGAGGCTAAACCTAAAGAAGACCATAGCGGGCATAATATGGATATGGATAAAGACCCCAACCGTTACAATGCAAATGCTTTAGGAGAAATAAAAACGCTGAATTATGCAATGTTGCAATCTCCTTACAATACTGAACTTCCTAAAGATGCTCCAGTAAAAGAATTGAAATTTACCCTTACTGGAAATATGAACCGTTATGTATGGAGTATGGACAATAAAATACTTTCAGAAGTTGATAAAATACCTGTAAAAAAAGGAGAAATTCTACGCATTACCATTTACAATAATTCAATGATGCGCCATCCGATGCACCTGCACGGTTTCGATTTTAGGGTAATCAATGGTAAAGGCGAAAAATCACCACTTAAAAATGTTTTGGATATAATGCCAATGGAAACAGATACCATCGAATTTTTAGCAAATGAAGAGGGAGATTGGTTTTTTCACTGTCATATCTTATATCATATGATGTCGGGAATGAACAGGGTTTTTGCAGTAGATGATTATCAAAATCCGAATTTACCCAACAAAAAACAAGCCTATAACAAGTTGCAGAGAGAAAGCAATATGCCACACTTTATGGCGCAGAATGATTTTGCAACTAATGGTAATGATGGTGATGCAATGCTCCAGAACTCAAGATGGTCTTTAGGTACAGAATGGCGTTTAGGCTATAATGATATGCATGGTTATGAAGTAGAAACTCACTTAGGAAGATACATCGGGAAAATGCAATGGTTTATGCCGTTTATTGGTTTTGATTGGCGATACCGAAAAATGGGAATGGATGAACACGAAACCAATTTATTCGGACAGAAAAATGAAAAAGATACACGTAGAGCTATTAGTTTAGGTTTTATGTACACTTTGCCAATGTTGGTTAATTTTCAGGCAGAAGTTTATCACGATGGAATAGTTCGTTTGTCATTAATGCGTGAAGATATTCCTATTTCTAAAAGATTAAGAGCAGGATTTATGGTCAATACCGATATGGAATATATGGCAGACCTAAAGTACATCATCAATAAAAACATTGGCATCCGTACACATTACGATAGCGATATGGGTTTTGGAGTGGGGCTCGCACTGAATTATTAGTAAACAGTGTATATAATACGAATTAAGGGTTAAAACCATCAATTAATTTGCAGTTTATTACAAAAAATTAAATATTGCAAAACCATAACTATTAAGACCCAACCCTTAATTCGTATTACTAAGAAATTATATTTTAGCTTAAATAGCAAAACCCTTACTTTGGACACCCATTTTAACATAGCTCTCAATTTAGAGTAAATGATAATAGAAATTAATCATTATGAAAAATGAAGAAAATATTTTACAACAAAGAAATATTAAACCCACAGCAATGCGTTTGTTGGTAGTAGAAAAATTGTTGAAACAGCAATATGCCATCAGTCATAAGGAATTAGCAGAACAGTTTGAAAATGCAGATAATGTTACGTTATTCAGAACGCTGAAAACTTTTTTAGAGCACAAACTTATCCATACTATTGAAGACGGAACAGGAGTTGCGAAATATGCACTTTGCCAATCTGGGTGCAGTTGCAAACCTTCAGAACAGCATACGCATTTTCATTGCTCCCAGTGCCAGCGAACTTTTTGTCTTACCGATACCGAAATTCCAAACATCAATATTCCACTAAATTTTAAATTAGAAGGCATCAATTTGGTACTCAAAGGACGGTGTGACAGATGCAACTAAAATACTATGAAACTTTGCAATCCAATTGCAAGAAATAATTTTCTATATTTGCACTATAAATGAGATGGATAATCACAATATGGACTTTTTACCTGATGGTACTTTTTTCATTGCCTTGTAGCGATGGAAGCAATCAGTGTGAAGATACCATTCCTGAAATTGAAACCGTTCAATCTCACGACCACAACCAAGATAGCGATGACAATTGCGGTCCTTTTTGTTATTGCAATTGTTGTAGTATAAGTATTGCTACTTACCATTTCAAACCTTTTGAAATCAAGCAACCTAAACCCACTCTTGTTGTTAAAAAAATTACACTTCGTGATTTTACTTTAATTTCCTTCTACTCAGGAAGTATTTGGCATCCTCCCAAATTTACTGTTTAATTTTTTCAGATTTTCTTAATGCTATTGATGGTTTGTTGCAAGCCTCAGTAATTGTATGCCTTTTATTGGCTTTATGGTACTGTTAGCGTGTTCGTGTTATGTGTTTTCTATGAATGTTTGTTTATAGAAATAATTACAGGCATTATCCACTTCATCCAATAGTTATTTGATTATCTGTTGGCTTCTTATGACAAGAGGCAATAATTTATTTATAAAAAATTAAACAGATACACGTGTTAGATAATATTATAAAATTCTCCATAAAGAATAAGTTCATTATTGGATTGATGACCTTATTACTTATCATTTGGGGGGTATGGAGTGCCACGAAAATCCCCATTGATGCCCAGCCTGATATAACAAACAATCAGGTTCAGATTATTACCCTATCTCCTACATTAGCCGGACAGGAAGTAGAACAATTAGTTACTTTTCCCGTTGAGCAAAGCATCGTCAATCTTCCCAATGTAGAAGAAATAAGAAGTATTTCAAGATTTGGACTCTCCGTTGTAACAGTTGTTTTTAAAGACGAAGTAGATATCTATTTTGCCAGACAGTTAGTCAACGAAAAGCTTAAAGAGGCAGAAGAGCAAATACCGGAAGGAGTTGGTACTCCTGAGCTATCACCAGTGAGTACTGGTCTTGGGGAAGTGTACCAATATATTCTTCACCCGAAAGAAGGCAGTGAGGATAAATATTCCGCAATGGATTTGCGGACAATGCAGGATTGGATTGTTGCCCGCCAACTATACGGTACACCGGGAATTGCCGAAGTCAATAGTTTCGGTGGTTTGCTTAAACAATATGAGGTTTCTGTTGATCCGAACAGGATTAAAGCAATGGATGTCAGTATCTCTGAAATTTTCACGGCACTGGAATCCAATAATCAAAATACCGGAGGTGCCTATATCGATAAGAAGCCGAATGCTTATTTTATTCGGGGAGTAGGTTTGGTCACTTCGCTTGAAGATGTAGGAAATATCGTTGTAAAAAACACGAACGGTATTCCAGTATTTATCAAAGATATAGCCGAAGTAAAGTTTGGTCACGCTACCCGATACGGAGCGATGACCTATAATGGCGAAGTAGATGCCGTAGGTGGCATTGTAATGATGCTAAAAGGAGAAAATACTTCTGACGTTATAAGAAATATCAAGGAAAAATTACCTGTTATCCAACAATCCCTACCTGATGATGTCATAATAGAGCCCTATTTAGATAGAATGGATTTGGTTGATAGGGCAATCAGTACAATTCAAAAAAACCTCATTGAAGGTGCGCTGATTGTAATTTTTGTGCTAATTCTCTTTTTAGGAAATTTTCGAGCAGGTTTGATAGTCGCATCAGCTATACCATTATCAATGCTTTTTGCATTGGGGATGATGAGGCTGTTTGGCGTGAGTGCAAATTTGATGAGTTTGGGAGCTATTGATTTTGGATTGATAGTGGATGGTTCTTTGATTGTGGTTGAAGCCACTTTGCATCACTTAGGTTTACGAAAATCGAAGCTGAAACTTACCCAAAATGAAATGGATGAGGAAGTTTATGAATCGGCAAGGAAAATCCGTACAAGTGCTGCTTTTGGAGAAATTATTATCCTCATCGTCTACATCCCTATATTAGCCTTGGTCGGTATAGAAGGAAAAATGTTCAGCCCAATGGCTCAAACGGTTAGTTTTGCGATTTTGGGTGCATTAATCCTGTCATTTACCTATATCCCGATGATGAGTGCATTGTGTTTATCCAAAAAACCAATCACCAAGAAGAATTTCTCCGATAAAATGATAGGCTTTTTGCAAGGTATATATCAACCTTTATTGGAGAAAGCGATAAGAATAAAACATATAGTTGTTGCCGTTTCGGTAGGAATTTTTGCAATCAGTATTTTCATCTTTTCAAATATGGGAGGAGAATTTTTGCCGAAATTAGGAGAAGGAGATTTTGCTTTTCACTGTATCTTACCGCAAGGGACTTCATTGAGTCAAAGTCTTGAAACTTCAATGCAGGCATCAAGGATTATTAAGGAATTTGATGAAGTAAAAATGGTAGTCGGTAAAACCGGAGCAGCTGAAGTGCCAACAGACCCTATGCCGCCCGAAGCTACTGACTTAATGATTATCCTGAAACCTCAAAAAGAGTGGAAAACTAAAAAATCCTATGACGAGCTTGCAAACGAAATGATGGAGAAACTGGAAAGTATTCCCGGTGTATTCTTTGAAGCCAATCAGCCTATACAGATGCGTTTCAATGAGCTGATGACAGGTATCAGGCAGGATGTAGCTGTGAAAATCTTTGGAGAAGATATGGACTCTCTACAAATTTATGCGAATAAGGTTAATAATATCATACAATCAGTGGAAGGAGTAACAGTCCCACAAGTAGAACGGGTAGCAGGGCTTCCGCAAATCAATATCGAATATGACCGTACACGCATCGCTAATTATGGATTGAACATAGAGCAAGTAAATGATATTGTCAGTACAGCGTTCGCAGGGAAAGCAGCAGGTGTAGTTTATGAAAATGAGCGCAAGTTTGATTTAGTGGTACGATTGGATGAAGCTCATAGAGCTTCGATCGAAGATGTGAATAATCTTTTTATTCCGATTCCAAACGGAGACCAGATACCGCTTTCGCAGATTGCCGAGATTGACTATAAATTGGGTCCGGCGCAAATCAGCCGTGAAGGAGGTAAACGCAGAATATATGTAGGATTTAATGTCCAGGGAAGAGATGTAGCAAGTATAGTCAATGAAATTCAGGACAAATTGGCTGATCAGGTTAAGCTACCGACAGGTTATTATTTTACCTATGGTGGTCAGTTTGAAAATCTTCAAAAGGCGACCGACAGATTATTGATTGCTGTTCCTATCGCATTGCTTTTAATTTTCATTCTATTGTATTTCACTTTCCATTCTCTGAAAGAAGCCATTTTAGTATATACCGCAATTCCGATGAGTGCCATCGGAGGTGTGTTTGCGTTGTTAATACGGGATATGCCTTTCAGTATATCGGCAGGCGTTGGATTTATCGCATTGTTTGGTGTAGCCGTTTTAAATGGAATAGTATTGATTTCAACCTTTAACAGATTAGAAAAAGAGGGTTGGAATGAGATTATACCGAGAATTATTGAAGGAACTAAAACAAGGTTAAGACCTGTATTAATGACAGCAGCCGTGGCAAGTTTGGGATTTTTGCCTATGGCGTTGAGTACCAGTGCAGGTGCAGAAGTTCAGAAACCTTTGGCAACCGTGGTTATTGGCGGGTTAATTACAGCAACGGCATTAACGCTGTTTGTACTACCTCTATTATACCTTCTATTTATGAAAAGCAATAAACCGCCGAGAAATAGCAAATTTAAAACTGTAACTCCAGTATTATTGCTGTTGGTTTTCTTAGGTTTTTCTCAAAACAGTAATGCTCAAACCATAGATGTAAATCAGGCTATTGAAATTGCTTTACAGAACAACACTGAAATACAGGCGAAAAATATGGAAATTAAATCAGTTCAAAGCCTAAGTAAAACAGCTTTTGAATTACCCAAAACAGATTTAAACTTCCAGTACGGAAATAATGATGGTTTTGAATATAATGATGGCATTCAGATTTCCCAGAATATACCTTTTCCTACACTCTTTGGTGCAAAGAAAAATTTGCTCAAAGAACGGATTATAGGTCAGCAGTGGATAAAAGCATTGACAGAAAACGAACTGAAACGAACGGTCAGAAACTATTATTATCAGTTAGAATATTTAGAGCATAATGCTTCCGTTTTGAAACACTTGGACAGTATATACGCAGATTTTATCAGAGTTGCAGAATTACGATATAAAACCGGAGATATAGGCAAACTTGATGTAAATACGGCAGTTACCAAGAAAGGTGAAATAAACTTGTTGTTCCAACAAAATGAGATTTTCAGACAAAATGCCTATAAATATCTTAAAACCTTAATGCAGACACCGGACGATTTTGTTATTGTATCCAAACCGGAATACGAACCGCTGCTTTTAAGTTCTTTTATTGATAGTTCTGCCCTTGAAAATCATCCTCGTATTCAAATGTTATATCAGGATGCCAAAATTGCTGAACAAAGTAAAAAAGTAGAACGATCAAATGGACTGCCAGATTTTACCATAGGGTATAATAATGTCTCGTTAATAGGAATGCATAGTAGGAATGGTGTAGAGCAATTTTACGAAAGAGACCAAAGGTTTAGTTTTGTTGATGTAGGTATCTCCATTCCGTTAACTTTTGGAGCTACCAAAGCTAAAATACGCGCTCTTGATTATCAAAAACAGTCATTAGAGTTGAATGCGAAATGGCAGGAACAACAGCTAAAAACAGAGCTGACAAATGCCATAAACCAATATGAGCAGTATTTAACACAGTTTAATTATTTCAAGCAGCAGGCGCTTCCAAACGCTGATGAAATCATCCAAGCGGCAAAGCTCGGATATGGCACTGGCGAAATATCATATGTTGAATATCTTTTTGCTTTGCAAACAACAGCCGATATCCAACTTAATTATTTAAAGAGCATACAGCAGATCAATGAAACTGTAACACTTATCAATTCACTAATTAGCAAATAAGATATATGAAACGTAATATAAATAAGTTATTTTTTGGCGTTTTAATCGCTGGAGCTTTAATTTCTTTTTATGCCTGTACAAACAATCATAAAGAAGGAGATGGACATAATCACGATACACCGTCGGAAACATCATCAGATGAACACGAAGAAGAAAATGCGGTCACACTTACCGATGAGCAAATAAAAACAGTAGGTATTGAAATCGGTTCAATTGAACAGAAACAATTATCTGCCACGATGAAAGCCAATGGATTTTTAAGAGTGCCCAATACGAATAAGGCTAATGCTACGTCCCTGTTCGGGGGTATAATAAAAACGCTTAATGTAGAAATAGGAGATTATGTAAAGAAAGGACAAGCGATTGCTACTATTTCCAATCCGCAATTTATACAGCTACAGGAGGAATATCTAACAATCAATAGCGGAATAGTATTCGCAGAACAAGAAGTCACAAGACAAAGAGACCTGAACGAGGGGAATGTAGGTGCAAAGAAGAATTTGCAAAGCGCTACAACCGAATTGAATACTTTAAGGACCCGAAAAGCATCATTGCAACAACAAATACAGCTGATGGGTATTAATCCGACTTCACTGTCAAATTCCACCCTTAAATCATCATTAACAGTTACAAGTCCCATAAATGGAATAGTTAGTAACGTTTTTGCCAAGATTGGAAGCTATGTAGATGTCTCTTCGCCCATTGCAGAACTGGTTGAAAACAGTGCTTTGCATTTAGATTTACAGGTATTTGAAAAAGACGTTCCTTTAATCAAAGTTGGTCAGAAAATAGACTTTATTGTAACAAACAGCCCGAACAAAACATATACTGCCGAAGTATATAATATAGGTTCTTCATTTAATAGTAATAGCAAGACTATTGCTGTGCACAGTAAGGTTATTGGAGATAAAATAGGACTTATTGACGGAATGAATATAACAGGTATAGTAAATCTGGATGGAGCTTTGAGTCCGTCTGTTCCAAATGAAGCAATTGTCAATGCAGATGGTAAATATTATATCTTTTTGGTCAAAGAGAAGGAGGAAGAACCTCACGAACATAAAGAAGGCGAAAGTCACAACCACGGTTCGAAACAAGGCACACGTTTTGAAAAGATAGAAGTGATGAAAGGTGCTACGGAATTAGGTTATACGGCTATTACACCCGTTAATAAAATTGCCGAAGGGACACATGTCGTTGTAAAAGGTGCATTTTTTGTAAATGCGAAATTGAGCAATACGGGTGATGGACATGCTCATTAAATAGTTTTGTTATGAACAAGAACATAGAACAGAAACTCTTAGATAAAAATACCAATCCTACCAGTATGCGGATTTTGGTGTATGACTTCTTGAAACAGCAGCAGATAGCAATGTCATTGTCTGAAATTGAAAGCCATTTTTACAAAGCCGACAGGGTTACTATTTATAGGACTTTGAAGACTTTTGAAGAAAAAGGCATTGTACACAGTATTCAGGAGAATAACACAACTAAATATATTTTATGCCACGATGAATGTGATGAGAAAACGCACAAGGATTGGCATCTGCACTTCTACTGTAAAATTTGCAAACAGACTACTTGCAAGGAGGATTTCACAATTCCACAAAGTGAAAGCAGTGCATACCGAATTGATGAAATAAGGCTATTTGGAAAAGGTATTTGTGAACAATGTTTAGAGGAGAGTTTGCAATAGTATTGCAAGCTCTCCTTGTTTACCTTTGTTATGATGACAGCTTTTAAACAAAGTTTTATGGAAAATTATCTTAAAGAAACCAAAATACTTGATTATACTCATCCTTCCATACAGGAATTAGTGGAGCGAAGGCAATGGAAAGACTTTGACACGACTTACCGGATAAAAGGTATTTACAATTTTGTAAGAGATGAAATAAAGTTTGGTTATAATATTTCTGACGATATTCCTGCATCGCAAATACTGAAAGACGGATACGGGCAATGTAATACGAAAGCAACTTTACTAATGGCTTTGTTAAGAGCAGCGGGAATACCCAACCGTATTCACGGGTTTACCATTGACAAAGCCCTACAAAAAGGAGCAATTACAGGTATTTGGTATAAACTTTCGCCTCAAAATATCTTACATAGTTGGGTTGAAGTATTGGTGGACGAACAATGGTATTTTTTAGAGGGTGTAATTTTAGATAAATCCTATCTGACCAAATTACAAGAAGAAAACAGTGATTGTAAGACTACCTTTTGTGGCTATGGAGTTTATACTGATAATTTTGAAAATCCGCCAATAGAATGGAGCCTCAACAACACGTTTATTCAGGACAAAGGCATCAATCAGGATTTTGGAGTATTTGATACACCCGATGGATTTTATGTAAAACATCGACAAAAATTAAATAAAATAGAGCGATTTGTTTTTCGGAATATCGTTAGACATATAATGAATAATAACGTGGAAGGAATAAGAAACGGAAAAACGTACACGAATATCAAAAATTAAAGCGGATGATAAATATAGATAAAAATCACAAGCATACTTACGATGCACAAGGCAAACAGCTTTGTTGCACACCTCAAGAAGAAAAAATATATACCGATGCCGATGCTAAAATGCTATTGGAAAAACATCACGACGATGATAGACACAACCACGAACACGCCGATGATGACGGTCATAACCACGGAAGTACCGATAAATCTACCTTTCAAATGTTTTTACCTGCTATCATCAGTTTTGTATTATTGATGATAGCCATTGCTTTCGATAATTGGGTGTCGCAATCTTGGTTTACAGGTTGGGTAAGAATTGTTTGGTATGTAGTAGCGTATGTACCAGTTGGATTACCCGTAATTAAAGAAGCATTTGAAAGCATCAGAAAAGGCGATGTATTTTCAGAATTTTTATTAATGAGCATTGCAACCATCGGAGCTTTTGCCATTGGCGAATATCCTGAAGGTGTTGCTGTAATGTTATTTTATGCCGTTGGCGAAGTATTCCAAACCTTAGCTGTAACAAGAGCGAAAGCCAATATTAAAACGTTGCTCGATCAAAGACCAGATGAAGTAACTATTTTAGAAAATAATCAAGCTAAAACCATAAAAGCAGAAACCGCAAGTATTGGCAATATAATTCAATTAAAACCCGGAGAAAAATTAGGACTAGATGGAGAATTATTATCCGAAACCGCTTCATTCAATACAGCAGCACTTACAGGAGAAAGTAAGCCAGACACCAAAACCAAAGGCGAAACCGTATTGGCAGGAATGATAAACCTAACAACCGTTGCACAGGTAAAAGTAACCACCGCTTATACCGATAGCAAGCTTTCTAAAATTTTGGAATTGGTACAAAATGCAACCGCACAAAAAGCACCAACAGAATTATTCATTCGCAAATTTGCAAAAATCTACACACCGATTGTTGTATTGTTGGCAGTGCTAATTACCATAATACCTTATTTTTTTGTGAGCGATTATTTATTTAGTCAATGGTTGTACAGAGCATTGGTATTCTTAGTTATTTCTTGTCCTTGTGCCTTGGTCATAAGCATTCCTTTGGGTTATTTTGGCGGAATTGGGGCTGCTTCCAAAAATGGTATTTTGTTTAAAGGAAGCAACTTTTTAGATGCCATTGCCGATATTAAAAACGTAGTGATGGACAAAACGGGTACAATGACCGAGGGCGTTTTCAAAGTACAAGAAGTGGTATTAAAACCGGAATTTAATAAAGAGGAAATCCTGAAAATGGTAAATGCTTTAGAAAGTCAAAGTACACATCCGGTTGCTACCGCTATCCATCAATATGTAGGTGAAATTGATAGCTCGATAAAGTTAGAAAATACAGAAGAAATTGCAGGTCATGGTTTGAAAGCCAATGTAAATGGAAAAGAATTATTGGTAGGAAATTTTAAATTGATGGATAAATTCAACATCAATTATGATTTAGACCCAACCACAATTGTTTATACCTTAATTGCCATTGCTTACGATGGAAAATTTGCAGGTTACATTACCATTGCCGACAGTATAAAGGAAGATGCACAGCTAACTATTGACAAGTTAAAAGGATTAGGAGTAAAAATCACAATGTTGAGCGGAGATAAAAGCACCGTAGTAAAATTTGTTGCAGATAAATTAGGAATTAATAATGCCTTTGGCGATTTACTACCTGAAGATAAAGTAAATAAAGTAAAAGAAATCAAATCCAAAAACGAAACTGTAGCATTTGTAGGCGATGGTGTGAACGATGCACCTGTAGTAGCTTTGAGTGATGTGGGTATTGCAATGGGCGGTTTAGGAAGCGATGCTACTATAGAAACAGCCGATGTAGTTATTCAAGATGATAAACCGAGTAGAATACCGATGGCAATCAATATCGGTAAACAAACTAAGAAAATTGTTTGGCAGAATATCACATTGGCATTTGTGGTAAAAGGAATTGTATTAGTTCTGGGAGCAGGTGGTTTGGCTACAATGTGGGAAGCCGTCTTTGCTGATGTGGGAGTGGCTTTATTAGCAATTTTAAACGCAGTACGCATACAACGAATGAAATTTTAACGGACAAGTCAATTTATGAAAAATAGGGAGTGAATTTAATTGAGGGAGAAGTTGTAACGTAGTTTTTAATATATTTGTAAAATGAAGCATTTATCATTCATATTAGCATTAATGGTCTTGGTCTTATCGACCTTGCCAGGCTTTATGGAAGATAAATGCTTTGACGTTATACATCAAACAACAAATAGTCAGGAAGAAGATAGCGACGGTTGCGGTATGGAATGTTGCTCGCCTTTTTCTAAATGCAATACCTGTACTGGATTTGTAATTACTTCTTTTTATGCTTTAACATCCAATTATGTCCAACAACCTAAAAAGAAATTAGGTGTAATAACTGCGTCAGCTGTTTCAGACTTCTTCTCTTCCATTTGGCAACCGCCTAAGATTAATTAATGTTTTTAGTGTCTTCGGCACAATAACAAATTGCGGTGCTACAAACCGTCAATTCTTATTTTTCAAACATTAATAATTTTTCATATAATGAAAAAAATACTCTTTATGTCATTTTTTATGACACTAAATCTCTGTGTATTTGCACAAAACAATTTAAATGCTGTTATTAGAAACAGTGAAAACAAAGATCCTTTGATTGGTGTGACGGCATCTATAAAAGGAACCTCGCTTGCAGCGACATCCAACGAAAATGGTCAAATCATAATAGTAAATGTTCCTGACGGTGTACAGGAAATACATTTTAGTTACGTAGGCTTTAATGAACGTATTGATACATTGGAATTTCCATTAAAGGACACCAGCGTTATTGAAATCTTACTCAAAGAAAGTTCAGAGGAGTTAGAGGAAGTGGTTATATCTTCTACAAGAAGTACAAGGAGCATACAAAATATTCCTACCCGCATTGAATTTATCGGAAGTGAAGAATTGGGCGAAAAAGGCAATATGAAACCTGGGGATATTCGTATGCTCTTGGCGGAAAGTACAGGTATTCACGTACAAACCACTTCGCCCACAAGTGCCAATGCAAGTATCCGTATTCAAGGACTTGACGGAAGATATACGCAAATCTTGAAAGACGGCTTTCCTATTTTTTCGGGTGCTTCAAGCGGATTAGGTTTGTTGCAAATTCCACCGCTTGACTTAAAGCAGGTTGAAGTTATCAAAGGTTCTACATCTACGCTGTATGGTGGTGGAGCAATAGCAGGTTTGGTAAACCTGATTTCCAAGACACCAACGGAAGAAAGGGATTTGCGTTTTCATTTAAACGGAACATCAGGCGGAGGTTTAGACATCAACGGTTTTTACGGACAGAAGTTTAAGAAAATCGGAACAACCATATTTGCTTCGCATAATAGAAACGGAGCTTACGACCCTGCAAAAATTGGTTTTTCTGCCATTCCAAAATTTGAACGTTTTGTACTGAACCCTAAATTGTTTGTTTATTTCAATGATAAAACAAAAATGAATTTCGGTGTCAATACAACTATCGAAAACCGTTTGGGAGGTGATATGCTTTACATCAAAGGTAAAGGAGATAACACGCATCAGTATTTCGAGAAAAATAAAACACAACGCTATTCCACTCAATTTGTTTTCGACCATTTGATTAATGAAAAAAGTTCTTTTCAAATTAAAAACAGCGTGAGTTATTTTAACCGAAATACAACAATTCCCAACTATCAGTTTGAGGGAACACAAACCGCAACTTTTACAGAAGCAAATTATACCAACAGTACAGAAAAATCGGAATGGGTAGCAGGGGTCAATATTTGGACAGACAATTTTAAAGAAAAGCAGATTACTGCATTTCCGTTGAGGGATTACAGCCAAAACACATTCGGAGCTTTCGTTCAAAATTCTTTTAAGGCTACTGATTGGCTTCAATTAGAAGCGGGTTTAAGAACGGATTACGTGATAGATTACGGAGCTGTATTTTTGCCAAGAGTATCTGCATTGTTTAAGATTGCAAACGGATTGACTTCACGTATTGGAGGTGGATTTGGGTATAAATCACCAACCATTTTTACAGAAGAAAGCGAACGCCTACAATATCAAAATGTAATGCCTATTGACGACAAGACCAATAAATTGGAAAAAAGTTATGGAGCAAATGCAGACATCAATTACCGCACCTATATTGGAGAAGATTGGTCATTTAGCATAAACCAATTATTCTTTTACACCTATTTGGATAATCCTTTGTTACTTGAAAACCCCTCTGCAAATCTGTATCAGTTCGTTAATTCTCCGGGCTACATCCATACCAAAGGAACAGAAACCAATATTAAAATTGGTTACGATGATTTGAAATTATTTTTGGGATACACTTATACAGATGCTCGATTAAACCAAAATGGAACGACTGTAGAAAGTCCTTTAACGCCAAAACACCGCATTAATTCCATCCTGATGTATGAAATAGAAGACAAATGGAAAGTTGGTCTGGAAGCCTATTACTTCAGTCCTCAAAAACTGAATAATGGAACTACGGGCGAAGGTTACTTTATTACCGGATTTATGGCTGAAAAGATTTGGGAAAGATTTTCTCTGTACATCAACTTTGAAAACTTCCTTGACACCCGACAAACACGCTTTGGTAGCATTTATACAGGAACAATAACCAATCCGGTTTTTAGAGACATTTATGCACCTTTGGACGGATTTGTGATTAACGGAGGAATAAAATTCAAGCTTTAAAACAAATGGAAAAAACCATATTCAATATAACTAAAATGGATTGCCCAAGCGAGGAGCAATTAATCCGTATGAAACTGCAAGACTTTGATACGGTAAAAGGATTGGAATTTGATATAGCCAATAGAAAATTGGACGTTTATCACAATGGAAACCCAGAGCCAATTTTTTTGGCTTTGGGAACACTGAACCTAAATACGACATTGGTTTCAACTGAAAAAAGCAATTTTGTTGTTGAAACAGATACAAGCAACAAGCAACGGAAATTACTTTGGATCGTGTTGATTATCAACTTCCTGTTTTTTGGACTGGAAATGTTGTTCGGTATTTTTTCAGGTTCAATGGGATTGATAGCCGATAGCTTGGATATGCTTGCAGACAGTGTCGTTTACGCATTGGCATTAATCGCTGTTGGTGGAACAATCGCCCTAAAAAACAACATCGCCAGATTTGCAGGATACTTCCAAGTCTTACTTGCTATTGTAGGTTTCGTTGAAGTGATCAGACGTTTTATGGGAATTGAAGCTATGCCCGATTTCAAAACAATGATTGTCGTTTCAGTTTTAGCATTGATTGCAAACGTATTTTGCCTTTATCTCTTACAAAAGAACAAAAGTAAAGAAGCGCATATGCAGGCTTCGATGATATTCACATCAAATGATGTCATTATCAATTCGGGAGTTATTGTTGCTGGTCTTTTAGTTAATTGGCTCAATTCAAGTTATCCTGATTTGATTATTGGGGCTATTGTATTCGTAATTGTAGCAAGGGGAGCTTACAGAATATTGAAGTTAGCGAAGTAAATCCCTATATCTATAGTTGCCTTTATCTTAGAAGAATAGGAGATAATAGAAATAAAAAAAGAGTGTTCAGGAATTGTTCTAATAAACATTCCTGAAATCTTTTAACCGATTATGGAAGAAGCTAAGCTATTGCAAATAGGCTCTATAATAATTTCAAAAAAAATCATTAGATGTGATATAGCCTACAAATTACACAGTTTATTTTTTTTCACTAACTCAAATATAGACTTCAAAATAGCCAGATGAACAAATTTTATACAGAAACACTACACAAGCTGGAAACAGAAATCAACGATTTGGAGATTGAAACCGATCACTCTATACAACGGATAGAAGCCGTTATAGATATCATTCTAAAATACTTGTCGGAAGTAAAGAAATATGTTCTAAACAGAGGATTTAAGAATATTGGGGAAGAAATCCATTTTTTTAAATATCAAAAACCTACTATCGTTTCAAAACTAATTTATTATAATGCCATTTATAAAATCGAAACAAAAAAGCCTTACGGTTCAAAACCTATTAAAAAATACCTTAATGATGAATTGAGAAAACTTAAAAGGTATTTTGACAACAACCTTGAATTTTATAAATACTACCGGACGAATAACTCATTTATTGATGATAAGCTGTTTGTTCGGGGCAAGTACGATATTAAGCTAAGTTTAGACACATTTTATTTTGAAGCAGACCATAGTTTTTCTACTTCACACGATTACAAAGTTGCAAAAATTATTGCCAACGACCTGATACAAGTCTATCTTGAAGACCAGCTTCACAACACGGCGTATAGAGATAAATCAACAGACCTGCCGAAATTAAATTGGACAGGGAGCAAAACAGCAATGATAGAATTGATTTATGCACTGTATTCGCAAGGTGTGTTTGACAATGGAAATGCAGATATTAAGGTTATTGCCAAAACATTTGAACGTACTTTTAATCTTGATTTAGGCGACTTTTATCATACATTTATGGAACTTAAATCCCGAAAAATAAACAGCACCAAATTCCTTGACAGCTTACGGGATGCTTTGATTAGAAAAATGGACGAACAGGACGAAATGTAGCAAATTCTTTTGCATATTACAATACTCCACGTGGTAAACGAACACCTTTTATCCGTACAATATTCTCCGAAATGCTTGGCGTTTGCTTTTGTTTTTCGGTTTGTTCCGCAGGTTCCTCTTTAGTTTCCTGCTTAATTGATAACTGTATCTTTCGTTCAACGGCGGCCAGTTCGGTTTTGAGTTCGCTCAATCGGCTTTCCTTAGACCACGTACCATTTATGACCTCCTGAAGAATAGGTAGGTCTTTTTGTATTTCCGTAATTTTCTTTTGCTCCTGCTCAATATATCCAGGCAATTTTTCCAGTGCGTTAAGGAAGTTCATAGCAGCTAGCTTTTCATCTTTAGCGATTAGACCATTGTTGTAGGTATATTTGATATTTCCCTCGCCTTGCATCAAAAAACGATTTACACGAATATCCACACCGTCTTTTTGTGACATTTCCGTTTTTACCAAAAGCTGAAAACCATAAAGACTTCCGATTTCCTCGTAATCACCACCTGTACGGGCTTTATCCGCAAGCTGGTTGAGTTTTGCACCGATTTGTTTTATATCCGCATTGGGCGGTAAACCGTCCAACTGAACAGGATTGGTAATAATACCGTCAGAACGTTTTTGGATACGTTCTTGCAGATTATTCCAATCTAGGCTCATACGGTCATATCGGGATTGGGCTTTGTCCAATTCAGCCGTATAGTCTTCCAATTTGTACTTCGCACTATACTTTGAACGGTTGAAAGCCTGTTTTTCGCTTTCCAATCCGGCAATCTGTTTTTCTAATTTGGCTTTATCCAACAAGTCTGTATTTCCTGAAAGGATAGCCACATATTCCGAGAAATTCATTCCCGATTTTTCGTCCATACTTCCTTCATCAATGGTACGTTTGCCGAGGTTATTAGTTTTAAGCTGGTCTATAAAAAGTTGCTTGTTGTACAAGAGATTGAACTTATAGCTATCCAACGATTTTTCTGTAGCATAAATAATTACATCCACTTTATTGTTTGCGAAATGCTTAGCAATTTCATTTATCACAAAGCAAAAGATTGATTGATGAGGCTTACGAAATGACCCTGTATCTTCAGGATCTTTTAGGTTCAGTTAAGAAATACCTTATTGAGGAAGGGTTTAAAAACGATGAGGAAGAAATCCGTTTTTTTCGTTCTATTAAACCCCAAATACTTGGTAAGCTGATTTACTATAATAAGATATATCGCATTGAAACCACTTGCCCTGTTAGTAACGGTAAAATGTATTATAATTATTTTTCTGGACAGTTGGCAAATCTTAAACGGGAATACACTGAACACCTCTGCAATTCGGATTTTTACAGATATTACCGCTCAGGACGGACAGACCGTGATGATACTTACTTCAAACGTGGAAACATTAACTACCACGATGGGCTTAACAGCATCGTATTTGAAATAGATCCGGAATTCTCGACTTTCTTCGATCAGACACCCAGACCTCATTAAGTGATTTTGGTGTAAAATTTCTATTGAGATGATTACTGCACACTGGATATCGATGATTAGAATCTGTGGTTACTTTAAAGCGTTTTTTAAGTTTGCTTCGTTTTGTTTTTGAACTCTTTAGATTTATTTTGTACCTTATTTGTACCATCTACTTGCAATGTATTGATTTATATACGTTGTTATTTTTGAAGAAGTGAAATAAAGGAGCTATAGCCTCAATTCTAACCTTCGCTTTCTTTTTGGTGACGTCTTTAGCAGTGAATCTATGGTAAAAAAGTTTTGGAATCAAAGCTCTTATGGAAACTAATTCCTTTCTAAATGCAACTTTCAGATTGAGAAACTTAGATTAAGGAATTTATTTAACTAAAAATTTGTAGTACATTTATTTTTTTTTAACAAGACTATAACGATTTAGCTTATGATTCCTATCAGGTTCCTTTTAATTGCCGGCCTTGCTATACTTTTTCACGCAATTCCATCCTATGCCCAAAAGATTGAGTGGGAGAAATCTTATGGTGGAAAACATTCAGACTACCTTTTTGATGCGATACCTACTGCCGACTATGGCTTTCTGCTTGCTGGGAGTTCTGTGTCGAAAAAGACAGGGAACAAGATGGAGGAGGGAAGCGGAGGCTTGGACTATTTCCTATGGAAGATGGATGAGAAGGGAGAACTGGATTGGCAGAAAAGCATAGGTGGGTCTGGAGCAGACCTGCTCCAAGGTATTCGTCACACGAAGGACGGAGGCTTTATTTTGGCCGGGACCTCAGATTCTGCACTAGGTCTACATAAGAAGGATTCCTGTAGAGGCAGGGAAGATTTTTGGATAATTAAGCTCAACGCTAAAGGGAATGAGGAATGGCAGCGTACCATTGGAGGGACAGGACAGGAACTACTCCAAAGCATCTGGCCCACTTCAGATGGCGGTTACCTGATTGGAGGATCATCGAGTTCCAATCGCAGGGCAGGGTTGGAAGGAGCCAAGGAGGATGTTTTCGGCAAAAACGAGGACAGTCGCGGAGGACAGGACTACTGGATAGTAAAGCTAGACTCGAAGGGGCATGCGGAATGGCAGAAAACTATTGGGGGACTGTATGCCGATCACCTACGCAGGGTCCAGCAGACCCTAGACGGCGGCTACATATTGGGAGGGTCTTCTAATTCTCCAATGTCTGGCGACAAGAGCGAGAAGTGCTATGGAGAGAGTGACTACTGGGTCGTGAAGCTCGATAAGGACGGTGTTCTGGAGTGGCAGAAAGTTTACGGCGGTAGTGGTGATGACCAGCTGTACTCTCTTTTTCAATCCCAAGATGGCAACTATATAATGGGAGGCAATTCCGCTTCAGGTACCACAGGAAACAAGAATGTATCCAACAAAAACGGAATGGACTTCTGGGTTGTGAAAATTGATAGTAGCGGTGAAATTATCTGGCAGGAGACATACGATATTGGTAAGGTTGATTTTTTTACATCGATGGTCGAAGACAGGGACGGCTCTCTTCTTCTTGGAGGCTATGCGCAAAGTGAGACTGTCGGCACGAGAAGAAAAGACAAGGAAGGAATCAATGATTATGTAGCGATAAAGACAAACGATAGGGGCGAGGAGCTGTGGCGGGAGACTGTCGGAAGCGGCGGAGAAGATATGCTGCGCAGTATCATCACGGTACGCGACGGTGGATACCTGCTGGCGGGAAGTTCAAAAGGCAGTTCCCGAGACCGTTACAGCGGCATCGGCCGGAATGACTTCTGGGTGGTGAAGCTCAAAGACAATAAGAAAAAGAAGGAAGAGAAAAAGCCTATAGAGGCTTTTCCGAACCCCGCACAGCAGTTTACCAACGTGGTGGTAGGCTATGATTTTGAGAAAGGCACCGCTACGCTGTTTGACTTAGCGGGAAGGCAGCTGCAACAGTTCGATATAACTGACCGTACCGTACCCGTCGACCTTGGCGGGCTTCCGGTAGGGATCTACATTGTGGAAATCAGGACCAACGTGCAGAATGATGCAGTAAAAATTATAAAGGCCGTCAATAGAAATTAATTATAGCGTAATGAGAAATATATTTTGCTTAATCATACTAGTATCATATCAGTTTTCCTTTTCACAGCAGAATGGGGCCAATGACATAAAAACAGCACTTCCTGAAATTGCGCCGGCTTCGCCATCTGTAGTGGCGTTGATGAAATTTGAAGAGGTAGCTGTAAGTAATTACACAGGAATTCCCGACATAGCAATACCGCTGTACGATATCAGCTCGCATTCTAAAAATGTCTCGGTAAATCTTTCGCTTGCATATCATCCTTACAGCGCGGCAGCGGACGAAGTTGCAAGTTCAACAGGACTGGGATGGAATCTTTTGGCTGGCGGTACTATCTCCAGGACAGTCATGGGATTTCCTGATGAACATTATAAAAGTGGATTCCAGCTTAAAATGGGTATTTACCAGAATGAGAGTGCAGGTGTCTTTGCAAATACGTATTATCAAGCTATGGAAAGCTTCAACGGTGCCGGCACATCAATAATTAAAAAATTTCTTTGGGATGCCTACGAAAAGGGCAGGTACGATACTCAGCATGACCTTTACCAATTTAATTTTATGGGAAGGTCTGGGAGATTTATAATAAAAAAAAATCAGCAGGGTACTCTTGAGGTATCTAAGCTCAGCAACTCTGAAGCAATGGATATTTCCTTCAACTACAACTACAATTCATCGACAAGGAAATATGATTTTTTAAGTTTTACGCTACTGGACGAGAAAGGTACGCGCTACCTTTTCGACATTATTGAAAAAACAACGCAAGGCACTACCACTCAGAGTACTTTTTTTGGGACAGGAAATACGTCCATATCCAATGATAATTATGATTTCATCAGCGCATTTCATCTCAGTAAAGTTTATGACTCTGGAAATAATCTTGTGGCAAGCTTCGGGTACAATGATGAGCTGCATCCAATTACCGAAGCGGTTAGCGACGTTACCTCTGAGCATAATTTTATAGTAGGCTTCGATCCCGTATATGGATTGCTTAACAATTGTCCCGAACAGCTCGATCGGATTGAGCCGCTTTATTTCGATAGGAAAGTCCAACGAAGTACCAAGACAAAAAAGTTGCAATCAATTGATGTTACGGATGTGGCTAAGGTCGAATTTGTATATGAATTGGGCAGGCAAGACTATAATTTGGTAGTGAATGCAAACTCGTCCAAATTAAAGAGCGTAGTGCTTAAGACATGGTCGGGAAGTCCTATCAAAAGATTTGACTTCTCTTACACCTATTCTGAAATCTCATCGATCTATGGCAAGAGGATGATGCTTTCCAAGATAGAAGAAGGCAATTATATTGACCAGAAAAAACAGGCACATGAGTTTTATTATGCCCAGAGCAGTGCGGGATCACGAGCAGTAGGCAAAGATGCTTGGGGTTTTTTCAATGTCCGTCCATATATTTCCTCGTTCGGATATAGCCGTGAAGTAGATCCTTATATGATCAAGACCGATGTGCTGCAGAAAATTAAGCTTCCCACGGGAGGTGCTAAAGTTTTTGATTTTGAGGCAAATACTTATTCCCACGTAGGAGATAGTCCTTTGTCAGATTTTGATGAAAATCCAGAGAACTGGATAAATAGAGAAAGCACAATGGTTTTTAATAGCGTATCTGGCGCAAGTCCGGCACAAATTCTAGAAATAGCAACTGTCAGTGGCACCTTTGTTAAATTTTCTCCATCTCTTATTTCTGGCTCTTCAATGGGCGTATTTACAATAAGAAAAATATTGGATGACGGTTCATCTTCTATATATAGTCAATTCAATTGCGGAAATGACTTGTCCTGCTCTACTGAAGAAATATATTTTCCTCCCGGAGCTGCAACTTATACACTTGTATACAACTGGTTTGATGCCGTTTTATCAAGTTCAGTACGAGTCGATATTAACTACAGGACACGAATTGATTCCGGACGTAATCCTCAACCACTAAAAGAATATTTATATGGGGGAGGTATGAGGATCAAAAATATAGGCTACTTTGAAGACGGAGATGTCCCGCAGAACTACTATGATTCTACTCTAAATCAATATGGTTTTACTCCTGCAAGTGAAAAAAATTACAGCTATGGCTTTGCTGGAACTTCAAATAAAAGCAGTGGTTCTCTAGTTTTTGGAAAACCAGTATTTACGTATACGAAAGTTCGAGACCATCATATATCCTGTCCAAGTTTTGCCATAAATATGACAATCGCCTATCAGACTACATGTCAGGTAAATAATCTGCTAAGTATGCGGACGCAGGGATCAGATGTCGGTTACCAGAATGTTATGGTGAGGCAGACGGGAAATGGAAAGACGCAGTACTACTATCAGAGTCCAATCGACGAGCCACAAGGGCCTGAAGCCTATACCCAGCATATGCCATTTATTGCGTCAAGCAATTTAGACTACAGGAGGGGTTTCATAAAGAAGGAAAAAATTTTCAGGGAAGACGGGCAACTGCTACAGGAAACGGACTACGAATACGATATTGTAGATGCGGAGCAGGTCACGGGCCTCAGAATGTTTCAAGGTGCAACTCGTTGCGCTTTCAGCTATCTCAGCTTCACCTATGAAGAGTATCTTACAAAGAGGCAAAATTGCATTGAAAGCGGTGAATTTTCATATAACTGCGAAACAGTCTGCAAGGGGGACGTGTTTTCTTATATTGGCCACCTAGAGAATATTGAAACATACGGATGGGTAAAACTGAGAGAGAAGAGCACCAAAAAAATTTTTGAAACAGAAATACTTGAAGAACGGGAAGAATATACCTATGAAGATTTTAACAAACAGCTTTCTTCGCAGAAGCATTTCACGAATGGTGCAACTGGAGACTATAAAAAATTAGAATATGAGTTTTATATTTTTCCGGGAAACAGGATTTCCGAAATTTCGTCGGTGACCAGCAGTGATGCTTTCCAACAACTTTCAAAAGTGCAGTACGACTATCTGGCACAAGGTGGCAAAATGATCCTATCATCTACAGCTCTGGCCAAAGGAAATAACCTCTTGGAACAGCGGCTAAAATTCAATCTTTACGATATGTGGGAAAACCTGCTTGAAGCTCAGGCGGCAAGTGGAACGAAAGTAAGCTACATTTGGGGCTACAATGGCACAAAGCCCGTTGCTAAGATAGATAACACCGCCTATGCGTCGATCCCGTCCAACCTTATCTCTGCGATACACGCGGCTTCCAGCGCAGTTCCCTACGACGAGGCCTCGCTTGTGGCGGCGCTCGATGCGCTCCGTGCAAGCCCCGCACTTTCGGGAGCGATGGTAACTACCTTCACTTACAGGCCCCTGTTTGGCATCAGTACAGTTACCGACCCTAAGGGCTATCGATCTAGCTACGAATATGATTCCTTTGGAAGGCTGGAGCTTGTCAAAGACAATGATGGTAATATTCTTTCGGAAAACAAATATAATTACAGACCCTAAAACGAAGCGCTATGAAAACGATTTTATACTTGGCGCTGCTGGCACCACTGCTTCTTTGGAGCCAGAGCATTGATCAGAACTATGTCCTTTCAAGGAACTACAAACAGGCATCCGCCACTATTATTCCAAATCCTTCCATCCAGCAGGCAGCTACTAGTATTACCTATTTTGATGGTCTGGGGCGCGCCATCCAGCAGGTTTCGGTGGACCAGTCGGCAGAAGGAAAGAGTATTGTGGTTCCTATGGAGTATGATGTCTATGGGCGAATGGCAATTGAATACTTGCCCTATGCCTCTGAGCTTGGTGGCGGAAATTACAGGCCTGATGCATTGACTGAGGTGCTCGGGTATGCGGATTATAACGGAGAACCTCCCTATTCTGAGAAGCTTTTGGAATCTTCACCTCTGAATAGGGTGCTCAAGCAGTCTGCTCCAGGTGAGTCTTGGGCAATGGGAAGCGGGCACGAGATAAGGCTTGACTATCAAGCGAATTCTGGATCCGACAATATCATCCGCTATACTGCCTCAGCCACTTGGAATGCAGCCCACTCGATTTATGACGTATCACTATCGCAGGGGAGTTATGCGACGGGTGATCTCTACAAGACAGTAACTAAAGACGAAAACTGGACCTCTGGAAAAAACAACACTAGTGAAGAATACAAGGATAAGGAAGGAAGGGTGGTGCTGAAGAGGACCTATAATGATAGCGATCCACACGATACCTACTATGTGTATGACCAGTTTGGCAACCTAAGCTATGTGATTCCCCCTGAGTCATCAAGTCCTACAGTA
>NZ_RQVR01000022.1:262-36344 GCF_003865365.1 Flavobacterium macacae | reverse complement strand
AACAATCAAATTAATTACAAAAATGTAGCTTAACTTATACTGCAGGTTTTATTTGCATATCCAAACTAGCATATACCCTAACTTTAACTCAAGTCTAAAAGATTAAATAACAAATATTCCCTACTAAAGTAATCTTTATTTCTTACAAAACTAAGACTATATAAACGTTTTATCGTTGAAAAAGTAAGAATTAATCCAGCGTTAATTGGTTGAAAAAAATGCTAAAAAAAACATAATTAACTCATAATCATCTTTGTTTTTATTTTGAAAAAGTTATTTTTGGAAAAATCACCAAAATTTATCTATGCAAGACCAATTAAAACAAGCGCCTGTTGACAAGTATGTAATTAATCCTTTAAAATCTTTTATCAGCAACTCCGTTATGGGAGGAGTGGTGCTTCTCGCAGCCACAATCATTGCTGTAATTTTAGCCAATTCGGCCTGGTCAGATTGGTTTTTAGGTTTGTGGAAAAACAGGATTTCAATTCGTTTTAATGACACCATCTTCTTAGATTATGATTTGCACCACTGGATCAACGACGGTCTGATCTCCATATTTTTCTTTGTTTTAGGTTTGGAATTAAAACGGGAAATGGTCGACGGCCAGTTATCAGGATTTAAAAATGCCATTCTCCCCGTCATTGTCGGTATTTCTGGAATGATTTTCCCTGCCTTGATATTTTCCTTGTTTAATGGCGGTGACCCCGAAGCCTTAAAAGGTTGGGGAATCCCGATGGCGTGCGACATCGCCTTCGTGCTCGGAATTTTATACTTACTGGGAGACAAAGTTCCCGTTTCGGTCAAGATCTTTTTCACCGCTTTCGGGATTGTCGATGACATCGGGGCGGTATTGATTATCGCTTTAGTGTACACCAATGAAATCTCGTATATCAGTTTAATTGTCGGATTAATTTTCTTCGTATTGCTGATTATTGCCAATAAATTCGGGGTCAGAAGCACCTTCTTTTATGGAGCTGTCGGAATATTAGGTGTCTGGATTCCGTTTCTGCTATCGGGAGTTCACGCCACAATCGCCGCTGTTTTGGTGGCCTTTACCATTCCTGCGACTACAAAAATCAGCGAAATAGGATTTCTTAAAAACATAAAGAAATATTCGCATCGTTTGGATGAAACAGAATCGCTTGACGGACCTACATTGACCAACGATCAATTGCACATTATTGGCAAGATGAAATCCATGACCAAATACGCCATGCCTCCTTTACAGCGGTTGGAACATAGCTTGCATCCTGTGGTTTCATTTGTAGTGATGCCGATTTTTGCCTTGGCCAATGCGGGTGTCGTGTTTAATATAAATTTTACAGATTTATTCTCAACCAACATTTTCTCCGGAATCGTAGTTGGGCTGGTTGCCGGTAAATTTCTGGGAATCTTCGGTGTTACTTTTATATTGCTGAAACTTAAATGGGTACAGCTTCCAAAGAAAATGACGGTCAACCATCTTTTCGGGATCAGCGTTTTAGCAGGCATTGGATTCACCATGTGCCTTTTCATCACGACGCTAGCGTATGCGGATCCAGTACAAATTACGCAAGCTAAAATTGGAATCTTTGTCGCCTCTATCATCGCCGGAGTTTTAGGATACCTTATTCTTAGCCGCAACGCTTCAAAAGAAGCGAAAAAGATACGTGAGGAGGCCTAAATAAATTATAATCAAACCATACAGATATGAATACTGCAGCATTAAAAGAAAAATTAAAAGACAATTTTGAAAAAATTCTTGAAGATGAATCAAAATTAGAAATTCTAGACAGCACTTTCTCTAAAATCATTGCCCAAACAGAAACATCTTCTGAAACTGAAAATCAGGAATCCGAAGAAAAACAACATCTAAAAGATCCTGTCTCAAACGAGCCCGAAGTGAAATCATGGGAAGATTTTAAAAACAAAATGAAAGCCAAATATGGTTTTTAAAAGCAACGTTTTAAAAAAATGCAGGAGCAGAAATTTGAAGTTTTCCGGATAATTTTGAAATAGTTTTAATTGTTCACAATTAGTAACTTCAAAACACTTCCTAAACAAAAAAACTTCCGTAATTTTGCTACACAATTTTAAAAACACACAAATAAATATAATATGAGTTCATTTGACGTAGTCGTTATCGGTTCAGGACCTGGTGGATATGTTGCTGCAATTCGTTGTGCACAATTGGGTTTCAACACCGCAATCATCGAAAAATATTCAACTCTTGGCGGCACTTGCCTAAATGTAGGCTGTATTCCATCAAAAGCGTTGCTAGATTCTTCACACCATTACCACGACGCCATTTCGCATTTCAAAGAACACGGAATCGAAATTATAGGAGAAATCAAATTTTCAATCGAACAAATGATTGCCAGAAAAGGGTCGGTTGTAGACCAAAACGTTTCGGGCATCAAATATTTGATGGACAAAAATAAAATTACCGTTTTTGAAGGTGTTGGTTCTTTTGAAGATGCCACGCACGTAAAAGTGACAAAAGCTGACGGTTCTTCTGAAACGTTGGAAGCAAAAAACACGATTATTGCTACAGGTTCGAAACCATCTTCTTTGCCATTTATCAAAATCGATAACGAAAAAATCATTACTTCTACAGAAGCATTAAATTTGAAAGAAGTTCCGAAACACCTTATCGTTATTGGCGGTGGCGTTATCGGATTGGAGTTGGGACAAGTATATCTTCGTCTTGGTGCTCAAGTTTCTGTAGTGGAATATTTAGACAGGATCATTCCAGGAATGGATGCTGGCTTGTCTAAAGAACTGACAAAAGTCTTGAAGAAACAAGGCATGAAATTCTACACGTCGCACAAAGTGAAATCGGTAGAAAGAAACGGCGAAGGAGTTCAAGTACAGGCTGAAAACGCAAAAGGCGAAACGATTACGCTTGACGGAGATTATTCTCTAGTTTCTGTGGGCCGTCGTCCTTATACTGACGGTTTGAACGCTGAAAAAGCAGGTGTAAAAGTTACGGAAAGAGGTCAAATCGAAGTGAACGATCATTTACAGACTTCGGTTGCAAATATATATGCCATCGGTGACGTTGTTAAAGGTGCAATGTTGGCGCACAAAGCCGAAGAAGAAGGTGTGTTTGTAGCGGAAACGTTAGCCGGACAAAAACCGCACATCGATTACAACTTGATTCCTGGAGTGGTGTACACTTGGCCAGAAGTTGCCGCGGTTGGTAAAACCGAAGAGCAATTGAAAGAAGCAGGAGTAGAGTACAAAGCAGGAAGTTTTCCTTTCAAAGCGTTGGGACGTTCCCGCGCAAGTGGCGACACAGACGGTTTCGTGAAAATCTTGGCGGATAAAAAGACTGACGAAGTGTTGGGAATCCACATGATTGGTGCCCGAACTGCCGATTTGATCGCAGAAGCTGTCGTAGCAATGGAATTCAAGGCGTCTGCCGAAGACATTTCAAGAATGAGCCACGCACACCCAACCTACGCGGAAGCGGTTAAGGAAGCGGCATTGGCTGCAACGGAAAACCGACCTTTGCACATGTAAAATCAGATTGTATTTTTTCGATAGTTAGATATTCGAAAAATTTTAAATACATAAAACCCGTTTCCACAAGAAGCGGGTTTTTTATTGGAAGCGAACCGTCATTTCATTTTCAGCAAAGGCAATTCCCGCTGGAGCCACTCGCTTTGCTTTTTCTGGCGCAAAAGCAAGAGCTCAAACAAGGGCACCATCGGGGCTATTTGAGAAACTGTCCGCTTTTTTAGAAACCCCTGAACCATTGCCTGCCAACAGTAACTAAAAAACTTATTGGCTTAGCGCCTTCTCCCTAAAAACCTTTGAAGAAACAAGTAATCAAATAAAAAGAACTATTTTCCTCCTGAACTTTGCGCCTTACCGTCTTTGCGATAAAAAAACTTTGCAAGAAACAAAGCCATCACTTCAGAATGATTTGCTTACAAGCGCCTTCGAGAATCATTTTAATTTTCCTAATTTTACACTTTAAATAAAATCCCTTGAGAACGTCAATAAAGCTTCAGATTAAAAATCCAATCCAATTCAAAAAACAGCTCTTGAACTGGTCGCAGCAATTTAGAGAAGCCCTGTTTTTAGACAGCAATAATTACGATCAAAAATACACTTCTTTCGATGCTGTCCTTGCCGTTGATGCGTTCACGTCCATTAAAACCGATGAAATCAACGCGTTTGAAGATTTAAAGCAATACCAGCAGACCACAAGAGATTGGCTTTTTGGATACCTGTCGTATGATTTAAAAAACGATACCGAAGCTCTGAAATCCAAGAATTTTGACGGACTGAATTTTCCTGAACTGTTCTTTTTCCAGCCTAAAAAACTATTTCTTTTAAAAGAAAACCAGCTCGAAATCAAGTACCTTAATATGTGTGATGACGAAGTGGAAGAAGATTTAGATGAAATCCATCAGATTGCAGATTGCAGTACGCCGGTTTCAGATAGAAATCTTCAGATACAGCAGCGAATTTCAGAAGAGGAATATGTTTTAAAAGTTTCAAAAATGCTCGAGCACATTCAGCGCGGCGACATTTATGAAGCCAATTTTTGTATGGAATTCTTCGCCGAAAATGCTACAATAAATCCAATTGAAATCTACCAAAAGCTGAATGAAATTTCAGAACCGCCTTTTGCCGCGTACTTCAAAAATCACAAGCAGTTTTTGCTGTCCGCTTCGCCAGAACGGTATTTGAAAAAAGAAAACGATACCATTATTTCCCAGCCGATAAAAGGAACTTCAAAGCGATTTTTAGATGAAGTTGAAGATGAAAAAAGCAAATTAGGGTTGGCTTCCAACGAAAAGGAGCGCTCCGAAAACATCATGATTGTCGATTTGGTCAGAAATGACTTGTCCCGAACGGCTTCAAAAGGTTCGGTTGAAGTAGAAGAATTGTGTGGCGCATACAGTTTCAAGCAAGTACATCATTTAATTTCCACGGTAATCTCAAAAGTAGAATCGGATAAAGCACTTACTGAAATCATCAAAACCACTTTCCCGATGGGAAGCATGACGGGAGCGCCAAAAATCGCGGCGATGCAGATCATCGAAGATTTAGAAGAAACAAAACGAGGCCTTTACAGCGGCGCCATCGGTTATTTTACGCCTGAAAATGACTTTGATTTTAATGTCGTGATCCGAAGTATCTTGTACAGTCAACAAAATAATTATGTTTCCTTTTCAGTCGGGAGCGCCATTACTTCGCTCTCCATTCCTGAAAAAGAATATGAAGAATGCCTGCTGAAAGCCAAAGCCATGCGTGAAGTGCTTTCTTGAATTAAAAAACCTGTTAGGTATTAAAATTTCCTTTTCCTATCTTTGAAAATGCTTTTTAAATTTCAAAAACATCTTTCGGAAAACCTTCCTTTTTTAAGAGAGAAAAAACTGCTTTTGGCCATCAGCGGTGGCATCGACAGTATTGTTTTGGCACAGTTGTTAAGGCAATCCGGTTACGCTGTTTCGTTGGCGCATTGCAATTTTAATTTACGCGGTAGCGAAAGTGATGGCGATGAGCAATTTGTCAGAAATTTTGCAGCTGAAAATAACTTAGAGGTATTTGTAACCCACTTTGATACAGAACGTTTTGCGCAAGATAATAAACTATCCATTCAGCTTGCTGCACGGCAATTGAGATACATTTGGTTTCACCAATTGCTCGAAGAAAATAATTTAGATTTCATCTTGACGGCGCACCATTTAGATGATAATTTGGAAACTTTTTTGATCAATTTCACGCGCGGAACAGGGTTGGAAGGCTTGACTGGAATTCCAGTCCAGAATGATAAAATCGTACGTCCGCTATTAAAATTCAGCAGGGAAGAGATTCAAAATTTTGCTTCTGAAAATAAAATTGAATGGCGCGAAGACAGCAGCAATGCTTCAGACAAATACCTTCGAAATAAATTAAGACATGATATTGTTCCGATATTGAAAAGCTTAAATTCAAGTTTTTTGAATTCGTTTCAAGATACTTTAAGCCATTTGAACCAATCAAAATCGTTGGCAGAAGACGCTTCGGTTTT
This sequence comes from Flavobacterium macacae, assembly GCF_003865365.1. Lineage (GTDB taxonomy): Bacteria > Bacteroidota > Bacteroidia > Flavobacteriales > Flavobacteriaceae > Flavobacterium > Flavobacterium macacae. Next base: position 30,334 of record NZ_RQVR01000022.1, on the reverse strand, counting down.
GGTCTACAAACAAGTAGTCACGGAGAAAGAAAACCAAAAATTCTTTCGATTGTTTGATTTAAAAAGGCTTCCGAATTATGAAGCCTATCTTTTTGAATGGTTGCGGCCTTTCGGATTTACGGCATGGAAAGATATTTCAAATTTAACCGAAGCCCAATCAGGCAAATTCATTCTTTCGGATAAATTTAGACTTTTAAAAGACAGGGATTTTCTTATTTTGGAGCCCATTCTTGAAAAAGACGAACGTATTTATGAAATTGAGGACGATGCTGGAATCGATTTTCCTATAAAATTAAAACTGGAAACGGTATTTCAATCGGATAAAACATCTAATCCTGCTGCAATTTACGTAGATAAAGAAAAGTTAAAGTTCCCTTTGACGGTAAGAAAGTGGCAAGAAGGTGACTATTTTTGCCCAGCCGGAATCGACGGAAAAAAGAAAGTCAGCAAGTATTTTAAAGATGAGAAATTCTCTTTAAGCGAGAAAGAAAATACGTGGCTTCTGGTGTCGGATCAGGAGATCGTCTGGATCATTGGAAAACGTCAAGACCGCAGATTTTATAGTAAAAATAACACAACCCCCATATTAAAAATAGCACTTCTGTAATGAAAAAAATAGCCCTTTTATTCTTTTTGTTTTTTGCATTTATTTCTTCAAATGCGCAAATTTTAGATCCGGTAAAATGGACATCCAAAATTGAAAAGAAATCAGATACCGAGTATTTACTGACTTTTGACGGTGTGATTGAACCTTTATGGCACGTGTATTCCCAGTTTACGCCAGACGGAGGCGCACTGCCTTTGGAAGTCTTGTTTAACAACGGCAAAGATAATTTTGAGCCAGTCGGAAAAGCCAAAGAAAGTGAAACGACCACCGAATTCAATGACGTTTTTAAAGTGGATGAAACGTTCTTTAAAGAAACAATGCAGCTCCAGCAGTTGATAAAAATTACAAATCCATCGAACAATTTGGTTCAGGTGGAATTGTCTTACCAAGTTTGTAAAGAGGTTTGTATTCAGCAGAATAAATATTTTGAGTTTGACTTAGAGAAGGTTACCGTTGCTGAAGTTCCCGCTTTTACAGAAATTAAAAAAGAGTCACCTAAAAAAGAATCTGTTGTAAAAGCAATTGAAGAACCTAAGAAAGGATTGTTTTCCATTTTCTTCATCGCGTTTTTATCAGGATTTGCAGCGCTTTTGACGCCTTGTGTATTTCCAATGATCCCGATGACGGTAAGTTTTTTCACAAAACAAAGCAAAAACAAAGCAAAAGGCATCAAAAATGCTATCATTTACGGAATTTCAATTATCTTGATTTATGTGTTTTTAGGAACAGTAATCACGCTGGTTTTTGGTTCAGATGCTTTAAATGCGTTGTCCACAAACGTGTGGTTTAATGTGATCTTCTTTTTACTTTTAGTCGTATTTGCTTTTTCATTTCTGGGAGCTTTTGAAATTATGTTGCCAAATTCTTGGGCAAACAAAGTGGATAGACAAGCCGATAAAGGCGGTATTATTGGGATTTTGTTTATGGCTTTGGCTTTGGCCATTGTATCGTTTTCGTGTACAGGACCAATCGTTGGGACATTGTTAGTTGAAGCGGCTTCAAAAGGCGGTTTAGCTCCAATTATCGGGATGTTTGGATTCTCTTTAGCGTTGGCACTGCCATTTATGTTGTTTGCTTTATTTCCGGGATGGCTGAATTCATTGCCAAAATCTGGTGGATGGTTGAATACCGTAAAAGTCTTTTTAGGATTTTTAGAATTGGCATTAGCGTTTAAATTCTTATCAAATGCCGATTTGGTTTTGCAATTGCATTGGTTGGAAAGAGAAACGTTCTTGGCCATTTGGATAGCAATTTTTGGAACTTTGGCACTTTATCTCTTTGGAAAAATTACCTTGCCGCACGATTCTCCATTGCCAAACATTTCTGTGGGAAGATTATCATTAGGATTATTAGTTTTATCGTTTACTGTTTATTTGGTACCAGGACTTTGGGGAGCTCCACTGAAATTGATCAGCGGTTTTCCGCCACCCTTAACGTATAGCGAATCCCCTTATGGAGTTGGAGGAAAGGGTGGAAGTTCGAGTACGGCAGAACTGCCAGAAGGCGCGGAATTAGGAGCTCACGACATCGTTGCCTTTAAAGATTATGACAAAGGATTGGCTTACGCAAAATCAGTAAATAAGCCTGTTTTGTTGGATTTTACAGGGTATGCTTGCGTAAATTGCCGTAAAATGGAAGATTATGTTTGGTCGGATAACAAAATACTTTCTATCTTAAAAAATGACGTGGTTTTAGTTTCGCTTTATGTGGATGACAAAAGAAATTTGCCAGAAAGTGAGCAGTATGTTTCTAAAGAAACAGGTAAGAAAATCAAAACAACAGGTAACAAATGGAGTGATTTTCAGATTACAAAATACAAAGCCAACGCGCAACCTTATTACATCATAGTGGATTCTGACGGCAATGATTTAAATCAGCCAATTGGGTATACACCAGATATTAATGAATATGAAGCTTGGTTAAAATCTGGAATTAAAAAATAAAAAAAAATCCGCTCAGTGAGTGGATTTTTTTATGCGATAATCTTTTCGATATAATCAGAATTTAATAAATATAATGCGCCCATGTAGCGAATCTTGAACGAAATGACATCGCCAATTTTATACTTTTTTTCAGAATTTGTAATGTCCAAGACAAGCATATCAGAACTGGCGTCAATCATTGTGATGTTTTCATCATGAGGCTCAAGGTATTGCGGTTGCATATCCAGAAGTCCGATGTCCAAAATGGCACGGAGAGAGGAGGTTCCCAAGTCGTGGTTTTCGTTGGATTCAAAAGTATTTCCGGCTACATTTTCCCCTAGATCGCCACTCGGAATGTCTGGTTTTTCGGTAATTTCAATAATTTCGGCATACAGCTTGAAAACCTCACTTTCCATGCCTTCAATAGTTTGTCCCGTAAATAAATCATTTGCGAAAAATAAAGCTTCGCCAACTCGAAAATGATTTACAGCCATTGGCCTTGCATTCTTCAGCATCAGCGGAATGGCAACCGAAGTACCACCAGAAACCCAAGGAATGGAGATGTTAAATTTAGCTTCAATTAACTGTTTATAAAGACTTAACTGTATCAATTTATCTTGATTTGGCATCACGCCGCTCAAGCAATTTAAATTGGTTCCGATGCCACGGATTTCTATGTGTGGCAAATTTATGATCTGTCCATAAAAATGAATCAAATCTTCTCCCATAACGCCTTCGCGCAAATCGCCCATTTCAATCATTATGACGATTTTGTGAATTTTATTTTGTTTTCCAGCTTCTTCCGAAAGCATTATTATGGTATCAATTTCAGTATTAAAACTGACATCGGCATATTTTACAATTTTTGCGATACTGCGTTTTGCTGGAGGTTTTATGTAGACCGTCTGGACATCAGAAGCAATTTCTTTGATTGTTTTTAAATTGCTGATGCGCGAATCGTGAATTTCTTTTACGCCTAAATTTATTATTTCATTGAGGAACAGTTTGTTGCCACATAAAATTTTTGAAACTACACCCCATTCAATATTTCTTGACTGAAAAAGATGTTGGAGGTGTTTGTAGTTGTGCTGTAATTTCTTTTGGTCTAATTTTATAAAAGCCATTTGTTTTTCGTTTGGAGAATAAGCAAGAATTAATTTGATTTTTCTAATCTCATTTCAAGGTACTTGCTTTTAAAACCCAATTTTTCATAAAGGTGAAAAGCGGGATTGTCAGGTTCGCAGTGCAGCGCAATATTTCCATCAGAAAATTCAATGGCATATTCCATCAGTTTTTTTCCGATTCCTTTACCGCGATAAAAATTGTTTACGGCAATATAAACCAAAATATTTTCAGGAATATAGCCACTCATCCCAGTTTTATTCAAAACAACGGCGCCAATAATTTCATTTTCATTGGAAGCTAAAATGATTTCACCGCCTTTGTTTTTATCTTGGACATAAGACAGGCATTTTAAAATATCGTCTTTCTCATCACCAAATTCATCTAAATGTTCGTGTAAAAAATCAGCAATTTGATCGTTGTTGAATAAAGTGTTTTCGTAAGCGCAAAATTTAATTGTTTGGGTTTCCATTTTTATATTTTTATCATTATTAAGTGGCGAAATCTGAATTAAAGAACGCAGTTTTCCGTGCGACTTTAAAAAAGCCACATTTATTTCAAACATCTGAAATAGGAAAATTTTGCGTGCTGCAGAAAACAGCCAATACGAAAATAAGGAGATACCTTATTTATTTTGATACTGCAAATTTACAAAAAAAGGAAAGTTTAAACAAGTTTTTTATAAGAAAATAGATTTTTTTAGTGTTTAAGTAGTTGTAAATCAATATTATTTTAAAAGTGTAATCAACTTTCGCGCAGCAGTTTGAACTGGATCCCAAACAGGAGAAAAAGGCGGTGCATAAGACAAATCTAAGTCGATAATATTTCTTAAAGTTAACTTGTAAGTTAGTGCTGTTGCCAGAACATCAATTCTTTTTGCTGCGCCTTCTTCCCCAATAATTTGACCGCCAAGCAGTCTTCCGGTTCTTTTTTCAGCAATTAGCTTGACATAAATATCCTTAGAATCGGGATAATATCCGGCACGGGATTTTGTCTTGATCATCGTTTGCACATAATCAATATTTAAAGTTTTCAGCTGTTTTTCTAGCATTCCAGTCCGTGCCACTTCATAAACACAAATCTTGCAAACGGCAGTTCCCACAACGCCTGGAAAAACAGCTTTTCCGCCTTCAATATTTTTTCCGGCGACCAATCCCGTTTTATTGGCAACCGTTCCCATTGCGATGTAAAACGGCTTGTTTGTAACTAAATGTGTAGTCGTAGCGCAATCCCCAGCTGCCCAAACATTTCTGATGTTGGTTCTTTGCGTTTTTGCGACAACTACGGCTCCTTTTTCGTTTAATTTGATTTTAGATTTTTTTAGGAATGCCGTGTTTGGAGCAGTTCCCATTCCTAAAATGACCAAATCCGCTTTTAAAGTCTGTTTGTCAGTAACGACAGACGTTACTCCGTTTTTGTCGGCTTCAAATTTTTGCAATTCTTCTTTGGCATAAATTTTTACGCCAAGATTCGTCATTGCATTATTCACCAAAGCCCCCATATCGGGATCTAAAGTATTCATGATTTCTTCAGAACGATTGATTAACAAGACGTTCAAACCTTTAATCAGCAAAGCTTCAGCCATTTCCAATCCGATGTAGCCGCCACCAACAATTACAGCGTTTTTAGGCTTTTTATTTTTAATGAAATTATCGACTTTGATGCCGCTTCTTAATGTAGAAACGCCAAATATTCCGTCGGCATCCCGATTTTCAACATCAGGACAGAATGCTTTTCCGCCGGTTGCAATCAGCAATTTATCATACGATTCCCAAAACTGAGTTTTATCGTCTGATTTGTGAACTAAAACCTGGTTGTTATCCGTATCCACTTCAATTACTTCGTGTAAAATCCGCGTGTCAATTTTGTGTTTTTTTATAAATTCTTCTGGAGTTCTTACAATTAGTTCTTCATGTGAAGCTACTTTTCCTGAAATAAAATAAGGAATCCCGCAGGCTGAATAAGATACATATTCTGATTTTTCAAAAACGATTATCTCGCAGTTTTTATTTTCACGGCGAATTTTTGAAGCAGCAGTCATTCCTGCAGCATCGCCTCCGATAATTATCAATTTGTATTTTTCCATATTTAAATATATAAAAAAAGCCTAAAACTTTTAGGTCTTAGGCACTTATTTGGGATTAATTTAAACTATTTCTTTAGAAAAATTTTGAATTCTGTTCCAATTCCAATTTCTGAATGAAGCTCAATTCTTCCATTTAATTTTTGAACCATTTTTTGAACTGTCGACAATCCAATTCCGGTTCCCTTTGCGTGGAAGCGATCTGTTTTTCCTAGAGTTTCAAAGGTGTTAAAAATTTTGTCAAAATTTGACTTATCAATGCCGCAGCCATTATCGCCAACAGTTATCATATAATGATCTTGATCTTCTGAAAAACCTACTGTGATAATTCCTTTTGATTTGTCATTATATTTGATACTATTTCCTACCAAGTTGAAAAGAATCTGTCCCAGAGCCATTTTGTTTGAGAAGATCTTATGGTTTTTTTCAGGAAGAATAAATTCAAATTCGTTTTTTGTGTCTAGAATAGAAATAACATAATAAATAAAATCATTGAGACGAATTTTTTCAGAAGTGTCCACAATTTCGTTATCATGCTTGTAATAATTCAAAATGGCATCAACCAATTTTTTTAACTCTTCAGAAGAAGTAAAGATGTAGTCAAGCATTTGATTTCCATCTTCATCAAGTTGATTTTTATTATTTTCTTTCAATAATTTGGTCAGCATCATGATGTTATTCAACGGCGATTTTATATCGTGAGAAACGACGGAAGCAAATTGCTCCAAATCCCGGTATTTTGCTAAGAGGGAGTTGTGATTTTCAATTAATTGAAAGTTTTTACGTCTTAATTCTAATAAGTTAATGACTTGCTTTGCCAATTTTTCCAATGCCATAATCTGAAAATCATCTAGCTTTCTGGGCTCTTTGTCAATGACGCACAAAGATCCCAAGGCAAATCCCTCAGGATTTACAAGTGGAACTCCTGCATAATAGCGAATATTAGGATAATTAACGACTAAGGAACTTTGAGAAAAACGTTCGTCTTCTAAAGCATTCTCGACAATCATAGTCTGGTTTGGACAATTAATTGTATGGGCGCAAAATGCAATTTCACGCGGGTTTTCATTAAATTCTAAACCGATTTTTGATTTAAACCATTGACGGTCTTGGTCAATTAAAGTAATTGTGGAAATGGGTGTCTTGCAAATTTCAGAAGCAAGTTGGACGATGTCGTCAAAATCTTTTTCAGGACTTGTATCTAATATTTGATAGGCCAATAGCGCTTCAAGACGCTCTTTCTCATTTAGTGGTATTTTTGGAAAAATCATTTCAGACAACAGAATTGGAAATTTTATTTACGTAGAAATCATGCATTTGGTTTGGAAATCCTTATAATTAATTATCTTTTTGGTTTTGTAAAATTAATTATTTTCTTACTCAAATATCAGTTAGTTTCATAAATTAACGAATGTTTAATTATTATTTTTTTAAATTTAAAACTATTGAGTTTTTTTATTAAATTTAACAAAGTTAAATTATATGCCATGTTAGTAAAAGTATTTGGAAGCGCTGTCTTTGGGGTTGAAGCAACAACCGTAACTGTAGAAGTAAATATTGATAAAGGAATAGGATATCACTTGGTCGGACTTCCTGACAATGCCATAAAAGAAAGCAGTTATCGCATCGCCGCTGCTTTAAAAAACAATGGATACCAACTTCCTGGAAAAAAAATCACTATCAACATGGCGCCTGCAGATTTGAGAAAAGAAGGCTCTGCGTACGATCTTACTTTGGCTATGGGAATTCTTGTCGCTTCTGGTCAAATTCAAACCGATGAAGTAGGTAAATACATCATCATGGGTGAACTTTCTTTAGACGGAAGTTTGCAGCCCATCCGTGGCGCATTGCCAATTGCAATTAAAGCAAAAGAAGAGGGCTTCAAAGGATTTTTTCTGCCAAAGCAAAATGTAAAAGAAGCGGCAATTGTTTCGGGACTAGATGTGTATGGAGTCGAAAATGTACAAGAAATTATTGATTTTTTTGAAGCCAAAGGAACTCTGGAGCCAACGATTTTTGATACGAGGGAAGAGTTTTATAAAACCTTAGATTTTCCAGAATATGATTTTAGTGACGTCAAAGGGCAAGAATCCATAAAAAGATGCATGGAAATTGCAGCAGCCGGTGGCCATAATTTAATTTTAATTGGCCCGCCTGGCGCAGGTAAAACAATGTTAGCCAAAAGATTGCCTAGCATCCTGCCACCGATGACATTGCGGGAAGCTTTAGAAACCACAAAGATCCACAGTGTTGTTGGCAAAATAAAAGAAGCCGGTCTGATGAACCAAAGACCATTTCGTAGCCCGCACCACACGATTTCTAATGTCGCATTAGTTGGTGGTGGAAGTTATCCCCAACCCGGAGAAATTTCCATGGCGCACAATGGTGTGTTATTTTTAGACGAATTGCCAGAATTTAAGCGCGAAGTACTTGAAGTAATGCGACAGCCTTTAGAAGACCGTGAAGTCACGATTTCAAGAGCTAAATTTACCGTTACCTATCCGTCTTCATTTATGCTTGTGGCCAGTATGAACCCAAGCCCGAGTGGATTTTTTAACGATCCAGGAAGTCCTAATACTTCATCGCCTAATGAAATGAACCGCTACCTGAGTAAAATTTCGGGACCGCTTTTGGACCGAATTGATATTCATATTGAAGTTACACCGGTTCCTTTTGAAAAACTTTCTGATGATCGAAAATCAGAGAGTAGCTCAAGCATTCGAGAAAGGGTTACAAAAGCGAGAGAACTTCAGTCAGCAAGATTTTCAGACAATGAAAAGGTCAATTATAATGCTCAAATGAACACAAAGCAAATTCGTGAATTTTGTATTTTGGATGAAAGCTCTAAACAATTGTTAAAATCTGCAATGGAGCGGTTAAATCTTTCCGCAAGAGCGTATGACCGAATTTTGAAAGTTTCAAGAACAATTGCAGATTTAGATAACTCAGAAAACGTAGTTTCCCATCATATTGCAGAAGCAATTCAATACAGGAGTTTGGATCGTGAAGGTTGGTTGGGATAAAAAAAAGCAACTCAATTGAGTTTCCTTTTTTCATCTAAGTTCTGCAAAAGTATCACCCTGCTTGATATCGCCCGATTTAAAACCTTTATTGAACCAATACACTCTCTGTTCAGAAGTTCCATGAGTAAATGAATCTGGAACAACTTGGCCTTGCATTTTCTTTTGAATAGCATCGTCTCCCACAGCATTTGCGGCGCTCAGTGCTTCTTCAATATCTCCGGGTTCCAAGATTTGATTCATTTCTTGGTTATAATGGGTCCAAACTCCTGCGTAAAAATCAGCTTGAAGTTCAAGGGCAACAGAAAGTTTATTGGCATCAGCCTCGCTTAAGCCTTGTTGCATTTTTCGCATTTTTGCTGACGTTCCTAAAAGTGTCTGAACGTGATGTCCAATTTCGTGCGCAACAACATACGCTACGGCAAAATCCCCACCTTTGGCACCAAATTTTGACTTCAATTCTTCGAAGAAAGTCATATCCATATAGACTTTTTTGTCACCAGGACAATAAAAGGGGCCTGAAGCAGCACTTGCGCCACCACAAGCCGTTTGCACTTGTCTGCTGAATAAAACTAATTTTGGAGCTTCATATGTCCAGCCGTTTTCTGTGAAAATTTTGTTCCAAACGTCTTCATTGTCAGCCAGCAATGTTGCAACAAATTCACCAGTTTCTTTTTCCTCTGCTGTTAAATCACGCTGTTCTGTAGGAGCAGAAGACTGTCCTTGTTGCAATTGTTCTAAGATTGGGGCAAGATTTTGAGCACTTTCTCCACCAAAAATATTTACCAATAAGATGATGATTCCAATTAAACCGCCACCAACGGCCACTTTTCCACCAGAGATTCCTCGGCGATCTTCCATATTGTCACTTTGACGTCTTCCTGACCATTTCATAATTCGTAGATTTATATACAAATTAAAGCAATTTTTCAATCCAAAAAATTAATTTTTTTAACAAAAATCAAAAAATGGCAAGGAATAGTTTTTATAAATGAAATGTTTAACAGAAAAGAGGTGGTTAAAGCAATTCTGAAGAAATGCCAATATCGTCGATACTGTCTTCATCATAAATTCCAACGGCTTTTTTATAAATTACATACTGCATTGAAAAGATAATGGGCAGTGTAAAGAAGATTCCGATTAAAAGTGCAATCAGTCCTAAAGAAGTCAGGATGATGGAAACGACCATCAATAATAGAATTGTAAAAAAGTTTTTGAATACAATCAAAATACTTGCTTCAATGGCTTCAATGGCTTTTAATTTTCCAAAAATGATAAATGGAATCGTGAAAACGGTAAGGAATTGTATGAAATAAGTAATAAATTTCACCAAGAAAATATACCCGGAAAATTCAATTAAGGTTACAACTAAACTTGAAGCCGATGAAATTAAAACGCCAGAAATGACTAATTGCCTTAATAAATCGCTTTTGTAATAATCAAAAACAGTACTAAAATTATAAGGTTTATGAGTAGACGCATTATGTGAAACTTTTAAAAGGCCAGCATAAAACGGACAAATAATTGCGGCTAAAACCACGGCAATTAATAAGGTGAAGAATATTTCTACTAAAGAAAAATTAGCCACTTGAAAATCACCAAAAGCGCTTGAAAAAGAATCGGCTCCGAAAACAATTGCTGATAATCCGATGGTGATTCCAACCAAAACGAATGCGAAAAGTAAAAATGCGGCACCATTAACCCAAACGGTTTTTTGGTAGTTCTTTAAAGTGTCAGATAAAACATCACCGATGCCTAAATTATAACCGTTTCTTTTTATTTCTTCCAGCTTTTGCTTGGTAGTATTCTTCATTTAAACCTTTGAAATTAATGCTGCAAAATTAGGCATAAAAAACGGCTAACTAAAACCATTTCAGCATTTTTCTGATGAATTTTAATTTATTGTTGTAAGGCGCATAGCGAACGGGATTGTCAAACCAATTTCCTTTTTTTACAATTGATTTTTGGTGCGAAAAGGTTTCGTAGCTTTTTTTTCCGTGGTAAGCCCCGATACCGCTATTTCCAACACCGCCAAAAGGCAATCGTTTGTTTGAAAAGTGAATGATTGTATCATTTACACAACCGCCACCAAAAGAAAAGTCAGTAATTGTTTTTTCTGCAAAAGCTTTGTCATCTGAAAAAACATATAGCGAAAGTGGTTTTTCATATCTGGAAATCACTTTTTTCAAGTCATTATCATTTTCATAGGAAAGCATAGGAAGCAAAGGACCAAAAATTTCATCTTTCATGATTTTGCTATCCAAAGAAGGCTCGTCAATTAAAGTAGGAGCGATGTACAAATTGTCTTCTTCGTAATTTCCGCCAGCAACAACCTTTGAGTTTTCTATCAAATCAACCAATCGCATCCAATGATTTTTGTTTACGATTCTTGTGTAATCAAGAGAAAGTTCGGGTTTTTCGCCGTAGGCATTTTCAATTTCTTCAATCAATAAGTTTACAAATTTGGCTTTTACGGTGCTATGAATCAACAAATAATCGGGTGCAATGCAAGTTTGCCCGGCATTTAAAAATTTGCCCCAAACAATTCGCTTCGTTGCGATTTGTAGATTGGCTGACTTGTCAATAATACACGGATTTTTACCACCTAATTCTAATGTTACTGGCGTTAAATTTACCGCGGCAGCTTTGGCCACTTCTTTTCCCACAGAAACGCTTCCGGTGAAAAATATATAATCCCAACGCTTTTCTAATAATGATTTTGCCACTTCAGCATCTCCCAAAACGGCTACAACTTCTTTAACATCAAAAGTTTCTCGAATCAATTTTGAAATTAATGAAGAAGTATTCGGAGTTAATTCAGACGGTTTTAAAACCACAGAATTTCCGGTGGCATAAGAAGCAATCATAGGACAAAGTGCCAATTGAAACGGGTAATTCCAAGGCGAGATAATCAATGTTTTTCCGTAAGGTTCACTATAAATGTAATCAGATGAAGGGAAATTTAAAATCGAAGAACGTACCTTCTTTGGCTTTGCCCAAGATTTTATATTTTTAATGGAATCTTTCAAATCGCCTTGCACGACATGGATTTCAGTTAAAAAAGTTTCAAATGGAGGTTTCTTGAAATCATCTGATAAAGCCTTGATTATTGCTTCTTCATTTTCGGTAATTGTGTGCAGAAACTTCTTTAATTTTTCTTTTCTTAAACTGATTTCGCTGTTGTTCATAGTTGAAAATTATTGCAATCCTAATCGGAGACCTAAATAAATATCGGCTTGGTCACCGTTTCCTAAAGCAGTTAAAATGGAGCTTGAGCCAATAAAAAAGCCACCAACACCAAATCCTAATCCGGCAGTGAAACCTGAAATTTCATTGGAAGCTAAAGGCGAATATACTTCAAATTTTTTAGCCGTATACCGAGGCGTTACAGAAATTACATTTTGGGTTGTGATTTGATCGTTGGCATCATCTTCATTGAGTTTCTGCTGTCCATAAACGGTTACAAAAAAATTCGGAATCACTTTTACATCGGCATACGCGGAAAAAACAGTTGGTAATTTTGTTTTAAAATCACGTTTTGTAGCAACAGAATTTAAGTAACCGCTGGCCAATAGCAACTGCTCAATGTCTTCCAAACTTGATACGTCTTGAAATTGATTTAAGTCTAAAAATTCACCATCAGGAACATTTAAAATGTAATTTGTAGATTGATTATTGGCATCTTTAAAAGTCATGCTTCCGATGTTTCTCACGGCCAAACCTACATTTAATTTATAACTTTCATTGTCGTCGTCAAGCCTATCTTTCCATTGGTAATTGACTCCGATGTCGGTTGCAAAGCCATTTAATTTACCAAAAATAGAACTCGCATAATTGTCAAAGTCAGTAAAATCGCCGGCCAATTTTCCAGAATAACCAATATTTAAATTAGCCGAAGCATTTGTCAAAGTGACATCGCCTAAATTATTGTTGATTGTTCCCTGAAATTTATCGGCACCAAGATTGGCATATGAACCAGGAAAAAGTAATTTTAAATTGACTCCAGCGCTAAATTTGTGTTCGTCATTTTCAAATAAAATTCTGGAAATCCCAAAGCCAACTTCGCCCCAAGCAGTTCCGTTGGCACGCTGATTGTTGTTGTTTTGAATCGTTGTAGACCCAAGCAATGCACTGACAGCGCTATTTGTAACCGCATCACCAATCGTAGGATCAACGTCGGCGAAATTTATTTTTGCATAAGCTTTGGTTTGAACAGAAAATGCCCATTTATCAATTTTCATTGCAAAACCAGGTCCGTATATTTCTCCGTCAAAACGCAAATCAACGTCTTTATTTCCTTCAAAAAGTTTGTCCTCAATATTATCGCCTCCGACCAAATCATCAAAACCCAATCGATTGCTAGAAAGATTAAAACTTGCCGAAAATACTGAAATTTCATATTTGGATTGAAGATTTGAAAGTTCTGCAGGATTCATTGAAGCATTTAAGAGGCCTCCTCTTTGCGAAGTAGAAATTCCTGAAAAATGTTCTTGTGCTAAGCTCCGAATCCAGACAGGAAACACGATAAAATCAATAAATTTTTCATTGCGATAGAATTTACTATGAATTTAATAAATATTTGTATTATAATTTATTAAATTAACGTAAATTTTCCGATTTTACTTTTGCTTTATATGGCTTTCCAAATCACGTCATCAGGAACAGGAGCAATAATTTGCAAATTTTCCTTTGTGACAGGATGTACAAAAAATAATTTTCTAGCATGCAAATGAATTCCACCATCAGGATTGCTTCGATCAAAACCATATTTCAAATCGCCTTTTATAGGAGATCCGATTGCTGAAAGTTGCGCTCTAATTTGATGATGTCTTCCCGTGTGAAGATTGATCTCCAAAGCAAAATAATTGTTGAGTTCCTTGATGATTTTATAATCCAAACTCGCTACCTTACTATCCGGAACTTTTTTTAAATGTGCTTTTGAAGTATTATTTTTCTCGTTTCTTTTTAAGTAATGAACGAGTTTTGCCTCTTTTTCAGAAGGCTTGTTTTTTACCACAGCCCAATAGGTTTTTTGGGTCTCTCTGTTTGCAAACAATTCATTTAGGCGCGTCAGGGCCTTTGAAGTGCGTGCAAAAACAACAATCCCGGTGGTTGGCCTATCTAGTCGATGAACGACGCCAAGAAAAACGTCACCGGGTTTGTTGTATTTATCTTTAATATATTCTTTAACGACATCGCTTAACGGTTTGTCGCCTGTTTTATCGCCTTGCACAATATCGCCTACGCGTTTATTGACCACAATGATGTGATTGTCTTCGTGGAGAACTTGGAGGTTGTTTTTTGTAGAAACTATTTTCATTATCAAATTATAGAATTAACGAATTTTCTAATTTGATTAATATTGCTCTTTCTCATTAGGGAAATCACTGCTTTTTACATCCGTCACATATTTGCCGATTGCAGTCGTCATTCCGTCATATAAATCCATATATCTGCGTAGAAATCTTGGGCTAAATTCATTGTTCATTCCAAGCATATCATGGATAACCAAAACTTGTCCGTCAACGCCACCGCCAGCTCCAATACCAATAACCGGAATCGTAATGCTTTTAGCTACTTTTTCGGCCAAATGAGCTGGGATTTTCTCTAAAACGATTGCAAAACATCCCAATCTTTCTAATAATTGAGCGTCTTCAATTAGTTTTTCTGCTTCCGCATCTTCTTTGGCACGAACGGTATAGGTTCCGAATTTGTAGATGGATTGAGGTGTCAAGCCTAAATGTCCCATAACCGGAATTCCAGCGTTTAAAATCTTCTTGATTGAATCTTTGATTTCGCTTCCGCCTTCTAATTTTACAGCGTGTCCGCCACTTTCTTTCATAATTCTGATAGATGAACGAAGGGCTTCTTTGGGATCCGATTGGTAGCTTCCAAAAGGCAGATCTACCACCACCAAAGCTCTTGAGACAGCGCGAACTACGCTTGACGCGTGATAAATCATTTGGTCTAACGTAATTGGCAAAGTCGTTTCGTGACCTGCCATCACATTGGAAGCAGAATCGCCTACCAAAATCACGTCAACTCCAGCGCTGTCAACAATTTTTGCCATTGTGAAATCATATGCAGTCAACATTGAAATTTTCTCGCCTTGGGCTTTCATTTCAATCAAGGACTTGGTCGTAATTCTTTTGTAATCTTTTTTTGCTACAGACATTTTATTCCAGATTTATGATTTTAGATTTAAGAGCTGCCTGTGCAAGCACCATCTTAAAAATCTTTTAAACAATCTGTAAATGTACAAATTGCTTTAAGTATGGCTGGCACTTAAAAACAATTTTTTTACAAAAGAAGTTTTTGAAATGTATTATATTGTTTGTAGCGAGTGTTTTAGTACCAAATTTAACAAAAACAACATTAGTATTGTTTTAACAAAGAGAATTAATGTCTGGATTTACTGATTACTAAACTGAAAACATTTAGCAATCTGCCAGATTCACACTGATCGCCAAACCGCCTTCAGACGTTTCTTTGTATTTGGTATTCATGTCTTTAGCGGTTTCCCACATCGTGTTGATGACTTTATCCAAAGGTACTTTTGCGTTTTTTGGATCGGTTTCCAATGCCAATTCTGCCGCATTAATCGCTTTGATCGCACCCATTGTATTTCTTTCAATACACGGAATCTGAACCAAGCCGCCAATTGGATCGCACGTCAAGCCTAGATGGTGTTCCATTGCAATTTCAGCAGCCATAAGGACCTGCGCTGGTTTTCCGCCCATTAATTCGCACAAAGCCGCCGCGGCCATTGCCGAAGAAACGCCTATTTCAGCCTGACAACCACCCATTGCTGCGGAAATTGTTGCGCCTTTTTTGAAGATGCTTCCAATTTCACCGGCAACCATCAAAAATTGCTTGATTTCTTTTTCGCCAGCTTCATGATTTTCAATGACCAAATAATACATCAGAACCGCGGGAATAACGCCAGCGCTTCCATTGGTTGGAGCAGTTACCACACGGCCTAAAGCTGCATTGACTTCATTTACCGCTAAAGCAAAACAGCTGACCCATTTCAAGATTTGGCGAAATTTCACTTCCGTTTTTCTGATGCATTCAAGCCATTCTTGCGGATTCGAATAATTGGCCAGTCCAATTAAATTTTGGTGCATGTCAAAAGCACGACGGCGAACGTTCAGGCCTCCTGGAAGAATTCCTTCAGAATGACAGCCGATGTACATACATTCGAGCATGGTCTCCCAAACGCGCATCAATTCGCTATTGACATTTTCCGGAGTCCGCATCGAGATTTCGTTTTCGTAAACGATTTCTGAAACGTTTTTGTTTTCCTGAATGGTATAATTTAAAAGCTCGTCCGCACGCTGGATTGGGAACGGAAAAGCACATTTTATTTCTAATTTTTTCTTTGCATTCAGGCGCTCTTCTTTAACCACGAAACCGCCACCAATCGAGTAAAAAGTCGATTCATATTCGGTTTCAGAAGTATAAGCCGTAAACGAAAATCCGTTAGAGTGAAACGGAAGAAAATTTTTGTTGAACACGATATCGGTTTCCATATCAAAGGAAATCATCGTTTCGCCAGCCAAATTCAATTCCTTTGTTTTTTTGATCGAAGAAATGATTTTGTCGATATTTTCAATCGGAATAAATTCGGGATCAGCGCCAGTCAAACCCAGCATCACCGCCAAATCTGTGGCGTGGCCTTTGCCGGTAAGCGAAAGGGAACCGAACAGATCAACTTTGATTCTGACAATTTTGCTTAAAATATTTTCTTCACGAAGTTCTTCTAAAAAACGTTCGGCACCGCGCCAAGGTCCCAAAGTATGAGAACTTGAAGGTCCGACACCAATTTTAAGCATATCAAAAACCGAGATACATTCTTCCATAATCTAAAGTGCAAATTTGTGCAAATATATAGGTTTTACCGATTCGCAAACGTTGTAATAAAAGTATTTGCGCAGTAATTCGTTGTTATTTTAAAAATATTATACAATAATAGCGTTTTGGAGTCTTGTGGACTCGGCTCATGTTTACGTTGTCGCTCTTTTTTGTGACGCAAACTGAGTCCGTTTTATGAAGGTTCGGGTTAAAATAGGCCTGAAGTTTCTCAATTAGCCCCGATGGTGGCTTTGTTTGAGCTCTTGTGCCCGTCAAAAAGCGGGGGCAAAGCGAGTGGCACCAGCGTGAAAATGGATAACTGACACAAACTGCCGATTCGCTTCAAAAAATAAAAAATGTCATCTTGTCATATATATAATTGTCACTTTTAACAAAAACTGACAATTTTTATTTTTTTTTGGCTTGGCACAAAGATTGTCTACTGACTATTCGAGTTCAAAAAAACAGAATTAGAAACAAAATAAAAATAAAATGGGTAAAATAATCGGAATTGACTTAGGAACAACAAACTCTTGCGTTTCTGTAATGGAAGGAAGCGAGCCAGTTGTAATTCCTAATGCTGAAGGAAAAAGAACAACACCATCAGTAATTGCATTTGTTGAAGGTGGAGAAATCAAAGTTGGTGATCCTGCAAAAAGACAAGCAGTGACCAATCCAACAAAAACTGTAGCATCTGTAAAACGTTTCATGGGAAATAAATTCTCAGAAAGCACAAACGAAGCTAAAAATGTACCTTACACTGTGGTAAGAGGTGATAACGATACGCCACGTGTGGATATCGACGGCCGTCTTTACACGCCACAAGAATTATCAGCTATGACGCTTCAAAAAATGAAGAAAACAGCTGAAGATTATTTAGGTCAAACTGTTACAGAAGCAGTTATTACTGTTCCTGCTTACTTTAACGATGCGCAACGTCAAGCTACAAAAGAAGCTGGTGAAATTGCTGGTTTGAAAGTGATGCGTATTATCAACGAACCTACAGCTGCAGCTTTAGCGTATGGTTTAGATAAAAAAGGAACAGATCAAAAAATTGCAGTTTACGATTTAGGTGGTGGTACTTTTGATATTTCTATACTTGAATTAGGAGACGGAGTTTTTGAAGTATTGTCTACAAATGGAGATACGCACTTAGGTGGAGATGATTTTGACCAAATGATCATTGATTGGTTGGCTGAAGATTTCAAATCTGAAGAAGGTTTAGATTTGCGTCTTGATCCAATGTCTTTGCAACGTTTGAAAGAAGCTGCTGAAAAAGCAAAAATTGAATTGTCTTCTACAGGAGAAACTGAAATCAACTTGCCATACGTTACAGCTACTGCAACAGGACCAAAACACTTGGTTAAAAAATTGTCAAGAGCTAAATTTGACCAATTAACTGACGCTTTAGTAAAACGTTCAATGGCTCCAGTAGCAAAAGCGTTGAAAGATGCAGGTTTGAATGTTTCTGATATTGACGAAGTTATCTTGGTTGGAGGTTCAACAAGAATCCCAAGAATCCAAGAAGAAGTGGAGAAATTCTTCAACAAAAAACCATCAAAAGGAGTTAATCCTGATGAAGTTGTAGCTATTGGTGCTGCAATTCAAGGTGGCGTTTTATCTGGAGACGTTAAAGATGTATTGTTATTAGACGTTACGCCTTTATCTTTAGGTATCGAAACTATGGGTGGTGTTTTGACAAAATTAATTGAGTCTAACACAACAATCCCAACAAAAAAATCTCAAGTTTTCTCAACAGCTTCTGACAACCAACCATCTGTGGAAATCCACGTTTTGCAAGGAGAAAGAGCAATGGCTGTAGATAACAAAACGATCGGTCGTTTCCACCTTGATGGAATTCCACCAGCAGGTAGAGGTGTTCCACAAATTGAAGTAACTTTTGACATTGATGCTAACGGTATCATCAAAGTTTCTGCAACTGACAAAGGAACTGGCAAATCGCATGATATCAGAATCGAAGCTTCTTCTGGATTGACTCAAGAAGAAATCGAAAGAATGAAAAAAGAAGCAGAAGCAAATGCTGATTCAGATAAAGCGGCTAAAGAAAGGATTGAGAAATTGAATGAAGCTGACAGTATGATTTTCCAAACAGAAAGTCAATTGAAAGAATTCGGTGAAAAATTATCTGATGCTAACAAAACAGCAATCGAATATGCTTTAACTGAATTGAAAATGGCGCACGCTAACCAAGACGTGGCTACAATTCAACCAGCTTTAGACAAAATCAACGAAGCTTGGAAAAATGCTTCTGAGGATATGTACAAGCAAGGTGACGCTCAAGGTGCTCCACAAGATGCACAGCCAGCTGATCAAGGAGATAACGTACAAGACGTTGACTACGAAGAAGTGAAATAATTACTGATCAACATCAGTTAGTAATAAGTACTAAACCGCTGTAAACTTGATGTTTACAGCGGTTTTTCTTTTTTATACTTTTTTGTTTCTGATGCTTTTTAATCTTTTTTCTTCATATATTTGTACCACATTTGTACCGGCACTTAAAAGGCGATAAATTGGCACTTATGTATATTTATGGTAACTTAATGAGGAGATATAGGAGATGAAAAGAATAAATAAACAATGCCTTATCTGCAGGGAAGAATTTCTGCCCAAAAGCGTGGCTTCTGTCTACTGCTCGGCTAAATGCAGCAAAAAGGCATACAAGCTCAAGTTGCTGCAACTTAAAAATGAAGTGGCGCTCAAAGCGCTTGCAGATAAAATACCTGAGAACAGGGCTTTTATTTCTGTTCCCGAAGCTGGCATGCTTTTTGGCATTGCCAAAAGAACCCTTTACCGGCTTGTACGCCAGGGAATAATTCCGTCAGTTAATCTGGGAACCCGCCTTTTAAGAATAGACCGCAAAGTCATGGAAGGGATGTTTGGTCGTGCCTGCAACCTGTCGCAGCCTGAACGCGCGCCGAAGAAAAAATTATACAGCCTTGAAAAAGAAGACTGCTATTCCATCGGCGAAATAGCACAGAGATTTCAAATATCTGAAAGCTCTGTCTACAATCATATCAGGAAATATTCAATCCCTACCAGACAGATCGGAAAGCACGTATATGCACCAAAAATGGAAATTGATAATTTGTATAACGGAAATGATTTCTTATGAAGCAACTAGCAAAAACCAAAGTGACTGTGCGTCTTCGAAAAGCAGAAGACCGAAAAGAATGGTATGTTTACATAGAAAGCTATCCTGTAGAGGTTTCCGGAAAGAATACTCCCCAAAGAATCCGTGAATATTTAAACAGATCCATAACATCAGTGGAGTGGGACAAGAATAGAGTTGCCCGCACAGATGCAGAGGGCGTAAAATCCTATAAACCCAAGCGCAACGATAACGGAATAATAATCTGCAGAAGCGAAAGCGACCGTGAAATAATGCTGTATGCTGACGCAGTAAAGGCACATGAACAATTTTTGCAGGTGTGCGAACTGATGAGCATCCCACAAAATAAGTTGCTTGAGATAAGAAAAGGATCCAACAATTCACTTGAAGAAAACTTAAAGGTCAACAAGCAGACTATTCTTGAGAAAAAATCAGTCTTAGAAGAAACGCAGGAGAAAATGTTTTCAGTTGAAGAAAAGTGGATTAAAAACGAGATATCAAAAGATACCTATGAAAGATGGTATTCAAATTACAGCTCGACGATACTTTCCTGCAAAGGTGCTATTGAGCGACTCAGTAAAGTTGAGAATAAGGCATTTTCGATTCTTCAGAACAATTTGGATATGCTTGGGGATGTAAAAGAAGTTTACCTGCGGTCGGATATAATGCAGAAAAGAGAATTTGTAAAGTTGGTGTTCGACAGCAACTTATACTATCAGGAAGGCATCTATCGAACACCTACAATGATGGATATTTTGTCTGTTAACTATCTGAAAATGAAAGAAAAAGGTCTTCTGAATTATCAAAAAAAAAGGGATGATTTTTCAATCATCCCTGCCAGTGGAGTCGGGGAGAGTCGAACTCCCGTCCAAACAAGCAACTAAAAAGATTTCTACGCGTTTATTTCTTGATTGGATTTTCGTCATTGTGCAAGGCCAAGAACAGCCACACAACACTTATCTTCTTAGTTGTCAAAACAGCCCCGAAGCTTAACTGTTTCTAGGTTTATTTTTACGGTTCTCCTTTAAAGAACGCCACAAACCAAGGCTTTCAAGGAGAATCCTGCTTCCCTACCTGGTAGGGACGAGGCTAATCTTACTATAATTCAGATTATGCAGCTAGAGCGTAGTTATTTTCGCCGTGTAAAAGTGTTAGGACCATTTAGTTACGAGAATTGTCCCAGTTCTCGACGTGCTTACTTTTCAATTCGACTTGCTGTCAAAACCAGTCGACCCCAATATGTAAAAGAACTATTGCGTTTTAACGCAAATAATATGCCACAAAAGTAATCAATTTTTTTACATTTCCTAAACCTTAATTTGTCACATCGTCTTTATCTAATTTTATAGGATATTGACCAAACAAGGGTGCCAATTTCCAAACTTTATAGGTTTTTAAAGTATATTTATTTGACAAAGCAATGATGGCTACGGTGTCTGTTTTTAACTTTACATAGGATGACGTATTTCCGTGCCACCACCCGTTGTGATAATACAATTTCTCACCTGTTTCCCATTCCAACATTCTAATTCCTAAACCATAATTTTTTGTCCCTTTGTGCTCATAGCTATATCCTTTGAAAGCTTCGCTGACCAAAACAGAATTTAAAAACTGATCAGAATAAGTAGCCATATCAAATTTTAAAAGGTCTCGTGGTGTTGAATACACGTTTTTATCGCCATACACATCATCAAGGTGATTGTTTTCATACAAAACTTTGTTTCCTTTGTACGATTGGCTAGCCGTATCTTTGTGTTTTTCATAATCAAAAACAAACGTATTTTTCATTCCCAAAGGTTCAAAAATCATTTCTTTCATTGCAGTGCGGTAATTTTTTCCGGTCACTTTTTCGATGACTAGCGCAAGAATCGCATAATTCGTGTTGCAGTAGCCGAATTTTCGGTCAGGCTTAAAATAAAGTCCAAATTTATGCTTGGCCAAAAGATCCAAAATATCTTGGTTATGAAGCATTTTTGAACGTTCCCAAACTTTGGTATCATCCGCAAAATAAGCATAATTAGGCAATCCGCTTCGATGATTCAAAAGCATTTTTATGGTAATTTCTTCATACGGAAATGACGGCAGAATTTTATTGACTTTATCTTCTAAACTCAATTTTTCTCGGTCCACAAGACGCAGAACGGCAGTAGCTGTCAACACTTTCGTAACCGAAGCGACGTGGATTGGCGTAGTGGAATTAATTTTTTCATCTGTAGAAAAATTAGATTTTCCCTCATATTTTTCATAGATGATTTTACCATTTTTTGCTACTAAAAAACTTCCATTCATTGAATTGTTAGGCCAGTTTTTTTCAAAAAACAGATCTAAACTCTTTTTTTTGTCCTCAATGTATTTTGGATCGAGCTTTTTGTCTTTAATTTTATAGGGAGAAAGGGCATCAGAATCAATAATTTCTGTTTCGTGGGAAGCGATATTTTTTTCTTTTTCCTTACAAGAGCCTAAAAATAATGCTGATGCAAGAAGTGGAATATAGATGTATTTAGGGAATTTCATTAGTTTGGTAGTATAAAGCAAATATAAAAAAACAGATAAGTTTGTTTAGTACTTTAACATAATAAAGAGTGGATTATTGTATCACATGTTTCATTTTAGTTGTTAAAATGCTGTATTTCAAATAGTAAAATCAATATTCTATTTTTTACAATAAACCAAAAAAAACCTTGCAGGGATTTCTAGTAAAAGTTATATTTGGAACAAATTATATCATTGTAGTGGTTTTGAAATGACACAAAATGTTATTTAGTTAAAAAAATACAATTTATATGATTTCACCTAATAAACTATAACTAATCTACCACATCTTAAATTATTAAAAAAAGCATGAAATTCGGAATCCTAAAAGAAAGAAAAAACCCACCAGATAGACGCGTAGTTTTTACCCCTAAAGAAGCTTCAAGATTAAGTAGCGAACATCCAGAAGTTGAAATTGAAGTTGAAAGTTCTGATATTAGGGTTTTTAGTGATGAAGAATATGCAAAAGAAGGTCTTAAGGTAGTTTCTGATGTATCCGATTGCGATGTGCTTTTTGGAGTGAAAGAAGTTCCAGTTGAAGCATTAATTCCAAATAAAAAATACTTTTTCTTCTCACATACGATCAAGAAACAAGTTCATAACAGAAAATTGTTGAAAGCAATTCTTGAGAAAAATATTGACTTGTACGACCACGAAACTATCGTAGACGCTGATTTTAGAAGATTAATTGGTTTTGGAAGATACGCCGGAATTGTTGGTGCGTACAACGGAATCAGAGCTTTTGGAATCAAATTTGAATTGTTTGCACTTCCAAAAGCAGAAACACTTTCCAATCGCGAAGAATTAATTGCAAGATTGAAAAGACCCGTTCTTCCTCCCATAAAAATTGTTTTGACCGGAAACGGAAAAGTGGGAATGGGGGCGAAAGAAATTCTGGATGCGATGAAAATTAAAGAAGTTTCAGTAGAAAACTTTCTTTCAAAAAAATATTCAGGACCTGTTTATGTTCAAATAGATGTTTTGGATTACAACAAAAGAATCGACGGTAGCGAAGGTACAAAAGAAGATTTTTACCAAAATCCAGAAAAATATACTTCAGATTTTGAGCGTTTCACTAAAGTGGCAGATATTTATATGGCAGGGCATTTTTATGGAAATGGAGCTCCAGTGATTTTGACACAAGAAATGCTTCAATCAAATTCAAATGCTATAAAAGTGGTGGCTGATATTTCGTGCGATGTGGATGGACCGATTGCGTCAACTATAAAAGCATCCACGATTGCAGAACCGATTTTTGGTT
This sequence comes from Flavobacterium macacae, assembly GCF_003865365.1. Classification (GTDB taxonomy): domain Bacteria; phylum Bacteroidota; class Bacteroidia; order Flavobacteriales; family Flavobacteriaceae; genus Flavobacterium; species Flavobacterium macacae. The sequence goes on along the minus strand of NZ_RQVR01000022.1, from coordinate 6,800 downwards.
ATTTGCCTAGTGAACACAAAGAAGTAGATGTTTTTCATCCAGGTGCGATTGTGGTGATGTCAGTAGATAATTTGCCATGCGAATTACCTAAGGATGCGAGTGAAGGTTTTGGAGAAATGTTTATGGAACATGTTATTCCTGCGTTTTTTAATGGCGATAAAGACGGAATTTTAAAGAGAGCTAAAGTGACTGAAAATGGAAAGTTGACGGAACGATTTCAATACCTTCAGGCTTTTGTGGACGGAGAATAATTTAAGTTACATACTAAAACCGCAGATTTGCAGATTATTTGAAAATTTAATCTTCCAAATCTGCGGTTTTTTTTGTGTTGCAAAAATTGAATTTATAACTTTATAAAAAAAATATGAAAAAGATAGCAAAAAATTTGGTGCTGATTTTGGCAATTGCTGGAATCACAAGCTGTAACTCAAATAAAAAAGCAACAGTAACTGAAGATGGAACCGAAGTCGTGAAAGTCAGAATGCCTGATGAAACGCCTGAAAGTAAAGCGGAAGAAAAAGATAGTGTTGCAACAGTGGAAGGGGAAGTAAAAGAAATCAACCAAGGAAAAGACGGTTATACTGCCATTTTAACTACGGAAGGTGGAATTTATTATGTAACTATCAGTATCCCTAATTTAAAAGATCCAAAGCAATATCGTGTGGTTAAAATTGGTGAAACAATTAAGGTTTCCGGAGATTCTTGGAAAATGGAAGAAGACAATTATATCACGGTTAGAGAGCTATTTTAATTTGATTTTATAAAATTTTGAAAAAAGTAATTATAATATATTTTTTGTTGGTATGCCTTATGGCGAAAGCTCAAGATGTTGAGAGCTATCACGACAGTATTTATAATAATTTGATGAATCATACTCCAAAAAATTTTGTTATTGACGAAGTTTCAAAGACCCAGAGTGACTTTTTAGGATTTAAGTTAAATTCTATTTTAGATTGAAATTTGCTTATGAATTTCAGGATGAACTTAAGCTTCAAGAACAAGAAATTAAATGGTTAAACTCACAGATTAATGAAATGGCATTAGCTTTTTCCCTCGAAGGAAATCCGATTTTGATTAGGAAAACGGGAGGTTATTCTGGTTGTGAAGAAGTTAAAGTTAATGAAGCGATTATAAATGAAAAAAGAGTTACAATTTTAAACTTTTGTTTTACTTGTAAAGGTGCAGGACGGCTTGAAGAATTTATAAATATTTTTAATAATAGAAGTAAAAAATTACTCAAAATAAAAACTGAATTTTAGTTTTTAAATTTTAAAATATAAAAAAACCTGATAAACATTTATCAGGTTTTTTTGTGCGTTGTTGTTCTGGATTGTAAAGTGAGAAAATGGATTTTATGATAGCCCAGATAGTGCCAACCAGCAGGAAAATGGAAGGCTGATAATGACGGAACTTTCGCTTCAAATTAGAATCTAATTTTTTAAATTGTTCCAATCGATTTTTCGGGAGAAATACATAATTAAGCCTAAAATTAGGAACAAACCGATGCTTCCGACTAAAAGGGCGTAATTTTCTAATTGGATGATGACGAAGATGAAGGTGTAAAGTACCGTGAGCGAAAAGGCGATTAATAGTGGAAATTTTCTGTTTTTTAATAACGAAATGGAGTAGAGCGAAATCATCACGACAACTGAAATTCCGGCGATGACGTAGGCTTTCAGGAAGTTGCTGTGTTCTGTGATGGAGATTAAAAGCGTGTAAAACATAATAAGGGCGAGGCCGATCATTGTGTAATTAAAGATGTGGATGCTGATTTTGCTGATGGATTGGATGACAAAAAAAATCAGGAAAGTGAGGCCGATGACCAAAAAACCATATTTGGAAGCGCGTTCGTTTTTTTGATATTCATCAACGGGAATGATAAAATCGACTCCGAAAGCGTATTTTTCAAGATTGGGAAGTACGCCAAAATAACTTTGCGCAAACGGGCGGTTGAATTCAAGGATTTTCCAATTGGCTTCAAAACCGTTGGCATTTGTCTTTTTTTCGTCGCCGTTGGGCAGAAAATACCCAGAAAATTTTGGCGATGTCCAGTTTGATTTGATGTTAGCCGAATTGGTTTTGGCAATGGGAACGAGCATCAATTGTTGGCTTCCGTTGTAAGACACGTCAAAGTTGAATGTGGCTTTGTTGTCTGAAAAATATTCAAACAAATTAATGGGTTCGGTTTGCAATTGAGATAGTAAACTGTTGTTGCTGTCAGCGGTGTTGAACTCTAAAGTTTTACCTGCGAAATTAATTTTCATTCCGTCTTTGATGCTTTTTAAATTGCTGGTATTGATGATTATCGTGGATTTGTCCCAAAGAATATTTTCGGGCGAGATGCTTTCTCGGGTAAATGACGGCATCGAAAAATTACCTTTAAATTTCATTTCTGAAGAAAAGACGACGGCATCATAATTGTTACGCTGTTTTTCGGTGGTTTTTACGTTGATTTTACTATCTAATTCATCAGGAAAAAAATAAGCATAATTTGTTTCTGTAATAAAGTCAGCGGTATTGGCGATAGGCGTGTGGACCAAATACGGAACTTTGATGATTGGACCATATAGCAGTACGCTTTCGCCCCATTTGGAGGTGATTTCTGTGATGACTTCTTTTTTTCTTTCGGCACGTTCGGCAATTAAATTTTGAACGAAAGAAAGCGGAATTAACAAAACCAGCGTTAAGATTCCGACCATACTTACTTTGGCGGTTGCGGACTGAAAAACGGACTGAAAGAAAGAATTTTGATTTTCCATTTTGATTGATTTATAGATTAATAATTGATTTTAAAAGCTTGCTGAATTGTTTTTACGGGAACCAAAAGCATTTTTGAATAATCGAGATAATGAAACTGCAAGGCGTTTTGACCACGATGCATTTGCTGTTTGAAATAATTGATTTTGGTTGGATAAAAAATGTTCCAGTTAGCATTACCATATATAAATAAAGGCTTCGCTTGCCGTTTCCGAATAATAAATATTGCATTCCGATTTCTTCAGGAACTGAAATTCCGGTATTTGTGAGTACGTGAACGACATCGTGATCTTCTAATTTTGGCTGAATATCAAAGTTGTGTTTCAATAAAAAACAGCCCAGATGAAAACCCAACGTTTCTTCAGGATAGTGCAGAAATTCTTGCTGAGAAATGTTCCAAGGTTGGTTTTTCTTGAAGAATTTTTGGTAGGGCTTTTTACTGATTTCGTATAATTTTTCGATAAGTAAATCTTTCATAGACAATTTAATTTAGTTTTTTAAAGTACTTTGTTTTTCAAAGTAAATAGGTAAAAAAAAGCGCTAACTTTTTTGGATTAATTTTTCAAGCGCTTCAATATGTTCTTTGAATGCTTTTTTTCCATCTTTGGTGGCAATGTATCTTGTGTTAGGTTTTTTGCCAATAAACTGTTTTTCGATAGAAATATAGCTTTCTGATTCTAAAGCTTTTGTGTGGCTTGCCAAATTTCCGTCGGTAACACCCAAAAGTTCTTTCAGCAGATTAAAATCTGCCGATTCATTGACCATCAAAATAGACATAATGCCGAGCCTGATTCTGTGGTCAAATGCTTTGTTTATATTTTGGATGATGTTTTTCATTTGTTTTTTTTAGAGGTGCAAAATTAATCTTTAAATTTAGAGATTACTCTTTCTCATATTTAAAATACATTACCGCTCCATAAAAAATGTGGCAAAATCCAAAACCTAACGCCCAAAATAATAATCCGTATCCTAAAAATTTAGTTGAAATTAATCCTAAAACAATCATCGTAATTCCTAAATAACGAATGCCTCCAAGGGTATGTTTGCTGGCATTTACGCAAGCCAATCCATAAAATATGAGTGTAAGAGGAGCGACTAATCCCAACATTTCTTTTTCTATTAAAAACAAGATGAAGATACCGCCAGTTACCAACGGAATCATAAAATTGATCAGTAATCTTTTTGACGAAGAATCCCAAAATTTCTCGTTTTGGCTTTCAGCTTTGCGATAGCTCAAGATGATTCCGGTTGCCAAAGAAAGTACGATAACGCTAATGGCAATGGCAAATAGCTTTTCGACAGATTCTTGTGTAATGATCAAGTTTCGGTAATTGCCAAAAGTCTGTGTGTCTAAATAAATGGTGTTGTAAGTCAACCAAGCGCCTACTAAAGAATAAATTCCGGCCAAGATTCCTGACAAACCACTTAACGACATAAATCGCGAAGAACGGTTCATTATATTCTTGATTTCTGAAATGTCATTTAGATATTTATTTGCTTCCATAAAAAAGTACTTTGAATAACAAAGTAAATAAATTAAAATGTAAGAACAAAAAAATCCCCCGAAATTTTCGAAGGATTTTTATAATTTATTTTTTAGCACTTTTTCTATAGTCTGAAAATACCGCCAACACTCACAATTCTTTGCAAAAAGCCAAAATGTTGCGAAGCACTATCGGCGTTGCTTGATGTTGTTTTAATATCATTCATATTAATGTAACCGCCTTTTAAATCTCCCTGTATATAAAAATACTTGAAAAAGGTAAAATTTAGTCCGACTTGTGCGGAAAGACCGTAACCCGAAATATGAAAATCATCGTGTCTTTCTTTGCTTAGCAATGTTGCGTTTGTCTTTGGATAAAGAATTCCTGCGCCAATACCTTCGGTCAAGTTGATTTGAAATTTATCTGTATTAGGAAGTCCGAACCAACTGGAAATATCATCAAAACGATTCACTTGAATGTTCACATAATTCAATCCGTCAGTATGTTCAAATTTCAAGAAATCTTCAGTCATTCGAGTAGGAGTATTGCTATAAGGTCCATTGTGAATAGAACCTGCTTCGCTCTGTGGAAGATTTATTTCTCCACTCACATTTGCCATCTGATTTTGCGTCATCACATATTTCATGTGGTCAATACCAATACTCACGTTGTAATGATCTGAAATAAAATAACCAATCTTAAAATTGGTTTGTGGAATGGTCATTCGCGCTGGATTGATATAATCCACGTGATAACCTTTTCCCTTGTCATGAGCCTTCACGTCGTTAACGGTAAAATCATAACCGTCTCCTTTAAAATGAATGTCAGATTTAGTATAGTTATCCCTATTTCCGCCCCACGAAATAAAAAATTTTCCTTTATTGTGGGCAGTGTATTTTTCAGGTGTCGTTGCCGCGTCTTGGGCAAAGGTGTACTGTGAAAAAGCACAAAAAAAAGTTAGTACAGCCATTAAAAATGGATGTTTCAAAAGAGGTATTTATTTTAGGTATTAAAATTTGTTAACGGTTTGTCTGATTGCAACCAATTTTGTCATTAAATCTTCAAAATATTTAAGATCTAACATATTAGCGCCATCACTTTTTGCATTTGCTGGATCAAAATGAGTTTCAATGAAAATTCCGTCCACGCCCACAGCAATTCCTGCTTTTGCAACGGTTTCAATCATATCAGGTCTTCCGCCCGTTACACCAGCAGTTTGGTTTGGCTGTTGCAAAGAGTGCGTCACGTCAAGAACTGTCGACGCATATTGTTGCATCGTCGGGATTCCTCTGTAATCTACAATCATATCTTGGTAGCCAAACATGGTTCCTCGATCTGTCACCATGACTTTTTCATTTTGGCAATCTAAAACTTTTTGAACCGCGTGCTTCATACTTTCCGGACTCATAAATTGTCCTTTTTTCAAATTCACGACTTTTCCGGTATTTGCTGCAGCAACAACCAAATCCGTTTGGCGAACTAAAAACGCCGGAATCTGAAGCACGTCAACATATTCTGCTGCCATGGCCGCATCTTCGTTGGTGTGAATATCAGTAACTGTAGGAACTCCAAACGTTTCTGATACTTTTCTTAAAATTTTTAATGCTTTTTCATCGCCAATTCCAGAGAAACTGTCAATTCTTGAACGGTTTGCTTTTTTGAAAGAACCTTTAAAAACGAAAGGAATGTGTAATTTATCAGTAACATCAACCAACTTTTCAGCAATTCTCAAAGCCATTTCTTCTCCTTCAATAGCACAAGGACCCGCTAAAAGAAAGAAATTATCTGCGTCCAAGTGTTTAATTTGTGGAATATCTTGTAAATTCATAAGTGTTGTTTTTGAAGGTGCAAATTTACGAATAAAATCAATGAAAAAATATTTTATTGGAAAAGTTTAAGAAGCGAAAAGACAGTGATTTATCAGTGATCCATTTTCCCGCTTTCTGCTACAATTTTTTTGTTCTTAAAGAAAGAACAAAAAAGATTTCCGCTACAATCGGGGCTATTTGAAAAACTTCAGATTTTTTTTAAACTTTTGGATCATTGCGTTGATCTACTATTTGAATGCTAGTATGCGTACTATTGTAAATTGAATTTTTCTCCTGCTGTGGCAAGCGTCCCGCTTGTGATTTCTCTCAAAAATATATTTTGTTTGTCGGCAAGAGCGGGAGGCTCGCGCCTGTGTGGGTAGTTCAGTTAAATTAGTAAATTAAAACTTTCAATTTTGCACTAACTTGAGCAACAGCTTTTTAATTTTACTAAATTAAGAAAAAGGAAATATAAAAAAGTTCGCCATA
>NZ_RQVR01000022.1:0-252 GCF_003865365.1 Flavobacterium macacae | reverse complement strand
TTCGTAAACTATGATTACAAAAAAAAGCATCCTGACGCATTAAGAGAGAACAAAATTCTCAACCAAGCCAGGCGAGAAGTTCCGGGATTTGAGCAATTGCTTCAACGTTTTGAGCGTACGGTCTCGGTTTTAGGCAGGAGCCAAAGTACGTTCGATAATTATGCGCGCCATGTGGCAGCCATTTCCTTATATTTCGGCAAAATCCCTACCGAACTGGATCCCGAACAAGTGCAGGACTACTTGTTTTCTTTG
>NZ_RQVR01000021.1 GCF_003865365.1 Flavobacterium macacae | reverse complement strand
GAGCGGTTGAAAACCAATAGGATCAACTATGAACTATTGGCTGAAAAACTAAAGGAGAGCGGAAACCCCAGATTAGTACCACTGATCAAGATGCACGAGCCCTTTTGGTACAAGGAGTTGTGGTAGAAGTGAGTTACAACATTCAAGCAGCGGTGGACAATAAACATAATTTAGTTATAGCTACCCACACCATCAATCGGAACGATTTAAATGCCTTAGGAGCGATTGCTTTGGAAGCCAAAGAGAATTTGCAAGTCGAAACCCTGACCGTTTTAGTAGATAAAGGCTACCACAATGGACGCGAAATCGACCAATGCAAAAAAAATAATATCACCACCATTGTTGCCCATCCCACGCCAGGAAGAAGCAAAGAAAGTGCTACACAACCCGAATATTTGGTCGCTCAATTTCAATACAATAAATCTGATGATACCTATATATGTCCCAAAGGTGAAACTTTAAAAACCACGGGAAGATGGCACAAGAAAAGTGGTAGAACCGAGCAAAGTGGCTATCAATTTAAAAAATACCGAACACCAGCCTGCAAGGAATGTCCCGTCAAACATTTATGCACCAGTAGATCAGCAGGAAGGGAATTAAGCGAAGCGAATCACGAATACCTTTAAAAACAAATAAAACGAATGAGTAAATAGACCGAAGCGAATATGGGGATGCCGTTGAAGAAAACAATAAACGCTATCAAGAAAACCCGCAATTGTACCGAACTAGACAAGAGATCAATGAACACATTTTTGGTACCATAAAGCGCCAGTGGGGCTATAACCACACCAACTTGACGGGTCTGCAAAAAGTAAATGGAGAACACAGCCTGATTATGCTGGTCTACAACATCAAGCGCGCGGTAAATATTCGGGGCGTGCCTGATCTGATTGCCAGACTCAAGATCTGGAAATCACCTTACAAGGCCAAAGTCTGGCTTTTTCTAAAATGGACGTGTTTTAAGCTTTTTTCAAGCTCTTTTGGAAATCAATTTGTATTCGCAAACTAAAAAACAGCATCGCTAAAAAGGTATTCATGAAAGTCTGGGAACAGCAAATCCTTGCAAAATGGAAATGAAATGGAGTTTTTTCACAGCCTGACGTTTTCCGGCAGAAAATAATTTTCCCATTACGCCTTGGGTTTGATTCGAACCGTCGCCGAAAATAGTATCCATTGTAATGCCGTTGTCCATCATCATAAAACTTCCTGCTTCAGCCACAACAGCTTCCTGCGGATCCAATTCAATTTCAACATATTGCATTTCTTCTCCAAAAATCTGGTAATCGATTTCGTGTGATGTCATTTTTAACTATTTTTGATTGCACAATAAATTTAGAAAAAATAAACGAATCTGTAGAGATTTAAAATAACAGCAGTGATGATTTTGGTCGGCCTACGAAAATTGCATGAAGTAATTTGAAAATAAGAACTAAATTAAAACGGTGCTGGCTGCTATTAAAAGCCATCTTTTTCCGTAGAATTTCCAAGTTCTGGTAACGCGATAATTTGCCTTAAATGCGATACCCAGAAAAGTGCCATCTCTTTTTTCTAATGTATTCACGATAGCCACGTTATTAAAAATATTTATTTCTCTTTCTAAAATTTCAAGAAAAGTAATATTCATGACTTTCATATCGTTAATTTGAAGTTTATTCCTTCCAATGAAAGTTTCTCCGTTTTCGTTTGTGTACACAATATCCTCGTGAATTACTTTTTCGAGCAATTCCTTATCATTGTTGGTCAACGCTTTAAGTAATTCTATTTCAGCTTGAAGAATTACATCTTGATGAGTTCTAGGTATTGTATTAGACATTGGGAACCTAAATTTAATAATTATTTTCATATAAATAATGAAAAAAAAAATTAAAACTTATCTGATAAAAATTTAGGTAAAATTTAAATCCAAAAGCAGACGTAATACGTAAATTTGCAAGCAAATATTTCTCAATATAAAAATCATGGAACAATTACAAGGAAGAAAAGCATTAATTACAGGAGGAGGCAGAGGTCTGGGCAAAGCAACAGCATTGGCTTTAGCTGCTGAAGGCGTTGATGTTGCCATCACTGGGAGAAATGAAGATGTTCTTTTAGAGACAGTGGCAGCGTTGCAAGCATTTGGCGTGAAAGCAATTCATTCTGTTTTTGACGTAACTAATTTAGAGGATGTGAAAAGAGGAATTTCTTATATAACGGAAGCCTTTGGACACATTGATATTTTAATTAATAATGCGGGAACAGCTACATTTGGAAGTTTCCTTGAAATGGATCCGGTGAGATGGCAAGAAATTTTGAATGTAAATGTCATGGGAATTTACAATGTGACGCATGAAGTATTGCCGAAAATGGTAGAAAGAAATACAGGAGATATTATCAACGTGGCTTCTACTGCTGGTCTTCGTGGCAACGCAAATACCACAGCGTATACTGCCTCAAAATTTGCAGTGGTAGGTTTTTCCGAAGCTTTGATGATGGAAGTAAGAAAGCACAATATCCGTGTTTCAACATTGACGCCAAGCACCATTGCCACAGACATGTCATTATCTTTAAACTTGACTGACGGTAATCCGGACAAAGTTTTGCAAGCAGAAGATTTTGCAGAATTGGTAGTAGCGCAATTAAAATTAAACCGAAGAGCAATGTTAAAATCAGCTTCTTTATGGTCGACTAATCCATAAAACAAAAAAAGAGTTGCATTTTTAATTGCAACTCTTTTTTTTTATTTAAGTTTTTTTATTCTAAGACAAAACTGATGGAAACGTTTGATGTGATTTCAATCTCTCCGATCGCCAATGTTTCTTGCGGCATTCCATCTGCGCTTTCTTTCATTGAAGCCATGGCGTACATTCTTGGCTGTGGAAAGTTGGTTTGAGAATTATCTGAAACTAAAATTGCTTTCCCGATCTTTTGGTTCAAAGCCACTGCATAATCTGTTGCTTTGGCTTTTGCATTAACCACAGCCGCTTTTCGGGCGTCTGACTCATATTGTGCCAATTTTGTAGCTTTAAATTCCACACCTTGAATGTTATTGATTCCGGTATCAACAAGACCCATCATCATGGTGTCGTATTTTGTCAAATCTCTCAGGGTTACTGAAATTTGCTGTGAAGCTATAAAAGAAGTCTTCTTCTTGTTGTAATCATAATTTTTGTGCAGGTATACCTGTTTTGTCTGGTAATCTGCGGCTGCAATTTTCAATCCTTTTAAGTATTTGATGACCGCATCAACGGTTTGGTCATTTTTCTTTTTAACTTCTGCAGCATCGTTTCCGGTGTTTTCAACACCAATGGAAATGATGGCATAATCTGGCGTTACTTTTATTTTTCCTTCCCCCGAAACGCTGATTTGCGGAACCTGTTTGATTTCTTGTGCATTTGATAATGTTGTCATAACGACTGCCATTAAAACTAAAACTGTCTTTTTCATAGTGTTTTGTATTTATTTTTAATACGTTTTTCAAATTGCGTGCCAATGTTTGAAAGTTGACCGCTATTAAAATGGCTTTTAGGCTAACCCTGATGGCTGTAACTATCCTTTTGTGCTGGGGTTCAGTACAAAAGATAGTGAATCCAGCAGGAAAACGGACGGCAAAAAAGTACTGGACATTCGTTCAAAATCATTTTAAAGCTTGCCTAATTTTGCCATGATAAATAAAATGATGATGGGAACGGCTAACAAAATTACAGTAAAGGTGTTTTCAGTGACCAATGACGGAACCTGAGAAATGGTAATCGCATAACCGCCGATTGCGCCTCCAAAATGTGCGGTATGGCCGATGTTGTCGCTTTTGTTGCGCATTCCGTAGATCGAATACAATAGATAAAGGATTCCGAAAACGTAACCGGGCATAAAATAAATTTCAATTCGTGGTTCCAATAAAATTCCGGCATACACGATTCCTATTACGGCTCCAGAAGCGCCGACGGCTCGATAATTATAATCATTTTTGTGGAAAAACATAGTGAGAAGGTTGCCAAAAGCAAGACTTCCGATATAAATGATAAGGAAAGGAAGGATTCCTAAATTCATAATGACATAAGGTGCAAAAAGATACAAGGTCAACATATTAAAGGCTAAATGGGCAATGTCAACGTGCAAAAATGCGGAAGTAAACATTCTGATTTGTTCCCCGGCACGAATGCTTCCGACGTGAAATTCATATTTTCTGAAAAAAAGCTTGTCGTTGAAGCCTTTAAAGCTGACCAGACAGTTGATGGCGATGATAGCAATGAGCGAAATATCCATAAAATTAATTTTGAGGGCAAAAATACGAACAGTTTTTGTATCCTTTGTAAGTGTTGTATTAATATTGTGCGTAATGCTTATATTTGCAAAAACACCTTCCGAATGCAATTATTGATTTTTATTATTTTATATCCGATTCTTTGGCTGATTTCCATGTTGCCGTTTCGAGTACTTTATTTTTTTTCTGACTGTACTTACATATTGATATACAGAATTATTGGGTATAGAAAAAAGACGGTTCGTGAAAATCTTTTGATTGCATTGCCACATTTATCTCAGGAAGAACGCCGTTTAATTGAAAAGAAATTTTTTCATCATTTTGTGGATGGATTTTTTGAAATGATCAAAACGATGAACATTTCGGATAAAGAACTGTATGCACGTTTTAAATTTACCAATTTAGGGGTGTATCAAAATATGGAAAAACAAGGCAAAAGTATTGCTATTTTGTGTGCGCATTATTCCAGTTATGAATGGCTGGTTTCGATGAACAAACATATTAGTTTTAAAGGTTTTGGGATTTATAAAAAGTTGAAAAATAAATATTTTGATAAATTAATCAGAGATATTCGTTCTCGATTTGATGCCGATTTAATTGATACCAAAGAAACGATTAACGTGATTGTTTCCAACGAAAGAAAAGGAATTAAAGGTGTTTACGGTTTTGCGATGGATCAATCTCCAAAAGCTTCAAAAGCATTTCACTGGGCTGAGTTTTTTGGAATTAAAGTTCCCGTTCACACAGGTGGTGAGATGATTGCAAAGCGAATGAATATGAATGTGATTTTTGTGAAAGGAAAAAAGATCAAACGTGGTTATTATGAAGCGACATTTGTGGAAATGGTTGATAATCCAAAAGAGGTTCCGAATTATGAAATTACTGATATGTTTTTGAGAATGGTGGAAGCGCAAATTCTAGAAGCTCCGGAATATTATCTTTGGACACACAAACGCTGGAAATATGCTGAAAAAAGCGAAGAAAAAACTGAAATACCGATGTAATATCGGTATTTTTTTTGCTATAATAATTTTTAGCTAACACTTGCTTAATGTTAAATTGCTTTTATTCAAGGTTTAATGTTTATTTTTGGTAAAAATTTCCCTAATGATAAAAAAATACTTTTTAGGTTTTATCCTTTCTTTGGCGAGTTCCTTTTCTTATGGACAAATTGTAATTAATGAAATTGATTCAGATACTCCTGGTGCTGATTTAAAGGAGTTTGTGGAATTAAAAACGGCAACTCCCAATTTTTCACTGGATGGCTATGTAATGGTCTTCTTCAACGGTAACAATGCCTCTGCAAGCACCGGTAACAAGAGTTATTTTGCGACAAGCTTAAACGGATTGGTTACAGATATCAATGGTCTTGTTGTAGTTGGAAACATTGGAGTAGCTCCAGTTCCTGCAAAAATATTTTCAAATGCAGCTATTCAAAACGGTCCTGATGCAGTGGCTGTTTATCAAGGAACGTATGATGATTTTCCCTTAGGAACTCTTGCCACAACGACAAATTTAGTTACTGCTTTAGGACACGGCACGCATACTGGCGATGAAATGTCTGAATTGTTGGTTTTATTAGGCAACCCTCCTTATGCTAAAGAAGGAACCACAACGGCACTTTCACAAGTCAATTCTATCCAAAGAAAACCTGATGGAACGTACGAAGCGAAAACTCCAACTCCTGGTGCAAATAACGACGGTAGCGGTGTTGTTTTTAATGGAGTAACCATCAGCACTTCAGGAGAACAATATAATGAAGGGCAAAGTTTTTCTATTACTTTTACCACGCAGACTGCTGTTGCCAGTACTGTGACTTTTAGTTTTTCTTTAAACAATGAAACTTTTAATACCTCGGATTTTATCGGAAATACAACAGTTACAATTCTGGCTGGATCTTCCTCTTTTACAACCACGATTCAAATTGTTGATGATAATTTAGACGAAGGAGATGAACTGGTCAAAATAAAATTTGGAACACTCCCTTTTGGTTTTATTAGAATGAATGATGATGTGGAAGTCCGGGTAATTGATAATGATTTTACAGTTGCTCCTTGGGGAACTCCTTTAAATCCTACGTATGGAATTGTTGCCAATACAATTCCTGCCGGTTATTATGATTCCTTAAACGGAAAATCAGGTGTTCAATTGAAGCAAGCCTTGCAAGATATTATTGCAAATCCAGCAGTGGTAAGGTCTCATAATTATGGTGATAGTGTTGAAATTTTAAAGAAAGCAGATCAAAATCCTTTAAATAGCAATGAAGTTTGGTTGATGTATAAAGAAGTGAATCGTGCCAAATTTTTATACCAATTAGAAGAGAGTAGTAGTACAGGGAGATGGAATCGGGAACACATTTATCCGCAGTCAAGAGGCGGCTATGCTGGAGGCACTTCGAGTACTGCCGATGGCTTTGATATGTGGGTTTATTCCAGCGCAGATAGTTTGGCTCATGGTCATGCTGATGCGCATCATTTGAGAGCTGAAGATGGACCAGAAAATAGTTCGAGAAACAATAGAGATTTTGGATTGACGGATTATAATGGTTTCTCAGGAAATCAAGGAAGCTGGAAAGGGGATGTGGCTCGTGCCGTTTTTTACATGGCAGTAAGATACAATGGTTTGGAGGTTGTCAACGGAAATCCTGCGGATTCGACAATGGGACAGTTAGGTGATTTAGAAACGCTACTTCAATGGAATACAACAGATCCTGCGGATGATTTTGAAATGAACCGAAATAATTACATCCAAACGTGGCAAAGGAACAGAAATCCGTTCATTGATTATCCAGAATTGGCAAGTTATATTTGGGGAGCCAATGCAGGTCAAACCTTCACGCTTTCTAATGAAAATCACAATGAATTGAAATTGGTTTTGTATCCAAATCCGGCAAGAAATTCAATTACTATTGCAGGAATAAATGCAAATGCTACACTAGAAATATACTCGGTTTCAGGACAAAAAATGATAGTTACTGAGTTCAACGGAACGACCTCAATTCCTTTAAATTTGGCTTCAGGAATTTATATTGGAAAAATATATTCAGAAGGTAAAACGACAGTCAAAAAGATTGTAATACAATAGATTACATTTGATTACTTAAATAAAAAAGCGAATGGTTAAACATTCGCTTTTTATGTTAAAATAATTCCTAAGTACATTTATATGGCTGAAATAAATAGTATCTAAATTTGTAATTACTAATTTTTTTAAGTTGTCTTAATTAAAGTGAATTTTAAAAGTAGTACCCACGTTTGGCTCACTTTCAACAGACACATTTCCATCCATTGCATCAATTTGATTCTTAGTTATAAACAAGCCAATTCCTTTTGAATCTGGATTCTCGTGAAAAGTTTTGTACATACCAAAGAGTTTGTCGCCATATTTCTTTAAATCCATACCAATTCCGTTATCAGAAATCTCAAGAACCGTTTTTCCATTTTCATTATAGCTCTTCAATGTAACCGTTGGTGTTCTTTCGGAATGGCTGTAACGCAGTGAATTAGAAATAAAATTCAGTAAAATACTTTCAAGATAAGCAGGATTATAGTTTACAAAAACATCTGGATTTACCTTATTTTGAATCATTGCTTTCTTAAATTGAATTTGTTCAGAAAGTATATTTATCGTTTTATTTATATTTTTAGATAAATTTAAATTTTCAATAATCAAGTTTATATTTGTTTGAATATTAACTACTTCATTTAAATTATATAACGTTTCGTTTAAGGTGTTTGAAACAGTTTGAAGCATATTGATTAATTGTAAACGTTCTTCGTCGCTTTCTACCGTTTCAATTAACGTAGCAATGGATTGAATGTTGCTTGTGTGCGAACGTAAATTATGTGAAACAATATAACTGAAATTTAAAAGTCTTTTATTTTGTTCTGTCACTAAATCAAATGAATTGTTTAAATCTTTTTCGGCTTGTTTACTTTCTGAAATATCAATCATGATTCCTTTTAAAGTAACAGGTTTTCCGTTTTCTTTAATGACATTTACAATGTCGCGAATCCAAATAATTGAACCGTCTTTAGCGATCATTCGATACTCAAAGTCATATCTTGGATTCGTTTTGGATTGAAAAGAGCAAAAGTTAATCACCCATTCACGATCTTCTGGATGAATTGTGTTTCCCCAAAAATTTCCGTCACTCATCCATTCTTCTTTGCTGTAACCCGTGATTTCTTCTGCTTTATTATTGACGTAAGTAAAAGTATAAGTGTCATAATCACATTCCCAAACGATTCCATCAATGGTATCAATTAAAGATTCTATTTTTTTTTGCGATTGAATTATAATTTCTTCAGAAGCTTTTCGGACAGTAATATCTTCGGTAGAAATAATAACTCTTTCTAAGGTTTCTTCATGCCCGCGCATCAAATTCCAGCGCAGTGAAATATCCCTAAATTCTCCGTTATCCCTTTTTACTTTTGAATCAATTACAAGTGTTTTTTTTCCTTTTACTATAGCCAAAATTTGCTCTTTAAAAGTATCCATTGCATCATTATTGATGACATTATTTAACTGAGACATTAAGTCTTCACGGGTTTTTGGATAGTGAAGCGTTAGACATTCATTGTTAATATCGATTATTTTTACCAACGAAATGCAGTGCCTTACAAACTCTAAATTTGAATTTAAATACTCCCTGATTTCAGATTCTGATTTTTGGCTAAAATTCTTTTCGTCTAAATATTTTTTTAGCAATGAAAAATCTTCTTCCCACAAAGCAATTGGTGAATCTTCAAACAAACTTTTAAAACGAAATTCACTTTTTATAATTGCTTCTTCAGATATTTTTTGTTGGGTAATGTCTTCAATTATAGAGATGTGCGTAGACGGTTTTTCGTTTTTTTTCCAGATGGGAGAAGTTGTTTTATTCACCCAAATTATGCTTCCGTTTTTATGAACATATCTTTTTTGTATTGAAAAGCTTCTGATTTTTTCACTTTTTAAAGCTTCCATTTTTTCAGTATCCTCATCAAAATCATCTGGATGAGTAATGTCTCTAAACGATTTTGTAACTAATTCTTCAAAGCTGTAACCTAGCATTTGACTGAATTTTTTATTGCTTTCAATTAATTTTCCTGTCAAGGTATCTACGTGAACAATTCCCACAGCGGCTTGCTGAAAAATGGTTTTGAATTTAAATTCATTAGTGAGCAATTTTGTAGCTTGAGCATGAACAAGAATTTGTAATTCAGATGGTTTTTTTAATAGAGAATAAATAAAAAGCGATAAAAAACAAGCAAATAATAAACCTAAGATTGAAGAAGGAAGCAAATCAAAAAATATTCCGTAACGACTTTTGTTGATTAAATAAATTTTCCAATTGCCATCAGGAATTGACACTTCTAGAAAAGTTTTATCACTGAAGTTCTTTTTATTGGAAAGGAAAAAAACTTCTTTTCCGGTTAAAGGATTGATTTTTGAAAATTGGAAATAGTATTTTGAATCGTCAATTGAATTGATTCCAGAAGCTTCTAAAAGTGTTTCCAAATTGACAACTACTGCTGAAAACCCCCAAAACTTATTCTTTTTAAAAATAGGAAGCCTACCTACAACGCCCACGCCGCCTTGCTTTAGGTTCAACGGACCCGCAAAGTACATTTTTTTCGTTTTAATAGATTCAAGTGCCTCTTTTTGTAAATGTTTTGTATTTAAAATGTCAAAATCGAGGGTAACTTCATTTCCTTTTAAAGGATAAACATACTTTATCACACCACCAGGAAGCAGTTGTAAAGCATCAACAAATGAATTTGAACTTTTTAGTTTTTGGGAAATGGCTTCAAAATCTTCTGATTTTCCTTCATCATTCACTGTTAAAGCAACCGTGAGTGCGGTTGTGTACGAATTTTTTAAGTTTTGATTGATATTTTGCTGAACAACGTGAAGAATATTTGACATTTCACGACGCTCATTTTCCTTAATGACTAAATAGCGTTGTGAAACAAGAAAGGTAACGGCAGAAACCAAGATAATGAAAACGAAAAAAACCGACAACTTAGGTCGTGACAAAATCCAGCTTGATACGCTTGAAAATTTACTTTCTTTTTTAATCATTTGAGCATTTTGTATGCATTTTAAAAGACTAAAATATAAATTATTATATTATAAAGATAGTTGTTAAATTATCTCTTAAACTAAAATTGGTCGTTATTTTTTTTGTGATGAGTCAAAGTTAGAGATTTTATAATACTAATTCAGTAAAAAGGCGTAAAGAAATATCATCAAGATTACTGCACAATCCAGGGTGTGGCCTTGAAGTTTGAATTACAGAACTTCTTACCGCAGTGAGCCATCGAAACCTTGACGGTACATCAAATTGCGCAATCGGACCACCATCTTTTTTTCCTTGGCTTATTTTTTCAAAAGATTCTAAGTTTTTTTCAAGCTGTTCAAAATCTAAATCATTGGAAAAAGAACGCAATTTTTCTTCATTTATTTTATAAATAACTTTTATAAAACGCTCTCTTTTGCAGAACAGAATAATGCCTACATTCACGAACTCTTCGCGCTCCATCTTAGGAACCACACGAATCACGGCATATTCATATAAGTGTTTTTCTTGCATTTTGTGCTTCTTTTATAAAAATTTCTGAATTAGCTAAACGGGTACTTAAAAATTGGAAATAAATCTCCCGAATGTGTTCTGGAGTTTCATCAGCATCTTCCCAATCAAGCCAATCTTGTGGGATTAAATCAACGATTAATCGAATTTTTTCTTCAGTTAAAACAGACCTAAATAAGATATCGATTTCATTTAATTTTGCTGCTTTGGCTAACAAAACGTGGTCTTTTATTAATGCAAATGGACTTTTTGCGTGATTTTCCCAATTGGTGAAAGAATGGTGAAAATAAAGGCAAGCTCCGTGATCAATTAGCCATAGCTCTTTGTGCCAAATCAACATATTAGTGTTCCTGAAAGTACGGTCTACATTGGTAATGTAAGAATCAAGCCAAACAATTTTTGAAGCCAAATCAGCATCAACATCAGTTACCACCGGATCAAAATTAATAGCGCCAGAAAGATAATGGAGCGCTAAATTCATTCCTTGGCTTCCTTGCAATAAATCTTGAATTTCTTCGTCAGCTTCTGTTCTTCCAAAAGATTCGTCAAGATTTGCGAAAACCAATTCAGGAATCGGAAGCTCTAAAATTCGAGCAATCTCTCCGCCAATTAATTCAGCAATTAAAGCTTTAATTCCGTGACCAGCTCCTTTGAATTTTAAAACATATTTAAAATCATCATCAGCATCGGCAAGGGCAGGGAGCGAACCGCCTTCTCGCAATGGCGTGATATATCGCATTACATTAACAGTTCTTAAAGAAAGTAGATTTTTCATAGGCAATTCTTTGGCAAAAATAAGAGATAAAATGATCGCTCAAAATACGCTTGTAAATTTACGATATGAATTTTAAACAGCTACCCAAAAGGTGTATTTTTATATTGTTTTCAATAAGTTTTAAAAAATCAGCTAAAAACACTTTTCATTATCTTTGTTGAAATTATCGTTCAAAAATGGAAGGCTAAAGGAAACAAATCAGTTAAATCAAAAGAAAGTAGATAAAAAGAATTCGAGAGAAAGAAGCAGAACAACTTCGAAAAGAAAAAATTGAAATAAAAAGTATAATGAAGCACACTATTTTGAGTGATACTAAAAATTAAATTATGGATTTAAAAGTTTACGAAGGATTAAAAATAAGAGTGCAAGAGATTATTGATTTGATTGCAGAAAAAAATACTAAAGATGCAAACAATAAATTGACGTTAGTAAGCGAGAATTTAGACGAGCTTTTAGATCACGCAGAAGAAGACGATGAGTTGTTAGAAATCAGTCGATATCAAGTTTTATTGAATCAATTGCATCAAAAAATAAACGCAGAATAATGATACAAAATTGCCACTGCGGTTTTCAGAAATCGTTTTCTGAATGTTGTGAGATTTTCATTAAAGGAACAGAAAAAGCACCAACTGCCGAAAAATTAATGCGTTCAAGATACAGTGCTTATGTTGTTCAAGCGGCAGACTATCTTGTGAATACAACTCATATTTCTACAAGAAAATACCATTCAAAAGAAGATATTTTAAATTGGTCGAAATCAAACCAATGGATAAAATTAGAAGTTTTAAATACCACTGAAAATAGTGTTGAATTTAAGGCTTATTTCCTCGATTCTAATTTAATAGCTCAAATCCACCATGAAAAATCAACTTTCAAAAAAGAGAAGGATTGTTGGTTTTATGTTGATGGTAAGTTTTTCTAATTCAAACTTTAAAAATCATATTTTAAAAGTTTTCTCAAATATGATAAATATCATCAAATAATTTTAGGGCATCGTTCATATTTGCATCTTAAATTATTTATGATGAAAATTGAACAAATCCACAATTTCCATATTCCCGTGATGGGATTAGCTTTTACCATTGACAGCCCGATTCGTGTGGCGCAATTTGGCATCGACTCTGTAATTTCAATTGTTGATGACGAATTGATGGAAAAGATGAATGCTTTTTACAGCAAGAAATTCCAGATTCCTTATACCGAAATAACTACAAAACACTTTGACTATCGCGCCGAAAGAACCAAATCCTATTTGAATTTGGTCAGCACAATCGTGGAAGAAAAATACCATTCTTTCTGTACTGAGTTGGCTGAAAATAAGCAGTCTTTAGTTCATTTTTTAGAAATGTTGCCACAGAAATCAGCTCTAAAAAAGAGCTTTTCAGAATTGATTTCTAAAAATTCAGAATCTATCGAAAGCATTAAAAGTTTTATCTCAAAGCAACTTTCTCCTGGTTCCATTGATGTCAATATTATGACGAAAGTGGACAAAGCCAATTTCAATAAAAAGGAAGCACTTCCCATGATTTACAACGATGCACACGCGTCTTTGCGCGGTTTTGCGGAAAGCAATCTATCGTCTTCATTAGTACTGTCTGCCGGAATGAATCCGTCGTTATACAATTATATTTCAGAATTTAAACACTTTTTTCCAGATGAAAACGGAAATCTAAAAAAGAAAATCATCTTAAAAGTAAGCGATTTCCGTTCGGCGATGATTCAAGGAAATTACTTGGCCAAAAAAGGAATCTGGGTTTCTGAATACCGCATCGAATCGGGTTTGAATTGTGGCGGACACGCCTTTGCAACCGACGGACTTTTGCTTGGTCCTATTATGGAAGAATTTAAAAATAAAAAACAAGAACTGATTGATTCCGCCCACAAATTGATGGTTTCGGCGCTGACGCAAAAAGAATTGATCGTTCCAAAAGAAACGTTGCCATTAAAAATTACGGTTCAAGGTGGCGTTGGAACGGCTGAGGAACACGATTTTTTGATTGAAAATTACAATGCGGATTCTATTGGCTGGGGTTCGCCGTTTTTGTTGGTTCCTGAAGCGACTTCTACGGATTTGGAAACCCGAAAAATGTTGATAAAAGCGCAAGAAAATGATTTTTACCGAAGTGGCATTTCGCCTTTGGGCGTTCCATTTAATACGGTAAAAGGAACGACGAATGAAACCATTAAAAACCACAGAATTGATCTTGAAAAACCAGGAAGTTCGTGTCCCAAAAAACTGTTGGCGTTGAGCCGTGAATTCAGTGATGAAGGGATTTGCACGGCTTCCAGAAAATTACAGCAGTTTAAATTGCAAGAATTAGAAACCTTAAAAGAAACACTTTCTGCAGAAAGTTATGCGTCTCAAAAAGATAAAATTACGGAGAAAGCGTGCCTTTGCGTAGGTTTGGCCAACACGGCTTATCTTGAAAACCACATTGAAATAAAAGGCGAGAAGCAAGGTGTCGTGATTTGTCCCGGACCTAATTTGGCTTATTTTGACAAGGAAGTTTCGTTGCGGGAAATGGTACAGCACATTTATGGCTATGATTCTGTTTTGAGCGAAAATTATCGCCCTAATTTGTTTATAAAAGAACTGCAATTGTATGTCAATTACTTGCAAAAAGAAATGGCCGAAACCTCAGAAATTACTAAAAACAGTTTGAAAAAATGGACGCTTTTTAAAGCAAATCTTTTAGAAGGAATTAATTATTACGAAAAAATGTTCGCAGAAACGTCTTTTTTTACGAATCAAAAAGAGCTGGTTTTGAATCAGTTGGCCAATTATAAAGAAGAAATTATTTCGATAGAAATTCCTTCACAAGTAGTTGAAAATTAAAAATCAATATGACAATTATCATATTCTAAAGTGTTGATTACGATTACTTTTGAAATAAAAAATAAAGATTATGTCAAAGTCGCTTATTCAAAAATACAACGTCCCTGGACCAAGATACACCAGTTATCCAACGGTTCCTTACTGGGAAAATGAGGAGTTTCAATATGATTTGTGGATAAAAAGTTTCAAGAAATCTTTTTCCGAAAGCAATGCTTCTGAAGGAATCAGCCTTTACATTCATTTACCTTTTTGCGAAAGCCTTTGCACTTTTTGCGGTTGTTCGAAACGAATTACCAAAAACCACAGCGTGGAACAGCCTTATTTGCAAGCCGTATTGCAAGAGTGGAAATTGTATTGCAATGAAATGGACGAAAAACCGATTATCAAAGAAATTCATCTCGGTGGCGGAACGCCCACTTTTTTTTCCATCAAAAATTTGGAAGATTTATTAAACGGAATTTTAAAAACCGGAATAAAAGCGGAAAATTTTGAATTCAGTTTCGAAGGCCATCCAAACAATACGACTAAAGAACATTTGCAGAAATTATATGATTTGGGTTTCAGAAGAGTAAGTTTTGGCGTCCAGGATTATTCAGAAACGGTGCAAAAAGCGATTCATAGAATCCAGCCGTTTCAAAACGTGGCAAAAGTGACCTATTGGGCCAAAGAAATCGGATATACTTCTGTCGGACACGATTTGATTTTCGGACTTCCGTTTCAAACCATAGAAAATATTGTGGACACGATTGAAAAGACCAAATCGTTAAAACCAGACCGTTTGGCATTTTACAGTTATGCCCACACGCCGTGGATAAAGGGTAACGGACAGCGCGGTTACAAAGAAGAAGACATTCCGAAGGATGAAGAAAAGCGAAAGTTATACGAAGTTGGCAAGGCGCTTTTGAGTTCAAACGGGTACCATGAAATCGGGATGGATCATTTTGCCATCGATTCTGATTCGCTTTTTAAAGCTTCAAAAGAAGATAAATTACACCGAAATTTTATGGGTTACAGCCACTCAAAAACACAAATGATGATCGGTTTGGGCGTTTCCTCAATTAGCGATACGTGGTATGGTTTTGCCCAAAATGTTAAAGATTTAGACGATTATTACCAGTTGTTAGAGTGGGAGAAAATACCGGTTTTCAAGGGACATATTTTAAGCCAGGAAGATTTAAAAATCAGAAAGCACATTTTAAACTTGATGTGCCAATTTGAAACCACTTGGGAACATTCTGAAAATTATATGCCCGAAATCCTTTCGCAATTGCAAGAAATGGAAAACGACGGGCTCATCAAAATAGAAGAGAACAAACTAAAAGTAACCAAGTCAGGCAAGCCGTTTTTAAGAAATATCTGTATGGCTTTTGACCTTCGATTGAAAAGAAATGCGCCAAAAACCCAGCTGTTTTCGATGACCGTTTAAAAGGTTCACGCTTTAAGGTTATAGACTCAAGGAAAACAAGATTTTAAAAAAGAAAAGTCGCAAAGAATAAAACCTTTGCGACTTTTTATTTTATAGAAAAATACAATCAAAATACCCGCAAAGAAAACTGCGAAAACCAGCGTCATCCTAAATATCCGCGTCCAGAAACTCATAATTCATAACTCATAATTTACATACAATCCGGTGCCGATTTCACAAACAGACTCATAGTTCCAGGAGAAACAAAATCAATGCTCAATCCCAATCCCCTTAAAATAAATAAAGTGCCGATTACAACAGCCACAACCGGAATAATTTTTTGCAGTTTATTTCGGAAGCCCAAGCTTAAAAATCCGCCAAAATACACCGCCATGCTCATCAAAGGAATGGTGCCGAGGCCATACAAAACCATATACGCTACCCCTAAAGAAATCCCTTGCATGGCCAGGGCACCAAATAAAGCAACATACACCAACCCGCACGGCAGAAAGCCGTTCAGCAATCCAATCGTGAACAAAGCCTTGTTGCTTTTCTTCTTAAATTGATTTCCCAAAGCCGATTTGACCCTTGAAATCAAGCGGTAAACCGGCTTCGAAAAATTATATTTCATAAAAATCTTTTCTGGAACCAAAACGATGAAAATCATAAAAATCCCTACAAAAATGGACAATTGCTGTTGCATTCCGGCCAAATAGAAACTTTTGCCCAGCAAACCAAAAACCAGCCCTAAACTGCCATAAGCCGTCATCCTGCCCAAGTGGTACAGCAAAATCTGAAGCACTTTTTTGGCCTCACTGCTTCGGTCCACCGGCAGCATCATCGCAATCGGACCGCACATTCCCACGCAATGCAGGCTCGAAATCAGTCCGAAAAAAAGTGCAGAAAACAACATCTTATTTTGTGTCTATCGTCAGCTGTTCCTTGTTCAAATAGCCAACATTGTTATAATTCCAGTCTAAAATAATGTCCCAGCGACCGCCCGCCAGCTGACTTTTAGGTATGAGCAAATCATGAGAAGACAGTGAAATCTTGATTTCAAAGTCTAATTTCTGGTCAGACGGTCTGTAAAGGGACACTTTTCCTGTAATATTTTTAAAATCAAAATCTTTCGGAAACGAAATTTTCAAGAAGTTATCCTCTTGCAGAACCGTTACTTTTTCAGCCAAATTCTGCGCCAAATCTTCCTTTTCCAATTGCTTTTGCAAGCCCGTTTCATAGTTGTAATAATTTTCAATCACCAATTCATTATCATAATCCCGATCCGTCTGCACCAAGAAAACAAAGAACAAAATAAACGCCATAAACGTCCCAAAAGCAATCACAACTCCCGTTCCCCAACTTATCTTTTTCATATTTTTTTTATTTTGAAGCCAAACTTCTGGCTTAGTTTTAAACCATTTTCCCGCTTCTGGAACTCGCTTTAAACCTGTTTGGTTACAGGTTTAAGAGCTCAAGCAATTCCAGCATCGGGGCTATTCTCAAACTTTCCAGGCCTTTTTTAAACTTCAGTCCGCCAATCTTTGACTTCACAACAAAGTCCAAAAATCAGCTAATTAAAACTCCTCGGACCCAGAAAATTTGTTTTCTCTGTTTCAATCAAATCCTCGCCATTAAAAACACCTATCTTAATTTCGGTTTTATCACCCGCCAAATTATTCGGATGAATTTCAATAAACAGCGTTCCTTGTGACATTTCGCCTTTGGTAATCTTAAAATTTTCTTTTCCCACAGCTTTAATTTCCCCTTCGGGGTTCAGCAACTTAAAGTGGATATTCTCAAAATCGTGCACCGTTTTATTAACAATCTTATAGGTAAAGACGTTGCTGATGTTTTCGCCCTTGTGTTCAAATAATTGGCCGGGCAATCTTAAAACCGTGGCTTCCACATCATTTCTCAAAAACAGCAGTCCAATAAAAATTCCGGTTAAAATGAACATCACGGCGCTGTAACCTTTCATTCTCGGCGTGAACTCAAACGTCGCTTTTTTGGTAATTTCGTCTTCCGAGGCATATCGAATCAAGCCTTTCGGGAGATTTACTTTTTCCATTATCGCATCACATTCGTCAATACAGGCCGTGCAATTAATGCATTCCAGCTGTGTTCCGTTTCTGATGTCAATCCCCGTTGGGCAAACGCTCACGCATTGCTTGCAATCGATGCAATCGCCTTTGCCGGCAAGTTCACGATTTTCTTTTTTATCAAATTTTGCGCGTCCCATCTCTTTTTCGCCTCGCACGTGGTCATACGCCACAATAATGGATTTGTTGTCCAGCAAGACGCCCTGCAACCTTCCATACGGACACGCGATGATGCAAACCTGCTCGCGAAACCACGCATAAATAAAATAGAAAACGCCCGTAAAAATCAACAACGCAATGAAAGTACTCCAGTTTTGGTCCAACGGTTGTTCTATCAGTTGGATCAGTTCATCGCTTCCGATTAAATACGCCAGAAAAACATTCGCAATTATAAAGGAAATCACAAAAAACAGAAACCATTTCAAACAGCGTTTCTTGATTTTTTCAGCATCCCATTTTTGTTTTGCCAAACGCATTTGCGCCCCACGGTCGCCTTCAATCCAAAATTCAATTCTTCGGAAAACCATTTCCATAAAAATCGTCTGGGGACAAATCCATCCGCAGAAAATTCTTCCGAAAGCGACCGTAAATAAAGCGACAAACACCACACCAACCAACATCGAAATGACGAACAGGTAAAAATCTTGTGGCCAAAACGGAAATCCGAAAATATTGAACTTTCTTTCGATTACATTAAAAAGCAAGAACTGGTTACCATTGATTTTCAAGAATGGCGCAGAAATCAGAAACAGCAATAAAAAATAACTGACTTTTTTTCTGTTTTTATAAAATTTACCTTTCGGAATTTTGGGAAAAACCCAAAGCCTTTTCCCTTTTTCATCGACAGTTCCAATCACATCGCGAAAGGATTCATCTGGCATTTTTGACATAATTTTTGTTTTGCGTTACGGCTTAATTTTGGGCCACAACTTTTGCTTCTTCCGTTTTTGGCGTTTCTGTTTTTGGAGCAGATTCATCTACCCAAATATCGCCTTCAGCAGGTTTTGCATCCTTTGGATCCGTACCTTTCAATGATAAAACATAACTGGCTACTTGCTGGATTTCAGATGGTTTTAAAGTTCCTTTCCAGGCAACCATTCCTTTTCCATCACGTCCACCTTCGGTAATTGTGTGGAAAACATTTTTAATTCCGCCACCCAGAATCCAATTTTCATCGGTCAGGTTTGGACCAATTGATCCGCCACCATCTGGTCTGTGGCAGGCAATACAGTTGGTTTCAAAAACTTTTTTTCCAGAAGCCATATCTTCCGCTTCGGTCAATAACGTCACGGTTTCAAAATCAATCAAATCTTTAGCGGTTTTTTTATATTCTTCTACCGCTATTTTAGCTTCCGCCATTTCAATTTCAAATTCTTGCGTTTGATCTGGTTCGCCAAAAAGATGGTATTTTGCCATATAAACAAATCCGAATAGGATGCAGGCATAAAAAAGTTTTGTCCACCACGGTGGTAAATCGTTGTCTAATTCCTTGATTCCGTCATAGTCGTGATCTAATAAAAGCTGTCCTTCTTCTTCAATGGGTCTTGATTTTACAAACCATTTTTTGATTTTCAAATAGGTCTTGGTCTCCGTAATCGAAATGCTTTCTGCTTCTTCCAACTGCTTTCTTTGTTCGTCAGTGAGCAAATGGTAGGTCACGTTATCAATCGCGCTGACCACAATTTCTATGGCAATCAGCAGAAATAAAAATACCGCCAAGAACACTGAAATCATCGGATATTTTAAAAAAGCAGGTCGGTCGCCTGAGTCGATGAAATATTCCATCGCCATAAAGACGCTGAAGAATATCACGGGAACTCGCAGATAAACAGGAAATATTTTGTTCATAATCTTACTTTTTTAAGTTTTCAATTTCGTTTTCATTCTCAAAAGGAATGTGGCTCAATTCGGTAATTTTTTCTTTTCTGTATGTAAAGGTCCAGAGGTAGAGGCCTACGAAAAAGAAGAAGAAAATAAGCAGTGAAATGATCGGATAAATTTCTATTCCGGAAATCGTATCCATATTTTGTTTGATAAATTTTAGCACGGCAATTATTTTTTAGGTTGTGAATCTTTGACTTTGATATCGGTTCCCATTCGTTGCAGATATGCAATCATCGGGATGATTTCGCGTTGGTACATCGGGATAAATGTTTCTCCTTTTGTTTCCGAAGCTTTTTTGCTTTCTTCATACGTTTTCTTAAAATCAGGATCGGTATATAGATTTTTTTCTATCGAAAGCGCTTGGTTTTTTATCGCTTCTTGCGCATTGGCAATTTCTTCTTTTGTGTAAGGAACGCCTAATTTTACCATTACTTCCATCTTGGTTTGGATTTGAGAATAATCCATCGCTTCGTTGTCAAAGAGCCATTTGTAAGCCGGCATAATAGAACCCGCCGATGTGCTTCTTGGATCCCACATATGGTTGAAATGCCAGTTGTCAGAGTATTTTCCGCCGATTCTCATCAAGTCAGGCCCCGTTCTTTTTGAACCCCATAAAAACGGGTGGTCGTACACATATTCGCCTGATTTTGAGTATTCTCCATAACGTTCTACTTCAGAACGGAAAGGGCGGATCATCTGCGTATGGCAACCCACGCAACCTTCGCGGATGTATAAATCGCGACCTTCTAATTCTAATGGACTGTACGGTTTTACAACCGCTAAAGTTGGGATATTTGATTTCACCACAAGGGTTGGAACAATCTGAACAATTCCTCCGATAAGAACCGCAACAGTCGCTAAAATGGTAAGCTGGATCGGTCTTCTTTCTAGCCAAGGATGAAATTTTTCCCCTTTCACTCTTTTAGTAGTAATTTTTTGCAAAGCTGGAGCTTCCGCCAGTTCGTCTTCCACGGCATTTCCTTGTTTCACTGTTTTGACGATATTGTAAATCAAAACGATCAAACCGATCAAGTATAAAGTTCCCCCGATGGCTCTCATCCAATACATTGGCATAATTGAAGTTATGGTTTCTAAGAAGTTTCCATAAACTAAAGTTCCGTCTGGGTTAAATTGTTTCCACATTGACGCTTGCGCGAAACCAGCCACATACATTGGAAGCGTGTATAAAATGATTCCCAAAGTACCGATCCAGAAATGGAAGTTGGCCAACTTTGTTGAATATAAAGAGGTTTTAGTCATTCTAGGAATCAACCAATAAATCATACCAAAAGTCATAAATCCGTTCCAAGCCAAGGCACCAACGTGAACGTGGGCTACGATCCAATCGGTGAAATGCGCAATTGCATTTACGTTTTTCAAAGAAAGCATCGGACCTTCAAAAGTGGCCATTCCATAGCCTGTAATTGCGACCACAAAGAATTTCAGCACAGGCTCAGTCCTTACTTTGTCCCACACGCCACGAAGCGTCAAAAGTCCGTTGATCATACCACCCCAAGACGGCGCAATCAGCATAATTGAAAAGACAACCCCTAAATTTTGTGCCCAATCTGGCAAAGAAGAATATAATAAATGGTGAGGACCTGCCCAGATATAGATGAAAATCAGCGACCAAAAGTGAATAATGGAAAGACGGTAAGAATACACGGGGCGGTTCGCCACCTTTGGAACGAAATAATACATCAGCCCTAAGAACGGTGTCGTCAAGAAAAATGCAACCGCATTGTGGCCATACCACCATTGTACCAGCGCATCCTGAACTCCCGCATAAACCGAGTAGCTTTTCATGGCACTTACCGGCAAAACCAGGCTATTGAAAATATGAAGGATGGCAACCGTAATAAATGTGGCCAAATAAAACCAAATGGCAACATACAGGTGGCGCTCTCTTCTGCGTAAAATTGTTCCGATCATGTTGATACCGAAAACGACCCAAACTATTGCAATGGCAATGTCAATCGGCCATTCTAATTCGGCATATTCTTTGGATGAAGTGTATCCAAGAGGCAAAGAAATGGCTGCCGCAACGATGATAAATTGCCATGCCCAGAAGTTTATCTTACTCAAGACATCGCTGTACATTCTGGCTTTAAGCAAACGCTGCAGTGAATAATAAACTCCCGCAAAAATAGCATTTCCAACAAAGGCAAATATTACCGCATTAGTGTGCAGCGGTCTTAAACGGCCATAACTCAACCAGGAAATCCCGTCGGTTATGTTTGGAAAAAGATACATTGAAGCGATCAGAAGCCCGACAAGCATTCCGATGGCTCCCCAAAAGATACATGCGTAAAGAAAGTTCTTTACAATCTTGTTATCATAATAAAATTGTTGTTTTTCCATAATTAAATGATTACTGGATGATAGAAGAAATTGTTTTTAGTTAAGTTTTTGTTCTGTTTCGATTTTTGTTTTTTCTGATTTTGATTCTTTCAATTCATCATCAAAAAGCATTCGCACCGAAGGTGTATAGTCATCGTCATATTGTCCGCTCTTTACCGCTTTAACGAAAGCAAAAAAGAAACACAATGCCACGATGATGCTGATGGTTATTAATAAATAAATGATGCTCATACCCTTAATTTTATGTTAACAAATTTAGTATTGGCTGTATCCAAATTCTATGATATTTATCATATTCCAGCTTTTTTTGGGAGTATTTTTTTAGCAAAATAATTGCTTGCCAAAGTCACAAAACTGATAATCGTCACGGTGCTCAAAGGCATAATGATTGCCGCAACCAATGGCGATAATTTGCCACAAACCGCAAAACTCAATCCCACGACATTGTATAAAAGAGATAGCGTAAAACTCATCTTGATGATCCAGATTGCTTTTTTAGAGAGCTTCAAATAGCTGTGGATTTTGGTAAATTGAGCCGCATCTAAAATTCCGTCGCAAGCGGGAGAAAAAACGTTTACATTTTCTGAAATTGAAATCCCGACATTGCTTTGCGCCAAAGCTCCCGCATCGTTCAACCCGTCGCCGACCATCATCACGTTTTGCCCTTTTTCTTGAAGGTTTTTGATGAATTCTAATTTTTCTTCAGGTTTTTGGTTAAAGACCAATTCCGTGTTTTTTGGAAGCAATTTTTCCAAGATTTCTCTTTCGCCTTCATTGTCTCCCGAAAGAATTTTTATTTTATAATCACCGCTCAAGCTTTTGAATAAATTTTCTAAACCCGCTCGGTATTGATTGTCAAAAATGTATTTGCCGTAGTACTTTCCGTTGATCGAAATATGGACGGAAGTAGCGTTGGTATTATCTTTTTCAGAATGTTCCACAAAAGAAGAGGATCCAATTTTTATAAAATTGCCATCGCAGGTTCCTTGGATTCCTTTTCCCGTAATTTCTTCAAAATCAGTACTAATCTTATTTTCTAAAGAAGGCAAAAATTCATACAACCGTCTGCTTAACGGATGGTTGGATCCGCGAAGCACATTTTTAACAGCAATTAATTCTTTTGAAGAAAAATCTTTTCCGCTGTACATGATCTCTGATTTTTTATTGGTCGTGATCGTTCCCGTCTTGTCAAAAACAATGGTAGTTACTTTTTCCAACTGTTCAATTACGACAGCGTTTTTGAGGTATAATTTTTGGTTTCCCATAATTCTCAAAATATTACCCATCGTAAACGGCGCGGTCAGTGCCAACGCGCACGGACACGCCACAATCAAAACAGCGGTGAAAGAATTAAAGGCAATTGTGGTGTCAATGAAAATCCAATATCCAAAGGAAGCAAACGCAATTAAAAGCAATGCAGGCGTGAAATAACGGCTGATGGCATCAGTAATCGTTTTGTGTTTTTGGTCGACATTTTTCTGAAAAACCGCATTGCTCCACAATTGCGTCAGGTAACTTTGTGAAACCGAGTTTAAAACTTCCATTTCAATGACTTTGCCCAATTGTTTTCCACCGGCATAAATTTTATCGCCTGATTTTTTATGAATCGGGACGGCTTCCCCGGTTACAAAGCTGTAATCAATTTGGCAGTTTTCACTGATTAAAATGCCATCTACCGGAATCAATTCCTGGTTTCGAATCAGCAATCTGTCGCCTTTTTTTATATCGTAGACCGGAACTGAATTTTCTTCTTTTTGCGCATTTATTTGAGTTACCGCAATAGGGAAATAAGATTTAAAATCTCTTTCGAAAGAAAGAAAATTATAGGTTTTCTGCTGAAACATCTTGCCCAAAAGCATAAAGAAAACCAGTGCTGTCAAGCTGTCGAAGAAACCTTGGCCATATCCAAAAATGATATCCACAGCGCTTCGGATAAACATTACAATGATTCCCAAAGCAATTGGAATGTCGATATTGAACATTTTTGCCCGGATGCTTTTGTAAGCCGAAACGTAATAACCGCTGGCAGCATAAAAAAAGGAGGGAAGCGAAAGTGCAAAAATCAGCCATCTGAAAAAGCCACGATACTGATTGAGCCAAAATTCTTCGACCTCAAAATATTCGGGAAAAGACAAAAGCATTATGTTTCCAAAACAGAAAAAAGCAACACCGATTTTATAGGTCAGGCTTCGGTCGATTTTGGCTTTGGCGTTTTCATAATTATCTAAAGAAATGTAAGGTTCATAACCGATGGAACACAATAACAAGACGATTTCTTTCAGTGAAGTTTCTTCGGAATTGAAAATAATCCGCACTTTTTTCTCCGGAAAATTCACCTGCGAAATGCTTATTGCTTTTTGAAGCTTGTGTAGATTTTCCAAAATCCAAATGCACGAGCTGCAGTGAATATGAGGAATGTAAAGTGAAACAATCGTTGTCTTGTCTTCTTCAAAATCCAATAATTTTGCAATGATTTTTTCATTGTCTAAAAAGTCATATTTTCCATTGATTGCCTGCGGTGTCGCGCCCGGCATTTTTTCGAAATCATAATAAGAAGAAAGTCCGTTTTCGCTAAAAATCTCGTACACGGTTTTGCATCCGGCGCAGCAAAAAGATTTGCTGTCAAAGATGATTTCTTCTTTTTTTATAATATTCAATCCACAATGGAAACAGTTTTGTGTGTCCATAATTTGCTCATTTTACCTGATGCAAAGGTTGTGAACGGAACAAATTTAAAATATGATAATTGTCATACTTTTTATATAACTTTGCCAAATAAATATACTCCATTTATGAGCAAGTGTGAACAGTGTATCGTTCGGGAATTCAGCTCTTTAAAAGCATTGAATAAAGAAGAGCTTCTTAAAATTGCCAATTGCAAATCGTCTTATACGATTAAAAAAGGCGAACCCATTTTTGAAGAAGGCGAAAATGTCAACGGAATTTTTTGCATAAAAGACGGCGTCTGCAAGCTGTCAAAGTTAAGTGCCAACGGAAAAGACCAAATCGTAAAATTAGTTTCAAAAGGCGAATTATTAGGACAGCGTTCGATGATCAGCGACGAACCCGTAAACCTGAGCGCCGTGGCCTTGGAAGATATGGAAGTGTGCTTTATTCCGAAAAGTGAAATTATGGGGTTTTTCAATCAAAACAATACTTTTTCAATGAACGTAATGAAAAGCATTTGCGGCGATTTAAAAGAAGCGGACGACCATATGGTCAATATGGCTCAAAAGACTGTAAAAGAACGGCTTGCTGCAACGTTATTGTACCTGCAAGATTCTTACGGAACGAATGAAGACGGAAGTTTAAAAACCCAGTTGTCCCGGGAAGAAATCGGCAGCATGATTGGAACCGCGACCGAAAGCTGCATTCGTTTATTGTCTGACTTCAACAAAAACGGATTGATTGAATTGAAAGGAAAAAAGATTTTCTTGAAAGATGTACACGGCTTAAAAAGAGAAGCAAATTAATTTTAAATTATTACTGTCCCATACCTAAATTAACTTCTGATATTTATAGTAATCAAAGACAAACGTAAAATAATCCACAATATTTTATAACAATTAACCTGTTTTCCATACAGGATTTAACAAGAGCTATAGTCGATACTAAAGCTGGAAAACTTTAAGTGAGTCTGGTAATCGTCGTTTGCTGTAATTAATAAATTGTATAAAAGAACTGTATTAATATATAACAATTAGAAGGCAGCTCTGATCTATTTTTGCACTACATTGTTTGAGTGGTATTATACATGTGAAAATGTTTTTAAAAAAAGAGAAACTTGAACGTTTCTCTTTTTTTTTATGAGTACCTACATATTTGTAGTGATTACTTTGAAAATGCGATTTAACCACAAGCTACTCAAGGTTTGTTATGTGAAAGAAGCTTTAAAATTCCAGCTGTGACCAAAGCTCCAGCCACATAATAGGCCACTGTCATTGCCTTGACTTGGCTGTTTTTGGCAACCGGCCTGTCATCCAATCCCATTTTTGAAGGCAGGGCTACGGCACCTATTCCTGCTGCAAGTCCCAATGACAGTGCTTTTGTCCACATATTGGCATCCCCATTGCCGATCATGCTGTAATAGGCAGCATTGCTGGCTACATCTCCCGCGAGTGTTGCCTTGTAGAGTGCGTGAGGGCTTTCAATCTTGCTTCCAAAAAAGCCCATCACTTTCTGGAGCGCCTCTTCGCCTACAATATCAATTCGGGGCGTGTCTGCTTTTGTGTCTTTTAAGGATTCGTGTAGAATATTCAGAGCGATAGCACCGCCCAGTCCGGCTAGGAAATTTTTTGCATTCATAGTGTGTAGCTTTAATTTTTAATTGCAGGGTCAATTCAGTACTGCAGCCAACAAATTTGGCGTATCCTAAATTTAGGATTTTTTAACGGAATGATTTTTATACGATTTAGTTCTTTTTTTATATTAGAACAGATAAGGCCTACTGCAAATTACATTGCATTTTGAGATTAGTTACAATGATCATTTTGTCTCATGCAGATTGATGTCGTCAAGAGATGTTTCCTGGCTGAGATTATCCGACTTTTTAATTACGGTCATTTCTCCGTTAAGTTCCATGACTACGGCCCGGACATCTTTAATTCTTTCCATTCGATATTTTCTTATTTCGGCATAAATTTCTTCTTCTGTTATCAATTCTCGCTTCATGGCGTCTGTCAAAAACTTTCCGTTATAAAATAAAAGCGTCGGGGTAGAATTGATAGCTTTTTCCATAAATTTTGATTTTTTTGCTAAAAAAGCCAAGACGTATTGCAGTACGATAATGATGACCAAGGCAACAAGACCTTCTGAAACCGTAACTTTTAAAAGCATCATCGATGAAAGGGTAGAACCCAAGGTAACCGATACTACGAAATCAAAAGCATTTAATTTTGCCAAGGTGCGCTTGCCTGAAATTCTTATAAAAGCGAATAATACTAAAAAAGAAATTGTAGCGCAGGTAGCAATGTGGCCTAATGTTTCCCAATCCTTAAATAACAGTTCACTCATTTTCAAAGTATTTTAAATTAACATCTTGAAAGGAAGCAGAGCCATTCTGCTTAAACTTGTGCAAGTACAAGATAGTCAAAAACAAATTTCAAACTTTACAGCATTTTCACAATATTTTATATGCGTTCTTAACGAGCAATTCCACCAGCTTATTTTTTTGCAACATTTTTTTAATAGGGTATAAATATAATTAGGACACAGAGGTTTATCTTTGGATAGCAGCGAAGCATTATTTTACATAACAATTGATGGAAGAAAAAACGAACTCAGCCAAATTACAACATACAGCGATAATTGGTGCCGGCCCAAGTGGCCTATTCATGCTGAAGCGACTCTTGGAAAACGGGGATCCCCAACGTGTCATTTCTATATTTGAGAAAAAAAATGTATTGGGAGCAGGAATGCCTTATAGTGACGAAGGAGCCAATCGTGAGCATATTACCAATGTGTCAGCAAATGAAATTCCTGATTTGGTTACTTCAGTTGCCGACTGGCTAGAAACGGTGCCGTTAGAGGTACTAGATAGTTTTGGCATCCGCAGAAATCACTTCAATGAATATAAAGTTTTGCCCCGTTTATTGTTCGGGAAATATCTCGAGTCACAATTCGACCTGTTGCTTTTGGCAGCAGAACGTGCCGGAATTACAGTCAAGAGTTTTCTTGATTCAAAAGTTGTCAATATTGCGGATGATGAGCAAGAAAAGAAGACAACCGTTTTTTTAGAATCAGGCGAGAGTCACATTTTTGACAGCATAGTGATCTGCACGGGGCACAAATGGCCAAAAACAGGCGAAGGAAAAATAGAAGGCTATTATGATTCGCCTTATCCGCCAAAAAAGTTGCATTTTGGCGCTAACCACGCCGTTGCGATTAGAGGATCATCATTGACAGCCATTGATGCCATAAGGACATTATCCCGCAGCAATGGAAAATTCCATAAGAAGGCGGACGGAACGCTGCTCTTTGAAAAATCGCCAAAATATCCAAATTTTGAAATGGTGATGCATTCAAAAAACGGCTTGCTCCCGGCAGTACGATTTCATCTCGAGGATCCGCATCTGGGCAACAATTCTTTACTTACAGAAGAAGAAATCAAAACGCATATTGCAGAAAACAATGGATTTTTATCGTTGGATTTTATTTTTGAGAATGATTTCAAAAAAATATTATTGCAACGCGATCCTGAAGCCTACAAGAAGATTGAAAAAGCAACATTGGAGGAGTTTACAGATTTTGCAATGAACCAGAGGGAAGAAGCCGATGTATTTACTCTTTTCGAGAAGGAATATAAAGCTGCAGAACAATCAATTGAAAGGAAAGAGTCGATTTACTGGAAAGAGCTCTTGGCGATTTTGAGCTTTGAACTGAATTATCCGGCAAAATACCTCAGCGCAGAAGATATGCTTCGCCTTCAAAAATCACTTAAGCCACTCATTTCAGTAATAATTGCATTTGTTCCGCAAGCTTCCGCCGTGGAACTGCTTGCATTGCACGAGGCCGGTGCATTAAAGATTGTGGCAGTGGGGGAGAACAGCGAGATTATTCCAGGAGAGGAAAAAGGAATCACTTACCGATATTCAGATGAAGAAGGCAATCACGAACACTATTATGAAACCTTTGTGGACTGCATCGGCCAGCCCGCGCTTTCTTTTGATTCATTTCCTTTCCAGGGTTTAAAAGAAGGTACGGTAAGCAAGGCTTATTTGCAACTTAAAGATACTGAGGCGGGCCGAAGTGAATTAGCAAAGGGAAATAAAAAAGTCCACAAGCTGCAAAATGATTATTATATGGAAGTGCCAGGGCTGGCCATAAATGATGATTTCCAGGTAATTGGGGAAAATGGGCTGGCGAATGAAAGAATTTATATTATGGCGGTCCCGTATATCAGCGGTTACAATCCAGATTATTCAGGGCTTGACTTTTGCGAAGCAGCCTCAGAAAAGATTGCTGAAAGCCTGCTTGAAACTTTCAAGGAATATAGATAGTGCAGACAAGGCGGAAGCAATCCGAAAAAGACATTTGTCTATAAAATTTCCCATGCATTCGCCAACAGCTGAAAAATAACAACTTACCTATAATGTGGTCTTTCGAGCACTTTTCGGTCACTGCTTTAAATATAACATTCTTGAGTTTAACTGTAACCATTTAGCTGTCTGGCTGTCGTATATTTGAGAAACTTCCTTTGATGTGGTATTTGAAGGCAGCGATAAATTTGCTCAGCAAGGGAGTCCTCAAAAACTCCCTTGCTTTTTTAAAGGACATCACATCTTACTACTATGGAAAAGGAGAAACAGTTGCCTTATGGCTATCAAGAACGCGACATTCACGCAATTTTTAAATATCTGCAAGAGGGCTGTTGCAGAAGGCTGCTCTACCAGCTTCCCACTGGTGGCGGAAAAACAGTAATTTTTTCGGAGATTGCTCGGAGATACATCAATACTTCTGGAAAAAAAGTAGTAGTGCTGACCCACCGAAAAGAGCTGTGCGCGCAGACATCACGAACTTTATCCAAGTTGAAAATAAAAACGCTGATTGTTGATAGCAGTTTTTCCGGTATGGTTACAGATATGCATAAGTGCGTTGTGGCAATGGTAGAAACGCTTCGAAACAGGATGTCGGAAAAAAAAATAGGACTAGGCGATGTGGGGCTTGTGATTATTGACGAAGCGCATCACAACTCTTTCCGCAAGCTGCTAAAGTATTTTTCAAAAGCCCATGTTATCGGGGTAACGGCGACTCCGTATTCTTCAGATTCGAGCGAAAGCGTGGAATCGTTGATAGCTGCAGGCTACCTTGCCAAGCCACGAAACTGGCAGCCTGATGTGGAGCTGAATATACTTGAAGTGGGGCCAAATGGGGATTTTACAGTCAAGACTTCTGATGAACTCTATTCTTCAAATGCGATGCTGTCACTGCTTTTAGATTCCTACCAGAACTACGGTAAAGGTAAAAAGACGCTGATTTTCAATAATGGAGTCGCCACCTCTTTGCGGGTCTGCCAATTCTTAAATGAGCAGGGCATTGAAGCCCGGCATTTAGATCACAAGACACCTGCAACAGAAAGGGAAGAAATTTTACATTGGTTTAAAAAAACAAAAGGTGCTGTGCTGACATCGGTATCCATATTGACGACTGGTTTTGATGAGCCGAGCATACAATGTATACTGATAAATAGGGCTACCAATTCGCTGACGCTTTACCACCAGATGGTTGGCCGTGGCTCGAGAAGGCTGCCAACCAAAAGGACTTTTACGATCATAGATTTGGGCAACAACACAGAACGTTTTGGGAAGTGGGAAGCTGCCTTGGATTGGCGGCAGATATTTGAAAATCTTGTTGCGTTCCAAGAAACCATAGCGCAACGCACCGCGGGAGATTCCCATTTGATACCCTCTGAAATGCGTTCAAAATTCGGAAATAGCCTTGAAATAGCTTTTGACGTCATACAAGCCTATGATAACGCTATCGAAAGCGGATTGAAACCGCAGACCGTAATACGAGATTCTATAAGGCAGCATGCGAAAATTTGCATGGAGAATTCAGAAACGGCCAGCCAAGCGCTGGCATTATCGGAAATGCTGGAAAAAGAAATTATCTGGCGCATCAAGCAATACGCGGCCTGTATTGGAAAAGCTACAAAAAACTACCGGGATTGGTTGGCAGAAGACTACAAAAGAAGGCTTAGGGAGCTTATTGCCAGAATAGGCATCCGCCAAGCCAAATTAAGGAAAGCATCTTAATACAAGCTCCAACCAACCCCAGATATATAATGGTTTTGATTAAAGATCCTGCACTAAAACAGCTTGTATACGCCCACTACCACAAGTGCGAAAACGATATGTGCCAGGAATAATTGCAGGTAGTATTGGCCGACCTTAATTTTTGGTTTCTGATCCGTAAGTTTAAAAAGAAAAAACCATCCCGCAATGCCAATCATGCCACTTATTATACCAAAGATCAAACCGCAGAACCAAGTAGGATTCGCATAAGAAGAGCTCCAGATCCAATGGTAGCACGCTACGAATAGAAGTCCAAATAGGTAGTGCAGGAACCAACCAAACATGCTTTTTCTTCTCGGTTCGAGCGCTACGCTGGATCGCGAGGTCAAAATATTCAGCAACACCGGTTCCTTCCATAACTCCCTGAATGTTTCAGAAGCAAGGTAGCTGAAGGCGGTCATCGCTGAGGTTCCCGCAATTGTGGCCAGAAGTATTTTTACGGCTTCCATATTGTAATGTTTATTTAAAATTTCTGTTGTAAAAAGTTACCAAGAATTGGTTGCCGATTTTTAAAACCTAGGCGCACGACATTTATGCTTACTAACCTATATGTGTCTGTTATTTTATTTTCGATAGTATGTACCTTCTCCAATTTTTTAAATTTTTAACATTCAAGGATCCGGATACATCTGAACTCGAACACGGTCTCGCTAATTGTCTGAAGGGTAACTTAGTAAAAACGCCCCAGATTACTGGTCTGGGGCGTGGTTTCTATTTTTTTTCTTCGTTGTTCATCTTGTCTTCGAAATCTGGTGTTTCGCCATTAAATTTTTGAGTATCCGGATCATAGTTTTCATCATTTGTATTGACTTCCTCATGATCTTTGTACTGGTGCTTTCTGGTGTCGCTCCTGTGGTCGGCACTGCCATTTTTTGCATTATTCGGGTTGTGGCTTTTGTTGTCCATAATTTTAATTTTTAGTTTATATGAAAGTTAACAATAAGTGAGTCCGTTCTGTTATAGGATTACTTGAAAATTTTATACTGTACTCTCCTAAGAGGGTAGGTCTCTATAAACGAAGAGTACTTGAACTTCTGTCATCACTTCTATAAAATTGTCTAGAGTCCAGATTCCCTGCTCCAGATCCTGTGCTTGCCCATTGCGCCAATAAATTGATGAGCAAGATTTTCATTTTTCATTTCACTTGTAAAAATCCCATAGAGTTCTCGGTTGGCGTCGCTAAGCTTATGAATGAAGTTGGTATGGTTCAGCAGTTCTGTACCTTCTTTTTCTGCCGCTATAGGTTTGCAGTGCTTGTAGGCATCATTGAGAAATTCTATTGCTTTTTCTTCCTTGCGCAGCATTTCTGCACTTCCCTTTCCGGCAGGTACGAAAACAGAATCGAACAGTACGCTGGAAACGGTCAGGAGGTTATGGTCGATGGTAATTTGGCTTCCGTCGCTTGCAGTCAGCATCGTGGCATTGGTACCGATGATTTTGACAGTTGCACCTTTGCTGAGCAACGCTTTTTTCATGGAGGTAATGCTGTCAGCATCGACGCCGTCTGAACAGAGGAATGCCACTTTTCTGTATTCTATGGTATCTGTATTGTTTGGATTTTTTATCATGCTCAGGGTCGGGGAGAGCGCTACTGGCACCGCTGCCTGTTTAGGCTCATTTTCCATTCCCAAATCGTCTGCTCCAATTCCTTTGTTGATGGGACGTTCGATATTTTCAGGCACGGCAATGCCGAGTCCTTTGGCAACCTGTTTGGCCAACGGGTCGCTAACCATGCTTAGCAGGCCTACCATTCTGGTGCGTATCTCTGGAGTCTCAACTTTGCTCAGCTCAAATCGAAGCGCACTGATTAAATGGTTTTGTTCCGTCGGCGTCTGGCTGTCAAAGAAAAGCCTTGCTTGGCTGAAGTGGTCTGAAAAGCTAGAACTTCTCTCCCTGACCTTATTAGCATCGATGCGCTCGCTGTAGGTTGAAAACCCACCCTCCGCAATTTTGGCCTGGTAGGGGCAACCGCCTCCAAGGGAGTTCGGGAAATAGCTGGCGCGGCCCTTATTAATTTCCTGCCGCATCTGTCCGTCACGCTGGTTGTTATGCATCGGGCTGACAGACCTGTTGATAGGCAATTCGTGAAAATTTGGCGTACCCAGTCTGGAAAGCTGTGTATCGGTGTATGAAAATAGCCTGCCCTGCAATAAAGGATCGTTTGAAAAATCGATGCCCGGAACGATATGTCCAGGATGGAAGGCGACCTGTTCTGTCTCTGCAAAAAAATTGTCAGGATTTCGATCGAGAACCATCTTTCCGATTGGGATGACGGGTACCAGTTCCTCGGGAACCAGCTTGGTAGGATCGAGAAGGTCGAAATCAAAATTGTGCTCGTCTGACTCAGGAATCAGCTGTACGCCCAATTCCCATTCCGGAAAAGAGCCTGACTCGATAGCTTCCCACAAGTCGCGGCGGTGAAAGTCAGGATCATTGCCAGAAATTTTTACAGCTTCGTCCCAAACCACCGCATGGGTACCCAGTTTCGGTTTCCAGTGGAATTTTACGAAATGGGATTCCTCGTTTTTGTTGATGAATCTAAACGTGTGCACCCCAAAGCCTTCCATCATCCTGTAACTCCTCGGTATAGCGCGATCAGACATCGCCCACATCACCATGTGCATGGATTCAGGCATCAGCGATATAAAATCCCAGAAAGTATCATGGGCCGATGCAGCTTGGGGTATTTCATTATGTGGCTCTGGCTTGACGGCGTGGATGAGATCTGGAAATTTTGCAGCGTCTTGGATAAAGAATACCGGCACATTGTTCCCTACAAGGTCAAAAATGCCTTCCTCGGTATAAAACTTCACTGCAAATCCCCTGACATCCCTAGCAAGGTCAGTCGAGCCCCTAAAGCCAGCAACGGTTGAAAAGCGAGTAAAGACAGGAGTCTTTGCATCTGCATTTTGTAGAAAACCTGCTTTGGAATACTGAGCTGCATTTGGATACGCCTGAAAATAGCCGTGCGCTGCAGATCCTCGTGCGTGTACAATTCGTTCCGGAATGCGCTCATGGTCGAAATGGGTAATTTTTTCCCGAAGTATAAAATCTTCCAGCAACGAGGGCCCCCTTGATCCAGCCTTCAATGAATTGTTGTCGTCATTTATTTTTAGGCCCTGGTTTGTTGTTAAAAATTGGCCGCTTCCATCTTTCGTGTCCTTAGCAAGGTCTTGGATTTTTTTTGATCCTTCCTGCTGATCTTTCTTTTCAAGCATGACTTTATATTTTTAGTTACTACTATAAAATTCAGCATATTATATGCGATTCTTCTTATAGTATTATAATATTTTGTTGTATTTTATTTCGAGGATTTTTCTATAAAGATCTGGTTCTGAAATTCTTGTATTTACTGCTCCATTATCTTAGGACGAAACGTGCTGTCTTCCAAAATTTCTATGATAAAGAGATACAAGCGCTACAGATTTTGATTTCCAAAATAATTTTTTCTGGGTGGCAAGGCCAGCAATCAGCTCCAAGGATCCAAGACTACTTTTACGCAGCCGTCCTCACGTTTGTTGAATATGTCGTACGCATGTGCAATTTCTGAAAGCGGCAACCTGTGCGTGATGATGTCATCCAGCTTGACCTTGCCTTCCACAACGTAGCCCATCAGTTTGTCTATGTGCTTCTGAGCGGGAGCCTGGCCGCCCCGAATGGTAATTCCTTTGTCAAAAAATTGTCCGATCGGAAAATTATCATAGAGGTAGGGATATACCCCAAGCACCGATACGATGCCACCCCTGCGGACTGCACTCATACAGGCTTCCAGAACTTTTACGGACCCTTTTTCCAGATGGATGACGGCCTTTGCGCGATCCAGCAGGCTGCGGTCCGGCTCAAAACCGACAGCATCGATGCAGACGTCAGCACCCCTGCCTGAGGAAATGGCTCGCACTTGCTCGACAACTTCTTTTGCGCCGCTATCCCAAAGAATCGTTTCACATCCCGCTGTCTCGCG
The DNA here is from genome assembly GCF_003865365.1 of Flavobacterium macacae. Classification (GTDB taxonomy): domain Bacteria; phylum Bacteroidota; class Bacteroidia; order Flavobacteriales; family Flavobacteriaceae; genus Flavobacterium; species Flavobacterium macacae. The sequence goes on along the minus strand of NZ_RQVR01000021.1, from coordinate 2,567 downwards.
CGCCTTATCGAGGCGGTATTTTACAGTATCAATAATTACTACCCTAGCTGCACCCCGCAACCAGGCACTTTTTGCGGCCATAAGCCCGACCGGACCCGCGCCGAAGATGGCTACAATTTCACCGCCTTTAACTTGTCCCCAATCCACTCCAGTGTAACCGGTAGGAAAAATATCAGTCAGAAAAAGTACCTGTTCGTCAGTTAATCCCTCTGGAACGATCCTTGGCCCGAAATTAGCATACGGGACACGAACATATTGTGCCTGGCCCCCGTCATAGCCTCCATACAAGTCGGTATATCCAAAAAGCGCTCCACCTTTTTCTGTCAGCACGCCTCCCTCGGGTCCGTAATGATCTGGATTGCTATTTTCACAATGTCCGGGAAGCTCGTGATTGCAAAAGTAACAGCCACCGCAGGCTATAGGAAAAGGCACAACCACCCTGTCACCGACCTTCACGCTGGTTACTCCTTTTCCGACTTCTTCCACAATCCCCATAAATTCATGCCCTAGGACCATCGGCCTGGGCTGGGGAATTCCTCCTGAAAAGATATGCAGGTCAGATCCGCAGATGGCCGTGGAAGTAACCTTTATAATAATATCGTCCGTCTCCTTTAGGATCGGATCCTCTACCGTATCATAAGCGATCGATCCTGCACCGTGTATAACTGCTGCTTTCATATGTGTTGTTTTAATTAGTAATTTTTAGGTGTTGAATGGAATATAGGCCAGCCTGATTTGAAAATGTCCGATTTCTGCATGGCATTCGTTTTGCCATTTTATGATTGCTCTCATCGGATGATTTCAAAATATCGTTATCTCGATTTGTTTTCCTTTACATACCATCTCTCATACATATCATCTCTCAAAATCAGAATCACAATTAACTACCACCTATAATGGAATTTAAACTATCTATAGGCTGAAATGATAGGCGAAGATGATTTCAAAACTGGCACAAACCTTTGGTTGCTTTTATTTTTGGATTATTTAAAGTTACCAAATCAATTTCTTGGAAATATTATAAGATTTTTAAGAAATTTTACAAAATTGTTGAGGCTTGCATAATGAAGTAAGTGCTTTTAATTCTTTGCTCTATAGAGTTTTACCACCTACATATCGTCTTACTATTTAGACATGTAACGGCTCCACTTGTGGAAAGCCTGTTTATTTCAAGTGACAGGAGGGATTATTCAAGAGACTTCAGAAAATGGATGATGCCTTACTGATGCATGCATCTGACTTTCGAGGTTAGTGCATCCCAAATTTTACAGGTAGGGAATATGCGGAAAGTATAGCCACAGAGGAGGTGGATAGGATGAACTGTGTGAAAATACAAGTTTTTTCCATTATGCACACACGAGCGATAGCGAACTGACGAAGTAAATTTTTCAAATACAGAACAACTTCAAATTCATCCCAATTTTCAAATCTCTTGCAACAGCTTTTATATACTATCTATTTTCTAAATCTGATCTTCTCAATAAATCTTTTTGTCTGACTTATATGAGACGTAAATACTGATGCCAAATATCGTTTCAATTAAACCACCTGTAAAGGCGGAGGCAAAAATACTAGCATGCATAAAAAACAAAGCGTAAGCAGCTAAAATTAAAACAGCTCCCAAAAGCCAATACGTACGCATGCCATAGATGCTAGCAAAATTTAAATATCGCCCCCCAATTATCATCAACATTCCTTGGAAAAACCATTCAACTTTTATTAATGATAACCCATAAGCTAATGGAATACAAACAATCATCCATATAGTTCCTTCCATCGCAAGTTTTCCAAGAGCATTATTTTTATCATGCTCTCCCTTGATTCCAATTAGTTTGCCGATTAGAGTTCCTATTGGAAATATAAACATTCCTCCAATTATCAAAGCCCATATTCCTTTTTCAGGAGAATAAAAATTCACTATTAAACTAGAAATTATCCAGATTACTCCTGAAACTAAAATACCAATTGAGCCATAGCCATAGCCATTCTCATATCATTTTGAGCATCTTGTAAATTATTCATCTTTATTATTTTTGATTTACAATCTTAAGTCTGCGTTTCACTTGCATATAACGTCAGTCTGTGAAAAAAACTTCGTTTTTAATACTTCCAAATATAAAAAACTATTGGTATATAAAAACAGGAATATTCTTATTTTTAAAGAGGCAACACAGTACCAGAATTCCCTGTAACCAAATGACTTTTTTCAGTTTAGAACAGCACATTGCAACTCATAAGCCCTTCCGTTTCATTGATGCCTTTGTGGCCGAACAACCACCCCAATTTAACGGGATCAGCTGAAATGTTGTTACCATTAAATACATAGCATAAAAAAATATGGTTAATATGATTACGATTAAACTAGAAACCCAAAGAGATACAAGTAATGATTTATTTGACATAGGTTCATTTTTTGTCATTTTTTGGTGCATTTCACACAACGTTTTTCAGCTTGGCGAAGTGGCAGAAATCGAAACACAAAACTTCAACTCTACACAAATATTGAACCGAAGAACAACTGTTGAATTTAGCACTAGACCCGCCATTTTGCCAAACTGATGTTGAAT
>NZ_RQVR01000020.1:36365-38289 GCF_003865365.1 Flavobacterium macacae | reverse complement strand
ATTGGTTGGAAGTGTTTCCACAAATGTTGGAGCCGTCGTGTCTTGAACAGTTATTGTTTGGACATGGGTTGCCGTCAATCCGCAAAGATCTGTTGCAATCCAAGTTCTAGTCAATGTATAGCTTCCTGCGCAAGTTCCAGCTGCCGTCGTTTCTGTGAAAGCCACTGTTGCTGTACCACAGTTGTCTGTTGCCGTTAAAACTACTGCTGTTGGAACTGCCGAGCATTCTACTGTTACATTGGTTGGAAGTGTTTGCACAAATGTTGGAGCTACAGTATCGTTTACATTAATAGTTTGAGAAGCATAAATAGTATATCCACAAGGGTCAACTGCTGTCCAAGTTCTAACTATTGTAAATGAATTTGGGCAACTTCCCGCAGTAATTACATCTGATCCCGGAACTGAAATCGTGTTTCCACAACCGTCAGAAGCGCTTAATGGATTTATCGCGGGTACTTCGTTGGCACATGTAACATTGATAACTGGATTAGGAGGTATGATGATATAAGCACTTGAGTTCAATCTTCCAGAGTAAAATCCTGTAACTCTTGCGTTTTGATTTAAAATATTTACATAAACTCCTCCTTCAACATTGTGATTCATAGAGAAATGTGCTTTTGGAGCTAATACCGAACCGTCTACCTTTCCCGTTAAGGCTAAATTTGTGGCTTCGAAATAGTTCCAGATAATTTTATTGTTTAAATCACTTCTATTTGTGTTTTGGTTTGCAGGAATTGAAATATCCGTTCCATTAACATTGATTACAACATCTTTCACGTTGGCACCAAAATTGAAATAGATTTCATTGATGGGGTTCAATTGTTGTCCGATCAAATTCAATACAGCCATACCATTTGCATTCGGAATCAAATTTAACCTTACTTTATTTCCATCAAAAAACTCTGCATAACTTGTACTTGTATTTGCTAATGTTTTCAAGTCATTGCTGATTGCGCCAATCATTGAAATGTCATTTGAAACCGCTGTATTGGTTGGTAATTGCCCTCCGTTTGGAGCATTTATCGTTCCGCCAACAGGAGTTCCATTGAAAGCAAAAAACTTATTATTTAAATTTAAAGTTCCACTAATTGTCATAATTGGGCCCATTACATGTAATGCGGTACCGCCATTTGGAAGCATTGTTCCCGGTGTTACACCGTTAAATGCAGCGATAGTTCCAACTGCTGTAACATAATTGGTTTGACTAGATTGTCCAAAGTAATTATTTACAGTAATAATACCATATTTATTTAAAATGTTTAAACTGCTATTTACAGTTATGGTCTGACTAACTGATGACGTGTTATTACAGTTGTCGGTGAAATTCCAAGTTCTGATAATTACGTATGAACTTGGGCAGCTTCCAAGGATAATTGTATCTGTGCCACTGGCAACTATATTTCCAGAACAGTCATCTATAGCCGTTAATGAAATCATCGGTGGCACGTCGCTAGGACAGTTTACGGTCACATCTTGAGGTGCACTGGGAACAACTGGAGCCGTCCTGTCTTGAACCGTTATTGTCTGAACGTGAGTTGTAGAAAGTCCGCAAAGATCTGTTGCAATCCAAGTTCTAGTTAATGTATAACTTCCTGCGCAGGTTCCAGCTGCCGTCGTTTCTGTGTAAGCTACGCTTGCCGTTCCACAATTATCCGTTGCAGTTAATGTTGGAGCAGTTGGTACCGCAGAACATTCAACCGTTACATTGGTTGGAAGTGTTTCCACAAATGTTGGAGCGGTGGTGTCTTGAACAGTTATTGTTTGTACGTGGGTTGCTGTCAATCCGCAAAGATCGGTTGCAATCCAAGTTCTTGTCAAGATATAGCTTCCTGCACAAGTTCCAGCTGCCGTCGTTTCTGTGAAAGCCACTGTTGCTGTACCGCAATTATCTGTTGCAGTCAGAGTTGTAACTGCTGGTATTGCT
>NZ_RQVR01000020.1:0-36355 GCF_003865365.1 Flavobacterium macacae | reverse complement strand
GAGCAGTTGGTACCGCAGAACATTCAACCGTTACATTGGTTGGAAGTGTTTCCACAAATGTTGGTTTTGTCGTGTCTTTTATTGTGAAAACTTGTGTAAATGTTTGTTGTTTACATTCAGTCACAACATTAAAAGTTCTAGTTACCACTGTTGGACAAGTACCACTTTTAGAATCCTTGTATGTAATTGTATGTGGAATTGAACTATTTGATGTTGTTCCTCCTGCATTAATAAATTGTTGTAATGTTATTGTAGTTGTATTTTCATTGTAGGTAAAATCAGTAACACTACTTTGATTACAGCCTTCAATAGCTTTGTTTGTTGGTCCTGTCAAGTTTACAGCTTGGTTTACGGTTACAGTAACTTGTGCACAAGATGAAACTCCACAACTATTTTCCCATCTTACAAAATAAGTAGTTGTTTGTGTTGGAGAAGGTATTGATAAATTATTTCCTGTTCCGATTCCTATTCCGCCACAGCTTCCTGTGAACCATTTTAATGAAGTTCCAGAACCGCCAACAGCAGTTAAAGTAATGTTTCCAGAGGTTGAAGCGCAAAAATTATTGTTACTTGCTGTTGCAGAAGTTGGAGCAGTTGGTACTGATCCAACAGTTACAATTACTTGATCTGTTGAAGAACATTGGCCACTTGCATTTGTAACAGTTAAAGTATACGTCGTTGTAACAGATGGAGATGCAATTGGATTTGCAATATTATTAAAGTTTAATCCAGTACTTGGGCTCCAGCTGTAGACTACGCCACCACTACCAGATAATTGTACGTTTCCAGTAGGACAAACATTTACGTCAGGTCCAGCGTTAGCTACAATCGGAGCAGCATTACCTATGGTTGCTGTACCTGTTACATTTGCATGACAGCTTCCAGGATCATTTACAGTTACTGTATAAGTTCCAGGTGCAAGATTAGAAAAAGTATTAAGATTTTGCCAAGTAGTACCATTAATTGAGTACGAATAATTTCCAGAACCACCAGAGACATTTATGGTCAGTGTTCCGTTATTTTGTCCATTACATTGTGCGTTAGCAGGCGTAATTGAATTAAGAACCATTTTTTCATAAATGGTCATTGTTTGTGTCACATATACTACATCTGGTGAACAAGGACAACTGGTAATTGTCTGCACTGTAAATGTTTCACCATTGTCAGAAATGTTATCTGCAATTGCAGAATACGGAATATCCACAAAACTTGCTCCTGCAGGAATTACAACAGAAGTAGGGAATGGAGCTCCACCTGTTGTTTGGATATCAGTTCCGTTTGTGAAAGTTCCTGATAAAAGCAAGTTGACTGTTAATGCTTGCGAAAGATCAGTACCGTTTCTTTTTACTCTTAATTTATTATTACATCCTTCAAAAATATTATTTTGGTTTTCAATTTGATTTCCAAAATTGATAAGTGCTATATTTTCAGCATTAAAACTTCTGGCTCCTAAAAATACACCAGCATCCCATTGTTGATCACTTGCATCTCCAATACTTAATTTAATTTTATAAGTTGTACAAGGAGTTACAGGATACGTTGCCGTCAGAATTACTGTGTTTCCATCAAATTGTGTCGTTAATGACCCTGTAGGATTGTTAACATAGTATTGAGCGTTTTTAGCAGGGAAATTTGTGTAATTAACATTAGTTCCAGCTGAGTGAATGCTATTTACTGAAACAGGAGTGGTTGAATTTGGTAAAGTAGCCAAATTTACAGCATTATTTTGGTATGGTCCAGAGATTCCAGGGCCACTCAAGAAAAAACCAAAAGCATCATTATATTGTGTTTCGCAGTATTCTAAATATTCTTCTGATGAAAATACATATTTGAATTCTAAAGTGTTACCGGCTGGAATAAAATCAAATTCTAATATTGACGCATCATAAATTGTTCTTCCACTAATTGAAATCAAATCTGGATCAGAAGCATTTGAAACCATTGCATCAGACAAACCTCCGGTATTATTTGGTCCCATTGCAGAAGATGCCTTACCTGTTGTCAAGAGCAATCCTTCTTGAATTCCAAAAGTTGATGTAGCCTTATTAAAGTAGGCCAGCTGACGGTTACCGGCAATGTCTGACCATGCATAATTTACCCAGTTTCCGTTACTTCTATTATAATATCCAAAACGAACATTACTAGCAGATAAACATCCAGTAACAAATAAATTTTGAACTAATTGAGTAGCAGAATAAGCATTGTAAGTAGCGTTTTCTGCCACAGAAATTGATCCTGCAGCAGCGAAGGCTTGATATTCTAAACCTCCAGTTTTTTGTGCTTCCTTTGTGTTTTTTTTATATTCAGGATACAAGACATTTGCGCTTTTTTTTCTTAGTTCTATTAGATCGTTTGATTGTTGCTCTTTTGTTTGTGCAATCAAATTAAACGAAAAGGTAAAAAGGGCAAAAATTGAAAATAAGAATTTGAGCGATACGTTATGATTCTTGGTTTTTTTAGTAAACATACAACAGTATTTTATTTAAAAATAGGGTCTCTTTTGAAATCTTAGACTTAAGTAATAGATGATAATTGGCTAATGAGTATGGGATGATAAGCTTAGCTGTGGGTGAATGTAATGTCGTTTAATTCAAAAAAATAATTTCATCCGCAATCAACCTAAAAACTCGTTTAACTGCTTATTTTTTATTTTTATAGAATAATAATGATGATTTTGTAATAAAGTAGCCATTGTATTGGTTTTTATTGCATTTAATACAAGAGTATGTTTCTCTCAAATATAAATCTGGAGGAAATTTTATTAGAAGAATTTTTTATTTTTTAAACCTTTAAATGGTATTCAGTTTTAAAAAATAACAGTTCAAACCTTTTTCTGAAATTTTTGTATTTGATGTAAAAGCTTACATATAAAAAACGAAAATATGCCAAAAAGTAGCCATCAAATATATTTGTCATAATTATTCGATAAAAGTGTAGAATTTATCCATGAACTAAACAATTTTTTGTAATTTGTTTCTATTATAGAAGTGAATTCATTTAATTAAAAAAGTTTTTTTATGAAAAATCTAATTCTAATAAGACATGCAAAATCAAGCTGGAATGCCCCACTTCTAGACAAAGACAGACCCTTAGCCAATCGCGGCATGCAAGACGCACATTTGGTTTCCTCAACAATTGACAAGCACCTTCCAAAAACCTTTATCATCTGGAGCAGTACGGCAAAAAGAGCTTCAGAAACCGCACTGATTTTTGCCCAAAATCTTTCCTGTCCCATCGAAAGTATTATTTTTAAGGAGGAACTTTACACTTTTGATGAACGACAGCTCGAAAAAATAGTTAAATCGTGCAATAATGATTACGATAATGTTATTCTTTTCGGACATAATGGTGCTATAACGAATTTTGTTAATAAATTTGGAAATGTTTTCATCGATAATGTTCCAACTTCCGGATTTGTATCTATAAATTTTGATTCCAAAAACTGGGAAACCATCGATAAAGGCAAAACACAAAAAGTGATTTTTCCAAGAGATTTAAAAATATGATTGAACCCATTGAATACCGTTATATTGATAGAGAAAAAAGCTGGCTGGCTTTTAATGCAAGAGTTCTTCAAGAAGCCGCTGACAACAATGTTCCACTTTTAGACCGACTTCGATTTTTAGGAATTTTTTCTAATAATTTAGACGAATTCTTCCGCGTGCGATTCGCTACAATTCGTCGTTTGAGCCATTCAGGAGTTTCAGGCGAGAAAGTTTTAGGAGGCATTTCGTCGCAACAATTAGTAAAAGACATTACTGAAATTGTAATTCAGCAACAATCTGAAAGCTTGAGAATCTTGAGCATAATTGAAAGCGAACTTGAAAAAGAAGGTATTTTTATCATCAATGAAACCGAAATCTCTCGCGAACAGGAAAATTTTTTAAAAGATTTCTTTATTCAAAAAGTAAGTCCGGCCTTAGTTACCATTATCCTAAATGATTTGGCCGAATTTCCGCTGTTGAAAGATACTTCAGGATATTTGGCCGTTAAAATGGTGATGACAAAACCCAAAGCGACAACAAAAATCGTGGTGAATGACACCGTTTTAAAAATTAAAAAGGAAAAGAAAGACATTCGTTATGCGGTGGTCGAAATTCCAAAGACGATCAACCGTTTTGTGGTCCTTCCATCCAACAATAACAAGCAATACATCATTCTTTTGGATGATGTAATTCGATACAATCTAAGCAGTATATTCAATATTTTTGATTACCAAAGTATTTCTGCCCATATGATCAAAATCACTCGCGACGCACAATTAGACATTGACAGCGACCTGAGTAAAAGTTTGATGGAAAAGATTTCTTCCAGCGTAAAAGACCGCCGGATCGGCGAGCCGGTGCGTTTTGTCTATGACCAATCTATTGAAAAAGATACGTTGAAATTCTTCCTAAATAAGATGGGAATTGATTCAACCGACAGTATAATTCCTGGCGGAAGATACCACAATCGCCGTGATTATATGGATTTTCCAAACCTTGGAAGGCAGGATTTGCTATACCAGTCCAATATTCCGCTTCCGGTCGACGGATTGAGCCTCGAAGGAAGTATTTTAGAGAAAATTGCCCAAAAAGATTATTTGGTAAACGCGCCTTACCAGTCGTTTTCGTACTTGGTAAAATTTTTAAGAGAAGCAGCGCTGGATCCAAAAGTGGTTTCGATAAAAATTACGCTGTATCGTTTGGCGAAAAACTCCCAAATCATTTCGTCCTTAATAAATGCCGCCAAAAATGGAAAGAAAGTAACAGTTCAAATTGAATTGCAGGCACGTTTCGATGAAGCCAGCAATATTTCGTATGCAGAAGTAATGCAGACCGAAGGTATCGAATTAATTTTCGGGATCAAAGGCTTGAAAGTGCACAGCAAAATCTGCGTAATCGAACGCCTTGAAGAAGGAAAAGTAAAAAGATATGGCTTGATTTCTACCGGAAATTTTAATGAATCGACAGCAAAAGTTTATACAGACGTCACACTTTTTACAAGCCACTCCAAGATTTTAAAGGACGTGGCCAAGATCTTTGATTTCTTTGATATTAATTATAGGATCCACAGATACAAGCACTTGATCGTTTCGCCGCATTATACGCGAACCCGTTTTGAAAAGCTGATCGATAGAGAAATCAGCAATGCTTTAGAAGGGAAAAGAGCTAGTATCAGCTTGAAAATGAACAGCTTGTCAGATACAGAAATGATTGATAAATTGTATGATGCAAGCCGTGCCGGGGTAAAAATAAGGCTGATTGTCAGAGGAATTTGTTCGCTGATTCCTGGCGTTCCCGGTATGTCTGAAAATATTGAAGCCATCAGTATTGTTGATAATTATTTAGAACATTCCCGAGTTTACATTTTTGGAAACAATGGCGATCCCGAAGTTTACATTTCTTCTGCGGATTTTATGACGCGAAATCTAGACGGAAGGGTAGAAGTAACCTGCCCGATTTATGACGATGAAATTAAAAAAGAATTAATTGATACTTTTGATATTGGCTGGAAAGGAAATGTAAAAGTGCGCCTTCATTCTGAAAAATTAGATAATCAATATAAAATGCGAAACGACAAACCAAGTTTTAGGGCGCAATTGGAAACCTATAATTATTACCGAGATAAATTGACCGTGATTGTCGATGAAATACTTTAGAAAACACATTCTTTAATTAATTATACCGAGAAGTTTCAATTTTTGACTTTTCTCTTTTGACTTAAATTATGATTACAATTAAAAAATACGCGGCAATTGATATCGGTTCTAATGCGATGCGTCTGTTGATTTCCAATATTGTTGAGCAGAAAGGCAAAGAAACCCAATTTAGCAAAAGTTCTTTGGTTCGCGTGCCGATTCGTTTGGGGCAAGATGCTTTTACGGTAGGAGAAATCAATGAAGAAAACATTGAAAGAATGGTGGATGCTATGAAAGCATTTAAGCTTTTGATGAAAGTGCACAAAGTCGAAAAATACATGGCCTGCGCGACTTCGGCGATGCGTGAAGCGTATAACGGAAAAGAAGTTGTGGAATTAATCAAGAAAAAGGCCGATATAAAAATCGAGATTATTGATGGCAAAACAGAAGCCGCAATTATTGCTTCCACTGATTTGCATCACCTTATAAAAACCGACCAAGCCTATTTATATGTTGATGTTGGCGGAGGAAGCACAGAATTCTCTTTGTTTTCAGGAGGAAAAATTGTTGCTTCAAAATCGTTTAAAGTCGGTACCGTTCGTCTTTTAAATAATATGGTCAGCGATATTGTGTGGCAAGAAATTGAAAAATGGATTAAAAGTGTGACTGAAGATTATGAAAATCTGAATATGATCGGTTCTGGAGGCAACATCAACAAATTGTTCAAAATGTCCGGCAAATTGAATGAAAAGCCATTGTCTTATATGTATTTGAATGCACAATTTACCGCCTTAAATAATCTGTCTTATGAAGAAAGAATTTCTGATTTAGGACTTAATGCTGACCGCGCTGACGTTATTATTCCGGCATTGAAAGTGTATTTAAACGCAATGAAATGGAGCGGTGCCCGAAATATTTACGTGCCAAAAATCGGACTTTCTGATGGAATCGTAAAGGCGTTATATTACGGAAAAGTATAAATGATATATCTGGAAATTAACACTTAAATGATAAATTTAAAGAATTGCTTAAAAAGAATGTTGCTTAAAATGGCAACATTTTTTTTTAGATATCCAAATCAAAAGTTCTCCTCAAAACCTCTAAAGCGGGATTAATTTCATTCATTCGATTGAATTTATCTTGAGGCGTAAAGGCAAATTTATTCTCGACAGTTTCATTCACAACCACTTCAATCTGAATGTCGTGATTGTGTAATTTGCCTCTTAAATAGCCTAATAAATCGTGTTTTTCTGAATCAAAATCAATCTTGGAACCTTCGTTTGGAAGCTCATGATAAATCATGGTTCCGTCTAATTTCGGGTCATTTATCAGCAACAGCGATTCCATGATTTTGTATCCCTTATCGCCCAAACGCTGTGCATATTTGTTCCAATGCAAAAGCATATCGGTGTGGGTAAAGTCGTTTTTTGGCAAGTCGGCAACATTTCGAACAATTGAACTGTTTGTTTTTTCTAATTCGCGTTTGGCACGAATGCTTGACAAGGACAAAGCCGAAACTTTTTGAACATTTGGATTGATTGGAGTTTCAACTTTCGGAGTTGGAACAGTTTCAGAAACCGTTTTTTCTTCTGTTTGTTTTTCTTCCACAACAACAACTTCCGGAGTTACAGCAACAGGTTCAACGTGAATGATTTCAGGTGATTTTACCGGAATTTCAAGAACTCTTCCGTAAAAATGATTGGGCGGAATTATATATCCGTCAACTTTTTTTTTTCTCCATCAAAAGTGATAGAGGCCAATTGCATCAAGCAAAGTTCCACAAGAAGTCGCTGGTTTTGGCTTACTTTAAATTTTAAATCGCAGTCGTTTGCCAAGTCAATTCCTTTCAAAAGAAAATCTTGCGATGCTTTTTGGGCTTGCATTCCGTACATTTTTTGCGCTTGTTCGCCAGCTTCCAATAAAACCAAAGTGCTTGGTGTTTTTGAAACCAGCAAATCTCTGAAATGGGAAGCCAAGCCGGCAATAAAATGGTGTCCGTCGAAACCTTTTGCCAAGATTTCATTGTAAGCAACCAACAATTCTGGAATTTTATTTTCCAAAATCAAATCGGTCACATTGATGTATGTTTCGTAATCTAATACATTTAAATTTTCAGTAACAGCCAGGCGCGTGAGGTTGTTTCCAGAGAAACTTACAACTCTGTCAAAAATGGATAAAGCATCACGCATGGCGCCATCTGCTTTTTGAGCAATAATGTGCAAAGCATCGTCTTCAAAGGTGATTCCTTCACTTTTAGCTACCTCTGCCAAATGATTTTTAGCGTCTTTTACCGTAATTCTCTTAAAATCAAAAATTTGGCAGCGCGATAAGATCGTAGGAATAATTTTGTGTTTTTCAGTGGTAGCCAAAATGAAAATCGCGTGTTTTGGCGGTTCTTCTAACGTTTTCAAAAAAGCATTAAAAGCCGCTTGCGAAAGCATGTGGACCTCGTCAATAATATACACTTTATATTGCCCCGTTTGTGGCGGGATGCGAACTTGGTCAATCAAACTTCTGATATCGTCCACCGAGTTGTTCGACGCGGCATCTAATTCAAAAACGTTGAAAGCAAAATCTTCGGTGGGGTCATCATAACCTTCTTGGTTGATTTTTCGGGCCAAGATTCTGGCACAAGTTGTCTTTCCAACACCTCTCGGACCCGTGAATAATAAGGCTTGCGCAAGATGGTTGTTTTCTATGGCATTCAGTAAAGTATTTGTAATAGCTTGCTGGCCGACAACATCTTTAAATGTTTGCGGACGATATTTGCGGGCTGATACAACGAAATGTTCCATAGGTTTTGACTCGACGACAAATATAGTTTTTAATTTAAAGATGTAAAATTATTAAGGTTGAAAAATTACATTATAATTATAAACAATTCGGGATCAGTCTTCTAAAATTTCTCCATATTTGGATGGAGCATCATGTATTCTTCGGTAACTTTTTTACCTTTGGTGTGGATGATTATCGCAACACATTCATTTTTGGTAAATTCGAAAGCAATTCCTTGTCGTTCAGAATCATAGATTTCTACTAATTTCTGTGTTTTTTCATCCGTATATTTTCCAACTAACTTAATTTCGGGATAGGCTTTTTGAATTTCTTGCAATGATTTTCCGGTTGTAATTTCTGTCGGAGTTTCAAATTTTGGAGAAGTAATCCTGATTTGGCGAACTACTTTTTCTTTCATTTCAGAATTTTTATATGTAGTGTAAATGTTCAGTTCGTTTTTTTTGTCCTCTTTTGAAACCCAAGTAGACCATGATTTTCCCATTGCCGAATCGGTCGCATCTGGTTCTCCTAATTCAGAAAGTTTTTCTACATTTTCTTCCAAAAAAGTTAATCCGACACTTTTTCCGGGAATAATTGCCCATTCTTCATCAATCATTTTAGGCGGAACATAGTCAGTTGTATCTGTATAATCTGGCATTTCTGGAGGATAAACAATAATTTCGTTTGATTCCTTTAGATTTATAGTTTCTATATTTCCTTTTTTATCTAAACAAGAAAAGAAGCAAATTCCGATGAAAAGCAGTGCAAATTTCTTCATATATAAGGAGAGAATTATCCTAAAACTTCAGCAATTGTTTCTTTCTTTAAAAGTCGAACTAATGCTTCTTCTTCCGGATTTAATTTATTGTTTTTGATGTTGGCTTTGATCTTATAATTATTGATGGTTCCGTTTTCATAAGCAGCAATTACGGTGGGATGCACATAATATTTTTTGCAGACTGTTCTGGTATTTCCCAATTTGGATGCGACCGAGTCAATAACTTCCACGATTTTTCTTTTGCATTCGGTTTGGCTTTCAAAATGACCAATTTCTTGGAAGGCAAATAGCGCATTGACGCTTCCGGCCCAAACTCTAAAATCTTTGGCTGTAAAATCTTCGCCCGTAATTTCCTTTAAATAATTATTGATGTCGCCCGAACCCACGGTGTGTCTTTTTCCGGCATCGTCATAATATTGGAACAAGTCTTGACCTGGAATTTCTTTGCATTTTTTGACCAAGTTTACCAATTTTCTGCTTTGCAAATTGATTTTGTGCTGTACGCCTTTTTTTCCTTTAAATTCAAAAAATATTGAAGCAGCGTTTTTTCCAATTTTCACGTGTCTGTCACGTAAAGTGGTTAATCCGAAAGAGCCATATAATTTTTTATAGGCATCATTTCCGATTCGAATATTGGTCATTTCAATCAATTTAACAACTAGAGCAACTACTTTTTCAAATGGCAATCCTTTTCGATTCAAATCTTTATCGACTTGTTTTCGAATAATAGGTAGGGCATTTGCAAACCGCCTCAATCGATAAAACTTCGACTGATTTCGGATTTTGTTCCAGTTGGGATGATAACGGTACTGTTTTCTTCCTTTGGCGTCAATTCCGATGACTTGCAAATGCCCATTTTCATACGGACAAATCCATACGTTTTCCCATGCTGGCGGTATCACCAACTTTTGAATTCTTTCGATTATCAGCTTGTCTTTTACGGTCTTTTTATCCTCGTCCACATAAATAAAATCAGTGTTTTTTCGAACGCGATGATAGCCTTTAGTCGATGCAGAAGTATATCTCAAGCCGACAGCTTTGGCAGTAATTTTTGGGTCACTGCCAATTTTTTCAAGTTTAGCTTCTAATCGATTCATATTTTAATTCTGTTCTTGTCTTCCTTTAATGACCAATTCGTGCAAAGTTCTGGCTGCGTCATCTTCAGAAAACGATAAATCTCCAGAAACATAAACTCCTTTTTCGCCTTTATCAGATTTGATTCCGTAAACAGTTGCCTCATCCCCAGGATCAGAAGCGCCTTCATATCTATAAATGTGCACGATTTCAAAACAGTCGCCACATTCCTTAATTCGGGCTGATTCGATGTTGAAATCTACAGTAAATCCTTTTTCTTTTAATTCCTCCAAAGCTTTTGAAACAGTGGCGTAGTGGTACATTTGACGATCCATGATAGTATATTTTAATTCGTTAGTTTTCTTATTTCTAATTTACGATTTATAAAACAGGCACTGTGTGAAGAGAATGTTAATAGAGTTTATATGATTTCTTTGAGAGGTTATAGTTTTACGCTTTAAGCAAGATGCTTTAGTCAAAATGCAAAAACTGAAATGTTAAATCTGCAATCTTAAATTTATTATCTTACTTTTGCACCGCAGACCGCCTTATCGCCGTTTAATTTTAAAGGGAGGAAAGTCCGGGCACCAAAGAGTAGCATAGCGGGTAATGCCCGTCACCAAAAGCAATTTTGGGAGGACAAGTGCAACAGAAAGTATGTACAGATAATGCTGTAGTGAAACCAGGTAAACTCTATGCGGTGAAATACCAAGTATATCGGCATTTAAGGATTACTCGTCCGTTGTCGAAGGGTAGGTAGATTGAGTTCTGGAGTAATTCAGAATCTAGATAAATGATAAGGGTTTGCTTTTGCAAATACAGAACCCGGCTTATAGGTCTGCATTTTTTTTGTATATTTGATAAAAATCGAAATTATGGATATTCATACTTCAAAAATCGAATTAGTAAAATTGATTTTAGATATTGATAATACTGAATTTATTCAAAAAGTTGCTGACTTTGTCAAGAAAGAAAAGCCAGATTTTTGGAATGAATTATCATTGTCGCAACAAAACGATATAAAAAAGGGCATTGAGGATTTAGAAAATGGTAAAAGAATAGAATTTTCTGAATTTCTTGAAAAAATTTCTTAAATGAAAGTCTATTTATCCGAACAAGCGGAAAGCAAACTTTTAAATTTGACAGCGTATTTACTTCAAAAATGGGGTATTAAAGTAAAGAAAGATTTTGTACAAAAACTTACAAAGAAAATAAACCAAATTGCTTTACATCCCGCAAGTTGTCCTCTATCTGCAGAATTCAAAGGATTATATAAAGGAATGATTTCAAAACAAACCACGTTTTATTATAGAGTTGATTTTGATTTAAAGGAAATTGAAATCATTACTATTTTTGACACACGCCAAAATCCAGATAAATTAAGTCAGGAAATTTAATTCTTCAACTTAAATTCCAAACCAATATTCCTGATACTTTCAATTGAAATTCTGGAATCTTCATTAAAATATTTTCGCAGTCGGCTGATAAAAACATCCATGCTTCTTCCGGAAAAGAAGTCGTCGCTTCCCCAAACAGCTTTTAAAATTTCTTCACGTTTGAGCAATTGATTTTTATTCTTAAAAAGGAATGAAATCAGTGTTCCTTCTTTTTCAGTCACTCTTTGAATGGAATGCCCAAGTTGCAATTCCAGTCGTTTCGGATTAAAAGTATAATTTCCGATAGCGATTTCTTCAGACGAAATGACGCTTGATTTCTGTTCGCTTCTTTTTAAAATATTGTTCAATCTCAAAACCATTTCGTCGGCTTCAAAAGGTTTTACGATATAATCATCGGCGCCTAATTTTAAGCCTTTGATTTTATCGTCTTTTAATTTACGGGCAGTTAAAAAGACAAAAGGAACTTCGGGATTTATTTTTATGATTTTTTCGGCTAAAGTAAATCCGTCAATTTTTGGCATCATTACATCAAAAATACAAATGCTGAAATTTTCTTTTTGGAATAAATCTAAAGCTTCTTCGCCGTCTTTTGCCCAATGCGCTTCAAAATTGTGAAGATCGAGATAGTGTTTCAAAATCATTGCGAAATCGAAATCATCTTCCGCTAAAAGTATTTTTTTTAAGTGGGTCACGAATCGCTAATTATTTTTTAAACACAGATTTTGAAGACTGGCACAGATTTAAATTCATACATATTAAATTGAAAATCTTAAATTGAAAGTCGAACCTTTACCCAAATCACTGACCACATTAATCGTTCCGTGGTGCGCTTTTATGATTTGGTCCACATAATATAATCCCAAACCAAGTCCTTTTGCATCGTGCAGATTTCCTTGTTCGACTCTGTAAAATTTATCGAATAAAAGCGAATGTTTACTTTTTGAAATTCCGATTCCATCGTCAGAAATACTGATCGAAAATTGATTTTCAATCAAAGATGATTTTACAGCAATTGATTTACAACCATATTTTACCGCATTTTCTAAGACGTTTGCAATAGCAGTTGTCAGGTGGAATTTATCTAAATTCAAACTTGTTTTTTGCGAGTGAAAATGGGTTTCAATCAAAATATTAGGATTAGAAATTTTAAAATCGGCAATAATCGTATTCAAAAAATTAGGCATCAACACTCTTTCTTTGTGCAATTCAATTTCTTGATGACCCAAAGAATTGGTTAAAACTTGGTCGATTAAATGCTGTAATCTGCTATTTTGGCGATTGATTGTTCCTAAAACCGAATTGAAAACAGCTTCATTTTCGCGCGTTTCTTTACGTTCTAAGATCTTCGTAGAAACCGATAAAGTGGTCAAGGGCGTTTTTAATTCGTGCGTGATATTATTGATAAAATCGGTTTTGATGTCACTTACTTTTTTCTGTTTGATCAAGGCTTTCAATGCAATAACAAATAATGTAATTAATGTCAAAATAGAGAAAACAGCAAAAACCAAAAGCAAGGTCATTCGTTTTAAAACAATGGTTTCCCAGTTTTGGATGGAAACATACAAAGTGTCTTCGGTCAAAAGTTTGTAATCAGAATTTAATTCTTGTTGCAAGGAACCGCTGGTTGTTCCCACATAATTGCGAATCAAAAAAGCATCATCTAATGAAGCCAAATTTCCATAAATTTTATTTTCGATAAAAGGTTTTTCTGCAAAAATGGTGTCGGCTTCTTTTGTGACATCATAAATCACGAATTTATCCAAGACAATGGCAAAATCAATCTCCAAATCGGGGACTTCATTTTCAAATTCTTCCTGTAATTTTCGGGTCAATTCATTTTTAAAATCACTCTGAAGCAATTGATTTTTGATATGAAAACGCGTCTTTTTATCTCGGATATAATTTTCGGCCAATTGTTTGTAAAGCAAATCTTTTTTGTTGAAAATCGTAGAATCAATATCGCTGTAATCATTCGTGATTTTTGCTATTTTTTCTTTTATTTCTGATCGAAATTGCTCGACTTTATATTCATAAGCAGTTTTCACCAAATAATATTGGATAGCAGAAAGTGCAATCAAAACGACTGCCGAAAATCCGATTAGTAAATTAATTTTCTGTTTCATATCCATGAATTACACTTCAAAAATAAGCCAATTATTTCGAATAAAACACATTAACCCAGCATTAACCTACCATTAACCTTGAGCATTTGTTTTTGAGCCAACTTTGCGATAGTCAATTACGAATTGCAAATTACGAATTGAACGTCATCGTAATTCGTAATTTCTAATTCGTAATTAAAATGTCGAAACTCATAATTCAAATTATTATGCTTTTATTTTCAAAAATCTACGCGCATTCTCAGAAAATTCCTGAAGATTTTGGCTATAAACATATAGCGATGAAATATCAGGATGAACCGGTTGATATCATTGTAATTTCTAAAATTGGAGAAGAAAAAATAGCTAAACCAATCTTTTTTTTCTGTCAGGGAAGTTTGCCCCAGCCTGTTGTAAAATATGACGAAAAAGGTTTGTATGGAACTCTACCATTTGACGAAAATCCATTTTTAGAAGACTTCCATATCGTAATTATTGGTAAGCCATTTGTTCCGATAATTTCAGATGTAAAAAAGCTCGGGAAGAATTTTTGCTATTATAAAGATGTGGAAAAAGAATTACCACCGAAAGGTTATTTGGAGCGAAATTATTTAGATTATTATGTGTTTAGAAACAATTTTGTCTTGAAACAATTGGCAAAAGAACGTTGGGTAAAAAACAAAAAATTAGTTGTTGCCGGACATTCTGAAGGAAGTACGATTGCTTCAAAAATGGCTTCCATCAATCGAAAAATCACACATTTGATTTATTCAGGAGGAAATCCTTATGGTCGAATTATGAATATTTTGGCACAAAGTCGAAGCTTTGATACGGATTCTATAAATGAAGGAAATAACACGATAGAACATTGGAAAAAAGTGGTTGAAAACCCGAATGAAGTGAATTCTGGTTCAGGCGATTCATTTAAAACTACGTATAGTTTTTCGCTTCCACAAAAGGATAACTTGATGCATTTGAAAATTCCGGTTTTGATTTCTTATGGAACGAAAGATTGGTCTGCTCCGTTTAATGATTTGTTTCAAATGGAAGCGATTCGCGAGAAAAAAGACAATTGTGCTTTTAAAAGTTACTTGAATTTAGAACATAATTATTTTCCTATAAATGAAAACGCAACCGTCAATCAAGACATTTACAACTGGGATAAAATTGCCCAAGATTGGCGTAATTGGCTTCAAGAAAAATAATAATCATCATCAATCAAAAAGCGTTCAGAAATTTCAAAGATTTCACATTTTTTTTAAAATTTATGGCAACAAAAAAGCCACCTAATCAGTGGCTTTTAATTTAAATAGAATCAGTGTTTATCCTTCTTCTGTTTCGTTAATTTCATTTTTAACTTCCTCATCCTTGTTTCCATCAATTTCAAAGAAAGAAAAAATCGAACCGCCATAACTTTTCTTGAATGAAAAATTAATCATATGATCCAGCTTGGTGTATTTTGAATGTTCAATTACCATCATTCCGTCTTCTTGCAAAAGGTCATTGGCAAAAATAACTTCTACCAATTTCTCAAAAGTGGCCTGGTCTAAATTATAAGGCGGATCTGCAAAAATAACGTCGTAAGAATTTTTATTTTTCTCAATAAATTTAAAAACATCGCTTTTGATTCCGGCAATGTTGAAATCAAATTCATCGGCGGTTTGCT
This sequence comes from Flavobacterium macacae, assembly GCF_003865365.1. Taxonomy (GTDB): domain Bacteria; phylum Bacteroidota; class Bacteroidia; order Flavobacteriales; family Flavobacteriaceae; genus Flavobacterium; species Flavobacterium macacae. The sequence continues at coordinate 20,946 of NZ_RQVR01000020.1, read as the reverse complement.
TGATAAATTTGACGCACCCAAAATCGCCATCAACAGACGTAATATTGTCGCTTCCGCGCGAAGCAAATTCATAACTGATGTTTCCAGTTCCCGCAAATAAGTCCAAAACCTTCAAACCGCTAAAATTAAAATAGTTGTTCAAAACGTTGAACAGCGCTTCCTTGCTCATATCCGTGGTCGGACGAACAGGCAAGCCTTTAGGCGGAGCAATTCTCCTGCCTTTATATTTTCCCGAAATAATTCTCATTTATGAATTGAATAAAATAAAATGCTTTAAGTTCTTTTCAGTAGAAAAGTCATTGTGTTTTTGTGTCTGGTAAACGCCTAATAAAGAAACGTTTCTGATGTATTTGAAGGCAATTTTAAACAAATCGCTTGCTTCAGAAATTTCTCCCAACAATTGCAATTTGAACGTTTCCGGATTCAGTTTCAACTGTTCCGCTGTAAATAATAGGTAATATATAAAATCTTCTTTTGTCACAAAATCAAACGAATTGAACAACAAAAGCTTTTGATTTTCGGCTACAATAATTTCAAAATGACCGTTGCCAACGTGAACAAAAACTTGTTTTTCATCCACGTTTTTTGAGATTTCAAGCAATTTCGGAACCAAAATGCTGTTCACGTGCTTGTAATCAAAAGACTCAAATTGATCCAGCAAAAAATTATTGATATTCACATACGGAATATACACATTGGCCATCTCAAATCCCGAAAGTTCGTCGAAAGCAAAAAAATCGGTTTCAAAAACTTTGGTATTGTATTGCAAATAACTTCCCAAATAATTCTCGTCAAAAAGCGCGCTTGGCACAAATGAAGCCAAATTATTTTCGTGAAGCACGACAACATCGTCATACGATTTTGTCAAATCAGTATCTTCCACAAAAGCTTTCCAAAAATGGTCTTCAATTTTAGCAGATTTCGGAAAATCACTGAAATCCACTTCCTTCACAAACAAAACCACTTCATTTAAAGTGTCAAACGCACAAAATTTAAAGCTATTCAAAGATACTTGAATCGCCAATTTTCGATATGTTTTTTCCGTTATGTTTTGGTTAGCCGACATTGAATTTTACTGATGTTCGCAAACTTACGAAAAATAAGTCGCAAAGTATAATTGGAATCCCGCAAAGGCGATAATATTCTTTTCTAAAATTACCTACAAAAAATTATTTCAATTTTTTTCAGAAGCAAAAACAAAAAGCATTTTTTAAACAACAGTCCCGCTTTCCGGTACCATCTTTTTCCTCGCTAAAGAAGCGAGAAAAAAGGATTTCCCCTGCAATCGGGGCTATTTAAAAACATCAGGTATTCTTTAAACTTTTGGACCAAGATTGTCTAAGAAGTTACAAAGTCACAAAGTAAAAAAGATTAAACCTTAACGAAACTTAATCCCTTAATGTTTTAAAAAAAGAATTTAAAAAGCTCTAACTTTGCTACAAATAAAATCCAAATGAATTCTGCACTTTTCTACAAGACCTTAAAAACAAAATTTCCGTTCAATCCCACCGTAAAACAGGATATTTTTTTTCAAAAAGTAGCAGAATTCTTGACCAATTCAAAGCAAGACGAAATCTTTGTCTTAAAAGGCTACGCCGGAACTGGGAAAACAACTGTGATTTCCACTTTGGTCAACAATCTTTTAGAAATCAACAAAAAATATGTCCTTTTGGCGCCAACTGGCCGTGCTGCTAAAGTCATTGCCAATTATTCCAACAAACCAGCACATACCATTCATAAAAAAATCTATTATCCCAAAACAAAAGGCGGTGGCGTAAGTTTCACAACGCAACAAAACAAGCACAAAAACACGATTTTTATTGTCGATGAATCGTCAATGATTTCAGATTCCAGTTCTGATTCAAGCATGTATGAAAACGGTTCGTTGCTTGATGACCTTATTTATTATGTCTATTCGGGGACGAATTGCAAGATGATTTTGCTGGGTGATACAGCACAGTTGCCTCCGGTAAACTTAGATGTTTCTCCGGCATTGGACATTGATTTGCTGTCGCGAAATTATGATATGGAAATCTCGCATATTGAATTTGATGAAGTGATGCGACAGGAAGAAAATTCAGGAATACTTTTTAATGCAACCGAACTTCGGGAACAATTAAATGATGATTTTTATGAAGATTTTAAATTCGACGTAAAAAACTTCAAAGACATTGTACGGTTGACCGACGGATATGACATTCAAGATGCCATTCACGGTGCTTACAGCAATTATGGTTTGGAAGATACCGCATTTATCGTGCGTTCCAACAAACGGGCAAATGCTTACAATCAGCAAATCAGAATGCGAATTTTAGACAAAGAAAGCGATCTTTCTACCGGAGATTTTTTGATGGTGGTGAAGAACAATTATTTCTGGCTGAAAGATTCCACCGAAACTGATTTTATTGCCAATGGTGATATTATTGAAGTTTTAGAAATTTATAAAATACAAGAATTATACAGTTTTAAATTTGCCACCGTAAAAATCAGGATGGTCGATTATCCAAACCAGAAACCTTTTGAAACGGTTTTAATTTTAGATACGTTGACCACTGAATCGGCTTCGCTTTCTTATGACGAATCGAATCGTTTGTACCAAGAAGTGATGTTGGATTATGAAGACGAAAGAACCAATTACCGCAAGTTTCAGAAAGTAAAAGAGAATCCCTATTTTAATGCATTGCAAGTAAAATTCTCATACGCCATCACGTGCCACAAATCACAAGGGGGTCAATGGAATACCGTTTTTGTAGAACAGCCTTATTTGCCAAACGGCATTGACAGAGATTATATTCGCTGGCTTTATACCGCGATTACCAGGGCAAAAGACAAATTGTACTTGATTGGTTTTAAAGATGAGAGTTTTTTGGAGGAGTAAACTATGAGAAAAATTCATATAATATTAATAAGCATTATTGTTTTTGTAATAGGAATTTTTTCGTTTCTATATTTCTGCTTTATTTCTATGGAAATTGAAGATAAATATGGCGAATTTGAAAATTTGTATTATGAAGTTTCTGATGGAGATTTAATAATAATTGATCAAGTAGAATGTGGCTTTATAAAAAGGTATGACAGAGATATATTTGTTGAACAAGAAGATTGTTTAAAAAATATATTAACATTTTCAAAAAATAAAGTGGAAGTTTATGATGTAAAAATAAACCAGACTTATATAAAATTTGATTTAAAAGAAGCAACGACTTTAAAAAATCAATCATCAACAAAATTAATTTACAAAAATTTCTAACCAAACTCAAACTTTGTAACTTTGTCACTTTCAAACTCAGAAACTTTCTCAATGAAAATAACCGCAGTCATTCCCGCACGTTACGCATCCACACGATTTCCGGCTAAACTAATGCAAGATTTAGGTGGAAAAACAGTCATTCTTCGAACGTATGAATCGGCTGTTGCAACCCATTTATTTGATGATGTTTTTGTGGTAACTGATTCTGATTTGATTTTTAATGAAATTGTAAATAACGGCGGAAAAGCCATTATGAGCAAAAAAGAACACGAATCAGGAAGCGACAGAATTGCTGAAGCGGTACAAGATTTAGAAGTGGATATTGTAGTAAATGTGCAAGGCGACGAACCGTTTATCAACAAAGAGCCGCTTGAAAAATTGCTGGAAGTTTTTAAAAATGACGAAACGCACCAAATTGATTTGGCTTCGCTGATGCGCGAAATAAAAGACAAGGAAGAAATTGCCAACCCAAATAATGTGAAAGTTATTGTAGATCAAAACGGTTTGGCGTTGTATTTTTCACGTTCAGTGATTCCGTATCCAAGAGAAGAAAATGCAGGCGTTCGTTATTTTCAGCACATCGGGATTTATGCTTTCAGAAAACCAGCTTTGTTGGATTTTTACAGTCTTCCGATGAAATCTTTGGAAGCTTCTGAAAAATTAGAACAGCTTCGTTATTTGGAATATGGAAAGAAAATCAAAATGGTAGAAACCACGCACCTCGGCATCGGAATTGATACCATTGAAGATTTAGAAAAGGCAAGGAGGATGCTGTAGCTATTCATACGCGACCGCTTCCGCCAACATTCCTAAAAAAGCATTCGCTTTGCCATAATCCAAATTCTCATAAAAAAATCCGACGTATTCAAGATTTTTATAATATTCAGATAAATGGTCGTGGTAATATTTTTCAGAATTGATGCTCCAGACGGCAATATCTAATTTTCGGGATAGAAACCATTTCTCTAAAAGCCTTGCAGAACGGCCATTTCCGTCATTGAAAGGATGAATTTTCACAAATACCAAATGAATGTAAGAAGCATAATAAAAGCTTTCTTCAAGGGTTAATTCTTTTTTCAATAAGTAATCAATATCTTCAAATAACTTTCTGAATTCTGCAGGGATATCTGACGCTTGGCACGCCTCATACGTGATTTTTCCGTCTTTTTTAGTAGAAATTGCTTTCTGTCCAAAACGCATCCTTCCTTGTTGGTCTTTTGGAAGCAAACTTTTTGAAAGAATGGAATGGGCTTTGAAAAAATTATCGAATTTCAGTTTTTCCTTTTGGGCAAAAAGATACGCTTCGTATAAATCATCTGGTCTTTCAACCAAATATTCTGATAATTCAATGGAAAGTGATTTGTGTTTTAAATACTCTTCGGCCTCCATTTTTTCGCCCTCGATTCGAGATGAATAGGCCACGGCAATCGAATTGTAATATTTGAAAGCATCAGAATCCATCGGTTTTGATTGGATGGAGCTAAAAGCTTCTTTAAAATTGGTTTTTAGTGATTTTTTATAGTCTTCGAAATAAGCGGAGGAAAGTAGTTGTAATTCAGGCATCTTTATAAAATTGAATTATAAAGGTAAGGAGGAAATGCTTTTTTAGGTCGGCAATAGCTTGAAATTTTCCTCAAATTATTTTCGCTCTAAAATAATCAGTTCATTATGATCTTCCACACGCGGAATGGTTCTTGCCAAAAATAATTCAGAGTTTACATTTTCTAAATATTTTTTGTTCCGACTATTTTCTTTTTCAGAAAGGCACATCGTGTTGAATAAAATAACGCCTTTTTCTTTTAAAAGAAAACAAGTGCGGTTTTGGAAGAATTCTTCAAATAAAAAATTGGGCATGGTGGTATCTTGAAAAATATCAATAATGATCAAATCATACTTTTCTTTGGTTTTTAAAACAAACTCAAAAGCATCGTCAATTACAATTTCAAGATTTTCAATTTTATCCAAATGAAAGTAGGAATTGGCGATTTTAATAATTTCGGAATCAATTTCAACGCCCGTTATTTTTCCTTTAAACTTAATTTCTTCACTTAAAGTTTTAATTACGCTACCGCCTGCAACGCCAAGAACCAGAATATTTTGCATTTTTAAAACTCTTTCAAATCCAATACTTTTTAAACCTTTTCTCAAAATTCTTTGCAGGCTTCCATAAGAGTAATTGGTGTTTTTTGAATCTAAAACCAATTCGCCATTTGCCCAGGTAATTTCAATATTCTTGCTGATCGAAGAATTCTGCTTGTGGATATTTACTGGAATGATGTAGCTGAAAAGTTTCTTAAACACGTGAAAAATTTTATTCAAATGTAAAATATTTTGGAAGATTTAATCGAACAAGAAGCAATAAAAATATTTGTTGGCCATTTTAAAACCAAAGCGAACTTCTGATCGTAAATAGAATTAAGAGCGTTTAATCGCTTGCAAGCTACAACGACCGTCAAAAAGTACATTTTTTTGATATTAATTTTTTGTGTTTGTTTTATTGGTTTGGAAAGCCTTGATTTCATTGGAATTAAGGTTTTCCTTTTTTTATGCAGTTTTATTCGGGCTTGTACTCTTTAAATGTGCCGTTAGAGTAGAACATGACAATCTTTTCTACATTTCCTATATAACTACTTTTCTGCTCTGTTTTCGGACTTTCTGTTTTTAAATCAGAACCTTCGGCGCTTGAAGTTCTAAATAAGTCATTCGGAATATTTTCCATTCTTAAAACAGGCTCATTTTGTTTTTCGGATATATCACTCTTTGGAAAATTTCCTTTGCCGTTTAAAATCCAATACAAATCCACTTCCGGAAAAAACTCGGTAATTTTTAAAATAAAATCCAAGCTCGGTTTGTTTCTGCCAGATAGGAGATGAGACATGCTCGAACGCTGGACGCCAATTTTATCGGCAAAAGAAGAAGCGGTCAAGCCGTAATAGTCCAAGAGTTTTTCAAGTCGTTTTATAAATTCTTCGATGTTTACCATTGTAAATTGTGTTTCGCTTTAAAGTGTTTTACAAATGTAAACATATTACTAAGAACAATCAAATTTACAGTTGTAAACTTAATAATAGCTGTATAATTAACTTTAAGTAAGTTTATTTAAATCATTGATTATAAGTATTTTAATTTCGTGAAAATGAAGTAGTAATGTAATTTACAAAAGTGTATTAAAGAAAACCAAAAGCTTGTTTACATTCGTAAATTCCAAAGGAAAATTTCTTGTTTACAATTGTAATTATTAAGTTGTTTACTTTTGTAAATCTAAATTTTAACCGATGGATTTCGAAAAACTATTCCTTGAAAGTAAAGAAGAAGCTTTGTTTGGAAGATATATTACACTTGAAAATATTCACCCGATTTTAAATACTTTGAATAAAAATAACAACTTAAATGTTGTTGGGAAATCGGTCGAAGGAAAGGATATCCATTCTTATATAATTGGAACTGGAAAAATAAAAATATTGATTTGGTCGCAAATGCACGGAAATGAAAGCACGACTACAAAAGCGCTTTTTGATTTATTAAAGCTGTTGAATAGTGAAAGTGAATGGGCTGAAAAGCTTTTGAATCACTTTACATTTTATTGTATTCCGATGTTGAATCCCGACGGAGCAAAGAATTATACGCGTGTTAATGCGAATGAAGTGGATTTAAACCGAGATTTTCAAACGCTTTCGCAACCTGAAAGCCAGTTATTGAGAAGAATACATGCTGAGTTCAAGCCTGATTTTTGTTACAATCTGCACGACCAGCGAACTATTTTTGCCTCTGGTGACACGAATAACTCAGCTACAGTTTCTTTTTTGGCGCCGTCATTTGATGAGAGCAGAGCGTTGAATGAGGTTCGAAAAAAGGCAATGTGTGTGATTGTGGCGATGAATGATGTTTTGCAAGCGCTTATTCCGGGCCAAGTAGGACGTTTTGACGACGGATTTAACTTAAATTGTGTTGGAGATACCTTTACGTATCTAGAAACTCCTACCGTTTTATTTGAAGCAGGTCATTTTCAAGGTGATTACGATCGAGAAATTACTCGGAAATATATTTTTATAGCTTTATTATCGGGTTTGAAATACATTAACGAAAACGATATAGTTTGCGATAAAACTGATGAATACTTTCATATTCCGCAGAATAAACCAATTTTTTATGATTTCATTTATAAAAATATCAAAATTAACTATGATAATAGACAAATTATTACGAATTTTGCAATTCAATTTAAGGAAGTCCTTGTTGGAAAGCAGATTGAATTTGTCGCAACGCTTGCCGATATTGGAGATTTGAATGAAAATTTAGGACACTTTGAATTTGATGCAGAAGAAAAGGTATATTCTGACGGTAAAACCAACATTCCGAAAATTGGTCAAAATTTTGATTTTTATTTAGGAGATAATGTTAAAATTGTTAATGGTTTGCCAATTCTTTAAGAAATTGCTTTTTTTATTGAAAAAAAAATATTTTTTTTGTACCCAGATTTAGAAAACAATTACAAACTATAATTTATGAATAAGTTTCGTTTAGATGAAGTTGACCATCAGATATTGGATATGCTGATTGACAACACAAGAGTCCCTTTTACAGATATCGCAAAAAAATTGCTGATTTCTGCTGGAACAGTGCACGTGAGGGTTAAGAAAATGGAAGAGGCTGGGATTATCATGGGTTCTTCATTGACTTTAAACTATGAAAAATTAGGATATTCATTCATCGCATATGTCGGTGTTTTTCTTCATAATACTTCTCAAACCAAATTCGTTTTGGAGAGAATCAATGAAATTCCGTTCGTAACGGTTGCTCATGTAACTACGGGTAAATTCAATATTTTCTGTAAAATCCGCGCCATGGATACAAAACACGCCAAAGAAGTCATCTTTATGATTGATGATATCGAGGGAGTTTACAGAACAGAAACGATGATTTCTCTTGATGAAAGCATCAATGATAAAAAACGTTTGATGCATACCATTTTTAAAGATTTATAGTAATTTTTATAAAGTATTTTAAGACCCTCTTGTGAAAACATGAGGGTTTTTTATTAATTTAAGGCAAAAATTAAAAAAAATGTACACTTCCCCAAAACTCGAAAGATTTGAAGAGCATGTGGCTTCTAAATATCAGATTTACAACAGTATGCTGATCACGCTTCCGTTTGATAATGTTGGAAATACCGGAATTATGTTGCCACTTTTTGCCGAAGTTTGTGAATCAGGGTTCAAAAATGAATGGAAGCCACAGCAGATTTTTGATTTTTTTTCTGAAAAATACCTGGATAGCGCTTCTGAACAAGAAAAAATTGACTTGATGTTTCGCTTCATTCAATACGTGGAGAGGCAAATCGTGCTTTTTGATGCCATTGAAGATTCGGCATTTGCGATCATAAATAATTTAGACGGCGCCAATTCTGTCCGAAACACCAAAGAAAGAGCAGAATCTAAAAACAGGATGCCTGAGTTAAAGAGTTTCTTTGAGGATTTTAAGATCCGAACGGTTTTGACAGCGCATCCAACGCAGTTTTACCCCGGTTCGGTTCTGGGAATTATCACTGATTTAGAGGAATCAATTACGGCAAATGATTTAAAAAGAATCAAGGAATTATTAGCTCAATTGGGGAAAACACCTTTTATCAAAAAAGACAAACCGACTCCTTTTGACGAAGCGGTAAGTTTGACGTGGTATCTGGAGAACGTTTTTTATGAAACGGCCGGAAACATAATGCAATACTTCCAGAAGAATGTTTTTGCAGGGGAACTGTTACAGAATCAAATTATCAATTTCGGCTTCTGGCCAGGTGGCGACCGCGACGGGAATCCGTTTGTGACAAATGAAATCACGTTGAGAGTGACTGACAGGCTTCGAACATCTATTTTAAAATGTTACTACAATGATATCCGTCAATTGAAGCGAAAGCTTACCTTTGCTGGTGTTGACACGATTTGGACGGAATTAGAACATAAAATTTACCGCTCGGTTTTTTACTCGAAAGGAGAGCTATATATTACGCTTGACGAAATGAAAGCGACTTTAATGCAAATCAGGGAACGAATCATCAGCAATCACCAATCCTTGTATTTGGATGATTTGGATAAGTTTATCAATAAGGTAAATCTCTTCGGATTTTACTTCGCAACGCTTGACGTACGCCAGAACAGCAAGATTCACGATGGCGTTTTTGATGAAATTGAAAAAGTGGCAAAAGAGGAAAATCTGAATGTTTATCCTGAAAATTATGACAATTTAAGCGAATCAGAACGTTTGAATGTTTTGATGGATGCGAAATCAAATTTGACTGCTGAACTATTTGAAGATGAGAATGCAAAATCAACAATTGATTCCATTTATGCAATAAAAACGATTCAAGAAAATAATGGTGAATATGGCGCCAACCGGTATATCATCAGCAATACGCAAAGCGCACAGCATATTTTAGAAACTTATGCTTTGTTTGGATTGTGCGGTTGGGAGAATCCTACGGTGGATATCGTACCGCTTTTTGAAACGGTTGAAGATTTGCATAATGCCGAGAAGATTATGGATATGCTTTATTCTAATGCAAAATATTTTGAGCATTTGAAAAGAAGAAATGGCAAGCAGACAATTATGCTTGGTTTTTCTGACGGAACCAAAGACGGCGGTTACTTGATGGCTAACTGGAGCATTTACAAAGCAAAAGAAGCGCTTACGGCAATTTCCAGAAAATATGATGTGGAAGTCATTTTCTTTGACGGACGTGGCGGACCGCCAGCCAGAGGAGGGGGAAAGACGCATAAATTCTATGCTTCGCTTGGACCAGACATTGAAAATAAAGAAATCCAGATCACAATTCAAGGCCAGACCATCAGTTCCAATTTTGGAACCTTAGATTCGTGCCGTTTTAATTTAGAAAATCTGTTGAGCGCTGGCGTTGCCAATCAAGTTTTTTACAAAGGCGACAACAAGCTTTCTGATTCTGAAAAAGAAATTTTGGAAGAATTGTCGAATGTAAGCTATCAAGAATATTCAAATTTCAAGAACCATCCGAAATTCATTCCCTATTTAGAGCGAAGAAGCGCTTTGAAATACTATTCTCTAGCCAATATCGGAAGCCGTCCTTCAAAAAGAAGCAAATCTGATACATTGGATTTTGAGGATTTGAGAGCAATTCCGTTTGTGGGAGCTTGGAGTCAATTGAAGCAGAATGTTCCGGGATTTTTTGGTGTCGGAACGGCTTTGAAACATTTTGAAGAAAATGGAAATTGGGATAAAATCCAAAAGCTTTACAACGATTCTTTATTCTTTAAAACGCTAATTGAAAACAGCATGATGTCTTTGGCAAAATCATTTTTTCCGTTGACTGCGTATATGAAAGAAGATGAAGAATTTGGTGAATTTTGGGAAATTATCTTCAATGAATTTAAAGAAACAAAACGACTTTTATTGAAAATTTCAGGCTTTGAAACCTTGATGGAAAACTATCCAGATGGTAAAGCTTCTATTCAAATGAGAGAACAGATCGTCTTGCCTCTCTTGACAATACAGCAATATGCATTGTCAAAAATTAACGAACTGAATGCTAACGAGAATCGCGATGAAGAACTTGTAAAAGTTTATGAAAAAATCGTAATGCGTTCGCTTTTTGGAAATATTAACGCTAGTAGAAATTCCGCTTAAAATGAAAATAAGTCAATTGGCAAACACAGAGTTTGCTCCTTTTTATGCTTCGTATGTCGCGCACGTTTCCGATGGAGATTTGCTTGAAGAATTAGAAATCTCCGTTCACGATTTGATTCGGTTTGTTCAAAATATTCCGATGGATAAATACGATTACCGTTATGTGGAAGGCAAATGGACAATCAAGGATATTTTGCAGCACCTGATGGATTCTGAACGAATCTTTGCTTACAGAGCGTTGCGAATTGCCAGAAATGACAAAACGCCCCTGCCAGGTTTTGAAGAAAATGATTATGCATTAAATGCGGGCGGCAGTGAAAGAAGTATTCGTGATTTATTGACCGAATTAACGCTTTTAAGGCAATCTACCATTCATTTGTTCAAGACGTTCAATGAAGAGGCTTTGCTTAGAACTGGAACGGCTTCTGGCTTCGAGATTTCTGTTCGTGCTTTGGGAGTAATTATTATCGGGCATCAGAAACACCATCAAAAGATTTTTGAGGAAAGGTATTTATAATTTAATAACAGAGAAATATTTTGTTCCTTGCGACATATCTATAATTTTTACGATTAGAAATAAAGTAAAAACAAATAAGAATAATGCAGTTCCTTTTTTACGATTGATTTTTTTTTTTGAGAATAGGCTAAAAATAAATAGGAGCAAGGCTATTGGAATTACAAATTTGAAACCTCGCGTTATTGTTGCCATTTTTAAATAAATGCCCAATACTGATAAACTCCAAAGCAGAAAAATTACATTCAGAGCAATTAATACTTTGAAGTCAAACCACTCTTGGCATCGGTTGTGTTTTGAGTTAAAAAAAAGCATCAGGTTTGGTTTTGGTTGAGATAAAAATATAGAATAATTTCTTATCTAATCTGTAAAACCGATGTAATTCAAATAAAACCGACCAAATTCATTCTTATAACTGTGTTGTAATCTTTGTCTTAAATAAAAAGGGGACTCCAATTGGAGTCCCCTTTTTTATCTGCAAGAATTAATCTTCTTCTTCATCGTCTTCTTCATCCGCGATGTCATTTACATCTCTGTCTTCGTCATCTTCGTCGTCCAACTCGATTTTTTCTTCTTTTTCTTCTTCTTCGTCATCATCGATATCGTCATCCAGGTCAAGTCCTTTGATGGCATCGATTGGTACAACAACGTCATCTAAATCGTCGTCTTCGTCGAAATTTTCAATTCTGCTTGCCAATTTCGTACTCACTTTTACTAAATAAATAGTGTCTTCAGTGCGGACTTCAACAGCCTCGATCATTTCGTCTTTTGCATTTCTGAAACGAATGATATTTGAGTCGTCATACCCGTCAGGGAATCTCTCAACAAGCAATGTCAAGATTTCATTGGTTAGTTTAGAATAATCTACAATAATTCTTTTCATACAATTTTATTATAAGTCTAATAGGTAGGCAAAAATTAATGGCGCCACGATGGTAGCGTCTGACTCAATAATGAATTTCGGAGTTTTGATATCTAATTTACCCCAAGTAATTTTTTCATTCGGGACAGCTCCTGAATACGAACCATAACTTGTAGTGGAATCAGAAATCTGGCAGAAATAACTCCAGAATGGTACGTCGTGCATTTCCATATCTTGGTATAACATTGGTACCACGCAGATTGGAAAATCTCCAGCAATTCCACCGCCAATTTGGAAGAAACCAACACCATTGCTGCTGTTTTTTGAATACCAGTCAGCAAGGAATGTCATGTATTCAATTCCAGATTTCATCGTTGAAGGTTTCAGTTCTCCTTTGATTACATAAGAAGCAAAAATATTTCCCATTGTGCTATCTTCCCATCCTGGAACGATAATAGGCAAGTTTTTTTCTGCTGCTGCATACATCCAGCTATCTTTTAAGTCAATTTCGTAATATTCTTCAAGAACACCTGAAAGCAACATTTTGTACATAAATTCATGTGGTAAATATCTTTCACCTGCATCATCAGCATCTTTCCAAATTTTATAGATGTGTTTTTGCAATCTTCTGAATGCTTCGTGCTCTGGAATACAAGTATCTGTTACACGGTTTAATCCTCTTTCCATCAAATCCCATTCTTGCTGTGGTGTTAAGTCCCTGTAATTTGGAACTCTTTCATAGTGAGAATGCGCAACAAGGTTCATGATATCTTCTTCAAGATTGGCACCTGTACAAGAAATAATTTGAACTTTATCCTGTCTGATCATTTCTGCGAAGATTTTTCCAATTTCAGCAGTACTCATTGCACCGGCCAAAGTCACCATCATTTTCGCACCGTTTTGCAATTGCTCTTCATAAGCTTTAGCTGCGTCTACTACTGTTGCAGAATTGAAATGCAAATAATACTTCTCAATAAACTGACTGATTGGTCCTTTACTCATTATTTTGTTTTTAAAAATTTATAACTTGATGGTTCAAATAATATTTGAATCGCGGGATTATTTATGTTTTCTATTTGGCAATATTACTACTATTTTCAAATTTTAAATTGCCAAGATGCAAATTATTTTTGTTTGTAACCTAATATTTTTAATACGTCTTCAGAGCTTTGCTGTTCCGAAAATACTTCTGTAGCCAAAATCCCATTTTCATCGCGGTCAATCAAAATGTGCTTTGGCTGTGGAATCAAGCAGTGGTGCAAGCCACCGTAACCGCCAATTGTTTCTTGATAGGCTCCTGTGTTGAAAAAGCCAATATACAACGGTTTTTCTTTGCTGTATTTTGGAAGATAGATGGCATTCATGTTTTGCTCAGAATTGTAATAATCATCGCTATCGCAAGTCATGCCGCCCAGAAGCACTCTTTCATACGTATCGTTCCAGCGGTTCACTGCAAGCATGATAAAACGCTTGTTGATCGCCCAAGTATCTGGCAGCGTGGTAATGAAAGACGAGTCAATCATGTTCCATTTCTCCCTGTCGTTTTGTTGTTTTTGATATAAAACTTGGTAGATCGCACCGCCGCTTTCTCCAACAGTAAATGATCCAAATTCAGTAAAGATGTTTGGAACATCCACTTCAGCTTCGTCACAAGCAATTTTAATCTGGTTCAAGATTTCGTCAATCATGTACTGGTAATCGAATTCAAAAGCCAAAGAATTTTTGATCGGGAAACCGCCCCCAATGTTCAAGCCGTCTAAAGTGGGGCATTCTTTTTTCAGGGCAATATACACTTTTATACATTTCACCAACTCGTTCCAATAATACGAAGTATCGTTGATTCCGGTGTTGATGAAGAAGTGGAGCATTTTCAATTCCAGATTTGGGTTTTCCTGAATCTGTTTTTTATAAAAGCTCACTATGTTTTTATATCCAATTCCCAAACGAGACGTATAAAATTCAAATTTAGGTTCTTCTTCAGCAGCAATTCGAATTCCGATTTTAAATTTACCCGGAATTTCTGCCTGAAGCAAATCTAATTCTTCGTAATTGTCAATGATCGGAATGGTATTTTTATGTCCGTTATTGATCAAGCGGGCAATGTTTGTAATGTATTGGTCTCTTTTAAAACCATTGCAGATTACATAGGTGCTTTTGTTGATTTTTCCGTTTTCAAGTAAATTTTCTACAATATTGATATCAAACGCAGAAGAAGTCTCAATGTGGATATTGTTTTTAAAAGCCTCGTTCATAATGAATTCAAAATGAGAGCTTTTAGTGCAATAACAGTAAAAATACTTCGCATCATACTTGTTTTTTTCCATTGCTTTCCTGAACCAGCCTTTTGCGCGGTTGATGTTGTTAGAAATTTGTGGCAAGTATGTGAATTTCAAAGGCGTGCCATATTGTTCCACGATTTTCATCAAATCAATGTTGTGGAACAAAAGGTTGTCTTTGTTAAGCTTGAACTCTTCTTGTGGGAAATAGAATGTTTGATTTATTAGATCAGAATATTTTGTATTCATTTATTTGTCAGTATTTTAAGTTTAAATATAGTAAAAATTATTTTTTAGCTAAAATTCAAACCCTAATATTTGCATAAATGATCGGTAACTTTTCTTGGTATGTATTTGAATATAAAAAAATATCAAAAACCATGATGCTTTTAATCGAACACAGAATTTTCAGTAAGTGCTGATAATACTTATTGTTTTCGCAGTCGCAAAATAAATAAAGAGATGGATTTTGGTTTATTTTCATTGGCGCAAATGTAAAAAATAATCTAACGGATATGCAATGATTTCTATTAAAAAATAATTAAGAATTATAATCTAAAAAAGCATCAATAATCAGTTCGTTTTCAGCAATTTGGTTGATTTTTATATTTCCGATGCCATCAAGCAAAGCAAATTGAATCGTTCCGTATTCGTTTTTCTTGTCGTGAACCAGCAATTCCTGTATCGGGGCGAGGTCTTTTTCTTCGAAAATAATCTTGTCAAAAATACTATTGATGACGGTTTTTATTTCCAGGTAATCACTTTCAGCAATCAATTCTTTTTTAAAGGAAATGTACCCTTCTAAAATCATTCCGGCCGCAATCGCTTCGCCGTGCAGCAGCGTGGCCTTAGTATCGTTTTCCAGGAAATAACTTTCGATAGCGTGTCCCAAGGTATGCCCGAAATTCAATGCTTTTCTGATGCCATTTTCTGTCGGGTCCTGCATCACGATGCTGTTTTTAATTTCAACAGATTGGTGAATTAAAACATCTAAATCGTCTGTATTTAAGTTGTTTAAGTCGGAGAACAGGTTCCAATATTTTTTATCATAGATCAGTCCGTGCTTGAGCATCTCCGCCAGGCCTGAACGCATCTGGTTTTGCGGCAATGTTTCTAAAAACTGGGTGTCGACCAAGACCATTTTTGGCACATTGATGACCCCGACCTGGTTTTTCAAGCTGCCTAAATCCACGCCGTTTTTTCCACCTACAGAAGCGTCCACCATGGCTAGCAATGTAGTAGGAACATGGATGAAATCAATTCCCCTTTTAAAGGTGGAAGCCACAAAGCCGCCTAGGTCGGTAACGACGCCACCGCCCACATTGATGACCAGACTTTTCCTGTCGCCTTTTAATTCGGTCAGCACTTTCCAAAGCTCGATGCAGGTCTCGATGTTTTTGTTTTCTTCGCCTGCTTCAAATTCGATGATTTCAATGGCCAGATCGGTTTCCAGATTTGGAAGGAAAACAGGGAGGCACTGTTCGTTTGTGCCGCTGTCGGCAAAGATGAAAATGTTTGAATATTTGTTTTCTGAAAGAAACTTATTTAATTCTGAATAGCCCTTTTCATTGAAATGTATTGGATATCCGTTGGCTTGGATCGTGTTCATTTTATAGTGTTTTTGTTGCTTTTTGGCCCTCATTTATGGATACTTCTGTACTGCCGTACTGATGTAAAGACAATGCTTATCGACAACGGCCGGGACCGAACCTTCTAAAAAATCAAATGGCTTCTCCAATAGCCCCGATGCTGCCGTTGCCTGAGCTCTTGCTTTTGCGCCAGAAAAAGCAAAGCGAGCGGCTGCAGCGGGAATTGCGACTGCTGGAAATGCCCCAGCATTTCGCTCTTACTGAAAAACTTAATTTTGAAAGGCAAAATAAGGCATTTTTTAAGAAAAAATCGCAAATGAGTAATTATATTTGCGGTATTATTAAACACACTAATGGAAAAGATTTTCAATAATACACAAGTGGCTTTTGCGTTAAAAAGCGATACGGAACTTGACAGGGCTTATTTTCTTTTTAAAATGATTGCATCGGAACCGCTGGTGCGCATTGGGACTGCGGTTACCAATTTTGCGCTGAAGGCACACCTGCCGGTGGAAGGCTTGATCAGGGCTTCGGTTTTTGACCATTTCTGCGGCGGGGTGAACGAGGAAGACTGCCTTTCTGTGGTGGACAAAATGTACACGAAAGGCAACGTTTCGTCTGTCTTGGATTATTCTGTGGAAGGAAAAGAGGCAGAGGAGCAGTTTGATTTTGCGCTTGACATGACCTTGAAAACCATTGAATTTGCTAAAGAAAGACAAGCGATTCCGTTTGCCGTTTTTAAGCCCACGGGCATCGGCAGGTTTGAGCTGTATGAAAAATTAGGCGAAGGAAAAACACTTTCGGTGGAAGAAGCGACGGAATGGCACCGCGTCTTGGAGCGTTTTGACCTGATCTGTAAAACAGCCCATGAAAAAGACGTTGCGCTGCTGATCGACGGCGAGGAAAGCTGGATGCAGGATGCTGCGGATAACGTGGTCTTGGACATGATGCGCAAGTATAACAAGCAGAAAGCGATTGTTTTCAATACGCTGCAGCTGTACCGCTGGGACCGACTGGATTATTTGAAAACGGTACATGAAATTGCCAAAGAAGAAGGCTTTTATATCGGGATGAAGCTGGTCCGCGGTGCTTATATGGAAAAAGAAAACAAGCGTGCGGCAGAAAAAGGATATATGTCGCCAATTTGCATTTCAAAGGAAGCGACGGACATCAATTATGACGCTGCCGTGCTCTATATGGTGGAGCATTTGGAGAAGATGGCCCTTTTTGCCGGAACCCACAATGAAGACAGCTCGTATAAACTGATGCAGCTGATGCGCCAAAACGGAATCGAGAAAGGGGATGAGCGCGTTTGGTTTGGGCAACTGTACGGTATGAGCGACAATATCAGCTATAATTTAGCGGCCAACGGATACAATGTGGCGAAATACCTACCTTTTGGGCCGGTCCGCGACGTGATGCCGTACCTGATCAGAAGGGCAGAAGAAAATACTTCTGTTGCCGGCCAAACCAGCCGGGAACTGAACCTGATCAAGACCGAAAGAGATCGAAGAAAAGGGAAGTAGCCTTTCTTTCCATCACTATAAAATCCTGAGCGAGCGCTCGGGATTTTTTCTTTGCAGCAACGGGCATTTCACTGCTGGGTTTGCATAGCTGCAATAGCGCCTTTGGGGCCTGTTTTACTCTTCGTAACTGCCGACAGTTCCTACTTAATTGGGGATTAAAAACAACGCCTGGTATTTGAGAACCGACCTGAATTATAGGAATCAGGCAATCTAATCTTAAAAAAGTGTAATAGGGCGCACTGTTTGAATTTATACCTTGCCTCCAATTATCGGACAATTCCCCCGGTTTCCGACGTAAAACAAATGGTCATGAAAAAATTATTTACGTCCGTGCTGCTTTTGGCCGCCGCGCTGGGCTATTCCCAATCTAACGGTGCCAGTATTTTCAAGTCGCAAAATTATACTATCGACGGTGTCCCTTATTTGGAGCCCGAAACGATCCTGACCCTTTCTGATTCTGAAATCAATGTCAAACCGCTCGGGACCTTGACGATTATAAAAAAGGCGGTTGCTGTCCGCAATACCTCTGTTTACCACTGCGAGTACCAGGGAAAGCCCGTGGAAGTCATTACTTTTATTTCTACGGATAAATTAAAAGTGACCGTGCGAGGCGAAAACCTAAAGCACGTTATCGAATCTGACCTGATCGACCCCAATAGAATAGAGGAGGCGTTTTCCAACACTCCTGTTTCTGCGCGACCTTGAGTCGCGCTTTACTTCTGACGTTATTGCCAATTGCGATCCTCATCCAAAGGGACTGTTGTCTTTCTTGAGGCGCTGTTTTTTTTGTACGTATTCCCGAGTGCCTTCTGTTTTACATAATTGTTTTCATACACTCCCCATACACTATCTATGCTTTATCTATGCCTTATCTGTGCTTGAAGGTGCAAGGTGACCCGTCCTAAAATAACTATACAGGTTATTAAATTAATCCTGCTTTAGCTATACAAATATAATTTTTAATCCTAAACTTGCTATACTGTCTCGTCCTAATTTAGCTATATGTCTCGTCCTGATTTAGCTATACAGATTAATAAATAAATCCTGATATAGTTATACAACTATAAATTTTAATCCTAAATCAACTATACAGCTGTTTTAAATGTTGATTCTCTTGTTGTAATTTTTCCATCTTTTAGATAAATACTCTGATTGTAGATGCGCCTGATTTGGGGTTACGTAATCACAACTTGAATGAGGTCTTATTTCATTATAGACTTTAAGACTTTGCCCCGTCGTAATTACGAACAATGGAAATTTCTAAACTTTTTAAATCAACTTGAATATTTTTATTGATTACAGACAATTAACGTATTTTAGCCAACAGCTTCAACAACGAATTCGAGAATTTGGCTTAATGGATTTTGATTTATATTTGATAAAATTTGGAAATCCGAAAATGGCGCTGAATTTGGTTTGAAACCCTCTATACTATTAAAGTATTAAAATTCGACGACCAATAGCGACTAACAAAACAGCCAGCAACCCTAAAATCATGTGCAGGACATACAACAAAATCGGTTCACTGACAGCTCTGAAATCACATTTGGAGAAAAACGGCGTGCATGATTTTAAGTCGCTGAAAGAGGTAATTGATTTCCAAAAATCATATGCGAATTCCAGACAGCATCTGATTCGACAGCATGAAAGCCTGATTCGCGAAGAAAAAAACAGCCTCGATAGAGAGCTGCCGGAATTAGAACTCGCTATAGAAATACAAAGACAGCAGGCAACGGAAAAATTAAAAGCCGAAATTGATCTTTTAAAAGAACAACTTGCTGTCTCGAAAAGCAGCACCGGCACAAACCTTTTTAAAAAGCTGGCCAGTGTCGTGAGCGATTGGAGGCGTACGGTAGAAATAAAGCGAAAGGAACACAATTTTGATACTGAAGTCGACAGGGCACTGGGCGGACTTGTTGAAGACTTCCAGCTTAAAAGCAATCGCAGCCGATTTATAGCTTCAGATTTTGAAGAGGCGGCGAGGCAGAGCGTGAAAAATCCCCTCTCAGAACTTGACCGAAAGAATGAGATAATAAAAGAAGGCAGCAATTATATCTATGGCGCCCTGGGAGAGCAAAAAGTAGCCAAGACACTCGAAGCGCTGTCGGACGATTTTTTCCTGATCAATGATTTCAACAGGTCATTTTCTCCCGCAATACACAACAGGCAGGAGAATGATTTCATAAAGTCGGTGCAGATGGATCACATACTGGTGGCGCCGTCGGGTATCTTCCTGATTGAGACAAAAAACTGGAGTGAAGAATCATTAGAAAATGCAAGCTTGCGTTCCCCCGTAGCACAGGTCAGGAGGGCGAACTTTGCATTATTTTACCTATTGAATAATAAAAGGAGCAATTACCGCTTGCGTTTGGACGGGCACCACTGGGGCGATAAAAAAATACCGATCAGGAATCTGATCGTGCTTGCCGGCACAAGGCCCAAAGAGGAATTCCAGTATGTGAAGGTGCTTGCCGCAGGCGAGCTTCTCAATTATGTAAGTTATTTCAAGCCTATATTTTCAAGTGCAGAGACAGAGGCCATTGCAGAAATGATTTTACGGATGAATGGGCAAAGCGATATATAGGAAACTATTTTGGTCTCCCAATATGCAGCTGTGGCCTTCCCTTTCTCTGGGGTGGCAGAAAACACAAGACTCGAAACCCAAGAGCCAGAACCCATCCATTCCAGCAAAATAGTTAAAAGCACTAGGCAGTTTGTACTCTTTTTACTTACTTTTGGTAACAGTTTGTTTATTGTTTTGTCATGCAGATAGGCTGTATAAGTACGATAAAATCATACCTATAATCAAGTACCGCGTCATCTTTTAAGATTGTAAATATTAAAACAAATACAATGAAATTAATAATAATCGTTTATACGGTAGCTACATCTTGCCAGTTTTGTGCAGCTCAATCTAAAGGCAAAAAAATCGAAACCAAAAAGGAGACGCCTGAATTACTAATTTTAGATGACAATTTTGCGTCTTCTCATTCAGATAATTCCGTTACAATGTCTGTTTCTGCAAAAAATCTTCATGGTTACAAAGTGTACACTAGTATTTCTGAAGTGATAAAATCTCCAATGGAAGTTTTCATTCTAGATTTGTCATCTGAGAATTTGACTAAAATGCCAGAAGAAATAAGAACCTTCACCAATCTTAAGGCGTTGGATTTTTCATTCAATAGCATAAATGAAATTCCTGATTGGATAGTTGAACTGGAAAAAACGGTCAAATTGACCACCCAATTCCAGTTCAAATTGACCACCTGTTTCGGTTGA
>NZ_RQVR01000002.1 GCF_003865365.1 Flavobacterium macacae | reverse complement strand
TATATTTACTTCAAAATTAAGTTTGAATAAGAACTTTGAAGGGTTTTTAGACGAACTGACGTTTGGCTCAAAAAAAAATCCCGACTGACGTGAATCAATCGGGATTTTAAACCAAAGGTTTTTTATTTATTCAATTTTATGTTTTATGGTAAAGCCATCTTCGCTTACTTCAGCAGGCGTGTATTCTTCAACCATCAGTTCTTCATAATTTACGACTTCATTTTTTCCGAAACGTCTTCCAAGTCCGTCAAATATCGAGTAAACTACCGGAACGATGATTAACGTTAAGAACAAGGATGACAAGAGGCCTCCGATAATTACGATGGCCAAACCTTTGTTCATGTCGGCTCCGTCTCCTGTGGCGATTGCAATGGGAATCATACCGATAACCATGGCAATTGTCGTCATCAAAATCGGACGGAAACGCGCGTGGTTGGCTTGAATCAAAGCGTTAAATGTGTTTTCTCCGGCTTCTTTTCGGTGGTTGGCAAAATCGACCAACATAATTGCGTTTTTGGCGACCAGACCAATCAACATGATGATACCTAAAATGGTAAAAATATTAAGGGTTTGGTTTGTCAATGCCAAGAACAATAGCGCTCCGATGAACGATAATGGAATGGAGAACAATACGATAAATGGCGTGGCAAAGTTGTTATACAGCGCGACCATTACAAAGTAAACTAATATAATTGAGGCTAGTAATGCGATTCCTAACGTTCCAAAACCTTCTTGCTGGTTTTCCATGTTTCCGCCCCATTTGAACGAAACTCCTGGTTTTAATTCTAATTTTTCAAATTCAGCTTGCCATTCTTCCGCAATTGTTCCGGCTGGTTTTCCAACAACTTGAGCCTGTACCGATACCGAAGGCGTTTTATCCCTGCGTTCAATTAATGACGGCCCAGAACTGTATGAAATATCAGCAAATTGTACCAGACGGATTGTTTCGCCCTCTTGATTTGTGAATTTCAAGTTTTGGACGTCTTCAATATTGCCACGGCCAAATTCATCGTAACGAATATTAATGTCGTATTCTGTATCGCCAGATCGGAATTTAGTATCTGTGTTTCCAGAGAACGCCGTTTGCATGGTCATACCCACTGTTGCCACATTCAAGCCAAGCGAGTTCATTTTTTCGCGATCTACTTGAACGTTGATCTCTGGATTTCCGTCTTCAGAAGTCAATTTGATTTCGGTGGCGCCAGAGATTTTTTTCAACTGGGCTTCTGCTTTGCGGGCATATTCCAACGCGTCTTTTTGAGACGAAGCGATGACCGTCAGCATCAATGGCGCTTGTTCTGCACCCATGATTCCGATGCTTACCGTTTTGATCTTGGCGCCAATAAGCACTTTTTCCATCTCGCGTTTCAACTTTGCCGCAAATACTTTTGTCGATTCTATTTTGCGGTGTTCTTCGCTGACAAATACTTGAATTTCTGATTTGTACTTGGTGCCGCTTCCTGTAGCCATCGCTCCGTCAGAAGCTTGGCCAATAGTGGTAATCATTTTTGCTACTTCTGGCTTCTTTGCTAAAAAAGCTTCTGCTTTCTGAGTAAGAAGGTTGGTCTGTTCGATGGAAGCATCTTTTTCTAATTCAAATTGCAGGTAAAATTCTCCTTTGTCATTTCCTGGGAAGAAATCAGTACCGATATAGCCTTTTCCGACAAGCATCAGCGAAGAGAAAAACAATACAATCGTAATCAAGAGTGTGGCCAGCTTGTTCTTCCAGTTCTTTAACGCCCATTTCAAAATGCCGCTGATCCAATCGATAAGTTTATCTAATCCGGCTTCAAAACCGTGCAGAATTTTTCCGAAGAAGGAGGTTTCTTTGATGTGCTCTATTCGTCCAAATCTGGAATACAGCCAAGGAACCACTGTAAATGACACTAATAAGGACAGTAATGTGGAAATAATTACAGTAACGCAAAATTGGCGTAAAATGTCAGCCACTAATCCGGTTGACATGGCTATGGGCAAGAATACTACAACAATGACCAAAGTAATCGCGGTTACTGTAAAGCCAATTTCGGCAGCTCCATCATAAGCCGCACGTACTTTGTTTTTACCCATTTCCATATGCCTGTGGATGTTTTCGATTACAACAATCGCGTCATCGACAAGAATCCCCACAACCAATGAAAGTCCTAATAAAGACATCAGGTTCAAGGTATATCCTAAAGCTGAAAGTGCAATAAAAGTGGCAATTAATGAAAGCGGAATCGCAATCATGGTAATCGCCGCATTTCGCAAACTGTGCAAAAAGAACAGCATAATGAAACCCACCAGCATAATGGCCAGCCCAAGATCGAACATAACGTTATTCGCCGCATTGATGGTATATTGGGTGGAATCACTCGCAACATCTACTTTGATTGCTTGCTGTTTGTAATCTTTTTCGATGGTCTGGATGGTTTGGCGCACCAATTCAGAAACAGAAACGGCATTGGCATCTGACTGTTTGAAAACTTGCAGCAAGATGGTGTTTTGCTGATTTACGCGGGAAATTTTTTCGATGTCTTTAATCCCGTCTTGAACATCAGCTACATCGCTCAGACGGATCATCACGCCTTTGGGAGTTGTAATTGGCAGGTTTCTTAATTCGTCTAAAGATTTAAATTTGCCAGAAAGACGCAATGTGGTTTGATTGTCGCGTGATTTGACGCTTCCGGTAGGGAAGTCTAAGTTGGAATTGGCAATGGTCTGCTGGATTTGTGAAATTGAAAGGCCATAACCTTCTAGCTTTCCGGGATCGATACTTACTTGGATTTCACGTTCTTCACCACCAACCATGTCCACTTTTGCCACGCCGTTGATACGGGCAAAAACAGGCTGAATTTTTTGGTCAAGCAAGTCATATAGCTCTTTCTCCGTAAGCGTAGAAGTTACCGAAAGGTTCATGATCGCCACATCGTCTAAAGAGAATTTATTCAAACTTGGCGGATCAGCATCTTCAGGCAAATCGTTGATTACGGCATTGATTTTACGCTGTGCATCGGTCAATAAAAAGTTGACGTCGGCTCCTGTATTTAGCGTAATCATCACGACAGAAACACTTTCCATCGATTTTGATTCGATTTTTTTGACACTTTCTAGTGAAGCTACGGCGTCTTCGATTACTTTGGTCACCGACGTTTCCACTTCAGAGGGCGCAGCGCCAGGATAAACTGTCTGTACCGTGATTACGTTTACTTCAAATTTTGGAACCAGCTCATAGCCTAATCCCATATAAGAGAATATACCGCCCAAAGTCAGCAGCGTAAATAATACGATGACCAAACTGGGCCTTTTTATTGATATTTCAGAAATTTTCATCCGTTATAGTCTAATTAAATTATTTGATAATTTGTACGGCTGTTCCGTCAGAAAGGTTGATCTGGCCCGAAACGACAACTGGAGTTCCTTTTTCAATTCCGGTAGTGATCTCGATATAATCGCCAAAACTTCTTCCCGTAGTTACTTTTGTCAAGGTCACTTTTCCGTCTTTAATCACAAAGATTTGTCCTGAACTGATGGAGCCTACAAAAGCAGTTCTTGGCGCCACCAAAGCTTCCACTTTTTGATCGCTTCCAAAATAGGCAGTGCCATACATTCCGGCTTTCAAGTCTTTTGAGCTGTTGTTTTTAATTTCTAATTCCACTGGGAAATTCAAGCTTCCATCTGCTTTTGGAGCAATAAAAGTAATTTTTCCTTCAAATGTTTTATCGGATAAAATTTGTGCCGTTACTTTTACCGTCTGTCCTAATTTTAAGCTAGAAATGTTTTTCTCGTCCACATTTACTTTTAATTTTAAAGAAGTGACATCTACAATTTCAAATAATTCTTTGCCTGGATTTACATACAATCCTGGCTCTACATTTCGTTTGTTGATGATTCCTGAAAAAGAGGCTTTGATGTTTACGTCAGAAGCTGCTAATTGAGAAGAGCGCAGGCTGTTTTTCGCATTTTCTAATTGCAAGCGGGTTTGGTCTAATTGCTGTTTGGTCACGCCGCCCGTTTTATAAGCGCTTTCAAATCGTGAGTATTCTACTTGGGCATTTTTATACACCGCCTGTGCATTTGCTACGTTTACATTTAGTTTGTCTCCGTCTATGATCGCCAAAGTTTGTCCGGCTTTTACAAAAGCACCTTCTTCCACTAACACGCGCCTTACCAAACCGGAAGCGTCTGCCGAAAGCATTACCTCTTGCTTTGGCAGAAAGGTGCTGTTGGCTATGTATTGGGATGAGACTTCTTTTATATTTACGGTATCGGCACGAACGGCCACATCTGTATTTTTTTCTGCAACAACGGCTGTTTCTGCTTCGTTTTTGTCTTTATTGCTGGTCAGCTTGTATCCGATTAAGCCTATAACAGCTACAATTACTACTATATATATTACTTTTTTCATTTTTGATGGATTAATTTGAAAGTGTTCTTAGTTCTCCTTTTGATTTGATCAGCTGTATTTCGGCCAGTTTATAGTCCAATAAAGCGGTTGTGTAATTATTTTGAGCTTCTACATTTGAGTTTTCTGCGTCCAACAGATCAGTCAAAGGAGCCAATCCGTTGTAATAATTATTTTGGGTATTGTCTAAAACTTCTTGTGCCAGTTTCACGTTTTCCTTTTGAGAATTAATCGTGATGATGCTGTTGTTGATTTGCGTCTTGGCATTTTCATAAGCCAGATCAAGGGAAAGTTTGGTGTCAATCATATCTTCCTTAATTCTTCTGATTTCAACATCGGCTTGGCGAACTTTCGCTCTTGTTCCAAATCCTGTGAAGATCGGAACTCTTAAATTCAACCCGATTGAAGAATAATCGGTCCAGTAAACGCCGTCGGCTGGCTTTGCAAACAGAGGCATTTCGGGACCTTGGCCCAGATAATTATAGCTTCCAGAAATGGAAAGAGTCGGGTAGTACCCAGCAATGATTGATTTCTTCTGGTAAATCAAAAGCTGCTCTTGTTTTTCAAGCAAAAGATATTCGCTTCGGGTTGCGGTCAGCGGCGCTTCTGAAAGTGCTTGCGGCGTCACTTCAAATTCAGTATCCGGAATAATAATAGGAGTTTCAATCGGCATTCCCATATAAAATTTCAGCGCATTTTCTTGTAACTGCAACGCATTGATTAGCTGCTGGCGCTTGGTGTTGATATTGTATAAGTTTACGGTCATACGGTCTAGATCAATTTTTTTGGCCAAGCCATTGTCAAATTGCCCCTTGATGATGTCGCGTACTTTGGAGGTGTTTACATAATTGCTGTCCACTACCGCCAATTTTTGTCTTTGCACAAAAACTTGGTAGTAATTGTTCGCCACCCGTTCAATCACCTGTTCTTCTGTCAGCTGCTGGTTGATTTGGTAAAACTCTCTTGTTGTTTTTGCTGCTTTCAGGCCCGTAAAAACGGCTTGGTCAAAGATATTCTGCGTCAAAGAAATACCGCCGCCCGCTGTCCATTTTTGACCTAATGGCGCTAATAGGGTGGTTCCGGGCTGTCCAAAGAAATCTCCGGGCAGTGCATTTAACTGCAAGATCGGGTTGTAAGTCAAATTCCCGTTTGCAGCAATCTGGGGCAAGGCTCTCGAACGAACTTCTTCGATTTGATACTTGCTGTTTTCAACTTCCAGCTTGGCTTTCTTTGAATCTGCTTTGTTTTCCAAGGCATATTTGATGGCATCTTTCAGGGTCAACGTTTGGGCTTGCGCGTGGATGCCCTGCGAAACAAAAAGCGATGCAACAAATAAAAAAGCGGCAGCTTTCAGCTTTTGTAAGCTATTTGTGGTCTTCATTTGTTTAAATTTATAATTGATTAACATTTGTTTTTACTTGATAAATAAAGTGTCCATTATGATTTCTTTTCGGTCTGAAAGAATTTTATCATATTCAGCATCATTTAAATGCATTGTTTTTTGAAAAAGCGGACGCATCGCAATCGGGAAAGAAGTCAGCGAAATCATATTCAGAATGAATTGAATCGGATCTGTTTTTCTGATCAAACCTTCTTCCATTGCCACTTCAAATTCTTCGTAGAATTTTTTCAGCATTCGGTCCATTCCTTCTTCGTCTTTGAAAAAACATCCTTGGTTGAATTGGGTTACCAAATACATTTCCATGTAAGGATATTCTTTTGCAATTTCAAAGGTATCGTCGATAAATTCAGCGATTTTTGCTTTGAAAGGAAGCTCAGAAAAGATAATAGATTCTGTTCTTTCTTGTTCGCGAGCTTGTGCGTCGGTGAAAACTAAGTCGAATAATTTGTCTCTAGATCTAAAATAATAGTTGATCAAGGTTCTATTTACACCAGCTGCATCAGCAATCTCTTGAGTTGTTGCATTAAATTTTCCTTCTCCAAAGAATAATCTTTTGGCGGTATTTTTAATCAACTCTTCTGTCGCTTCGTCTTTTTTAGTTGTTGCCATTTTTGTTTAACTAAAATATTTAACAATTTTGTCAATGCAAAGATATGTACAAAAGTGTTTAACAAAAATGTCAAATTTATTTTTAACGATTTTTTAACAGAAACCGTTTTCGTTTGAATTATTGATAATCCTATTTGGAATGAGAGAACAATACTGTAAATTAGCGCAAAATTATTTTTATGCATTCGATCAGCGACTACCAAGAAAATTTCCTGAATTATTTAGAAAGCCAGAAAATTTCTAGAGAGCCAAAAAGTCTTTACGAACCAATTCATTACATTTTGTCTTTAGGAGGCAAACGAATTCGTCCGATTTTGACACTGATGACGGCAGAAATTTTCGACTGTGATTATAAAGAGGCATTGCCGGCCGCTTTGGCTGTTGAGGTTTTTCATAATTTTTCGCTGGTTCACGACGATATTATGGATGATGCGCCCTTGAGAAGAGGAAAAGAAACGGTTCATGAAAAATGGAGCCTAAATACCGGAATTCTTTCTGGCGATGCGATGCTGATTTTGGCGTATCAATATTTTGAAAAATACGAACCGATAATTTTTCAATCCCTTGCAAAATTATTCAGCAAAACGGCTCTTGAAGTTTGCGAAGGACAGCAGTTGGACGTTGATTTTGAAAATCGTGATGATGTCACGATCCCTGAATATTTAAAAATGATTGAATATAAAACGGCCGTTTTGGTTGCTGCTGCTATGAAAATGGGAGCAATAATTGCCGGAACCAATGAAGAAAATTGCAACGCTATTTATGATTTTGGATTAAATCTTGGAATTGCTTTCCAGTTGCAGGACGATTATTTAGATGCTTTTGGTGATCCAGAAACCTTTGGAAAACAGGTGGGCGGCGATATTATTGAAAATAAAAAAACCTACTTGTTCTTAAAAGCCTTGGAGTTTTCTTCAAAACAAGATGCCGAGCAGCTTTTAAACTTGTTCTCGATCCAGCCGATTGACAACACCGAAAAAATCAATTCAATCAAGCAGATTTTTAATGAAACGGGTGCTGCAAAAGCGACTCAAGAGGCGATAAAAGAATTTACAATGAAAGCTTTTGCCACTTTAGAAACCCTGAACATAGCGGATGAAAAGAAAGAAATCTTAAGGCTTTTCGGTGAAAATTTGATGAGCAGAAGAGTTTAATGCTTCAAAAGTTTTAAAGTGCTTTGCACAATCTTAAATCAAAAATCTTAAAATGTTCATAGCTCCAATAAATACGGATGTACTGCTGTCAGAAGCTGAAAGAGAAAATCTCTACCTAAAATTGATTGAACAGATCAACAAAGATTTTAATTCTGCCAATGAGCCGGTTGATTTTCCGATGAGCACTTCGCCTGAAGAATTGAAAGTACAGCTTCACGAAAAAATCTTCCGCTTAATTCAGTATAAATTTGCAGAGTACTTGAATCTCCTTTATATAATGGATGTTTCTGAAGCCGAAATTAAAAAACTAGACGGTTCAGATTTGGTAGTTTTATCTGAAAATGTAGCTTTCTTGATCTTAAAAAGAGAATGGCAAAAAGTTTGGTTCCGAAATAAGTTTTAAAAATAAACCCTCACAAAAGGCATCAGAGCGTCACTGTACACATTTTTGCCGCTATCGTGCAAGACATTATAGCGAACGCCAAGCGTTACATTGTTAGTTCGGTAGCCTATGCCTAAAAACAGTGCGGTATTCCAAAAATTATCATTGGGAACTCCAAATTTGTCGTCATAATCTACGTTGACGCGAAGCTGTTCTAGTTCGGCTGAAAGCTGGATTTGCGGAATTGGATTTCCTAAAACGATCAAGCTCGGCCCATACATGTAGGATTCATAGAAGTTTTTATCCTTGACATAACTTCCCTGCAAGCCTATTCCGGCTGAAATATAAGGGTTAAAATCATAAATGGCACTGGGAGCCAATGCAATATTGGTATAATTAGAACCAAAACCAACACCCAGACCGCCTCCAAAATGAACCCTGCTCCAGAAATCTTTATCTTCGAATTCTTGTGCTTTTGCGCCTCCAGAATAAGCGAATAAACTTATTACGAAAACGATTTTTGTCATGTGGTTTAAAATGCCTACTTTCATACCTTAAATTTAAGTTAAGTTTGTTACATAAAAGTATGAAAAAATTATTAGGTTGTTCTAATTGTCGTACTTTTGCAAAAATATTTCTAACATATTTAGGACATTCAATTATATTATGGATAGGTTTTCTTTTTTAAACGCGGCACATACTGAATTTTTTGCTCAATTATACGATCAATATCTTGAAAATCCGGATAGCGTCGAACCAAGTTGGAGAAGTTTCTTTCAAGGTTTTGACTTCGGAATGGAAACATATAGCGAAGAAAATCAGGCACCTGCACAGCAAATGGCAAATTACGCATCTTCAAGTACTGCAGACGTAAGCCAGATCTCAGAAAAATTACAAAAAGAATTTAATGTTTTAAAGCTTATCGAGGCTTACAGAGCGCAAGGGCACTTGTTTACCAAAACAAATCCGGTTCGCGAAAGAAGAATCTTTAGTCCAAATTTGGATTTAGAGAATTTCGGGCTTTCAAATGGGGATTTGAACACAGTTTTTGATGCTGCGAAAGCCATCAAGATTGCACCTTGTACATTAAAAGAAATTTTGGGTCATTTAGACAAAATTTACCGCGAGCACATCGGTGTTGAATACATGTACATCCGGAATCCAGAAATAAGGCAGTGGATCCAAGATAAAATTGGCTACAACGACAACCAGCCAAAATTTTCTGCAGAACAAAAGAAAAATATTTTAAATAAATTGAATGAAGCGGTTTCTTTTGAGAACTTTCTTCATACCAAATATGTCGGCCAAAAACGTTTCTCCCTGGAAGGTGGCGAAACTTTAATTCCAGCTTTAGATGCTTTGATTGAAGCAGCGGCTGAAAAAGGAGTGGAACAATTTGTAATGGGAATGGCCCACCGTGGCCGCTTGAACGTTTTGGCAAATATCTTCGGAAAAAACACGCAAGATATTTTCTCTGAATTTGACGGAAAAGATTATGATGATGATGCGCTTTTTGACGGTGACGTAAAATACCACTTAGGCTTGACTGCAGACAAAAAGACAAAATCAGGAAAAAATATCAATATCAATTTAGCGCCAAATCCATCTCACCTAGAGACTGTTGGAGCTGTAATTGAAGGAATCGCAAGAGCAAAACAAGACCGTCATTTTCCAGATGATTTTTCAAAAGTATTGCCGATCGCACTTCACGGAGACGCTGCAATCGCTGGACAAGGAATTGTTTATGAAATTGTTCAAATGGCGCAGTTGGATGGTTACAAAACAGGAGGGACAATCCACATTGTAATCAACAACCAAGTTGGTTTTACTACAAATTACCTTGACGCCCGTTCTTCAACGTATTGTACAGATATTGCAAAAGTGACTAATTCGCCCGTTTTGCACGTAAATGCGGATGATGCGGAAGCAGTCGTACACGCCATGCTTTTTGCACTGGATTACAGAATGCAATTTGGAAGCGACGTTTTTATTGACCTGTTAGGGTACAGAAAATACGGGCACAACGAAGGCGATGAGCCTCGTTTTACACAGCCAAAATTATACAAGCTAATTGCAAAACATGAGAATCCTAGAGATATCTATGCTGACAAATTGAAAGCAGAGGGAATTATCGACGGTGACTATGTGGGTAAATTAGAAAAAGAATACAAAGGACTTTTAGATGAAAATTTAGAAGCGTCCCGCAAGAAAGATTTGACAATCATCACTCCGTTTATGCAAAATGAATGGGGCGGCTACACGCAAGCTGATGCCGATGAGATGTTGCAGAAAGTAAACACCACTTTCTCAAAAGAGATCTTGACAGAAATTGCTGCAACCATCACGACGCTGCCAAGCGACAAAAAATTCATCAGCAAAATCCAAAAATTAATCAACGACAGGAAAAGAATGTTTTTCGAATCGGATAAGTTGGATTGGGCAATGGCGGAACTTTTGGCCTATGGTTCCCTTTTGACAGAAGGATTTGATGTTCGTATTTCGGGCCAAGACGTGGAAAGAGGAACATTCTCGCACCGTCACGCAGTGGTTAAAGTAGAAGATTCTGAAGAAGAAGTAATCTTATTGCAGCAATTAAAACACCAACAAGGAAAATTCAACATCTTCAATTCACTTTTATCTGAATATGGAGTCGTTGGTTTTGACTACGGATATGCTTTGGCAAGCCCAAAAACATTGACCATCTGGGAAGCGCAATTTGGAGATTTCTCTAACGGAGCCCAAATTATGCTGGACCAATATATTTCTGCGGCAGAAGACAAATGGAACAATCAAAACGGTTTGGTAATGTTATTGCCACACGGTTATGAAGGCCAAGGAGCAGAGCACTCTTCAGCAAGAATGGAAAGATATTTACAGCTTTGTGCCAACCACAATATGTTTGTGGCTGACTGTACAACGCCGGCAAACTTCTTCCACTTGTTAAGAAGACAGATGAAAACAACGTTCAGAAAACCTTTAATCGTGTTTACGCCAAAGAGTTTATTGCGCCATCCATCAGTAGTTTCTTCGGTAGATGAATTTGCAAACGGAAGCTTCCAAGAAGTTTTGGATGACCCGAATGCAAAAGCAAAAGACGTAAAAACATTGGTATTCTGTACGGGGAAATTCTACTATGATTTAGTAGCAGAAAGAGAAGCAAACGGAAGAAATGACGTAGCCTTCGTGAGAATTGAACAGCTTTTCCCATTGCCAGTGGAACAATTGAAAGCAATTATAGCTAAATATCCAAATGCTGACGATTATGTTTGGGCACAAGAAGAGCCTAAAAACATGGGAGCTTATAGTTATATGTTGATGAATTTTGATTTAATAAAATTAAGAGTCGCTTCATTAAAGGCGTACAGCGCACCAGCAGCAGGGAGTTATGCACGTTCTAAAAAACGTCACGCAGCAGCAATTGCAATGGTTTTTGACAAAAATCTTTTTAGTTAATTAGATGCTGTCAAGGCTGAAAGCCGTAATTTTGAAATAAAGAAAACAAAAAATAACACACCATAAAATTATATACAGATGATTTTAGAAATGAAAGTTCCTTCTCCAGGGGAATCAATTACCGAAGTAGAAATCGCAACTTGGTTAGTAAAAGACGGAGATTACGTAGAAAAAGATCAAGCGATTGCTGAAGTAGATTCAGACAAAGCAACCTTAGAATTGCCAGCTGAAGCCAGCGGCATTATTACGCTTAAAGCAGAAGAAGGTGATGCTGTGGCTGTTGGTCAAGTGGTTTGCCACATTGATACTGACGGAAAACCTTCAGGTGGCGCTCCGGCAAAAGAAGAAAAGAAAGAAGAAGCTCCAAAAGCGGAAGCTAAAAAGGAAGAGCCTAAAAAAGAAGAAGCAAAACCAGCTCCAGCAGCTGAAAAAAGTTATGCTTCAGGAACTCCTTCGCCAGCGGCAAGAAAAATTTTGGACGAAAAAAATATGGATGCTTCAGCAGTTTCGGGTACAGGAAAAGGCGGAAGAATCACTAAAGACGATGCTGTAAACGCTGTTCCGTCAATGGGAACTCCAACAGGAGGAAACCGTGGATCAGAAAGAACAAAATTGTCAATGCTTCGTAGAAAAGTAGCAGAACGTTTAGTTGCTGCAAAAAACGAAACAGCCATGCTGACTACGTTTAACGAAGTAAACATGACGCCAATCAACACGCTTCGTAATGAATACAAAGATGCGTTCAAGGCAAAACACAACGGAATCGGTTTGGGATACATGTCTTTCTTCACAAAAGCGGTTACAAGAGCATTGCAACTGTATCCTGATGTGAATTCAATGATGGACGGTGACCACAAATTGGCTTTTGACTTCGTAGACGTTTCTATCGCAGTTTCTGGTCCAAAAGGTTTGATGGTTCCTGTGGTTAGAAATGCAGAAAACTTGACTTTCCGCGGTATTGAAGCTGAAATCAAAAGATTGGCTATCAAAGCGCGTGACGGACAAATTACGGTTGACGACATGACTGGCGGAACGTTCACAATCACAAATGGTGGTGTTTTCGGAAGCATGCTTTCAACGCCAATCATCAATCCTCCACAATCTGGAATCTTGGGAATGCACAACATTATCCAACGTCCAATCGCGGTGAACGGTAAAGTGGAAATTCACCCAATGATGTACGTGGCTTTGTCTTACGATCACAGAATCATCGACGGACGTGAGTCAGTTGGTTTCTTGGTTGCGGTTAAAGAAGCATTAGAAAATCCAGCAGAATTATTGATGGATAACAATCCTAAAAAAGCGTTGGAACTATAGTTTTCCAACTTCTTATAAATAAAAAATCCCGTTCAATGAACGGGATTTTTTTATGCTTGTCTTTTTTATTTTAAATAAAAGTACTCTCCGTGGTAGTCAATAATTCCTTTCCCTTTCATTAAAATATCGGCACCAATGATGCCGTGGACTGGTTTTGCTTTGTATTGTTCCAAGGCGATATTCACATGTTCCATATTAAAGATGACTAATGAAAAATCATCTGTTTTCCAACGGCCAAGCTGCAATGTATTGTTTGTTGAAGTTTGGGTATCCATCCCCACAGCTCCAGCTCCAGCAGCTTTCGTGAGCGAATCTTCGGCCATTAATTTAAAATGTTCCACATCGCCAAAACCCACGCAGCTGCTGGATGCGCCGGTGTCTAAAATGAAGTTTCCTTCAATTCCATTTATTTTGGCTTTGATTACAAGGTGATGTGTTTTTGAAACCTTTAATTTTATTTTTTTATAGCCTTTGCTTTTTAGTGCGTCGAAGATTTTGTCCATTATTTTGGTATGTTGTAACTCAAAAATAGCCAATTATCTTTAAAACTGACCTACTTCAAAACATAATATTTTACTAAAGATTGTGGTGTTTAATTTTAAAAAACGCTCCTTTTTTTGATAAATTAAAATAGTAAAAAATGAGTATATTTGATTTTTAAATGTAATTAAAATAGGTTCATCAGTTGTAAATTAAAAGGTTATGAAGATAAATTCCTTACAAATAGAAATTGACGGTATAGACAAAGAAATTTTACGTGATTTGATGGAAGATGCGCGAAAGCCCATTCTTCAGATTGCAAATAAAATTGGAATTTCAGGCGCGGCGATTCACCAAAGATTGCGGAAATTAGAACAGAATGGAGTAATTTCGAGTTCCAAATTGGTGGTGAACCCGAAAGTTTTGGGTTACAGCACGATGGCTTTCGTTGGCATTTATTTAGACAAAGCGGCCCGAAATTTAGAAGCGGTCCGTGAACTAAAAAAAATTCCGGAAGTTTTAGAATGCCATTACACCACCGGAAATTGGTCTATTTTGATCAAAATTATTTGTAAAGATAACGAACATTTGATGAGTCTTTTGAATACAAAAATTCAGGCCATCGAGGGCGTATCCAGAACAGAAACCTTTATTTCTCTGGATACCCAAATTGACAGGCAGATTCAGGTTTAGTGAAATTGGATTCTCAATCAAATGACTAATTTTACCCCAAATAAAAAATGGATACCAACGTTTTAATATCAAACACCCTTTACATGCTTGGCATTATATGCATCATCTGCCTCATCGTAGGAATTTTTGTGCTGTTTGTAAAACTTAAAAAAGCAAAAAGCGAAAAGCAGGAATTTGAAGAAAAGTACAATTCTTTAGAAATCAAGGTAAACGGTTTAAAACTGGAAACTTTAGAGTCGAAACTCAATCCGCATCTTTTTAAAAACATACTGAATTCGATACAGTCCCACGCGTACCAAACCTATCACGCGCTTGACAAATTGGCCAATGTGCTGGATTATATTTTATACGAAAGCCAAAAAAAGTTTGTTTCTCCGAGCGAAGAAATTGAATTTGCATTGAATTTAATTGAAATCAACAAGATCAAGATCAGTCCGCTGTTTGAATTAAAAGTAAAAACAAAAATAAAAGAAGGCGAATTGCTCTATGAGCAGCCCATTTTGGCACCAATGATCTCAATTGATTTAATTGAAAACGCCTTTAAACATGCTGATTTAAAAAGTTCGGATGCTTTTATTTCAATTGTTTTTGAATTTAAGGAAAGCTGTTTTTACTTGACCGTCTCTAATAAAATTTCAGATCATAAAATCTTGAAAAAAGACCGTAGCGGGTTAGGTTCTGATACTTTAGAGCAACGATTGAAAATAATTTACAACAATAATTTCAAACTCGATAAATTTGTCGAAGATGATGTCTATATTGCCCACTTAAAAATTGACCTCCTTGAATACAAAGCTCAAATGCTTGCTTCTGGACGATGAATTGCCAGGACTGACGTACTTAAAAATGCTCTGCGAACAAATTCCGGAACTGGAAGTCGTGAAGGCATTTGACAATCCCGAAAAATTACTGTCAGAGATAAAAAATATTGATTTTGATCTGGTCATCACCGATATTGAAATGCCAGGAATGGACGGCTTGAGCGTAGCCAATTTGCTGAAAGATAAAATGGTCATCTTTGCCACGGCTTATAAAGAATATGCTGTGGATGCTTTTGATATTGAGGCAATTGATTACATCACAAAGCCGGTAAAAAAGGACCGTTTGCAAAAAGCAGTAACGAAAGCTTTAGAAAAAATCAATAAAAAAACTTCAACAAAAAAATTCGTGCAGTTGAATACAGACAAAGGAAAAGCGCTTTTGTTTTTTGACCAAATTGTTTATATCCAGCCTTCTGAAAGTGACAGTCGTGACAAAGAAGTTTTGATGAAAGATGGTAATTCCATTTTATTAAAGAACATCACGTTTGCAAAATTGCTTTCCCAACTTCCGAAAGCTGATTTTTGCCGAATCAACAAAAAGGATATTATTGCGATGGCATCAGTGAAATTCTTTGCTCATGATGAAATTACGACAACATTTTTAGACAAATCGGGAAAAAATGTTGTGCTTTTTTTAAGTGATATTTATCGTTCTGACTTCCTTTGTAAAATCGATATTTAGGTTTTATTACAAAATTCTACCTTCTTGTTACAAAGCCTAAAAACTATTTTACAAAATCAAATTTAAAAGATTTTCAATGCAGATATTTGCGCAAAATAACCACACCATGCGCAAACATAAAAATTCTATTTTCTATGTAGTTCTCGTTGCCTTTTTTTCGCTAGTAATTTACTGGTTCTTAAAAGAAGGAAAGCATCTGGAACACGGAAGGACCATCATAGCAAAGACTTCTGACAAATCAGATTGGGCAGAATTTGTAGATTCGATGCAGCACAGCCTGCAACATCCGCTGGCAATTTTATTGGCGCAAATCCTGACGATTATTTTAGTCGCAAGATTCTTTGGGTGGATTTGCAGAAAAATCGGGCAGCCGTCTGTGGTTGGAGAAATTATTGCAGGTATCGTTCTCGGGCCTTCTTTAGTGGGATTGTATTTTCCGGAGTTTAAAGAAGCACTTTTTCCGGTAGAATCACTTGGCAATCTGCAATTCTTGAGCCAAATCGGGCTGATACTTTTTATGTTCGTCATCGGAATGGAATTGGACTTAAAAGTACTGCGAAATAAGGCACACGATGCAGTGGTCATCAGCCATGCCAGTATTATCTTTCCGTTCACGTTAGGTATCGGCTTGGCTTATTTTATGTACGAATCCTTTGCGCCAGCAGGAGTAGAATTTTTGTCATTTGCCCTTTTTTGCGGTATCGCAATGAGCATCACGGCCTTTCCGGTTTTGGCAAGAATCGTGCAGGAAAGAGGCATCCACAAAACAAAATTAGGAAGCATCGTCATTACTTGTGCTGCAGCAGATGATATCACGGCTTGGTGTATCTTGGCGGCTGTTATCGCTATTGTAAAAGCGGGTTCTTTTGTCAGCTCTTTATATATAATTGCTTTGGCAGTGGCTTATGTTTTCTTAATGATCATGATCGTAAAACCTTTCTTGAAAAGAGTGGGCGATTTATATTCTTCTAGAAAAACATTGAGCAAACCAGTGGTTGCCATCTTCTTTTTGACTTTAATTATTTCTTCTTACGTAACAGAAGTGATCGGAATCCACGCTTTATTTGGAGCTTTTATGGCAGGCGTTATTATGCCCGAAAGTGCAAAATTCAGAAGTATTTTTATTGAAAAAGTAGAAGATATTGCATTAATTGTCTTACTGCCGCTATTTTTTGTTTTTACCGGATTAAGGACGGAAATCGGACTTTTGGACGATCCTTATTTATGGAAAATCACAGGATTTATAATTGCGGTTGCCGTCATCGGAAAGTTTTTAGGAAGTACTTTGGCAGCAAAATTTGTGGGCCAAAATTGGCGCGATTCCTTATATATCGGCGCCTTGATGAACACCAGAGGTTTGATGGAATTAATTGTCCTAAATATCGGGTATGAACTTGGGGTACTTTCTCCGATGATATTTACAATGATGGTAATTATGGCTTTAGTCACCACATTAATGACGGGTCCTGCTTTAGACTTAATAAATTATTTATTTAAGACTAATAATTCAATTATTCCAGAGTCCATTAGCGCGAAGATCAAATATAAAATTTTGCTTTCTTTTTCTGTTCACGAGCGAGGAGTAGCTTTGCTGAAAATTGCAAATAGCCTAGTGAAAAAGCAAAACGGAAATGCAATGGTTACCACGATGCATTTGTCGTCCAGCAATGAATTGCACGGTTTTGATGCCAGCCATTATGAGCAGGAAGTTTTTAAGCCGATTGTCAGTGAAGCCGAAAATTTAAATCAAAAAATAATTACCCTTTACAAAGCTTCCGTTGACGTGGATTCTGATAGTATTGAAATTGCGAATCAAGGCGAATTTGACTTGCTGTTAATTGGCTTGGGACAGTCTATTTTTGAAGGAACATTGCTAGGGAGAGTTTTGGGTTACACCACAAGAATCATCAATCCAGATCGTTTGATTGATAAATTGTCAGGAAAGGAAGGCTTGTTTGAGAATTCCCCTTTTGATGAAAGAACCCGTCATATAATTGCTTACAGTAAAATGCCGGTGGGAATTTTGATGGATAAAAATCTTGAAGAAATTGACCAGGTTTTTATGCCTTTGTTTTCTGCCGAAGACAAGTTTTTAATTGAATACGCGCAGAAATTAATTCACAATAACGGTTCGCAAATCACGGTTTTAGATCCGGCGGGCGAGATTAAAAACAATTCTGAAATTAAAGAAAGTATTCGTTCAATTGAACATATTGCGCCAAACCACATTACTATGTCAAACGAAATAACGATGACCAAAGAGTTTTTAGAAAATCACGATTTGATGATTATCAGTCTTGACAGCTGGAAGAAATTAGTCGATTCCCAAAGTATTTGGTTAAATAACACGCCATCTGTGTTAATTATTAAGCCGTAAAAGTAAAAAGTGCTATTTTTGTTACGGATTATTTGTAAAAATACGTTATTATTAATTCTAATAAACCTGCCAAACTTTTTAGTTAGGCAGGTTTTATATATTTAAAAACAATCGAAATGAATTGGATTTTACTGATTATTGCTGGGTTATTTGAAGTAGGTTTTGCATCCTGTCTAGGCAAAGCCAAAGAAACGTCTGGCACTGAATCTACCCTTTGGATGGGTGGCT
The DNA here is from genome assembly GCF_003865365.1 of Flavobacterium macacae. GTDB lineage: Bacteria > Bacteroidota > Bacteroidia > Flavobacteriales > Flavobacteriaceae > Flavobacterium > Flavobacterium macacae. Next base: position 328,676 of record NZ_RQVR01000002.1, on the reverse strand, counting down.
TTTTTGTCTGTTTGACCATCAGTATGGCGCTTTTGTACAAAGCGACCCAGACATTGCCAATCGGAACGGCTTATGCCGTTTGGACCGGAATCGGAGCGGTAGGAACTGTTTTGGTTGGGATTTTAATCTTTAAAGAACCAGCGACTTTCTGGAGAATCTTTTTTCTTTCTACTTTGATTGCTTCCATAATCGGATTGAAATTTGTTTCAAGCCACTAAATACCTAAGTTTAAAAGTACAGTCAGCTTAACCGAAATATTGTCTTCCAATCTAGGCAATTGGTTGGGGCCATATCTGTAAAATCCCGATAACCCGATGAATTTATAAATTTGGTTTAATTCAATTCCTGATTCAAAATAACCATCGCGCAATGTTTTATAATCCAGCCCGACGTGTTGCTCTGGTTTTTCCAAATCGCCCCAGGCGGCACGAGTTACCAAAACCGCTGATGGTTTGATTCCTTTAAAAAGCATCATTCTTTTGAAGCCGTGTTTTAATTGAAACATCGCATATTTACTGGAGAAAAACTCATTAAAATACATCGTTTCAAAACTGTTTTTTCCTGAAATTGTAATGCGCTGGATGATCTTCTCCTTCGTAAGGCTGTTTGGCGAAGTATTATACAAATGCGAAATCGGAAGGTCGCCCAACGCATAGCCGGCTTCCATCAAAAAAGCAGTTTTTTGTCCGTTTAAATATTTCTTTTCATATTCTGCACGAACATCTAATTTTGAAAACTGGAAGTCATTTTCAAAAACTTTTGGAAGCGACTGCGTAAACTGAAACGTGAATTTTGGGAACCTTTTTTCAATTTCTAATCTTCCTGATGGCGTCTGCATATAATCACTGAAAGGATTCCACTGCAAGGCCACCATTGCCGTGGTCATGTCATAATTGCTGTATAGTTTTCCGCCTAGATTATACACATAATTAAATTTCGGCTCAATTCTGCTGTGTGATAATTGCCAGATACTTTCCGTTTTTGGGATGATTTTAGTTTCAATATAACCGCGCCATGTCTTGTGATTGTAAAACGTGCTCAAGTTGATGGGCCGGGGATCGTATATTTTAAAAACGCGCTTGTCAATTGCAAAAGAAGTACTTGCAATCTCTCGTACGTCATCGGTATAGCTTCCGCCCAACCAAGTGTTTGAAAAAATCCCCAATCGAACCGCTCCGCCGATGCTGTATTTTATTTCGCCGTCTTTTGTGCCGTAAGCAGTATACCCTTCCAAACGGAATTTATTCGAAAATTTTTCATTCGTAATACCACCCAAACCTAAACGAAATCCTTCGTAATTATTGTAGCTCAAAAGATAGCGAAGGCCTAAATCCACAGGTCCAATTGGAATATATCCATTTAAAATTTTTCGGCCGAGGCGCAATTTTTTTTCAATTTTTTCTTTTTCTGCAATGCTGTCCAAAGCAAAATAAGTGCGTTCGCTTCGCGCGTCAAGCGTGTCAATTCGGTATTGATTCCAAAAAGTTTCGTCTTTTTTAATCGCATCATTTTTAACTTCCAAAGCAATTGCAGGATGCCTGATTTTCAACGGAACATTATACTCTTCGTCAAAATTATAAGATTTAGAAAGTAAATACGTAAAATCAGATGCTTCTTTTTTGCGCTTTTTATTCTCGTCAAAATCACCTTCAAATTTAATGGTTCCACCTAAAATTCGAATATCATCATCATTTTTTCCTTTGACAATTTTAAACTCTTTTTGTGTAGGAAACCACATTTTTTGGTCTTGCAAATATTTGAATTCGTGCGTGGCAGAAATATCCATTACAGCGCGAATTCTCATAATAGCTTTTGCAACAGCGAAATTCTCTTGGTCGATATAAAGAACGCCTTCAAGGCCATAGGTTTTGCTCTTTTTTCTGGGCTTGAAATAAACCATAAAAGCACTTCTATTATCAATTGTGACAGTGTCTAATAATTTAAATCGATAATCTGAAAAAGCATCTGGAGCAATCGGGCTATGGTATTTGGTTTCAAAAAGTTCGTATTTCAAATCATAAACCGAGAAAGACTGCAGATTAAAAGCAATAATTTCATAAATCGGATTCTTCAATCCCGCCATTCTGGTACCCAAAATGGTTTCCTTCAGTCGCTTGTCGGTAAACTGAAATTGCGACACTTTTTCAGTTTGGAATAAATGCTGTCTGTCAATAATTTTCTTGAAATTATAATTAGAAGAATCGATTTCTTTGAAAACGCGCCCTGAATATTTTTCGACAAAAACGGAGTCAATCCGTCCATCAATCGAATCAGGATTTGCAGTTACTACGAGCTTATTATACGTCTTAAATTGAAAACTTTTTAGCTTTTGTTGTGGGTCGTTATTTTTTTTATTCTGTATGGTTTTCATGATAATTTCATTCGCCGGATTTTCTTGGGACGCAATTAAAACTTCGTCGATCCTTTCTGATTTTGGCGAAAGCGCTATTTCAAAATAATTTTTTGTGCCTCTTGAAATATTATTTTTAGGTCGGTATCCAATGTAAGATGCTGAAAATAAATGGACTTCGCTTTTAGTAAATAAAATAAATTTCCCGTCAACATCAGTAATGGTAGAATTGTGTGCGGAAGAAATTGTAGCAAACGGAAGTGGCTTTTTGGTGTTTTCATCTCTTACAATTCCAGAAATTTGAAATTGCGCTTGCAAAGCAACCGAGAAAAAAAGCATCAGAAAAGTGAGAAATCTCATCAAAGGGAATTTGATTATAAGACGATTAAAGCCCAGATTTGTTACAACTGCAAATGTACTCTACTTTAACAAAAAAAATCCACTGTTTAAGTGGATTTTATGAGTTTATATAAAAGCTTAGACTTTCATAATTTCAGCTTCTTTATTCGCTAAAAGTTCGTCAATTTTTTTAATGTAAGCATTTGTCAAGTTTTGGACTTCGTCTTCTGCACTTTTGCAGATATCTTCTGAAGTTCCTTCTTTTTCTAATTTTTTAATCTCAGAATTTGAGTCTTTACGAACATTTCTTACGCCAATTTTTGCGTCTTCAGCTTCCGCTTTTGCTTGTTTTGCCAAATCACGACGGCGCTCTTCTGTCAAAGGCGGTACGCTGATGATGATGAGGTCACCATTGTTCATTGGGTTAAACCCCAGGTTTGCAATTTGGATCGCTTTTTCAATCGGCTGGATCATGTTTTTCTCAAAAGGCTGTATTGTGATCGTTCTCGCATCAGGAACGCTTAATTTTGAGACTTGAGATAAAGAAGTTTGCGAACCATAATAGTCCACAAAAACACTTCCCAACATCGCAGGACTCGCTTTTCCTGCGCGGATATTTAAAAATTCTTTTTCAAGGTGAGCAATAGAACCTTCCATAGATTCTTTTGTGCTGTCTAATATAAAATCAATTTCTTCAGTCATCTTTTAGATTATTAGATTGTTCAAGAGCTGGATTTTTCGAATTATCTATAAATCGAATTATCCAACTATCTTAAATTATACATTAACTACAGTTCCAATATTTTGTCCTTCGCAGATTTTTAGAAGGTTTCCTTTTTTATTCATATCAAAAACCACGATTGGCAATTCATTTTCTTGGCTTAAAGTAAAAGCGGTGGTGTCCATTACATTCAATCCTTTTTTCAAAACGTCTTCAAAAGAAATCGTGTCGAATTTTACAGCATCCGCATTTTTTTCTGGGTCAGAAGTGTAAACGCCATCAACGCGGGTTCCTTTTAAAATGACATCAGCATTGACTTCAACACCTCTTAAAACCGCTGCGGTATCTGTTGTAAAATACGGATTTCCGGTTCCAGCACCAAAAATAACAATTCTTCCTTTTTCAAGGTGGCGAACGGCCCTTCTTTTGATATACGGCTCTGCTATCGCCTCGATTTTCAACGCCGTTTGCAAACGTGTCAACATGCCTTTTTCTTCAAGAGCTCCTTGAAGCGCCATTCCGTTGATAACCGTTGCCAGCATGCCCATATAATCGCCTTGAACGCGATCCATTCCGTTGCTTGCTCCGGCTACGCCACGAAAAATATTTCCTCCTCCAATTACAATCGCGATTTCCACGCCTTTGTCGTGGATTTCTTTAATTTCTTCTGCATATTCAGCCAATCTTGCTGGGTCAATTCCATATTGTCTGTCGCCCATCAAGGCTTCTCCGCTTAATTTCAGAAGGATTCTTTTATATTTCATAGCTGTGTTTTAGTTTACTTTCGGCATTATTTCTTTACCAAAAGTTGTGCAAATATAGTCATTATCTAATTTTTTGTAATATGTTGCTCAAAAAAAAGTATTTCCGTTTTTATGAATTAATTTTGCAAAGATAAATCAAAGTTATGAAAGATATAATTAAGGAGAGTTTAAGCAAAAGCCTAACTTATTTGGAATATAGAAAAGTAGTTTCAGAATTGCTTTTGGAAGGAAAATCAACGGGTGATGTTCAGTCGGAAGAGTTATTGCATTACAGCAATTTGAATGAGACCAGAATGAATCGTCTGGAGAAAACCATAGCAATTACTCCAGAAAACGTCGAAAGATTAAAACTTTTGAAGAAAAAATACCTGTGGATTTTTATTTCAGAAGGTTGGTGTGGCGACGCAGCGCAATTGCTTCCGATTATGCACAAAATGGAAGTTCTGTCTGACAATATCGATTTTAAAATCGTGCTTCGTGATGATAATGAAGATTTGATGAACGAGTTTTTGACCAATGGCGGAAAGTCAATTCCGAAACTGCTAATTTTGGATTCGGAAACGTTGGAAGTTTTAGGAGATTGGGGTCCGCGACCGCAAGAAGCTTTTGATTTGGTTAAAAACTATAAAGAAAAACACGGCGTTATTGACGAAACGATCAAAACCGATCTTCAAATGTGGTATTTGCATGACAAAGGGCTGAGCACGCAAAAAGAACTTTTAGAAATGATGCGGTTGATTGAAATTCAGGAATAGCTATTTGAAAAACTTCGAAATTAAGTTTCATTACGCTTCTCAACAGTTGCTGAATTTTTCTTAATTCCAGAAGGTTTCAAGGATTTTATTTCAAAGTTCCCAAGATATAAATCTTACGAGAAGTTGACATGCCACCCGGATTACAGCCTGGTTTTCCTTCTGGAATTTCGCTTCCGATTGTTTTGTAATATTCGATCCAAGCCGGGAAAAACGCGTTCGTTCCCGGTTCTTTATAGGTCATCGGGAATAATTGAAAAAAAGGCTTTTCCTTATTTGCTTTTTTGAAAGCATCATAAATCAATTCTGAACAATAATATTTTCCGTTGTCATATACGTAATCATCATCATAACGAACGCCAATCTGTTCCAAAGAAAAAGAAATCGCTTCCGGAATTAATTTTTCATACTTCTTTTTGACTCTTCCAATGTACATTGGTTTTTTGGTGTTCTTTGAAAATTTCTCCAAAGAATTTAATCGAACAGCAGTGCCGGCGGCTTCAATAATAAAGATGCTGTCGTTTTTTTTGTACACCAATCCCATGTGGCTGAAATCATTTCCTTTATAGCCATCAGTCACCGCTTCAATGGCATCGCATAACGGACCGCAATCCATATCTTGAAAAATAAGATCGCCTGTTTTTAAATCAGAAGGATTGATTTGGGAATACGAAATAAAAGAGAATAGGAGGAAAATTAAAAAGGCTATTTTTTTCATAATTTACGCTTTATCTTCTGAAAAGTAATCTACAAAAGCTTCTAAATCATAGCCGTCTTCTACTTTGTAATCGCCAATTTTTGTTCTTCGTAGCGCCGAAAGATGTGCTCCAGAATGCAGTTCTTTTCCAAAATCAAAAGCTAGGGAGCGGATGTAAGTTCCTTTGCTGCAAACGACTCTAAAATCAATTTCAGGCAAAGCGATTCTTGTAATTTCAAATTCGTGAATAACCGTTTTTCTCGTAGGAATTTCGACTTCTTCACCTGCCCGCGCATGTTCATACAAACGAATTCCGTCTTTTTTCAACGCAGAAAATATAGGCGGTCTTTGGTCAATTTCGCCTAAAAACTGCTTTACGGTTTCGTGAATTAATTCGTTGCTAATATGTTCAATCGGGAAAGTTTCGTTGATCTCCGTTTCTAAATCATACGAGGGCGTCGTCCCTCCAACAGTGATGGTTCCGGTATATTCTTTGGCTTGGCCTTGCAATTCAGAAATTCTTTTGGTGAATTTTCCAGTGCAAACCAAAAGCAATCCTGATGCCAAAGGATCTAAAGTTCCGGCATGGCCGATCTTGAATTTTTTAGGCAATCCAACCTTATTGATTAAAGTGTATTTTAATTTATTAACCGCTTGAAACGACGTCCAATTTAAAGGTTTGTCGATCAATAAAACCTGACCTTCTTGGAAATCTTCTATTGTTAATTTCATTATTTAAAGTAAGTAAAATAAATTAATAAGCCGATTCCAATTATGATTCGGTACCAACCCCAAAACTTAAATCCGTATTTTGTCAAAAGGTTGATAAAGGTTTTGACAGCAATCAAAGCCACAATAAAAGCGACGATGTTCCCGACAATAAATAAGTTAATATGGGTTTGGTCTTGAAGAATCATCTCATAGCCTTTCATTTCGGTAGGCGTTCCTTTTCCCCAAGTTTTTACAAAAATAGAATAAACGGTAACAGCCAACATGGTGGGAACGGCCAAGAAAAATGAAAACTCGGCAGCAGCTTTTCTACTTAAGCCTTGAGTCATTCCTCCAATAATTGATGCGGCAGAACGGCTAGTTCCGGGCATCATTGCCAAACATTGCCAAAAACCGATGATCACCGCTTTTTTTACAGTAATTTCTTTTTCATCACTAACAGTTGGGTTTTTAAACCAATTGTCTACAAATAACAATACGATGCCGCCTAAAACCAAAACAGAAGAAATGGCGATTTGATTTCCTAAAACAGCTTCAATTTTATCATCAAAAAGATACCCTAAAACCAGGGCAGGAAGTACGGCAAAAATTAATTTTAGATAGAAACTTAAATTGGTGAAGTCAAAGAATTTCTTCCAATACAGCACTACGATTGATAATATCGCGCCAAACTGAATCGAAACCTGAAACATTTTTAAGAACTCACTTTCTTCCATATTTAAAAGTGAGGCAGCGAATCCCATGTGGGCTGTAGAAGAAACGGGCAAATATTCAGTTAAACCTTCAACAATGGCAATTATAATAGCTTGAATTAAATCCATATTTTTATTTTGACAGTTCGATTAATCGATATTTCGAAAAATCTAAGAATTGAACATTCGAATTTCTAGTTTTTCTTCGGTTTTTTTAAAATGGCAAAAATCGTAATTCCAAATCCAATCAAAACCGTTGTAGGAGCTAATCTAATTCTTCTGAAATCAAAAATTTTATCGCTGAAAACAGCAGGATCGTCCGATCCACCGCCCGACATCAAGATGAATCCCAAGGCGATAACCGCAATCCCGATTAATAAAAATTTATAATTGGCTCTTTCAAAAAGAAACTCGTTTTTTGAAGTATGTGATTCTTTATTGCTCATAATTTTAAGTCTTAAAGTTTAAAAGTCTAAAGTGTGAAAGTCTCAATTCTAGTATAAATCGTCCGTTCTTAAGTTCAAGAAACGTTGTGTTGCGAAGAAAGTGCTGAACCAAGTAATCAAGATTCCCACTAATAAAACACCAACCAAAACGGCGCCGATCATCAGCTGGTCTTCCAAAATATTCAGGTTAGGGAAATTCGTATCCACATAATATAAAACGCCCATCAAGGCAATAATTGCCAAAACAGAACCAATTACGCCTAATTTGATGCTTCTCCAGATAAAAGGTTTTCTGATAAAAGACTTTGTCGCGCCCACCATCTGCATCGTTTTGATGATAAAACGGTTCGAATAAATGGACAAACGCATTGAGCTGTTGATCAATAAAACCGCTACCAAAGCCAAAAATCCGCTGGCGATTAAAATCCAAAAAGTAATTTTCTGAATGTTGTCATTTACCAAATTTACCAAAACTTTGTCATACACAATATCAGAAACCATCGGGTTTTCCAAGATTTTTGTTTCAAACTGCTTGATGCTGTCCGTCACGATATAATCGGCTTTCAAGTGAATGTCAAACGAATTCTCTAACGGATTTTCGCCTAAAAATGCCATAAAATCCTCACCAATAATATCTGTATGTTGCTTCGCTGCCTGATCTTTCGTTACGTAGTCATAGGATTTTACAAACTTTGAAGTCTTTAATTCCGTGTCAAAAGCGTTGATAATGCTATCGTTCGCTTCGTTTTTGAAATACACTGACATCGCGATTTCTTCCTTAAAATCATCAGACAATTTCTTAGAATTGATTACAAATAACCCCAAAATTCCCAATAAAAAAAGTACCAAGAAAACACTCAATACCACAGAGAAATAAGAAGAAATAAGTCGTCGCTTTTGAAATTTTTCGAAAGAAGATGCCATAGAATTTAATTTGATGCCGTAAAAATAATAAAGAATTTCTTTAAACACAGTTTATAACGCTCAAAGTTTTGACTTTCGTACAATAAACGTAAATTTGCCACTTCGAATTGATTTTTTTTGTATAGAAATTATTTAGAAGCGAAAAAACAGTGTATTGCAGGAATTGCATTTCCCGCTGAACGCCACTCGCTGTTCTTCTGCAAAAAAGGCAGAAGAACGAGCTTAAACAAAGGCGTCATCGGGGCTATTTGAGAAACCATCTGCATTTTTTTAAACGCCGGTTTCCAAAATTGCGCCCAACATAAATTGAACAAAAAACACAACGAAATAAATGTTCAGCCCTAAAATCCTGAACTAAAAAAGAAATGACTTGAGCTTGCGAAAGCATGACTCCTTAAAAAAAATAAAAAGCAGAATGAAATACAACCCTAACGAAGTAGAGGCCAAATGGCAACAATACTGGGCAGAAAACCAAACTTTTCAAGCACAAAACAATTCAGACAAACCAAAATATTATGTTTTGGATATGTTTCCTTATCCATCAGGAGCGGGATTGCACGTTGGGCATCCGCTGGGTTACATCGCTTCGGATATTTACGCAAGATTCAAGCGCCATCAAGGTTTCAACGTTTTGCACCCTCAAGGTTATGACAGTTTCGGACTTCCGGCTGAGCAATATGCCATCCAAACGGGGCAACATCCTGATAAAACAACCAAGGAAAACATCGCACGTTACAGAGAACAACTAGACAAAATCGGTTTTTCATTCGATTGGAGCCGGGAAGTACGTACCTCAAACGCCGATTATTACAAATGGACACAGTGGATTTTTATCCAATTGTTCAATTCTTGGTACGATAAAGATGCCAATGAAGCAAGAGATATCAAGACATTGGTAATGAATTTCGAAGAAAACGGTAACGTAAAAGTAAACGCCGTTTCCGACGATAATATTCCTGCTTTCTCTGCCGAGGAGTGGAAATCTTATTCAAAAGAAGAACAAGAACGCCTTTTATTAAAATACAGATTAACGTTCCTAGCCGAAACTGAGGTAAACTGGTGTTCCGCTTTAGGAACCGTTTTGGCAAACGACGAAATCATCAACGGGGTTTCAGAACGTGGAGGCCACCCGGTTGTCCGTAAAAAGATGACCCAATGGAGTATGCGAATTTCTGCTTATGCTGAAAGATTGTTGCAAGGTCTAAACGACATCGATTGGACGGAATCATTAAAGGAAAGCCAAAGAAACTGGATCGGAAAATCGGTTGGAGCCTTAGTAACTTTTAAAGTGAAAGATTCTGAATTCGAAAGAAATGCAGTGGATTATGTATTGTCTGGCGATGAAACCAACGAACATAGAATTGAAGTTTTCACAACCCGTCCCGATACGATCTTTGGAGTAACGTTTATGACGTTGGCACCCGAGCACGAATTGGTTTCGAAAATTACCACACCCGAACAAAAACAAGCAGTTGAAGCTTATGTAGAAGCGACTTCTAAACGTTCAGAAAGAGAACGAATGGCCGATGTAAAAACCATTTCAGGTGTTTTCACCGGCGCGTATGCTGAACATCCTTTCACAAAAGAAGCCATTCCGGTTTGGATTGGCGATTACGTTTTGGCTGGTTATGGAACTGGTGCGGTAATGGCGGTTCCGTGTGGCGACGAACGTGATTATGCGTTTGCAAAACATTTCAATATAGAAATTAAAAATATTTTTGAAAACGTAGACATTTCAAAAGAAGCCTACGGTTCAAAAGACAATGTGGTTATTGATAATTCTGATTTCCTAAACGGATTGAATTACAAAGAAGCGACTCAAAAAGCCATCGAAGCGTTGGAAGAATTAGGCCAAGGAAAAGGAAAAACCAACTACCGTTTGCGCGATGCTGTTTTCTCCCGCCAAAGATATTGGGGCGAGCCTTTCCCGGTGTATTATGTAAACGGATTGCCACAGATGATCGCCACGCAACATTTGCCAATTCGCCTTCCAGAAGTAGAAAAATATTTGCCAACCGAAGACGGACAGCCACCTTTAGGAAACGCACCAGAATGGGCTTGGGACAGTATTGCAAATAAAGTAGTGAGTAGTCAGTTGATTGACCATAAAACTATTTTTCCTTTAGAATTAAACACCATGCCAGGTTGGGCAGGAAGTTCGTGGTATTGGTTGCGTTATATGGACGCGCACAACAACGACGAATTTGTTTCAGACGAAGCACAAAACTATTGGCAAAACGTCGATTTATATATAGGAGGAAGCGAACACGCAACCGGACATTTATTGTATTCCCGTTTCTGGAACAAGTTTTTGAAAGACAGAGGTTTTGTCAATCAAGAAGAGCCGTTCAAAAAATTGATTAATCAAGGAATGATTTTAGGAATGAGCGCTTATGCATATAGAATGAATCTTGAATTTTCGAAATCAGTAGATGATGAAAAATCTGAGATAGAAGGTGATACAATTATAAAGGATATAATTAAAAAACTTTCTAATAAATCATTTTTGTCATTTGATTTGATTCCAGAGTTCTATAAAAAAGATATCAGTATTTTAGGATCTGAAATCAAATTGTCTGAAATTCCTCAGATGGAAAACTTAATAAAAGAACAAGGGTTAAAAGATGATTTAGTTAGCCAATTTACAGTTAGGTTAACTCCAATTCATATTGGTGTACACCTTGTGGATTCAGGTAATAATTTAAATTTGGAAGACTTTAAATTAGATAATACTTACAGAGAATATTCAGATTCTGTTTTTGTAACTTCTAACGGCAAATATATAGTAGGTCGCGAAGTCGAAAAAATGTCTAAATCAAAATACAATGTAGTAACACCAGACGACATCTGCGAAGAATACGGAGCCGATACCTTGCGTTTATACGAAATGTTCCTTGGGCCATTAGAGCAAGCAAAACCTTGGAATACCGCCGGAATCACAGGGGTTTTCGGATTCTTAAAGAAACTTTGGAAATTGTATTTTGATGAAAATGGGTTGGTTGTAAATTCAAATCCGGCCACGCCAGAAGCTTTGAAATCATTACATAAAACCACCAAAAAAGTAACTGAAGATATCGAAGGATTCTCTTTCAATACTTCTGTAAGTCAGTTTATGATTGCCGTAAACGAATTGACCGCACAAAATTGCCACGAACGTTCAGTTTTAGAACCTTTGGCTGTTTTGATTTCTCCGTATGCGCCTCACATTGCCGAGGAATTGTGGGAGAAATTAGGACACACCGAAAGTATTTCAACGGTTCCTTTCCCAAAATTCAATCCAGAATATTTGGTAGAAAGTAACAAAGAATACCCGGTTTCGTTCAACGGAAAAATGCGTTTCACGATGAATCTTCCGCTAAACTTGACAGTTGCTGAAATTCAAGAAATCGTGATGGCTGACGAAAGAACCATCAAACAATTAGACGGAAAAATACCGAATAAAGTGATTATCGTTCCAGGAAAAATCATCAACTTGGTGGGGTAATTTAACTAAAAGATTTAAAAAGGACGAACGGCAACAGTTTTAGAAGCCGTTGCAACTTTAAAGGTCGGAAAAAAATCGAGGTTCTATTTTAAGAAAAATTTAGCACTGACAAACTTTCATAATTCAAAGAACCTCGCTATTTTGGCGAGGTTCTTGCTTTCTAGTAGGCATCAATCAAACTTAAAAAAAACAAAAAGAAATGATAGGATATTATATTTTATTAGGAGTCATCGCTTTGGCGAGCTGGGCGGTAAGTTCAAAACTAAAAAGCAAGTTTGAATTTTATTCAAAAGTGCATCTTAGAAATGGAATGAGCGGTGCCGAAATTGCTGAAAAAATGCTTGCCGACCACGGAATTTCGGGTGTTCAGGTAATCTCAACTCCGGGTCGTTTGACAGACCATTACAATCCGTCTGACAAAACCGTGAACTTGAGCGAAGCCGTTTACAACCAACGAAATGCTGCCGCAGCGGCCGTTGCCGCGCACGAAGTGGGTCACGCCGTGCAACATGCGCAAGCCTACCAATGGTTGACCATGCGTTCCAAAATGGTTCCGATGGTGAATGTTGCCGCGCCAATTTCGCAGTGGCTGATTATCGGCGGGCTGATTTTAGGCGCTGCCGCAGGTGTTGGAGCCGGTTTTTATGTGGCGGTTGCAGGGCTGGCCTTGATGACAATCGCCACGATTTTCACGTTAGTCACTCTTCCGGTCGAATATGACGCAAGCAACAGGGCTTTGGCTTGGCTGAAAAATAAAAACATGTTGAGCCAGCAAGAATATGCCGGAGCCGAAGATTCATTAAAATGGGCGGCACGAACCTATCTGGTTGCCGCACTTGGTGCCGTAGCGTCTTTGCTTTACTGGGCCATGCAGGTTTTTGGCGGAAGAAGAGATTAAAACGATAAAAATATTTAAAAAAGCCACGTCAACTGATGTGGCTTTTTTTTTGAAGCGAATCAACAGTGAATTGTCGGTAAAGGCAATTCCCGCTTTCTGCAGTAGTTTTTCTCCGAAAACGGAAGAAAAAGCTACTGTCGCCAATCAGGGCTATGGGAGATAGTTTTTCGCTTTTTTGAAAACTTGGGAGACAATCGCTGTCGATAAGCGTTATCATTGTTTGGAACGGCTTCCAACAGAGAATCAATTCCACAATCTTTATAAAGACTACTAATGCGAGAGCTTCATTCCTTGCAATGACAAATGGAGCGTTCCTAAAAAAAAACGTAATTTTGCCCTTTTCCAAAATAAAAGAGATGATTTTTACCGATACACATTCCCATATTTACAGCGAAGAATTTGCCCAAGACAGAACCGAAATGATGCAACGCGCTTTTGAAGCTGGCGTACAGCGCATTTTCGTTCCTTCGATTGATTCCACTTACACCGAAAAAATGTATGAAATCGAAAAGCAGTATCCTGAAAATGTTTTTTTGATGATGGGCTTGCATCCCACTTATGTCAAAGAAAATTATGAAGAAGAATTGGCTTTCGTAGAAACCGAATTGGAAAAAAGAAAATTCTATGCCATTGGCGAAATCGGAATTGATTTATTTTGGGATAAAACATTTTTAGAACAGCAAAAGATTGCTTTCAAAAGACAGATTCAATTAGCCAAAAAACACAAATTACCAATAAACATTCATTGTCGCGATGCGTTCGACGAAGTTTTTGAAGTTTTAGAAACTGAAAAAGCAGAGAACCTATTCGGAATTTTTCATTGCTTCACCGGAACTCACGAGCAAGCGCTTCAAGCTATTTCTTATAATTTAAAATTAGGTATCGGTGGTGTTGCCACTTTCAAAAACGGTAAAATCGATCAGTTTCTACATGAAATTGACATCAAACATATCGTTTTGGAAACCGATTCGCCTTACCTCGCTCCCGTGCCCTATCGCGGAAAAAGAAACGAAAGCAGTTATACAAAATTGGTTGCGGAAAAAATATCACAAATTTATAATTTGCCTTTGGAAGAAATTGCCAAAATAACAACTGAAAACTCAAAAGCTATTTTTGGGATTTAACAAAGAAATCATCCAAAATTCATAAAATTTTTGTTCATTTGTGAATTGTTAAAAAAATACAGTAAATGTCCAAATTTGATAATATCCGACCGTTTTACGACGTGGAAGTAAACGAAGCTTTATGCAAAGTTGCAGAACATCCGATGATGAAAGCCATGATGAGTTTTTCTTTCCCTGAATTAGACGAAAAAGTCTGGGTTGAACAATTGAAAAGAACACACTCTATCAGAGATTTTCAATGTAATTTCATATATCATGCATTGATGAAAGTGCTTGAAAATAGTTCTGACGGCTTGACAACTTCAGGTTTTGAGAAATTAGACAAGCATACTCCTTATTTATATATTTCAAACCATCGAGACATCATTTTAGATACGTCTTTGTTGAACGCCTGCTTATTTGACAACGGTTTGGTAATGACGGCTTCAGCTATTGGGGATAATTTAATTAAAAAGAGTTTTCTTAATATATTAGCGAAATTAAACCGCAATTTTTTAGTTCAAAGAGGTCTGTCTCCAAGAGAATTATTACAAAGTTCAAAATTAATGTCAGAATATATCGGACAATTGATTTTAAGAGAAAATCGATCTGTTTGGATTGCACAGCGTGAAGGAAGAACCAAAGATGGTAATGACTCGACGCATCCAGGAGTTTTAAAAATGCTTTCAATGGCTTCTGAAGAAAAAGTTTTAATGGACCATTTTAAGAAATTAAAAATTGTTCCCGTATCGATTTCTTATGAATATGACCCGACTGATGCTTTAAAAATGCCACAATTGGTAGCAAAAGCTAATGATGAAATATATGTAAAAGATGAAAATGAAGATTTCATGACACTATTAAAAGGTATAATGGGTCAGAAAAAACGAATTCATATTCACGTTGGTGATGTTTTAGACAAAGAATTAGACGAAATTAAGATTGAATTTGACAATTCTAACAAGCAAATTCAAGCTTTGGCACAAGCTATTGATGATTCCATCTTGAATTCTTATAAGTTGTGGCCAACAAATTATATAGCTTACGATATTTTAAATAACACTACAAAATATTCCCATTTATATACCGAGAAGGAGAAGTCGCTTTTTGAAAGACGTCTTGAAATTCGAATTGATGAAAATAATCCGGTAGAAATGCAAGGGTTTTTAGCGATGTATGCGAATCCGGTCGTGAATAAATCAAAATACGAAAATGCAATCTAGACCAAAGATACTTCTGATTTACACCGGTGGAACCATCGGAATGATGAAGGATTTTGAAACCGGAGCTTTAAAAGCGTTCAACTTTAGTAAATTGCTACAGCGAATTCCGGAGTTAAAACAATTGGACTGCGAAATTGAAACACACTCTTTCGAAACTCCGATTGATTCTTCGAATATGAACCCTGAAAAGTGGATTCAAATTGCAACTATCATTGAAGAAAATTACACTTCTTTTGACGGATTTGTAGTGCTCCACGGCTCAGACACGATGTCATACTCGGCTTCGGCACTAAGTTTTATGTTAGAAAATTTGGCAAAACCTGTGGTTTTTACGGGTTCCCAATTGCCGATCGGGGATTTGAGAACGGATGCCAAGGAAAATTTGATTACGGCAATTCAAATCGCTTCTTTGCAACACAAAAACAAACCTGTGATTAACGAAGTCTGTCTTTATTTCGAGTACAAACTATATCGTGGCAATCGAACTACCAAAATTAATGCCGAACATTTTAACGCTTTTGTTTCTTCAAATTATTCGCCATTGGCTGAATCTGGAGTACATTTAAAAGTCAATAACGAATTGCTTTTACCAAAATCGGGCGCTAAAAAATTCAAAGTCCACAAAAAAATTGATGATAATGTTGCGGTAATAAAAATGTTTCCTGGAATTAGCGAAAACGTACTTTCGGCCATCATTAATATTCCAAATTTAAAGGGAATTGTGTTGGAAACGTATGGTGCCGGAAATGCTCCAACCGACGATTGGTTTATTTCTCTAATCAAAAAATCTATCAAAAACGGACTGATAATCATCAATGTAACACAATGTGCTGCCGGAAGCGTGGACATGGGCAAATATGAAACGAGTTCGGCGATGAAAAAAATTGGCGTGATTTCTGGAAAAGATATTACAACGGAATCTGCCATTACAAAGCTGATGTATCTTTTGGGCCAAAAAGTTTCGCCTAATGTTTTCAAAACTATTTTTGAAACTTCTTTGCGAGGAGAGCTTTCTTAATTTTATAGTTTAAAATTTCTTATACTCACAAATTTTGCAGTTCTTTGCAACCGCAATAAAATAGAAAGGTGGCCGAGTGGCTGAAGGCGCACGCTTGGAAAGCGTGTATATGGCAACATATCGTGGGTTCGAATCCCATCCTTTCTGCAATAACCCAAGAAATAAAACCCTCAAAATCAACTGATTATTGAGGGTTTTCTATTAATGGATGTTCATCAAAATTTAACGTAAACTTCGCAATCTTTTTTAATAAATTGCGTTAATTCTTACAATCAACAAACAAAAAAGCAAATGCATCCATTTAAGTTTATTTTGTTCTTTATTTTTCTTTGCACTTATTCTAGTTTTTCACAAGAAAAATTCACCGTCAGCGGAACGATTTCTGACGAAAACAGCAACGAAACTTTAATTGGCGTAACCATTTACATTCCGTCGTTACGAATGGGAACCACTACAAATGAGTATGGATTTTACTCCATTACGGTTCCAAAAGGCGAGCACAGTATTGAAGTGAGCTATGTGGGTTTTGAATCAAAGACAGAAACTATTTCGGTAACCCAGAATCTTAAAAAATCTTTTTCGCTGGGAATCTCCAATCGAAATCTGGAAGAAGTTGTCATTACTGAAACCTCACGTTCCAACATCAGAAAAGCGGAAATGAGTGTCAATAAATTGTCTATTGAAACAATCAAAAAAATGCCTGTCGTTTTAGGCGAAGTAGATGTTTTAAAATCAATTTTACTGCTTCCGGGAGTAACAAATGCTGGAGAAGGCGCTTCGGGATTTAACGTTCGCGGCGGTGGAGCAGATCAAAACTTAATCCTTTTAGACGAAGCTACAATTTATAATTCTTCGCACGTTTTTGGCTTTTTCTCAGTATTTAATCCGGATGCAATTAAAGATTTAAAACTTTACAAAGGAGGCATTCCTTCGCGATATGGCGGAAGATCTTCGTCTGTTTTAGACATTTACCAGAAAGACGGGAATTCAAAAGAATATCACGCAAACGGAGGAATCGGTTTGATTTCGAGCCGTCTTTTAGTCGAAGGCCCGATTGTAAAAGACAAAGGTTCATTTTTAGTTGGAGGTCGCGGATCCTATGCGCATTTGTTTTTAAAACTTACCGACAATGACAATTCTGCCTATTTTTATGATTTAAATGCCAAATTAAATTACAAATTAAACGACAACAATAGTTTGTATTTGTCTGGATATTTTGGTCGTGACGTTTTTAACTTGGCCGATAGTTTCAAAAATATTTATGGAAATTCTACTTTAAATCTTCGTTGGAACCATCTGTTTTCTGACAAATTATTCTCAAACCTTTCCTTGATTTATAGCGACTATTATTATGGTTTAAATCTTGGATTTGTTGGGTTTGATTACGAATCAGGCATTAAAAATTATAATTTAAAGTATGATTTCAAAAATTATATTTCTGATAAATTCAAATTAAATTATGGCGTAAATGCGATTTATTACGACTTTAACCCAGGCGTGATTAGCCCATCTGAAGAATCCTCTGCCATAAATTATCGAAAATTTGACAGCAAAAAGGCTTTTGAACCAGCCGCTTATCTGGAGGCAGAACATAAAATCACCGATAAAATTGCCTTGATGTATGGCCTGAGATACAGCCTTTTTTATCGTTTGGGCGAATCCAATATTAATATTTATGAAAACAACGAAGCCGTTGTTTTCAACGAAGCTTTTCAGGTTTATGAAAAAGGCACACCCATCGGAACGCGCCACTATGGTAAAAATGAAACCATTGCTTCTTTCAATAATTTAGAACCCAGGGCTGCGATTTCCTACACTATAGACAACGACCAATCGATCAAAGCGAGCTACAACCGAATGACGCAATATTTGCAGCTGATTTCTAATACTTCGTCACCAACGCCTTTAGATGTGTGGTCGCCGAGCGATAATTTCATAAAACCACAAATTGCAGACCAAGTGGCACTGGGTTATTTCAGAAACTTACTGAATGATCAATATTCCCTTGAAGTGGAAACGTATTACAAAATGATCCAAAACAGAATTGATTATATTGACGGGGCTGATTTGATTGGAAATGAATTTATGGAGCAGATTGTCTTGAACGGAAAATTAAGATCGTATGGTTTAGAACTTCTATTTAAAAAAAATAAAGGCAATTTGACGGGATGGATTTCTTACACATTATCGCGTTCTGAACAGCAAACTCCGGGACGTAATGCAACAGAAACGGGGATCAATAATGGCGAATGGTACCGTTCAGCGTATGACAAAGCCCACAATTTAGCTGTAACTTCGGCTTATGAGTTCAATAAAAAATGGACCTTCGGAGCTAATTTTGCTTTGCAATCGGGTCAGCCGGTAACCTATCCTGACGGGCAATACCAATACCAAGGCATCACCGTTCCAAACTATGGAAAGAGAAATGGAGACCGTCTGCCAGCCTACCATCATTTAGACATTTCGGCCACTTACACTCCAAAACCAGAAAAGAAACAAGGCTGGCAGAGCGAATGGGTTTTCAGTATTTACAATTTATATGGAAGATCTAACGCTGCATCAATTAGTTTCAGACAAGATGAATTGAGCGGTAGAAATGAAGCCGTTCGTTTGTCCATTTTTGGGATCGTTCCGGGTGTCAGTTATAATTTTAAGTTTTAATTTCAACCGAATTTTTATGAAAAATCTAAAATATATCCTTTTCGCTTTCATCACAATTGCATTTTCAAGTTGCGAAGATGTGGTGGATATTGATTTAAACACGGCGCCTCCTAGATTGGTTATTGATGCATCAATTGTTTGGCAAAAAGGCACTGTTGGAAATTATCAAAGAATAAAATTAAGCACCACGACGGGTTATTATGAAACAACAGCGCCACCTGTTTCTGGCGCAACGGTTTTCATCACTGACAGCAATAACGACGTTTTTACTTTTATAGAAAATATGGGAACAGGAGAATATACCTGCGACAATTTTTTGCCCGTCTTAGATAGTGATTATGTTTTGACAGTGGTGCATGACGGACAGACGTACACCGCTACAGAAACCTTAAAACCTGTTCCTGCAATTGATTATATCGAACAAAATGACGAAGGCGGTTTTACTGGCGATGCTATTGAAATCAAAACTTTTATTACAGACAATGCTTCTACGACCGATTTTTACCTATGGAAGTACAACCCAAGTTATGCCGTAATTCCATCTTTTGATGCTGGAAATGATGATTTTATAAACGGAAACCAGTTCTTTGATTTGTTTATTAGTGAAGATTTAGAATCCGGACAAACTTTAGGAATTTCTGTCTATGGGATTTCACAGACTTATTACAATTATATGAATATCTTGCTAAGCATTTCTGGCGGTGGCGGTCCTTTTTCGACACCGACAGCAACTTTAAGAGGCAACATTGTCAACCAGACCAACTTTGACAATTATGCTCTTGGGTATTTCAATGTTTCCGAAATGGATTATCAAGTATATCAAGTACAATAAAAAAAGGCTCGTGCAAATGTGCAGGAGCCTTTTTTAATTTTTTACAGAAATATTAATGACTTTTCATTTTGTCAAATGTAGTATCTAAAACTTTTTTGATTTTATCAGAAGCACCGCTGAAAGCTTTCTCTACCGTATCAGCATTGTGGGTAACAACCATAGGATTCATTCCGGCTACTCTGGCTTCGATTACACATTTTTTATCGTCCAAGCCAAATTTTTCGCTGTTTTCGTCGCCAACATGAATTTCAAGACGCGTAATCTTGTCATCAAAACGTTTTAATTTTTCTTTTATTTCAGCTGAAAAATGATTTTGCATTCTTTCGTGCCCTTCAATTGTTTTGTCTGTGTTAAATTGTACTTGCATAATTTTATCTGGTTTGGTTTCTCTCAAATTTAGAAATTGTTTTCCTATAATTAAAAGCAATTAATAAAAGATTATGAATCAATTTTGCAACTATTTATTTGTGTCTGAAAACTCAATTTTGGGACATTTGGCTTCAAAGAATTCCTTTTTTTTCGTAATTTCCCTCAAAAATAAAATCGCATTGGAAATCCAATATCTAAATTGGAAACCAAAAACTTAAATCTTATGAAAAAGTACTTTCTTTTCTTCTTCTTATTTGCATTTTTTACGGCCTTCGCCCAAGATCCTGTAAAAGACAAGCAGATCAAAGAAGCGCAAGAACGAGAAGAGCAAGAACGAATCAAAGAATCACTTCGAGAAGAAAAACCCGCTGACATTCGTGAGTTAGAAGAAGCAAAACGCAAGCGGGATTCAACGAATACTACGGTTACAGTAATGGATTCTTTATATCGCGAAGACCAATTTTATATTGGATTGACTTATAATTTACTTCAAAAAAGACCTGACGGCGTGAGCCAAAACTCATTTTCTACCGGATTGCATATTGGTTTTTTGAGAGATATGCCCTTAAATGAACGCCGAAATTTGGCAATTGCTGTTGGGCTGGGTTATTCGATGAATGATTTTAGGCAAAATATAAAAATTACAAGAACAGATGGAATATCCAATTATCAAGTAATTGATGAAGATGAAATCAACTTTGATAAAAATAAATTTGCCCTCCATTTTGTAGATCTTCCGATTGAATTGAGATGGAGAACCTCCACAATGCAAAGCCACCGTTTTTGGAGGATTTATACGGGTTTTAAGTTGAGTTATTTATTCTTGAACAAATCAAAATATATGGACGGAAATGAAGCCGTGAGGTTATTCAACAACAGCGATTTTAATAAACTTCAATATGGGGCGTACATCGCTTTTGGTTACAATACTTGGAATTTCCACGCTTATTATGGCTTAAATTCATTGATGAAATCAGAAGCAAAAATTGAAGGAAAATCAATGGACATGAATACTTTAAACATCGGTTTGATGTTTTATATTTTATAGCCAAAAAGACAAAAGCCCGATTTGAGGCAACACTCCCACCAAAAAACCCGCAATCAGTTCTTTTCCGTCGTGCGCTTTCATTGACAATCTTGACGTAGCCACAATTCCGGTCAAGAGTAAAAAAGTGGCCACTAAATAAATGTGGTTGACTTGCGTGTGAAGGCTAAATCCGATAATGAAAATAGTAATCGAACTAATTCCGATCATGTGGATGCTGGCTTTTAAATTGACGAAAATCAACAAAAAAGTTATAATAGTACTGGCCAATGCACCGAAAAAGAAGAAATACAGTTCGGGAATAACTTCTTCCCGGATGCTTTGCGTAATTAAAATGTAAAGCAAAAATGCGTTAATTGCCAACGGAATTTTTCGCTGTGTGATCTCCGAAAGCATTAATGAATTGGCTTTACCTAAAGTCATCAAAAAATAAAACATCGATATCGGAATCAGGATCGTCAAGATGATGATTTGAATCATGATCAAAAACAATTCCTGATACGAATGATAGCGGTCTGTCAAGAAAAAATAAAGCAGAACGGCATATACCGAGATAAACATCGGATGAAAAACATACGAAAAAAAAGAAAGGATTTTTTTCATTTTTTAGGCAGAACAAATTAGCCATGAGGCAAAATTGAAATTGCTCCTATGTGCTGATGTTCTAATTTAATTTACATTTTCTTCCTCATTCTTGCCACCGGAATATCCAATTGCTCCCTGTATTTAGCAATTGTTCTTCTGGCAATCGGATAGCCTTTTTCCTTTAAAATATCTGCCAATTGATCATCAGGAAGCGGTTTGTGCTTGTCTTCTTCCTCAATCACATTCTGCAAAATTTTCTTGATTTCAAGCGTAGAAACATCTTCGCCTTGGTCATTTTTCATTGCTTCAGAAAAGAATTCTTTGATCAATTTTGTTCCATAAGGCGTTTCCACATATTTACTGTTGGCCACACGAGAAACTGTCGAAATATCCAACCCAACCATGTCGGCAATGTCTTTCAAGATCATTGGTTTCATTTTAGTTTCATCGCCATCCAAGAAAAATTCTTGCTGGTAATGCATAATTGCGTTCATCGTTACAAACAACGTTTCTTGACGCTGGCGAATGGCATCAATGAACCATTTTGCTGAATCCAGTTTTTGTTTGATGAACTGAACGGCTTCTTTTTGCTGGTTTGATTTATCGCGAGATGCTTTGTACGTCTGCATCATTTCTTGATAATCTTTCGAAATATGAAGTTCTGGCGCATTTCTTCCGTTTAACGAAAGTTCCAATTCGCCTTCGACAATCCGTATGGTAAAATCAGGAACAACGTGCTCTACCATTTTGTTGTTTCCGGTAAATGCGCCACCTGGTTTGGGATTTAATTTCTCAATTTCTTCAATTGCTTTTTTCAAATGGTCTTGAGAAACACCATATTTTTGCAATAATTTATCGTAATGTTTTTTCGTAAAAGCCTCGAATTGGTTTTCAATAATATCAATCGCCAAATCCACTGCTTCGGTTGGTGTCTTGTGTTTCAGCTGAAGCAAAAGGCATTCTTGTAAATCGCGCGCACCAACTCCCGAAGGTTCTAATTCGTGAATGACGTGCAATATTTTTTCTACGTTTTTTTCATCGGTATAAATACCTTGCGTGAACGCCATATCGTCCACAATATCTGGAATGCTTCTGCGGATGTAGCCCATATCGTCAATGCTTCCGACTAAAAATTCAGCAATTTCACGCTCCTCATCGTTTAAGATAAAAGTGTTCAATTGATTGATCAAGTCTTGATGAAAACTTACCGGCGCCGCAAAAGGCATCGTTCTTTCTTCGTCGTCGTCGCTGTAATTATTCGCCTGAAGTTTGTAATCTGGCGTTTCGTCGTTGCTTAAATATTCGTCGATATTGATGTCTTCTGCATCGATTCGGTCATTTTCATATTCATCATAATCGTCATATTCCTCGTTTTCAAATTCGTCTTTTTCATATTCATATTCATCTTCCTCTTTGCCTGTTTCCAGCGCAGGATTTTCGACCATTTCTTCTTTTAAACGCTGTTCAAAAGCTTGCGTAGGCAATTGAATTAACTTCATCAGCTGGATTTGCTGCGGCGATAATTTCTGTGATAATTTAAGTTGTAAAAATTGCTTAAGCATTCTATGGATTTATTTGGAATTTACCTTTCAAATTTAAGCATTTTCAAACAAAAATGGCACACGTTATGATAAACTTGTGCCATTTTTGATATGTAATTGAGTTTTAAACATTCATCATGAAAATATCTAATCTGGACAAATATATTTTTTTAATTTATAATCATATTCTGGAATATCTCCTTTAGATTCGCACAATAATTTAGTCTGTTCGTCATATAATTGCCACCATATTGATTGATTTTCATTGTCATAAAATGCAAGTAATTGGATTATTCCCGATTCATAGAATGAAATAGAAAATCCATTTTTAGCACCATCTTTATAGTTGGTTATTTTTTTTTGCTTATTGTTTTCATAAAAAGAAATCGAAATGCCATTAAGCTCATTCCCCTTGTAATTTTCTTTATAAATAATTTTCAACTTTTTGTTACTATTATCTATAGAATCATTTTCAGAGACATTATAATAAATCCACTCACCATCTTTTTTTCCAGATATATAATTACCATCAATCTGAGGAAAACCTTTTTTGTAGTAAATCCATTTGCCTTCTGCTAAATTATTTGATATTTTACCTTCTGCGATTTTATTTCCCTCTTCATCTTTCCAAATTTTATACTCTTTAGAAGAAGCCAAATCATAGAGAAGATCTTTATATTCTTTTTTCAATTCTTCTGACAGCTTACTATTTGTGCACTTACTTGTGTATATTCTTTCCTTAGAAATGTAAGCCCATATTATCCATTTCTCGCCAACTTTTCGTGTTCTTAATCCACAGGCTGTACCTTGAGTATGTGTATAAATTTTAATTGTTTTCCCCTCAGCACCTTTGAGGTTTTTTTCTATTTTGAAAACTAATTCATAATGCATTCCAGCTTCTTCTTCAATATCAACTTCCTTTATTGAAATTATTTTACCTTCAAAAATTATCTGTGCACTATTGTAAGCTTGAGGCAATGAATAGCCGTATCCCACACAACTACATGAATACGAATTAAAACCTACAAATAATAAAAAAAACAGGATTGTAATATTTCTCATGAATTTTAAATTTTCTCTAAATTACATAAAAAAATCCCGCTTTTCTCAAAGCAGGATTTCTTGCAACATTTTTTATTCTCTTAAAACTCCGCATTTCCAGGAGTTCTTGGAAAAGGAATTACGTCCCTGATATTTGTCATTCCGGTTACAAACAATACCAATCTTTCAAAACCAAGACCGAAACCGCTGTGCACCGCAGAACCAAAACGTCTTGTATCCAAATACCACCAAAGTTCTTCTTCGTCAATCCCGATCACTTTCATTTTCTCCAACAAAACGTCCAAACGCTCTTCTCTTTGTGAACCTCCAACAATTTCTCCAATTCCTGGGAAAAGAATATCCATTGCCCCAACAGTTTTTCCGTCTTCGTTCATACGCATGTAAAACGACTTGATATTTGCCGGATAATCATATACAATCACTGGCGATTTAAAGTGCTTCTCCACCAAATAACGCTCGTGTTCTGACTGCAAATCAGCGCCCCATTCTTCAATAATATAGTTGAATTTTTTCTTTTTATTCGGGGTTGAATTTTTCAAGATATCAATCGCTTCGGTATAAGAAACGCGTTTGAAATTATTCTCCAACACAAAATTTAATTTCTCAAGCAAAGCCAATTCGCTTCTTTCTGCTTGCGGTTTTGATTTTTCTTCTTCTAACAGACGACCTTCTAAAAACTTCAAGTCATCGCCGCATTTATCAACCGTATATTTAATGACATAGCGAATAAAATCTTCCGCCAAATCCATATTGTCGTGCAAATCATTGAACGCCACTTCTGGCTCGATCATCCAAAATTCAGCCAAGTGGCGTGACGTATTTGAATTCTCCGCTCTAAAAGTGGGTCCGAATGTATAAATCTGACCTAAAGCCATGGCAAAAGCTTCTCCTTCCAATTGTCCAGAAACAGTCAAATTGGTATGTTTTCCGAAGAAATCTTTTTTATAATCAACATTTCCTTCTTCGTTTTTTGGCAAATTATCCAATGGCAAAGACGTCACTTGAAACATTTCTCCTGCACCTTCGGCGTCAGCACCCGTAATCACAGGCGTGTTCACATACACAAAACCTTTTTCTTGAAAATAGTTGTGCACCGCAAAAGACAACACCGAACGAACTCGCATAATCGCTCCAAAAGCGTTGGTTCTCACACGCAAATGCGCATTCTCACGCAAGAATTCAAGCGAATGTTTTTTGGGCTGCATCGGAAATTTCTCTGGATCAGAATCACCCAAAATTTCCAAGCTCGTTACTTGAATTTCATATTTTTGCCCAGCACCTTGACTTTCTGCCAAAGCACCTTTTA
Organism: Flavobacterium macacae; assembly: GCF_003865365.1. Lineage (GTDB taxonomy): Bacteria > Bacteroidota > Bacteroidia > Flavobacteriales > Flavobacteriaceae > Flavobacterium > Flavobacterium macacae. The sequence continues at coordinate 303,135 of NZ_RQVR01000002.1, read as the reverse complement.
AAGCCACCGCCGCACCAGTCGTAATGCGCTTTAAGGTTTCTGCCGGCGTATTTTCAAAATCCACAACACACTGAATATTATTGATAGTCGAACCGTCATTCAAGGCAATAAACTGATTATTTCTAAACGTTCTAACCCAGCCTTTTACATAAACTTCCTGCATCGTTTGAGCACTATTCAACAGCTCTTTAATTCTTGTGTGTTTCATTTTTGATGTTATAAAATATTCTTGAATTTATTCTTTTTTTATGAGCCCAACTAAAGGCTTTTTTTTAAATCATTTTCCTGCTTTCATTCCAAAGCTTTTTTGTTTCAACCTGAAATAAATTCAGGTTCCAGAAAAACAAAAAAGGCTTTTCCCTTCAATCAGGGCTAGTTGAAAACTTTTGGCTTCTTTTAAACTGCTGTCCGCCAATTGGAGTCAGTAAAGCGCAAAGATACTAAAAACGAAGATAAAAAAAGATACGCAAAATCAAAGGAATATTCAAATAAATGAATCTGAAAATAATGGCTTTTTTGATGAAAAGTGACTGAAAAGCTTATCGACAACGACTGTCTCCCAAGTTTCCAAAAAAGCGGAAAGAATTTTCCATAGCCCCGATGGCGCCATTGTTTGAGCTGTTGGTTTTGCGATTCGCAAAAAGCAAAGCGAGTGGCTCCAGCGGGAATTGCCTTTGCTGGAAATGCCTCAAGATTCGCTTTAAAAAAAAAGACTTACTTCTTTCGAAATAAGTCTTCTGGTTTTTTAGCTGGATACATTTTTTGGATTGTAACCCATGTAAGGAACGTGTTTTTCGTTGAAAATGACGCCGTATTCTTCTAATTCTTTGAGTATCGGCAGGTAAACTTCTTTGTTAATCGGAAGCTGAACGCCTGGTGTTTTGATGTTTCCGTTTAGGATTTGCAGGGTTGCCATTGCCACGGGAAGCCCTACGGTTTTGGCCATTGCGGTATAGGTTTGGTCGTCGCCTAGGCAAACCATGGTGGAATCAATTTGTTTTTGTTTTCCGTTGATTTCATACCCAAATTTGTGGTACATCACGATCATATCTTTATCGTGCTCTTCTAAAGTCCACGAATCAGTCAATATTTTCTCGAGAATCTGTGCCGGAGTGGCGTTTTTGAGGCCCACAATTTTGTTTGGGTTAAAGAGATCAAGCTCTAAAAGTTTGTCCCATTTGATATCATCTTGGTCGATCTTTAAGCTCAAGCGTAATTTGATTTCCACAGAATCGGTTGGGTGGTAAGGCAAAAATGAATTGGTGAACTCTCTGTAAGTCATGGTGTCAGAGTTTTCCATGGTATAGCTGTCGTCGGTCATGCCTAATTGCACAAACATGTTCCACGCTTTTGAATATCCCACGCGTCGAATTGTACCTCTATATAAGGTAAGCGCGTCGTCAAGGCCATAAATGCTTCGGTATTTTAAAGAATCACGGTTGGCGTAACCTTCAAAACGGCCGTAGCCTTCGACTTCCATAAATTCGGTTCTGCGAAATAATTTGTGATAGGGAATATATTTGTAAGTTCCTTCTTGGATAAATTTTGCAGCGCCGCCTTGGCCGGCAAGCACCACGTTTCTTGGATTCCAGGTGAATTTGTAATTCCAAAGATTGGTATCAGATTCTGGAGCTACCAAACCACCACAGAACGATTCGAATAGGATTATTTTTCCGCCTTGGTCACGAATTTCGTCAATGACTTTCATCGCGCTCATGTGGTCAATTCCTGGATCAAGCCCGATTTCGTTCATAAATACCAGATTATTTTCTTTGGCTAATTGATCCAAATTCTGCATTTCTTCACTTATGTAGGAAGCGGTAACCATGTGCTTTTTAAACAAAATGCAATCTTTTGCGACTTCAATGTGCATGAACGCCGGAAGCATGGAAATGACGATATCGGCTTTCTGGATTTCGTTGCGTCGTTGCTCTTCGTTATAAATATCAAAAGCTATTGCCGTGGCATTTTTGTGGTTTTTAGTTTTTCGTTGCGCCAATTCCAATGATAAATCGCCAATGGTAAGGTGCAGATTTTCTTCTTCGGATTTAAGTAAAAGGTATTGAATTAATGAAGATGCTGACCTTCCGGCGCCAATTATTAGAATATGTCTCATAAAAACCTAAATTTTTTAATAATAACACAAAAATAGGAATTTGTTATATTTAAAAAAACTTAATCGCATTTGTTTATCATAAAGTTTTTAAGATGGCGTAAATTTGCAGTATAAAATTTATGAAAAATGGACAAGAGAATACTTTCGACAGGAGCAGTTTTTGGGTTTATCGCAATTATTTTAGGAGCATTTGGAGCGCACGCTTTAAAAGAAGTTTTAGATGCAAGTCAATTGGTTTCTTTTGAAACGGGCGTAAAATATCAAATGTACCACGCTTTGTTTTTGTTGTTTTTAGGAAGCTCGAGTCTGGTTTCTGAAAAAGCGAAGAAAACTATCTATTTTTTAATGTTATGCGGAGTCCTGCTTTTTTCTGGTTCCATCTATCTTTTGGCTACCAAAAACGTAACAAATATTGATTTTGAAATTATTGTAATACTAACTCCTGTAGGAGGTTTGTTAATGATTATTGGCTGGGCAATACTTTTTTTAGATATAATTAAGAAAAAAGCATAAAGTCTTACCAAAAAGTTCAAGTTTAAAATTTAATTTTTACTTTTGCCGAATAATTAAACACAACTCAATTATAATTCTATGGATAATTACGACCAATCTACGAAATCGATTTCGCTAGAGAAATATGGAATCAAAAATGCTGAAGAGGTGATTTACAATCCTTCTTATGAAATGCTTTATGATGAAGAGTTAAATCCGAATTTGGAAGGTTTTGAAAAAGGTCAATTGTCAGAACTTGGAGCTGTTAATGTAATGACTGGAGATTTTACTGGCCGTTCGCCAAAAGACAAATATATTGTTGCTGATGAAATTACAAAAGACACCATTTGGTGGACTTCTCCAAAAGCAGTAAATGACAACAAGCCAATTTCAAAAGAAACTTGGGACGCTTTAAAAGAAACTACGTTAAAGCAATTGTCAAACAAAAAATTATTTGTGGTAGACACGTTTTGTGGCGCCAATGAAAATACAAGATTAAAAGTTCGTTTTATTGTTGAGGTGGCTTGGCAGGCGCATTTTGTAAAAAATATGTTCATCCGTCCAACGGAAGAAGAATTAGAAAATTATGGCGAGCCTGATTTCGTGGTAATGAATGCTTCTAAAACAGAATTTTCTGATTTCAAAGCACACGATTTGAATTCAGAAGTGTATGTTGCTTTTAATCTTACAGAGAAAATCCAGATTATTGGAGGAACTTGGTATGGTGGCGAAATGAAAAAAGGATTGTTCTCAATGATGAACTATTATTTGCCATTGCAAGGGATCGCTTCAATGCACTGTTCTGCAAACAAAGGAAAAGATGGCGATGTTGCTGTTTTCTTCGGATTGTCTGGAACAGGAAAAACAACATTGTCAACCGATCCAAAACGTGAATTGATTGGTGATGACGAACACGGTTGGGATAATGACGGCGTTTTCAACTTTGAAGGCGGTTGTTATGCGAAAACAATTGACTTGAGCAGAGAAAACGAACCAGACATTTTTAATGCCATCAGAAAAGATGCATTATTAGAAAATGTTACGCTTGACGAAAACGGAAAAATTGATTTCAAAGACGGTTCGGTAACTCAAAACACAAGAGTTTCGTACCCAATTTATCATATTGATAATATTGTGAAGCCAGTTTCAAAAGCAGGTCACGCTTCAAAAGTAATCTTCCTTACAGCAGATGCTTTTGGTGTTATGCCTCCAGTTGCAAAACTGACTCCAGAGCAAACAAAATACCACTTTCTTTCAGGTTTTACGGCTAAATTAGCGGGAACAGAAAGAGGCGTGACAGAACCACAGCCTACATTTTCAGCTTGTTTTGGAAAAGCATTCTTGTCTTTGCATCCTACCAAATATGGTGAAGAATTGGTAAAGAAAATGGAGCAAAATAACGCGACAGCTTATATTGTAAACACAGGCTGGAACGGAACTGGAAAAAGAATTTCTATTAAAAATACAAGAGCAATCATCGATAGAATCTTAGACGGTTCTTTAGAAAATGCGGAAACCACAACATTGCCGATTTTCAATTTTGCAATCCCAACAAGTTTAGAAGGAGTTGATTCTGATATTCTTGATCCAAGAAAAACGTATGCTGACGAATTAGATTGGCAGACAAAAGCAAAAGACTTAGGAAAATTGTTTGTTGCTAATTTTGAACAGTACGCTACAAATGAAGAAGGTAAAAACTTAAGAAAGGCTGGGCCGCAAGTGGTTTAATTATAATTCAAAAACAAAAAAATCCGTTCAATTGAACGGATTTTTTTTATGTCTTAAAAAAAATAAGCCGTTCCAGGAACGGCTTTATTTATATTGGAAAAAGAAATTATTTTCCTTTTTCCTCTTTATTTGCTTTGACAATATATTTCTCTAATGCCATTGTCATCGATGGCGCTTCAGGAGATGGTGCCATGATGTCGACTCTTAAGCCGTGATCAAGTGCTTCTTTTTGGGTTGTACTTCCAAAAACCGCAATTCTGGTGTTGTTTTGCTCAAAACTAGGGAAATTCTTGAACAGCGATTTAATTCCTGTTGGGCTAAAAAACGCTAAAACATCATAATAAACATCTGCTAAATCAGACAAATCGCTCATTACCGTTTTGTAAAAAGTTCCTTCGGTCCAGTTTACCTTTAAGTTGTTCAAAACTTGCGGAGCATCAGCATTTAATTGATCAGAAGCTGGTAATAAAAACTTTTCGTCTTTATATTTTTTGATCAATGCAGACATGTCAGCAAAGTCTTTCTGGCCAACATAAATCTTTCTTTTTCTATAAACCACATACTTTTGCAAGTAAAAAGCAACTGCTTCTGACTGGCAGAAATATTTTAAATCTTCAGGGATTTTATATCGCATTTCTTCGGCCACTCTAAAAAAGTGATCCACTGAGTTCTTGCTCGTTAAAATGATTGCTGTAAAGTTGTTTAGGTCTATCTTTTGCGCTCTCACTTCTTTCGCGCTCACGCCTTCAACGTGGATAAAAGGCCTGAAATCAATTTTGACTTTATGCTTTTGCTGCAACTCAAAATATGGAGAATTTTCTACTTTAGGCTCTGGTTGCGATACCAAAATTGTTTTCACTTTCATATTTGACTTTTTCTTATGTGCTACCTTTTTGTAAACCAATAATACATGAAATAATAAGGTGCTATTTCGAGTGCGCAAAGATACAAAATAAAATAAAACAACTTACTCAAAATCAAATTTTGATAAATTTTTAATGAAATAAAGTATGTCATTAAAATTATTAACAAAACAGCAACAATAATTAAATATATTAAGAAATCTATTGGTGTATCGTTATAAAACAAGATTACGTTAAGTGGTAAAATACACAATCCAATATATGTTCTGTAGCTAACTTTCTGTAAATTAAATTGTTCATTGAGTTCTTCAATGTTAAAGGAAGTGGCTATAATCTTTTCAATCAGATATTTAGAGAGAATAAAAATGCTTAAAAGAGTAACAATTTGTATGTATTTAATCCAATCTGTTTTTTCGAAATAGCCAAAATAACTAAGAATTAACTGAATAAAAAAAGCAAAAGAAATTACTTGAACGATAAAAAGACCAATTGTAAACCAATTCATCAAATTTGCGCTATCACGATAAATTTTAATGTACTTGTCATTATAAGCCAATTTTGAAAAATCTGCAAAACGCGTTTCAAAAACACCACGCGTTACCGCAATAAGCAAAAAAGAAAGCACAAAAAGAACGGTTGCCCAATCTTTGCTTCCTATAATTCTTGGCTGTAAAACGATTTCTAACATCTTACAAAATTAGTAAATTTTTATCTCTTTCTTTTTCTTTTTTTTTTAAGAAGCCACTCCAACCATCTGCTACAAGCTTTCTTTTTAAAATCTTTTTTCATCGCTACAAAAGAAGTTTCCATTGGTCGCTCATTTGACTCTTGAAAAAAAAGATTTGGAAAAAAAAGTCTTTCTATAATTACTGGGCTATCGGGTATTAAGATCTTGTAATCATCCGAAGTTTCAAAAATAATTAGATTTAAACTCCTATTATTATAATTTTATTAGCAAACAACAATCTTAAAAAGTTTACTTTTGTCTTGAAATTATGCAAATATGAACGACGGCATTGTTATAATTCCTACTTATAACGAAATTGAAAATATCGAAAGCATCATTAGAACTGTTTTTTCATTACAAAAGCCGTTTCACATCTTGATTGTTGACGACAATTCCCCAGATCAAACCGCAAAAAAAGTAAAAGCGCTTCAGGAAGAATTTCCTGATCGACTTTTTATGGAAAGTCGTGAAAAAAAATCCGGATTGGGTACCGCTTACGTACATGGATTCAAATGGGCTCTTGAAAGACATTATGACTACATATTTGAAATGGATGCTGACTTTTCGCACAACCCAAATGATCTTGAAAAATTATATGACGCTTGCCGTTTTGGAATTTATGATATGTCGATCGGTTCAAGGTATGTGACGGGTGTTAATGTGGTAAACTGGCCTTTAAGCCGCGTTTTGTTGTCATATTTTGCATCTGTTTATGTGCGAATGATCACCGGAATGGAAATTCAAGACACCACCGCAGGGTTTGTTTGCTATAAAAGAAAAGTGTTGCAAGACATTAATCTTGACAAAATTAAATTTATAGGTTACGCTTTTCAGATTGAAATGAAATACCGCACTTATGCAAAGAAATTTAAAATTGTTGAGGTGCCAATAATATTTACTGATAGGACAAAAGGACAGTCAAAAATGAGCAATTCTATTATAAAGGAAGCCATTTTTGGTGTAATTGTTTTAAGAATAAAAAAAATGGTTGGTAGTTTGTAAGTAACTTTGTAAACATTGTCAGCGTAAAATTTCCATACAAAATAATTAAGAAAAGAAAATGAAAAGTGTTTTAATTAAGAATGCCAAAATAGTGAACGAAGGAACTATTTTTGAAGGAGACGTTTTAATTGAAAACGAATTTATAGTAGAAATTGCTGAAACAATTAGCGCAAAATCATCAGCAACAAAAATCATCAATGCCGAAGGAAATTATTTAATTCCAGGGGCAATTGATGATCAAGTACATTTTCGTGAACCAGGTTTAACCCACAAAGGCGACATTGCATCTGAATCAAGAGCCGCTGTGGCTGGAGGAATCACCTCGTTTATTGAAATGCCAAATACAAATCCGCAAACTGTCACGATTGATTTATTAGAAGAAAAATTTGCAATTGCAGCTGAAAACTCATTGGCAAATTATTCGTTTATGTTTGGCGGAACAAATGATAATTTAGAAGAGATTTTAAAAGTAGATCCCAAAACAGTTGCTGGACTAAAAATATTTTTAGGTTCTTCAACCGGAAATATGTTGGTAGACAATGAGCAGGTTTTAGAGAAAATTTTCTCAAGTACGCCGTTGTTGATTTCAGTTCATTGTGAAGATGAAGAAACCATCAAAAATAACTTAGCGAAATATAAGGAAGAATACGGAGATGATATTCCGATGAAATTCCATCATTTGATTAGAAGCGAAGAAGCGTGTTATATTTCTTCTTCAAAAGCAATTGAATTGGCTAAAAAAACAGGAGCAAGGCTCCATGTTTTTCACCTTTCAACAGCAAAAGAAATGAGTCTTTTTACAAACAAAATTCCGTTAGAAGAAAAGAAAATTACGGCAGAAGTTTGCATTCACTATCTTTGGTTTACTGACAAAGATTATGAGAAAAAAGGGACTTTAATCAAATGGAATCCGGCTGTTAAAACGCAAGCTGACCAAGATGCGCTTTGGGAAGCGTTGCTTGACGGAAGAATTGATGTGATTGCAACAGATCACGCACCGCATACATTGGAGGAAAAGAAAAATGTGTACACTTCGGCGCCATCTGGTGGACCATTAGTGCAACACGCGGTTGTGGCGATGTTTGAAATGTTTCACCAAGGAAAAATTTCCGTGGAGAAAATCGTCGAAAAAATGGCGCACAATCCAGCAAAACTCTTTAAAATTGAGAAGCGTGGTTTTATCAAAGAAGGTTTTTATGCCGATGTCGTGATTGTTGACGCAGGTTTACCTTGGAGTGTGAAGAAAGAGAATATTTTATACAAATGTGGATGGTCTCCGTTTGAAGGCTTTACTTTTAAATCAAGAATCACGCACACGTTTGTGAATGGAGAAATGGTTTATAATAATTTTAAAGTAAAAGACGTTCGCGCTGGAAGGCGATTGACTTTTGACCGTTAATACTATTAGTATGAAAAAATGTTTTTTATTTTTTATAACGATTTCTTTTTTGGCTAGCTGTCAAAAAAAATCTGTGGAAAAGCCTGAAAATTTGATTCCTAAAGAAACAATGGTGAACGTGATTTATGATTTTGCGTTGCTTCAGGCAATTAAAAATTCACATCAGGGGATTTTAGATTCTAATAGGGTAGAACCAACGACTTATATTTATAAAAAACACAAGATTGATAGTGTTCAGTTTGTAAAAAGCAATGAATTTTATGCTTCAAATATAAAAGAATATGAGAAGATGTATGAAAGTGTAAACGCGAGATTGATCTTGAATAAAAAAGTTTCAGATTCTTTGATAAAAAAGGAAGAAGACGGCTTGAAAAAAGAAATTATAAAAAATAAGAAAAAAGTAGATACAATAAAAAGTAAAAGTAAAACAAAAAGAGATATGAAATTAATTCCGAATAGTTAAAAGGTATTTTTAACCTCGGCAATATAATTTTCAATGCTCTCAAATTCAAAATTGAGGGCATTTTTTATTTTAGAATTGTCAAAATTGCTATGTGTATGCATTGCTTTTGCGGTGGCGCGTGATAAGTTTCTTCTTCTAAAAAACAGGGTCGAAACCAACCAATCTAATTTCCAGGCGATGCTGGTCTGCCATGGCTTTAAATTAATAGAAGGTTCTTTTTTACCCAACGCTTTTGCAATCGTCCGTGATAATTTTTCATACGGAATGATTTCAGAAACAATCGTGAAACGTTCTTTACTGATATCGCTTTTCATTAAAGCAGCCATTATCTTGACCACATCATTAACGGTTGTAAAACCTGTTGCGCCTTTGGTAAAATACTTCAGTCCTTTTTTTATTCGGATAAAAACTTCACTGCTTCCGTTTTGCCAGAAACCGGTGCCGAGAATGATTCCCGGATTGACAATGATGGTTTTTAAGCCTTCTTCTTCCCCGCGCCAAACTTCCATTTCAGCGCCATATTTAGTGATGCCATAATCGCTGTGGGGTTTTTCTGGATTCCATTCTGTCTCTTCGGTGATGATCGTTTCTTGCTCCTGCAAATCTCCCAAGGCGGCTATCGAACTCACATGGCACAGTTTTTTGACATTTTTCGCCAGACAGAAATTGACAATATTGGCGGTTCCTTCAATATTCACCTTTCGCAATTGCTCTTCATCGTCGGGATTGAAAGAAATAACGGCGGCGCAGTGATAAACATAATCAATGTTTTCAAAAGCAATTTCAAGTGCTGGAATATCGCTGATGCAACCTGGAACCCAATTAATTTTATCAAATAAAAGGGGCTGGTTTTTCCAACGGAAAAGCGCTTCAGTTTTTTTGATATTTTCTTGATTTTTATAAAGTGCCCGAACTTCTTCTCCGTTTTGAAGAAGATGCAAAAGAAGATGAGAACCTACTAATCCGGTGGCGCCAGTTATTAAAATCATAAAGGCAAAAATAATACAATTAGATGATATGCGAACGAGATAATAAGAAAATTAGCGAATTTGGTAAATTTTTAGATGTTTCCAGCCCGTTTTCAAAACCTTTAAGAACAGCGACAAAGATGGGTCTGGCACTTAACAAAAATGCGAATAGTTTCTCAAATAGCCCTGATTGGCAGGAGTAGCCTTTTCTTCCGTTTACGGAGAAAAGCTACTGCAAAAAGCGGGAATTGCGACGGCTGAAAAAGCGGGAAGTTTCGCTTCAAATTCTTTAAAGCCTGCTGGTTTTAAATTAACTAATTATCAAATTGCCCAATTTTCTAATTAAAACTATCTTTGTGCAAATTATTTACAAAAAATGAAGAATCTAGTAGAAGAATTGAAGTGGCGCGGTTTGTATGCCGATAGTATGCCGGGAACGGAAGAGCAATTGCTAAAGGAAGTAACGACGGCCTATATTGGCTTTGACCCGACTGCCGATTCGCTTCATATTGGAAGTATGGTTCAGATTATTTTGTTGGTTCATTTGAAGAATTTTGGTCACAAACCAGTTGCTTTGGTGGGTGGTGCGACGGGAATGATTGGTGATCCGTCAGGAAAATCAGAAGACAGAAATTTGCTGAACGAAGAAACGTTGGCGAAGAATGTGGCGGGTTTGAAAAGCGTTCTTTCTCGCTTTTTAGATTTTGATTCGAAAGAAGCAAACGCTCCGATGCTAGTGAACAACTACGACTGGATGAAGGAATTTTCGTTTATTGATTTTGCGCGAGAAGTTGGAAAACGCATCACGGTAAATTATATGATGGCGAAAGATTCGGTAAAAAAACGTTTCAGCGGTGAAGGGGAAGGAATGTCTTTTACGGAATTCACGTACCAATTGATCCAAGGTTATGATTTTTACCATTTGTATAAAAACCACAATTGTATTTTGCAGATGGGTGGTTCGGATCAATGGGGAAATATCACGACGGGAACGGAATTGGTTCGCAGAATGGGTGGCGAAAATGCTAAAGCCTATGCTTTGACAACGCCATTGATTACAAAAGCGGACGGTTCGAAATTCGGAAAATCGGAAGGTGGAAATATTTGGTTAGATGCAGACAAGACTTCGGTGTATAAATTCTACCAATTTTGGGTGAATACAACAGATGTTGACGCTGAAAAATACATAAAAATCTTTACTTTTTTAGATAAAGAAATAATCGACGGTTTGATTGAAGAGCATAAAACGGCTCCACATTTGAGAGTGTTGCAGAGAAGATTGGCTGATGAAATTACGACTTTTGTACACTCCAAAGAAGAGTTAGAGAAAGCGATCCAAGCTTCAAATATTTTGTTCGGAAATGCCACTTCTGATGATTTGAAACAATTGGACGGAGCGACTTTTTTGGAGGTTTTTGATGGTGTTCCACAAGCGGAAATTTCGAGAGAAGATATTGAAAACGGAATTGATATTGTTTCTGTTTTAAATGAAAAATCAGGTTTCTTTAAATCAAACGGAGAAGCAAGGCGCGCTTTAACAGCTAATTCAATTTCAGTAAACAGAGAAAAAGTGAAAGAAGATTTTGTATTAACAGCAAATGATTTGATTAACAATGAATTTGTGTTGTTGCAAAGCGGAAAGAAAAATTATTTTGTTTTGAGGGTGGTTTAAAAGTTGATGAGGTTAAGGGTTTAAAAGGTATTGCGAGTAAATCTTTCCTTTTAAACTCATAAACAATTAACCTTTTAAACTTAATTACAAAACCATCAAATTACAACCTCTGATATCAGAATTATCAAAACGGCCCAATACTTCGAAAGAATTGTTGGGCTTTTTTTTGCCTAAATCTTGCGTGGCGATGAAGGAGCAAGAATTGATATTGGCTAAATCAATGACGTTGATGCCACCGGTTTTTCCGGTTTCAACGTATGACAAAGCGTCTTCGGTGTCACGGATTAAGATCTGCATCCAATTTGGACATTCAAAAACGCCATGGCCAAGAGAATAAGCTTGGGAAAGCAATTCTGTCATACCGTATTCTGAATGGATGGCGTCGACGCCAAAACCTTTGCAAAGCAAATCGTGCAATTCTTCACGGATCATTTCTTTTCGTCGGCCTTTCATACCGCCAGTTTCCATGATGATCGAATTGCCTCCTAACCCCCAAAGGGGGAATTGCGGAAGTGAAGCATCTTGTTTGCGTTCTTCAATTTTTTCGATTAAATCTAACAGCGCATACGTCACTCCAATTAAAATTACATCTTGCCCGGTTTTTTCTAATTCGATTAGCTTGTTTAAAAGTTCGTCATAATTGTTAAGGTAAAAACCGCTTTCGGGATGATTTGAAAGTTGAATTAAATCGTCTACCATATAAATCAGGGAAGAACCTTCGCGGTCTAAATAAGATGGAAGCAAAGCGAGAACAGCATAATTTTCAATGTTTCCGTAGAATTGTGAAAATGCTTTTCGATAACTTTCTTCGTATAAAGTAATGTCGGTAACCAAATGCCGTGAAGTGGTCATTCCGGTGGTTCCAGAGCTGGTAAATGTTTCTTGGATTTTTTCTTCGGAAGATAAAACGTCGTGGCTTTTAAAAAATTGAATGGGCAGAAACGGAATTTTTTGCACTGATTTCACGTCGTGTTTCTCTACTTTCAAATACTGGCAGAATTCACGATATACGACATTGTTGTCATATTGAAATCTAAAAACTTTTAAGGCAATTTTTTCAAATTGCTTTTTATTTGAAATGCTGAAAATGTCGGCTGGTGAAATCAAGGGAACTAATTTTTGGTAAAGGTATAAAATAAAAAAGCTCCAACGAATTGGAGCTTTTGAAAATATTTTGAAACTAATTATTTGATAACTAATTTTCTTGTTGCTGTTTTACCTTCTTCAGTGATTTTTACGATGTAAACACCAGCGTTAAGGTTTGAAACGTTTACAGTTTCAGTAGCAATAGTTTTTACTACTTGTTTTCCTAATACGTCAAAGATAACTACTGATTTCTCAGCATTAGCATCAGTTGTAATAGAGAATTTTCCGTTTGTTACTGGGTTTGGATAGATGCTTAAACCTGCGATAGCGTTTTCTTTAACAGAAAGTGTTGAGCCAGTTACAGTAAAGTTATCAATTCTCCAAGCGCCACCAGTTCCATAAGATGTTCCAACTGGAGCATAATCAGAAGTTGAAGGAGCGAAAATTGAAACAATTCTAAATTTAAAATTTGCATTATTATTTGCAGTAGCAGGAAGTGTTAAGCTTACTGGGTTAGCAAAATCATTAGCTAAAGCTCCATTATTGTTACTTAAAACTACCCAAGCAGTCCCATTTATTGAATATTCAAACTGTTGCCATTTAGAACCTGTGTTAGAGCTTCTTGGGTCAAAAGTAATTGAGATATTTGAATATCCAGCTGTACTTACATTAAATTGAAAACCTGCAGTTCCAGAAGCAGCTCCAGCTTCAGGAAAGGTTTTGATACTGTAAGCTTTTCCAGTAGAAGGGTTACCAGCAGGCATTGCACCACTTGTAAGATTATCTTCAACTCCACCAATTGTTGTAAATGTTCCGCTTCCAGTAGAAGGTAACATCGCTGCGGCAGGTGTAGCTCCGTCAAAATTCCATTGTGAGATTGTTGTTTGAGCACTTGCAGTGATTGCTAATACAAAAACAGATAATAAAGTGTAAAGTTTTTTCATATTCTAATTTGTTTTTTGTTATAAAAATATAGTGCAAAGATAGAAACAATTTATGTCAAGCAAAAATTATTGTGTAAATTTTAGGTTAAATCTGAAATTTTGTCAGTTTCGCAACTATTTGACAATTAGCTTTCTAGTGGCCGTTGCTTCGCCTTCCTTAATTTTTATAATGTAAACCCCTGGTGAAAGTGAAAAAACATTTAATTCTTTTGACGCTAAAGTTGCCTGTAAAACTTTTTTTCCTAAAACGTCATAAATCGCAATTTCTTTTGACAATGCTGATTTTGAAGAAATAAAAATCTTGCCATTGCTTACAGGATTTGGGTAAAAATTTAATCCTTCAATGGTGGTTTCCTGCATTTTTCCGTTAGCGGAAGTCTTTGTTTCTTGGGCAGAAAGGCTTGCAGAAAAAAAGAAGAGGAAGAAAAATATAGTATAAAAGTAATTTTTTGTCATTGCTCAGATTTGGTATTATAAATGTATAAAAATTATTTCAATTATTGTACCAAAAAAAATGCCTTTCAGAAAGAAAGGCATTTTGTCATCTATTTTTGTGAGGATTATAAACCTATTGTCCATCCAGTCGTCCAAGTTGGAACTCCAGATCCGTTTCCAGCTCCTGTTGCAGTTGCGCTTTCAGTATAAACTGCAGTTACATCAACTGCTGTTCCTGCTGTGTTTTTTCCTACTGATTTTGTAGCAATATCTTCAAATTTAACGTTAGTTGCTTTCAAGTCAGTTCCAATATATCCAATGCTTTCATCGTGTTGAATGTCAAAACCAGTTGCAAAACCTTTTAATACTACGTTGTCAAAGTTTCCTTTAGTTCCAACTCTCAATTTGATAGCTTGGTTTTCAGAACTTGCGTTAGTACCAATTAATGTAAGGTTTTTGATAGTTGGGTTTGATATTGGAGCAGCCAAGTGGTTGTTAGAGTTATTATCTGCTTCGATACCTCTGTTACTTGCGTTTGTTCTGATTCCATACCAGTTTTCACCAAGACCATTCCATCCTTCAGTCCAGTCAAACAAATCATCAGCTACATTAGTTACATCTTTGTTGGTAACAACAAGATATTTAGCATCTACAGTTCCACCGAACCATTCGAATCCGTCATCAGATCCTTCATAAACTTGTACATATTCTACTGTAGTTCCTTTACCAACTCCAAATAAAGAAAGTCCGTTAAATTCTTTTTCTGAATTGTAAGCGTATCCTGAATATTCAATTCTTAAATATTTAATTGAACCAGAATTATCATTTGCATCGGAACCACCATACGTTAAGTCAGAAACTTCAGCAGAAGCACTTGCTCCTTTGTTGATTGGTGCTTTACCACACAATACTAATCCACCCCAGGCACCTGGTTTGTTTTCAGCAGCAGTCATAATAACTGGTTGTGAAGCTGTACCTTGAACGTCAATTTTTCCTCCTTGAGAAACTGCAATATATCTAACAGACTCAAACTGATTTGGAGCTAATTCAGTAGCTTCAATTTTAACCCCTGGTTTGATGGTTAGTTTTGCATTGTTTTTTACAACAAGTTTTCCTGTAAGTTTGTAAGTTCCAGACTCAAGGATTACTTCACCTTCATTGATTTCACCTTGAAGGTTATCTCTGTTTACAACAAAAGAAGAGCCTCCTCCATTATTGTTTGAATCATTGTTGTCATCGCTAGAGCAAGATGTTGTAATAGTTGCAAGCGATAATGCTGCTAAACCGAAAATTTTTGAAACTGATTTTTTCATTACTTTTTTTGATTAGTTATGTTTATGCAAAAATGAGAACTTATGACTTATTGAACGTTAAGGTGATGTAATGTGTTTGTTATTTGTTTCTTAGCCTAACGTTATGTAAATGTTTTTAAGATGGATTAAAAATTGTAGTTCAATCCTAAACCGATATTTACTCCTCTTTTATAGCTTAATGCTTTCACATCGCCTGAAGCATTTTCTTGAACTCTTTCAAATGTTGGATTCAAAATGTTTCTTGCTCCAAAATCGATACCTAAGTTTTTGTTCAATTTTGTTTTTAAAACAAAATCAAGTGAACCAATGGCTTTATCCACCAAGTTTCCTTTTCCTTCATTACCTAAAGCATAAAGTTTGTCTGAATTGTGCGTGTAAGAAAGTGTTGCCATAATTCCTGAATCATTTTTCCATTCTTTTGAATAGGTCAAATCAGCGTTCATAACTAAATCAGAAGCTCCTGTGAATCCAGATGATGTGTCAGTTAAGTTACTGGCTTTTCTTCCCTGTGTTTCTTTGGCAATTTTTTCATTGTCAATATCTTGGTCAGTTTTCATGACAGAAGCGTTTAAACCAAATGAAAGTTTGTTTGCTAATTCTCCATCAAAGTCAAAAATATTTTTTCTTGCTTCAAATTCAGCTCCAAAAGCGTGACCTTGATCTCCGATGTTTACCCAAGAAATGTCATTGGTTGAAGAAGCGATGATTATTTCATTGATTGGGTCTTTGATATATTTTCCAAAAACGGTTACAGAGAATAGTTCATCATTTTGAGGAAACATTTCCCATTTTAAGTCAAGGTTGTAATTTTGAGAAGGATATAAAAACTCATTTCCAACTTTTGATTCCATTACATCTTCATAAATGAAATACGCACGTTCTTTAAATTGTGGCAAAGTATAGGTCTTACTTGCTGCCAATCGTAAATTTTGTTTGTCATTTACTTCGTACTTCATCACAAGACTTGGTAAAAATTCATTTCTGTTAAAAGTATTAGTTCCTCCACCAGCATCAAGTTGTGTTCTCCAGTCAACTGTTTGCTCTATTTTTTCATATCTTAAGCCAATAACTCCACTTAATTTTTCTGATAATTTATATTCAAAACTACCAATTGCAGCGTGAATTTTTTGATCACCATTATACGTTTGAGGGTTTAATCCTGCAAAAGATTGAAGTGAAAAGAACTCTCCGTTTTGATAATTTGATTGATTGAAAAAAGCATCTAAATTATTTGGATTAACAACCACTTGTTGTCCTTGGCTTGTAAGATCTGAGTTAAATTGAATGGCTTCGAAATCACGTTTTTTAAATCTTCCGTTGTATCCTAAAGTTATTTTTCCTTTTGAATCACCAGCTTCATTTTTAGCTAATTTGTAACTAACTGCCAAGTTTGCAGCCATTTCGTCTTCTTTCAAGTTTTGAAAATACCTTTGGTTGTCAGTGATCGTTCTCTCCACAAGTTTAAAATCTTGAGTGTCTCTTGTGTAGAACATTTTATTTTGAGTTCTGTCTGGCATATCACCTTTCACGGTGTTATAAGAAACTCCCCAGTCAAGGTCAATATTATCAGTAATTCTGTGATTTCCTAAAAGTTGATTAATTAAAACAGAGTTTTGCATAAAAGTACCTCTTTGAATAAGCAAGTCAGCATTTGCATTGTCATAATCACGGTCACTACCAAAATAAGTGTCTCTTGATTGATCAGAAGAGTTAACATATAAAAGGTTGTAACCAATTTTGTGATTGTTGTTTATACGATAATTGGTATTAAACATTGCGGTTGAATTCGTTGTATACGTAAAGTTTTCTTGGTGAAAATCTTTATTGAAAACGCCTTGAGCATTTATAGATCTTGTCAATCCTTCTCTGTAAGAATACCCGTTGTCAAAACTTGCTGTAGCAAAAAAGTTCAAACGCCCTTCTTCACCTATATCAAAACTTTTTCCAGCTTTAATTCCAAAGTTGCCACCAAACGGAGCTTCTTTTGTTGGATTCAAGCTGTTTTCATAATTATAAGCTCCTAATGGATTATTCGGAATTCCATAATTTACAAATCCTGATTTATTCGGACCTTGTTGTAGTAAAAAGTTATCTGATTTGCTTACAGCATTCGTGTTGATTTTTGAACCTAATGAGATTTCAAGCATCCCTTTTCCGCGGTAATCTTTTGAAACAATGTCTACATTTCCTCCAGCAAAATCGCCGTACATTTTTGCATTGTATGATTTATCAATTGAAATATATTCTACGATGTCAGTTGAAAAAAGACCTAAAGCAATATTTTTCTTTTCAGGATCATTTGATGGCATTGGCAATCCGTTCATCGATGTAGAGTTGTATCTGTCGCCAAGTCCTCTAACATACACGTTGTTGCTTCCTTCTTGTTTAGAAACTCCAGATGTTTTTGCGACAGCTGTTGCCACATCGCCAATTCCTTTTCTTGACAATTCTTGAGCTCCGATGTTTTGTTTAATTTCAACCGCTTTTTGCTGTTCCATTAAAAGAGCGGTTTCTTTTTGTCTGCTTTGGATCGATTCAATCACCACATCTTCTAAAGTCACGCTTCCAGAAGTCAAGGTCTTGTTGATTGTTCTTTTCTCTCCGGCAGCAATCGTGATTCTTTCTTCTTGTGATTCATATCCAAGGAAGCCATAAACCAAAACATACGTTCCCGGATTTACTTCAAGTGCATACTTTCCGTCAATATCTGTTTGGGCGGCGTTGGTGGTTCCTTTGACAGTTACTGTTGCAAAAGGAAGTGTTTCGTTATTCAAGTCCTTATCTGTGATGACTCCAGAAATTGTACCTTTGCTTTGGGCAAATCCAAGGGTGCTAAGCAATAAGGTGATGAATAAAAGTTTAATTTTCATGTTGTTGTGTTCTTTAATTTTGTGCAAAGAAACATCTGTTCTGTAAAGGTGGTGTTACTCACTTGTTACTATTTAGTTGCTTGAAGTTTACTAAATTGTTATCAGATTAAATTATCGTTAACACATATAATCGTTTTGTTTTATATTTACATTTACAACCGCTAAACGCATAACTTTTCCCTTATTATGAAAAAGAAAGACATTAAGATTTTATTGGTTGACGATGAGCAAGACATCCTCGAAATTGTAGGTTATAATTTGACGCAAGAAGGATATCAGATTTCTACAGCCAGTAACGGTAAAGAAGCTGTTTTAATGGCCAAAAAAGAATTGCCACACTTGATTATTATGGACGTAATGATGCCTGAAATGGACGGAATGGAAGCGTGCGAAAACATCAGGAAAATACCAGAATTGAGCAATGTCATCATCACTTTTCTAACAGCAAGAAGCGAAGATTATTCTCAGGTGGCCGGTTTTGATGCAGGAGCGGACGATTATATTACCAAACCCATCAAGCCAAAATTGCTTGTGAGCAAAGTAAAAGCATTGTTAAGAAGGCTGAAAGAAGAAGAGCAAAATTCAGAGACTTTGAATGTGGGCGGTATTGAAGTAAATCGTGAAGAATATAAGATTGTCCAAGACGGAAAAGAGATCATTCTTCCAAGAAAAGAATTTGAATTGTTCTACTTATTGGCTTCAAAACCAGGAAAAGTTTTCAAAAGAGAAGAGATTTTAGATAAAGTTTGGGGTAACGAAGTGATCGTGGGTGGCAGGACTATTGACGTTCATATCAGAAAATTAAGAGAAAAAATAGGAGAAGAATTGTTTAAAACCATAAAAGGTGTTGGTTATAAATTAGAAGTTTAATGTCTGTAAGTTTCAAGAAAACATATCGTTTTGCGGTAAAATCATCGCTTTATATTACCTTTTTTGCCACCGGATTAGTAGGTGGCTTAACCAGCCTTTTCTTTACGTTTTCCTGGAAATTTTGCCTTATTTTTGGTATTTCTATTGCCGTTTTTTCGTTCTTCGTATTGCAATACCGCGTCGAAAGATTTATTTACAGGAGAGTAAAAAAAATATACGACGATGTTTCGCTCCTGGAATCTACTAACTTCAGGTCACAGCCTATCACCACTGATATGGCGACGCTGACCAAGCAGGTGAAAAAATTTGCTACCGATAAAAAACTCGAAATCGAAACATTAAAAGTTCGTGAAGAATACCGAAGAGAATTCCTCGGAAACGTTTCCCACGAATTAAAAACCCCGCTTTTTACCGTTCAAGGCTATCTTTCAACGCTTTTAGATGGCGGGATGAAAGACAAGACAATTCGAAAAAAATATTTGCAGAGAGCCGAAAAAGGCGTGGAAAGATTGATTATCATTGTTCAAGATTTGGATATGATTACAAAATTAGAAGCGGGCGAATTGAATTTGGTCAACTCTCGATTTGATATTTTAGAAGTAATCCAAAATGTTTTCGATTTGCTTGAAATGAATGCTTCTGAAAAAAACATTATGCTGATGTTTGACATCAAATACCTGAAGCCAATCTATGTTTACGGCGATAAAGAAAAAATACAGCAGGTGGTCACCAATCTGGTGGTAAACTCTATAAAATACGGCAAGGAAGACGGAACTACCGAAATCAGCGTGGAAGATTTGGTCAACAACAAAGTCATCGTGAGAGTGATGGACAATGGCAGTGGCATCGAAAAACACCACATTTCAAGACTTTTTGAACGTTTTTACCGTATTGACAAAAGTGGCGCCAGAAGTGAAGGCGGTTCTGGTTTGGGCCTTTCGATCGTGAAGCATATTATTGAAGCCCACGATGAAAAGCTGTATGTGGAAAGCAAGGTAGGCAAAGGTTCAGAGTTTTCATTTACTCTCGAAAAGACAAAATAATTTGTTCCACGTAATGTCGGTTCCAAAGTTTTTTAACCCTTTATAGCTATCGATTTGGCTGAGTTTTTCAATCTTAAAATCATTTTGTTTTGAAAACGGAACCAATCCTTCTTTCTGTAGTTTTTTAGCCAAATATTCTTGCTCATATTGCCCAGGCGTTGGAATAAAAAAAGCTTTTTTGCCCAATTGTGCCAAATCCATGATCGTCGTGTAACCCGAACGGCAAAGCACCATTTCACTTTCATTAAAAGCAGTTTCTAATTCGTCGGTAGTCATAAAATTATAATATTTTACGTTTCCGATTTCTTCTGTTTTTTGCTCATTTTCAATTTTTCCTTTGATGAAAATTACGTTGCCGTCGTACAAAGGCATTTCTTTTTTTAATTTTTCCTCAAGCATCCCGCGTTGCGGTTCTGGACCAGAAAGAACCACCATCAAATCAAACTTTTTGTCCACATTTCTTTTGTGCAATCGGCTCAACGGGCCAATGTATTGTATGTTTTTATCCGGGTTTTCAAGATGACCTAATTTTCCGGTAAGATTTGGTTTTGTTTCCACATCAGGAACCCAGCACTGGCTGAATTTTTTAATGATCTGCTGGTGCATTTTGCTCGAAATCCAAGTGGTATTTCCGGTCAAAACGTTTAGTTGGTGCGTGATAAAGACTGACGGAATTTTCTTGGAACGTACGCCAAGACGATTGTCAGAAATAATGCCGTCTAACTTTAATTCTTTAACCCATTTTTTGATGATTTTCTTTTCGTCATAAATGGCTTCGAGCATTTTTGGCGCATTCAAAAGCATTTTCCATTTAAAGAAAGCGCCGTTTTTGGCATATTCAATTTGATAAGAAGGAAGTTCCAGCGATTTTAAATGCGGAAATTCTTTTTGAAGCATTTGCAATGCCACTCCGTCAGAAGCAATTATCGGGTTATAGCCGTTGTTTTGTAAAGCTTCTATGATGGGAATGCAACGTGTGGCATGGCCCAATCCCCAATTTAAAGGCGAGACAAGAATATTTTTTTTGATGGTTTCCAAATTTGGGATGCTTTTGTGGGTTTAAAAATAGTTTAAAAGTTTGGTTTTTGACTGCGGACTTCGGCAATGTGAGTACTGAAGCTTGAAAATAAGCGACGGCGTTTTTCAAATAACCACGATGGTGGTGACTATCTTTTTTTTTATTTTCAGAAAAAAAGATAGTGCCAACCAGCGGGAATTGCCTTTGCTGATGCCAAACTGTCGATTCGTTCTTAAATAAAAGAACATCTTCGAAGATAAATGTATTTCAGTTGTAACATATTTCCTTAATTTTACCAAAATTTTAAATTTAGCCGTGGGAAGTAAAAATAAGTTAAAGCGATTTAAGGAAAACGCGACATTTGAGAACGTTTTTCAGCCAACGAGAGAAGAAGTGGTGGGAGGAGAATTTCCGTTAAGAGGAAAATGGAATAGTGAATTTTTCAAAAATGAGAATCCAGTTATTTTAGAATTGGGTTGTGGAAAAGGCGAATATTCTGTTGGTTTGGCAGAAAAATATCCGAACAAAAACTTTGTGGGTATTGATATTAAGGGAGCTCGTTTTTGGCGTGGTGCCAAGACTGCTGTGGAAGATGGCCTGCATAATGTGGCGTTTGTGAGAACCCAGATTGAGCTGATCAACCATATTTTTGCAGAAAATGAAGTAGACGAAATTTGGATTACTTTTCCGGATCCGCAGATCAAATACAAAAGAACGAAACACAGAATGACCAATTCTGAATTCTTGCAGTTGTATAAAAAAATCTTGAAGCCAGACGGCGTGATGAACTTAAAAACCGACAGCGAATTTATGCACGGGTACACGCTTGGATTGCTTCACGGTGAAGGCCACGAGGTTTTATATGCGAATCATAACGTATATAAAAACGAAGGAAGTCCGGAAGAAGTGACGAGCATTCAGACGTTTTATGAGAAACAATATTTGGAAATTAACAAGTCAATTACGTATATTAGGTTTAAAATTAAATAAGTATGTCGATTTTTGTGGCGCTTTTGTGGGGTCTTTTATGTTCAGTTGTCGGAATTTCGTTGCCCGGATTGCTTAATCTTACGGCTGCAAAAACAAGTATTCGAGATGGGCGTTCAAGAGCCCTGATTTTTTCGGCAGGCGCCACAGTTGTCATTTTTATCCAGGCGTATATTTCAGTCGCTTTTGCAAAGTTGATCAGCAACAGTGGTGATCTCTTAAAACTGATTCAAGAAATCGGGTTGGGAGCTTTTGCGTTGCTGACCATTTATTTTTTCTTTTTTGCCAAAAAGCCAAAAGTGATACAAGAAGATAATACGGTGCGAACCAAAGTGGGGCGTTTCTTTTTAGGGATGTTGCTTTCGGCGCTTAATTTTTTCCCGATTCCGTTTTTTGTTTTGGTCAGCGTTTCATTGGCCAATAATGAACTGATGGTCTTTTCGCCCTTGACCAATTTGTTTTTTGTTCTGGGCGTAATCATTGGTTCGTTTTCTGTTTTCTATCTTTATATTGTTTTTTTTCAAAGAATCCAGCACAAAACCGAATGGCTGATGCGAAACATGAATTACTTTTTAGGCTCGGTCACTGGACTTGTTGCGATTATCAATTTGATTAAGATACTTCGGGAATAGTTCGACACGAATCCTTTTCATTATAATTTGTTTAATTCGTATCCAAAATAGATGAAAGAAGAAAATTTTTTCCAAAGAGGGTATGAAGTCGCAAGGCAGATTCCATGTGGGAAAGTCACTTCGTATGGAGCGATTGCCAATTTTTTAGGTTCTCGCGGTTCGGCCAGAATGGTCGGTTGGGCAATGAATGCGTCAACTAATAAGGAAGATGTTCCGGCACACAGAGTGGTGAATCGAAAAGGTCTTTTGAGCGGAAAGCATCATTTTGGCGGGACCAATTTAATGCAACAGCTTCTAGAAAGTGAAGGGATTCCTGTAGAAGAGAATCAGATTATAGATTTTGAAAAGCATTTTTGGGAACCAGGGGAATTTTTAAACCCAGAATTATATTAGAAAAAAGTTGGGTTTCTGTTATCAAGCCATAAACTTTTTCAATCTATTAACTTTACATTACCAAGTTTTCATCCTATCTTTGCAATTTAAAATCAGTCTAATTTAAAGGCTTGAAAAAGAGAGTTATACAAAAATGAAAATAGATAGAAAAGAAGTTTTAAAAGCATTGGAAACGATTACCATTGCTGGCGAAGGAAAAAATATGGTTGAAAGTGGCGCAGTCCAAAACGTTTTAACCTTCGGTGATGAAGTGATTGTTGAGGTTACGCTTGCAACACCGGCGCTTCACATTAAAAAACGTGCTGAAGCGGATATTATCGCAACAATTCAAGAAAAAATTTCGGCTGATGCGAAAGTGAAAGTCAATATCAAGATTGAAACTCCTGAAAAACCATCAGAAATAAAAGGAAAATCAATTCCTGGAATTAAAAATATTATTGCCGTTGCTTCTGGAAAAGGAGGAGTTGGCAAATCTACAACTACTGCAAATCTTGCGGTAACTTTAGCAAGAATGGGCTTCAGCGTCGGGATTTTAGATGCTGATATTTATGGTCCGTCCATGCCTATTATGTTTGACGTTGAAACAGAAAAACCAATTTCTGTTGTGGTCGACGGAAAATCAAAAATGAAACCAATCGAAAGTTACGAAGTGAAAATCCTTTCCATAGGATTTTTTACGGCGCCAAGCCAAGCCGTAATCTGGAGAGGGCCAATGGCTTCAAAAGCATTAAACCAAATGATTTTTGACGCAGATTGGGGTGAATTAGACTTTATGTTAATCGATTTGCCACCAGGAACCGGAGACATCCACTTGTCAATCGTTCAATCATTGCCAATTACCGGAGCCGTTATCGTGAGCACGCCACAAGCAGTTGCTCTTGCTGACGCTAAAAAAGGGGTGGCGATGTTCCAGTCAGACAGCATCAAGGTTCCTGTTTTAGGAATCATCGAAAATATGGCTTATTTTACGCCAGAAGAATTACCAGAAAATAAATATTACATCTTCGGAAAAGAAGGCGCCAAAAATCTTGCAGAAGATTTAGAAGTTCCGTTCTTGGGAGAAATACCAATCGTTCAGTCGATTCGCGAAGCAGGTGATTACGGCCGTCCGGCAGCGTTGCAGACAGGATCTCCGTTAGAAAAAGTTTTCGAAGAAATCGCAAGAAACGTAGTTCAAGAAACCGTAAGCAGAAACGAGAACCTTCCGCCTTCAGAAGCTGTGAAAATCACAACAATGGCCGGATGTTCAGCAGTTAAAAAATAAGACTTCTTAGAATTCTTAGGCTAAATCTAAAAGTCTAAGGCGACTGAAGAGCTAAAAAATTTAGAAAAATGACATCAGAAGAAATTAAATTAAACGTAGAAAAAGCATTGGATGAAATTCGTCCTTTTCTTGAGTCTGACGGAGGCAATATTTCGCTAATCGATATCGAGGATGACAAACACGTGAAAGTGCGTCTTGAAGGCGCTTGTATTTCGTGCAGTGTCAACCAGATGACGTTGAAAGCCGGGGTGGAAACTACCATAAAAAAATACGTACCGCAAATCGAAACGGTCATAAACATAGCTTAATTGGCTATGGAGTTTTTGGGCGTGACCGATTAAAAAAGCCTGTCGGCATTTTTAATCGGTCGTGCTTTTCGCTCCCAATCTTTTATTTTTTTCAACCTGAAATAAATTCAGGTTCTAAAAAAAAATAAAAGGATTTCCGCTCCAATCACTCACGCAAACTTCAGTTTAAAACAGAAATTTTTCTGAGTAAATGACATTTGTCATAAAAAAGCTTGACGGTTTCTCAGAACTTTGTGCCTTAGAAACTCAGAACCTTTGAATCTTAAAAAAAATGATTGAAACAGATATATTAATTATCGGTGCAGGTCCCACAGGGCTTTTCACTGTTTTTGAAGCAGGACTTTTAAAATTAAAATGCCACATTATCGACGCTTTGCCTCAACCCGGAGGCCAATTGTCAGAATTGTATCCTAAGAAACCCATCTTTGATATTCCAGGATATCCATCGGTTTTGGCAGGAGATCTAGTCGATAATTTGATGGACCAAATCAAACAGTTCCAACCCGGATTTACGTTAAACGAAAAAGCCGAAACAATTGAAAAATTAGAAGACGGAAGTTTTATCGTGACCACTGACAAAGGCACAAAACACGCTTGCAAAGCGGTTGCCATTGCTGGAGGCTTGGGAAGTTTTGAACCAAGAAAACCGTTGATTGAAGACATAGAGTTCTACGAAGAAAAAGGCGTGGAATATTTTGTAAAAAATCCAGAATTGTTCCGTAATAAAAAAATCGTGATTGCGGGCGGTGGCGATTCTGCTTTAGACTGGAGTATTTTCCTTTCCAATGTTGCTTCAGAAGTTACATTGATCCACAGAAGAAATGAATTCCGTGGCGCTTTAGACTCTGTTGAAAAAGTACAAGAATTAAAACACGCTGGAAAAATCAACCTGATTACTCCTGCAGAAGTGGTTGGCTTGAACGGTGCGGAACATTTAGATTCAATCGATATTGAAGAAAATGGAGCGCACAGAAACATCAAAACCGATTATTTCATTCCGCTTTTCGGATTGTCTCCAAAATTAGGAGCTATTGCCAATTGGGGATTAGAAATTGAAAAAAATGCCATCAAAGTTAATAATGCTCTAGATTACCAAACTAACATCGAAGGGATTTATGCCATCGGTGACGTAAACACCTATCCTGGAAAATTAAAATTGATTCTTTGTGGTTTTCACGAAGCGACCTTAATGTGCCAAAGTGTTTATAACAGATTGAATCCAGGCAAAAAATATGTCTTGAAATACACGACGGTTTCCGGTGTTGACGGCTTCGACGGAACTAGAAAAGAAGCAGAAAAAGCAGTTGTAAAATCAATTGATTAATTTATGGCTCAAGACGTTACTATAAAAATTATCGACAGGGAAGGTGTTTCTCATGAAGTTCAGGCGCCAACAGATATGAATATGAACATTATGGAGTTGGTTCGTGCGTATGAACTTGCTCCCGAAGGAACAATTGGTGTTTGTGGCGGTATGGCGATGTGCGCTTCTTGCCAATGTTATGTTTTAAATGAAGTTGCCCTGCCAGAAATGGGCGACGACGAAGAAGCCATGTTATCTGAAGCTTTCTTTGTGAAAGACAACAGCCGTTTGGGTTGCCAAATTCATATTACCGAAGAATTAGAAGGTCTGGAGTTGCAATTAGCTCCAGAATATTAAAATTAAAAAAGCCTAGTATTGTTGAAATACTAGGCTTTTTTAATTATGCCAATTCAGGTTTCATTTCTATCAATTCTTCAATAGCGTTCCAAAGGCCGATTCGTTTTTCTAACGCTTGGATCGAAATG
The DNA here is from genome assembly GCF_003865365.1 of Flavobacterium macacae. Taxonomy (GTDB): domain Bacteria; phylum Bacteroidota; class Bacteroidia; order Flavobacteriales; family Flavobacteriaceae; genus Flavobacterium; species Flavobacterium macacae. The sequence continues at coordinate 276,754 of NZ_RQVR01000002.1, read as the reverse complement.
TTTTTTACTTCGTCCCAGCGATTTTCATCATCACCGCACAGCTCTTCAATCATTTTCATGGCCATCGGTCCGTGTTCGTCGGCATCCAGTTCAATGTGTCTTTCAAAATAATAAATCAATTTTGACAAGTCAACATCAGGAAAGTTTTTTTGAAAAGCCAGTAAAATTTCAGTAAACATCAACGGAATCAGATCTTCTCTTCCGAAGGTAAAAGCGGCAGCGATTTCGTGCGGTTTTCCTTCGTCAATGACTCTAAAGGTAAAATCTAAAAATTCCTTGATATTGGAATGCAGGTCGCTTTGTTTGATCGAAACAAAAATATTTTGGGTACTGATAACATTTCTAAGAAACTCTTCAATTGAAAAAGTATTCGCCCCGCAATTTTTCATGGCGTCGATGTACATTTCAAAATGGCTTTGTCGTCCTCCGTCAAGATTCAAATCGGTTTCTTCGGCTAAAACAATTTCATTTATCAAATAACGGATTTCAGGGTTTCCGACGGGAAGCCAAGGCGTGGTAGTCGAAGTTAGCTTGAATTGAAGTGCTTTCAACAGCGACATAAAATCCCAAACGGCATATACGTGACTTTCTAAAAAACGGTGCAGATCATCTAAATTTTGAACTTTTTTATAGAGCGGATGATTTAATAAAATATCTTTTTGGGGCTGTATGCTGGCGTTAACTGTTTGAATATTCATAAATAGGGGTTTGTGCAAATGTAAAAAAGCTTCCCTTGATAGAGAAGCTTTTTTGGTATTTTAAGATTTGTTTATTACTTAAACGCAGCTATTCCGGTGATATCCAATCCTGTAATCAGTAAGTGAATATCGTGGGTTCCTTCATACGTAATTACAGATTCTAAGTTCATCATGTGGCGCATAATCGAGTATTCGCCCGTGATTCCCATACCGCCCAGAATTTGTCTTGCTTCTCTGGCGATGTTGATTGCCATATCCACATTGTTTCTTTTTGCCATCGAAATTTGAGCAGAAGTAGCTTTTCCTTCGTTTCTCAAAACACCTAATCTCCAAGTAAGCAATTGTGCTTTTGTGATTTCGGTAATCATTTCGGCTAATTTCTTTTGTTGCAATTGTGTTCCAGCGATTGGTTTGTCAAACTGAATTCTCTCTTTTGCATAACGCAAAGCCGTGTCATAACAATCCATTGCAGCGCCAATGGCACCCCAAGCGATTCCATAACGAGCAGAATCCAAACAGCCAAGCGGCGCTCCTAATCCTGATTTATTTGGCAATAAATTTTCTTTAGGCACTTTTACGTTATCAAAAATCAATTCACCCGTTGCCGATGCGCGAAGTGACCATTTGTTGTGTGTTTCTGGAGTGGTAAAACCTTCCATTCCTCTTTCTACAACCAATCCGTGGATTCTTCCCGATTCGTCTTTTGCCCAAACCACAGCAATATCTGCGAAAGGTGCATTAGAAATCCACATTTTAGCACCATTCAATAAATAATGGTCGCCTTTATCTTTAAAATTGGTAGTCATTCCACTTGGATTTGAACCGTGATCGGGTTCCGTCAAACCAAAACAACCAATGAATTCACCAGAAGCTAATTTTGGCAAATATTTCATTCTTTGTTCTTCGTTTCCGTATTTCCAAATTGGGTACATTACCAAAGAAGATTGAACAGAAGCCGTTGAACGAACGCCAGAATCTCCTCTTTCAATTTCTTGCATGATCAAGCCGTATGAAATTTGGTCTAATCCAGCACCGCCATATTCTTCTGGAATATAAGGTCCAAAAGCACCAATTTCTGCCAAGCCATCGATGATTTGTTTCGGAAATTCTGCTTTTTGGGCATACTCTTCAATAATTGGCGATACCTCACGCTTTACCCATTCGCGGGCCGCGTCACGTACCATTTTATGTTCGTCTGACAATAATTCGTCTAAAAGGTAATAATCTGGAGCTTGAAAAAGGTCTGGTCTCATTGTTATGTTTTTAAATCTTCGCAAAAATAGATAAAGATTTCTAACAAATCAATAATTAAAAGCCCAATTTTTATATAGAAAATTGAAATTGCGTGACGATTGAAAGCTTACAGCAAATTTCCGATTGCCTTGATTATTTTTTCTGAATCTGTTTTCATTGCCAAAATGTGGCCACCTTCATATTCTAAAAATGTTTTGGGTGCTTTGGCATTGTCAAAAACCAATTTTCCTTGTTCAAATGGCGCCACGCTGTCTGACTTGCTTTGGATTACCAGTAATTTTACATTTTCAATAGATTTGATATCATCTTTTGATGAATAAGGCGAAGTCAAATACATTTTAATAATCGCATGCTGTTCTGCTGGACGGGTGCTTAAAGCGATATCTGTAAAAGAAGCGAAACCGCTGTCTAAAACTAATCCACTGATTCTTGATTGGAATTTTTTGGTAAAATTAGTCGCAATCTGGCATCCGATGGAAGCGCCATAAATGATGATTTTCGTGTTTTTTACATCGGAACGATTTGAAATGTATTCAAATATTTTTTCAGAATCACTTGCAATAGTAAGGTGTGTGGGTTTTCCAGATGATTCGCCATAACCTCTAAACGAAGTCATGAAAACTTGATATCCGGCGTCAACCAACGGCTTTGTGATGAATTGATAATCCGTATAATTGCCTCCGTTTCCTTGAAAAAAGATAATTGTGGCTTTCGCTTTATCTTTTGGCTTTATGAAAATATTTTGTAACGTATCATTACCAACAATTACTGGAGCTTTTTCATAATCTGAAAAAAGCATCGGCTTTAATTCTTTGGAAGGAAAATAAAATTGATCGTCAAATTGTGCAAAAGAAGAAGTAAACGAAAAAATTAGCAATAAACACGTAAATACATTTTTCATAATAGAAGTTTTTGGTTGATTTCTATTGCAAAAGAATGACTAACGGATTGGGTGTAAAATAAAAAACTACTGAGTTGTAGAAAAACGAGGATGAATTACATTTTCAAATAAAAATCCTTTGTCAAAGCAATATATTCTTCCGTATAAATATGCCGTGAAGTTTCAATTACCAATTCATCCACAGGGAAATTTTCAGAAATATGGCGGCTGAAAGCCAAAAGACTGCGTTTGATTTCGGTAGTCGGAGTTCCTTTTACGCGTGTGATTTTAATTGGAAACAAATCAAAATCTTTCGCCAAGGCAATAAATTTCTCTTCTTCTTTATAAGGAATGATTGCGGAAAATATCCCGTTTTCAGAAAGCAATAAATCGGCAGCTTCTACCAAATCTTCAAAAGGCATTGCGTCTGCAAAACGGGCCAAATCTCTTTGTTCGTTCTCTGTTTTGTAATCTTCGGTATAAAAAGGAGGATTTGAAATAATCAGATCGTATTCGTCCTCTGGTTCTTCTACAAATTCATCCAAACCTGCGTGAAAACAAAACAATCGGTCGCTCCAAGGTGAATTTTCGAAATTTTCTACGGCTTGTTCATATGCTTCTTCATCAATTTCAAGCGCATCAATCTGTTCGGCAGTGCTTCTTTGGGCCAACATCAAAGCAATAATTCCGGTTCCGGCTCCAACATCTAAAACACTAAAAATATTATCAGGAATCGGTGTCCAAGCGCCAAGCAAAACGCCATCAGTACCAATTTTCATTGCACAACGGTCTTGTTCTACTGAAAATTGCTTGAATTGAAACATTGAAATAGTATTGAGATATTAGTATTGAGAAAATAATGAGAGAATAGAATAAAAGGAAGAGAAAAGATTTTATGTAAGTCTAAGAGGTCTAGAAATTCAATAATCTGAGTTGTCTAAAGATACATTTCAATCAAGCCTTCTGGTAAATCCATTATTACTTTTTTGTTCTCGCGGTCAATCTTTACAAGAAAATGATCAATCATCGGAACTAAAATTTCCACTTCGCCATTTAAAATTTCAAAAAGAGGTTGGGCAGTCGAGTCATTAATGGATTGAATTTTTCCGAAAACACCCAAACGTTTGTCTTCAATTTCAAAACCAATCACTTCGTGGAAATAAAATTTGTTGCCTTCAAGTTTTGGCAACATATTTAAAGGAAGGTAAACGGCATTGCCCATAACGGCATCGGCATCTTCTTCCGTGTTCATATCTTCAAAACGAACTCGCAGGAAGTCGTTTTTGTGGATAGAGCTGTTTTCAATAAAAAAAGGAACCAGGTGTTTGCCGCATTCGACAAACACTGATTCCAAGTTTTCGTATAACTCGGGTTCGTCAGTGTCAAGATAGACAAGGACTTCTCCCTTGAAACTAAATTTTTTAGCGATCTTACCTAAATAGAAACATTCTTCCTTACGCATTATCGCATCAAAATTAAGCTTGAGTTTCTTCGTTGTTTTCTTCTGCAGCAGGAGTTTCTTCAGTTGATTCAACTTCAGCAACTTCTTCTTCAACAGCAGGCTCGGCAGCTTTCGCAGCATCAGCTTCCGCTTGTTTCGCAGCAGCAATACGGCTTTCGTTTACTTTTTTCTCAGCTTCAATAGCTTTCGCTTTTGCATCTGCTTTAGTAGTAGAAAGGCCATCTTTTTTAGCGTCAACTTTTCCAGCTTTCTCATCTAACCATTTGGTTAGTTTTTCGTCAGCTTGCTCTTGAGTCAAAGCACCTTTGCGAACTCCTCCATCAAGGTGGTGTTTCAATAAAGCTCCTTTGTAAGATAGAATTGCTCTAGCTGTATCCGTTGGCTGTGCACCATTGTGAAGCCATTGTACAGCGCTATCAATGTTTAAGTCGATAGTTGCAGGGTTTGTGTTTGGATTGTAAGTTCCGATTTTTTCAAGGAATTTACCATCTCTTTTTGAGCGTGCATCAGCAGCTACAACCCAGTAAAAAGGTTTTCCTTTTTTACCGTGTCTTTGTAATCTAATTTTTACAGACATAATCTAAGATTAAATTTAGAGGTTCTCGACCTCTGTTAATTAAGGGTGCAAATATACAAAACTTTGCAATACAAACTATTTTGACTGCAACTTTTATCTTTTTTTGGATTTTAAAATTATAATGTTTCCATTAAAAGTTGTTATTTTTTAAAAATTCATTAGCATATATTCTTTAAAAAACTATTTTTGTCGTTACAAAATTTTGAAGACCTATATCCATACTATTTATATGAAAAAGATTTTATCGCTTTTGGTGCTTGTGCTAGCCTTTTCATCTTGTGAAGACGATGCTACTTTTAATAATCCCTCTGTTCAAGGAACAAAAGACGGCGCTTTTTGGAGAGCGACTTCTTCATCGGCTGTAGTTGTCGGAAACACATTGACAATCACGGCGGTAACACCATTTGAAATCCTTACATTGAAGACGTCTTCGGTAGAGCCAGGAGTTTACACTTTAGGAGAAGATAATTCAAACGCGGCAAGCTATACCTTTTCTGCTGACGGAATCAATTCTGAATACGCAACCGGAGCTGGACTTGGCGATGGTGAAATCGTTGTGGAGATCAGTCCCGTTGGAACGGTGACAGGAACATTTGAATTCAATGCGCCAGGAGCAGGAGGCGCTGTTTTAAATTACATCAATGGTGTTTTTTATCACGTACCGATTCAGGCGGCACAGTAAAAAAGAAAATATAAATTCAAATCCCGATTGCTTTACAGTAATGGGGATTTTTTTTGAGCAATACATGAGGTTTTGTTTAATGAAATTGAGGCCTCGCTTCAGTATCTTTTCTTTTGCATCCCAGAATAAAAGGATGGTCGAGGCAATCAGGGCTATATTTAACTTTTATAAGTAACGGCGCTTTGTCGATTTAACAAAAATTTAAATATAAATATCCTAACTGATAGTAGATTACAATTTATTTTAAGTTACATTTGTATAATTATAATAGTGTACATATGAATATTTTCGTTGGAAGCCTTCCATTCAGTATTGAGGAAGCAGATTTAAGAGAGTCTTTTGAGGCTTATGGAGCAGTTGATTCTGTAAAAATTATTACAGATAAATTTACTGGAAGAAGTAAAGGTTTCGGTTTCGTAGAGATGCCAAATGATGAAGAAGGTCAAAAAGCTATTGACGAGTTAAACGGAGCAACTGTTCAAGGACGTGCTATTGTAGTTAACAAATCAGAGCCAAAACCAGAAGGAGAAAGAAGAAGCTTTAATGGCGGTGGAAACCGTGGTGGTGGAGATTCACGTGGTGGAAGCCGTGGTGGATACGGAAACGATCGCAACAGCGGTGGTGGATATGGTGGTAACAGCCGTGGTGGAGACAACCGTGGTGGTGGAAACAGAGGAGGATACTAAACCCAAAATATAGTAAGAAAGACCACGCTTTTAGCGTGGTTTTTTTATGCCTTTATGGCAACGAAATTATTTTCCCGGTTGATAACGGAACCTCCTATTTTTTCCAAAAAAATAACTTAATTTTGTCAATCATGCTTTTTGATTTCTCAAAAATATAAAACCCTAATTTCTAGCCATGTACTTAATATTCGATACAGAAACCACCGGATTGCCAAAGCGTTGGGACGCTCCAATTAGCGATACAGATAACTGGCCCCGATGCATTCAGATTGCGTGGCAACTGCACGATGAAATGGGAAATTTGATTGAAAATCAAGATTATTTGGTCAAGCCAGAAGGTTTTAATATTCCGTATGATGCCGAAAGAATCCACGGAATTTCGACAGAATTAGCAATGCAAGACGGAGTTTCTTTGGCAGAAGTTTTGGAGAAATTCAACATTGCGCTAAGCAAGACAAAATTTATTGTGGGTCAAAACTTAGGTTTTGACGTCAATATTATGGGTGCTGAATTTCATAGATTGGGAGTTCATTCCCAAATGAGTTCGATGCCTGTTTTAGATACTTGTACCGAAGTTACCGCTTCGTTATTGCAGCTTCCCGGAGGGCGAGGAGGAAAATTCAAGCTTCCTACCTTAACTGAATTGCACAGTTATCTTTTTAATAAACCCTTTTCTGAAGCGCACAATGCAACTGCCGATGTGGAGGCAACCACGCGCTGTTTTTTAGAATTAGTCAGAAGAGAAATTTTTACTAAAGAAGAACTTGATGTCCCTGCTAGTTATTTTGAAGATTTCAAAAATAGAAATCCGCAAGAGTTTAAATTAATTGGTTTAAAACATATCAATTTAAAAGCGGCTTCTGATAAAATTCGCGAGCAATTAAAAGCCTTAGAGTCTTTTGATAGAAAAACAACCGTTTCTGAATCAGATAAAAGAGATTTTAAGGAAGCTATTTTTTCACATTTGCACAACCACACGCAGTTTTCGGTATTGCAATCTACCATCGGAATCGGGAATCTTGTTGCGGCGACAGCTAAAAATAAGATGACAGCCGTGGCGATGACCGATACGGCAAATATGATGGGTGCCTTTCACTTTGTGAGCGCCGTGATGAATCATAATAAAGCGGCTTCTGGTAAAAACAAAGCGTTAGTTGAAAGTGGCGAAGAGCCTACGGAGACTGAAATAAAACCAATCGTAGGGTGTACTTTCAATATCTGCGACAATCACTTAGATAAAACCAAAAAAGACAACGGAAACCAGGTTGTGCTTTTGGCAAAAAATAAAAAAGGCTATCACAATTTAGCCAAAATGTCTTCCATCGCTTTCACGGATGGATTTTATTATGTTCCAAGAATCAGCCGTTCCATTGTGGAACAATATAAGGAAGACATTATGGTTTTATCCGGAAATTTATACGGAGAAATTCCGAGTAAAATTCTTAATGTGGGTGAAAACCAAGCCGAAGAAGCTTTAATTTGGTGGAAAGAACAATTTCAAGATGATTTTTATCTCGAAATTATGCGCCACAATCAAGAAGATGAAAATCGTGTCAATAAAACACTGGTTGAATTTGCAAAAAAACACAACGTCAAGCTGATTGCCACAAACAATACGTTCTACCTTAATAAGGAAGATGCCAATGCGCATGATATTTTGCTGTGTGTAAAAGATGGCGAAAAACAGGCAACGCCAATCGGCCGTGGCCGCGGGTATCGTTATGGATTGCCAAATCAGGAATATTATTTCAAGTCGCAAGACGATATGAAAAAATTGTTTTCTGATTTGCCCGATGCAATTATCAATATTCAGGAAATCGTTGACAAGGTTGAAATCTACTCGCTTTATCGCGATGTACTGCTTCCAAAATTTGATATTCCTGAAGAATTTGTCGTGGCTGAAGATGAAGCTGACGGCGGTGTCCGTGGAGAAAACAACTATTTGCGCCACCTAACTATGACGGGCGCAAAAAGACGATATGGTGATATTACAGAATCGATTCAGGAGCGATTGGATTTTGAGTTACTAACGATTTCGAATTCTGGATATCCTGGCTACTTTTTGATTTGTCAGGATTTCATCGCCGAAGCTAGAAAGATGGACGTTTCGGTTGGGCCGGGCCGTGGTTCTGCGGCGGGTTCTGCGGTTGCTTATTGTTTGGGAATTACAAATATTGACCCCATTAAATACGACTTGCTTTTTGAGCGTTTCTTAAATCCAGATCGTGTGTCGATGCCCGATATTGATATCGATTTTGATGATGAAGGACGTGGACGCGTAATGGATTATGTAATCAACAAATATGGTAAAAATCAGGTGGCCCAAATTATCACGTATGGCAAAATGGCGACCAAGTCAGCGATTCGTGATACGGCTCGTGTGTTGGATTTGCCGTTGTTTGAAGCCGATAGAATTGCGAAATTGATTCCGGGAATGATGCCATCCAAATGGAATCTGGCGCGATTTATTTCTGAAAAAGAAGAAGACGTCAAAAAAGCGCTTCGTTCGGATGAATTTGATGGAATTAAAGAATTAATTGCGATCGCAAACGGTGGCGATTTGGCAGGAGAGACCATCCAGCAGGCAAAAATTTTGGAAGGTTCAATGCGGAATACCGGAATTCACGCGTGCGGTGTCATCATCACGCCGTCTGATATTACGAATTTCGTTCCGGTAACAACCGCGAAAGATTCTGATTTGTTTGTGACGCAGTTTGACAACTCGGTGGCTGAAAGTGCCGGATTGCTGAAAATGGACTTCTTGGGTTTGAAAACCCTTACCTTGATTAAAGATACGGTTAAACTTGTAAAATACAGAACGGGAATTGAATTAGATCCAGACACTTTTCCGATTGATGATCCTGAAACGTATGAGCTTTTCCAAAGAGGGGAAACGGTTGGAATTTTCCAATATGAATCTCCGGGAATGCAAAAATATATGAAGGATCTGAAGCCGACGGTTTTTGGAGATTTGATTGCGATGAATGCCTTGTATCGCCCGGGACCTTTGGAATATATTCCTTCTTTCGTTCGAAGAAAAAACGGCGAAGAAGAAATCAAATACGATTTAGATGCCTGCGAAGAATACTTGGGAGAAACCTACGGAATTACGGTTTACCAAGAGCAGGTGATGCTTTTGTCGCAATCTTTGGCTGACTTTACAAAAGGGGAAGCCGACGTTTTGCGTAAAGCGATGGGTAAAAAACAGAAAGACGTTTTGGATAAAATGAAGCCAAAATTCGTGGAACAAGCTTCGGCAAAAGGACATGATTCGGTTGTTTTAGAAAAAATCTGGAAAGACTGGGAAGCCTTCGCGAGTTATGCCTTTAACAAGTCGCACTCTACGTGCTATGCGTGGATTGCGTACCAAACCGCTTATCTGAAAGCACATTTTCCTGCTGAATATATGGCGGCGGTTTTGTCAAATAATATGAATGACATCAAGCAGGTTTCCTTTTTTATGGAAGAATGCAAGCGCATGGGACTGCAGGTTTTGGGTCCTGACGTGAACGAGTCGTTTTATAAATTTACGGTAAACGAAAATTATGCCGTTCGTTTTGGAATGGGCGCTGTCAAGGGCGTTGGTTCTGGAGCGGTCCAAACGATTGTGGAATGCAGAAAAGACGGCAACTATAAGTCTATTTTTGATTTGGCTAAAAGAATTGACCTTCGTGCCGCCAATAAAAAAGCTTTTGAAAATTTGGCTTTGGCGGGAGGTTTCGATTGTTTTCAAGCGCATCGCGCACAATATTTCCATGATGAAGGTGACGGAATTACTTTTTATGAAAAAGCAATTCGATATGGTTCTAAATTTCAAGAAAACGAAAATTCATCGCAAGTAAGCTTGTTTGGAGAAGCCAGTGACGTTCAGATTCCAGAACCTGTGGTACCGCCTTGTGACGATTGGAGCACGATGGAAAAATTGGCTAAAGAAAAAGAGGTCGTGGGGATTTATATTTCCGGACATCCGCTTGACGATTTTAAATTTGAGATGAAATATTTTTGCAATGCCAAATTAGAACACTTGAAAAATTTGGAACAACACGTGGGGAAAAACCTTACCGTTGCCGGAATTATTACCAATGTGCAATATAGAACCGCAAAAAACGGAAAAGATTGGGCGATGTTTACGTTAGAAGGTTATGATGAAAGTTATGAATTCAGAATGTTTAATGAAGAATATTTGAAATTCAGGCATTTCTTGGTGAACAACCAGTTCATCTACTTTAAGATCAATGTCAAAGAAGGTTGGGTAAACCGCGATACCGGGAAAAAATCAGAGGCCAGGATGCAGTTTTTAGAAGCAAAACAATTGCAGGACGTTTTGGGAAGTTTTGCTAAAAAATTGATCATTACTTTAAATATCAGAGAATTTCAGTCAGAGATGATTACCAAACTGAGCCATATTTTTCATTCGAATGCGGGGGATAACAACGTGACTTTTGAAGTAATGGAAATTGAAAAGACAACCCGCGAAATTCCGGCAGAAGTGGTTGAGGTTATCGCTGATGAAGTGATTCCTGATGCAGAAATCGGTGATGAAAATCCCGAGGTTGAAATGAATTTAGCCGTTCCAACGGTTGTGGAAGAGACAAAAGTCATTACCTATCTTTCCATGCCAAGCCGAAAATTGAAGGTAAATATTTCAAGCGAACTGCTCCGCGAATTAGAAAGTTTAAATTTAAATTTCAAACTGAACTAATTGAGAAATATTTTTTGTAAATTCAACTATAACCAAAACTGATTTTCAATTAACAAAAAATTACAGATTAAATCACTAATTTTGTAGCTTAAAAAGTAAACTAAAAGAATAAAAATATGGCACAAGCAATCACAGATGCTACTTTTGAAGAAGTAGTATTAAAGTCAGATAAACCAGTATTAGTAGATTTTTGGGCAGCGTGGTGCGGACCTTGCAGAATGGTAGGTCCAATCATTGACCAAATCAGCGAAGAATACGACGGGAAAGCCGTTGTAGGAAAAGTTGATGTTGATGCAAACCAAGAATTTGCTGCAAAATATGGCGTTAGAAACATTCCAACGGTGTTGGTTTTCCAAAACGGAGAAGTTGTAGGAAGACAAGTTGGAGTAGCTCCAAAACAAAATTATACTGACGCAATCGACGCATTATTGAAATAATCGAAAGCAAAAGTTTTTAAGAAGGTTCAGCGAAAGTTGAGCCTTTTTTTATGTTTTGAAGCGAAAGGCCAGGTATTTGCAGTGATCCGTTTTCCTGCTGCGGCAACTCGCTTTAAACCGGTTTGGCCGCCGGTTTAAGAGCTCAAACAATTGCCGTATCAGGGCTATTGGGGCAACTATCTGAATTTTAGGAAACGATGGTTCCAACCGTTACCTAAATTTAAACCTACAAATTGTAATTTTTAAATTTTTTAATCATTGAATCTTTCAATACATTTGATTTATGAAGATTGAATCTCAAATAAAAAAAATAGCTAGCTTTCAGCACCTTGAACTTTTGGCGGGCCAGGTAGTCGAAGGTTTCATCTCTGGAATGCATAAAAGTCCCTTCCACGGATTCTCGGCAGAATTTGCCGAGCATAAAGTTTATAATCCCGGCGAAAGCACCAAACACATCGACTGGAAGTTGTTCGCTAAAACCGACCGCCTGTACACCAAACGCTATGAAGAAGAAACCAATCTTCGCTGTCACCTTATAATAGACAACTCTTCGTCGATGCATTATCCTCAGTTGAGTGACAAACAGGAGTTCTATGAAAGCAAAATCGGATTCTCTGTCCTGGCTTCGGCCGTATTGATGAACCTGCTTAAAAAACAAAGAGACGCCGTGGGTTTAAGCATTTATTCTGATTCTTACGAATATTACGCGCCAGAAAAAGGGAGCGAACGCCACCACCGCATGCTTTTAAACAAGCTGGAAGATCTTTTGACAGCACCGAAACATTCAAAAAACACAGATACGGTGACGTTCTTGTATCAAATTGCCGAAAAGATGCACCGTCGCTCGATGATCATTCTCTTTACAGATATGTTTCAGCCGGGCAATGAAGAAACGCTATTAAATGCGTTGCAACATTTAAAACACAACAAACATAAAGTGGTTCTTTTTCACGTAATCGATTCTAAAACCGAGTTGAATTTTGATTTTGACAGCACGCCAAGAAAGTTTATTGACCTTGAAAGTGGTGAAGAAGTTAATTTATTCTCTGAAAATATCAAGGACGCATATGAAAAAAAAGCAGAAAGTTACTTTAAGAAGTTAGCTTTGACTTGTGCCCAAAACAAAATCAAGTACGTTCCAGTGGCAACGGGTGAAAATTTTGAAAAAATTTTGACTACATATTTAGTTGAAAAACAATTGTTTGGATAAAACTTGAAAAAAAACTTGAAATTATTTTCAAAAAACGCTTGCAGAAGCAAAAAAGAGTCTTATATTTGCACTCGCAATTAAGCGCTGGTTTGGTAGTTCAGTTGGTTAGAATACATGCCTGTCACGCATGGGGTCGCGGGTTCGAGTCCCGTCCAGACCGCTAAATTGGGGAAGCCTTTCGAAAGAAAGGCTTTTTTGTCCCAAAAAGGTTTTTAAGATTAGTTGTGTTGTTTAGGTACGAAAGTACCAGGTTTAGTAGTTAGACCAATGAAAAGCTTTCCATTTGTTTGGAGGGCTTTTTTGATTTAAGGAAGTTTGGGTTTTAAAACCAAATGGCTCTAAATTCATAAACTTTATACAAAAACAATCCTAAGAACGCCATACAAACCACAAACTTCATAAACGTTGAAGCCAGAAAGCCGACAAACGAGCCAGTCGCTGCTTTTAAAGCACGTTTATGGTCTTTTGAGTCATAGATTAGTTCTCCGATAAAAGCGCCCACAAAAGGCCCGATGATAAACCCAAACGGTATTGGCGCAAACAGCCCAACGATCAAGCCGATATTCGTACCCCAGATTCCATACGAACTGCCTCCAAAACGTTTCGTTCCTTTTGCGGGAATCACATAATCCAAAATTCCCACAGCAATGGCTACGAAAAGCGTAATGCCTAGCAACCAATATTCCGTTGCAACGCCTTCGCAAAAGTACAGCAACAGCAAACCAATCCATGAAAGTGGCGCACCAGGAATTACGGGAAGAAAACTACCTAAAACACCTGCGATAACACAAATAAAACCTGCAATCAATAAAAAATATTCCATAAATTTATTTTAGTATTTTTGAAATGCGTAATATTACAAAATGCCTGCCAAAACTATAATGAAAAAATTTACCGCAATCCTTTTTTTAAGCCTGCTTTTTGGCGCTTGCCAGAATCTCAAAAAGCCCGAGATTTCTGAAGAAGAACTGCTTCAGCAAGAATTAAAAAAGATAAATTGGACACAAGTTGACGAGTTTCCGTCGGTGGCAACCTGCGATTCGATTAAAGACGATTCAGTTCGAAAACAGTGCTTTTTCGACTTTTTAACCATCACCATCCAGCAAAAATTAGATTTAGACACGCTTTCGATCCTGTATCCGCAGATTGACACGATACAAGTTAAAGTTACGGTTTTCCCCGACTCGAGATTGGAATTTGAACCGCAATTTCCATCAGACAGTCTGGCTTACGATAAAATAAAAATTGACAGCATACTTCACGCACGATTGACCGATTTCCCAAAGATCAACCCGGCATTAAAACGCGGAATTCCCGTAAAAACCCAATTTGTTTTACCGGTAATATTAAACGTAGAATAATTTTTCAGAAGCTATTTCCTGCTGTACATTGCAATCTTTTCCTTTTTTAAAGAAAAAAAGAAAAAGGATTTCCATTTCCATCAGGGCTAAGGCAGTTGTTTTTTAAAAGATATTTTGCTTTAAGAAATCAAACCTGCAAGCTGAACAATGTAATCTAAAACCTCCTGCCTTTCCATTCATATTTTCCAAACAAAGAAAATACTGCCACAGCAACGCTGAAAAAAGGATAAAACAAATTGCTGATCAAAAAGAATTTCACAGATTTTGGCTGAAGGAATTTTCCAGTTTGGTATAAAATTAAAAAGTCGATAAAGATTTTTACAGCAAACAAAAGATACCAATTCCAGAAAGAAAATAAAGAAAAAAGAGTCAAGAAAAAAGAGATTACGATGGCCACGTTTCCTGCAAAAACAACCAAAGCCAAAACTTTACCAAAACCACTTTCATACGAAGCTGTTTTCGAAGCCCAGCGAACTCTTTGGTGAAACAAAGATTTAAAATCATCCAAAGGTTTTGTCAAAATAATATTGGCATCTGATTTTAAATAATGTACTTTTTTCGGATATTTTCTATTGGCTTTTTGCAGTAAAAAAACATCGTCGCCACTTGCAATTCCATTGTTTCCTTCAAAACCATTTAGGTCTTGAAACAACTTTTTTGAATAGGCAAAATTGGCTCCGTTGCACATAAAAGGTTTTTTGATTCCAAAGCTTCCGACAGTTGCGCCTTGCAAACTCATCAAATCCATTTGCTGAAATTGCTGTAAAAATGATTCATCAGCCAAGTAAGAAACGGCACCGACAATCATTTCTGGCTGGTGTTTCTGGATATAATTATCAATCGTTTTCAGCCACTCTTGAGATACAAAACAATCGGCGTCTGTTGTAATTATCCAGTCATTTTGAATAAAATTTATTGCCGTAGCAATCGCATCTTTTTTGGGAGAATTGGACTTTCTGTCGTTTTCAATTAGCTGGTAAGAAAAACTCAAAGCGGGGAATTGCTCAATGATTTCAACCGAAGTATCTTGGGAAGCATCATTCACAAAAACAACTTCAAACAAATTTCTTGGATAATCCAATTGCGAAAGAGAATACAATAATTCCGGAAGATTTTTAGCTTCATTTCGAAACGGAACGACAATTGAAAATTTTGTTTTGGCTTGTAAATCAGTAGTTTCAAAAGAAATTACTTTTTTAAATCCGTAGGCAATCCATCCAATAAAAAAAGAATAAACAATAATGATTCCAAAAAAAACAAAGGCTATACTTTCCATTTTGATTTGAATTTAAAGACATAAAAACTCCCGATTAAAACAGGAAGAACAACATTTAAAAACCAGATTAAGGTGCTGATGAAAACCACAATCCAATCGTTGATGCCAAGATTTCCGAAAAAATAAACGGCTACGCTTCCCTTTACGGCAAAATCCAAAAACTGAAAAGTAGGCAGGGAAGACGCTAAAAAATAAACGCTTGAAATACTTGCCATCAGAGACCAATAAGGTAAATCGACATCAAAAGCCAAGAATAAAAAGTAATATTGATGCGAAAAAATCAAATAGCGACAAACCGCTAAAAAGATGTTTTTCTGATGGATGGGTTTGGGAATTTCGTTTATTTTTTCAAACAATCGATTTAAGGAATAGCCTTTAATCGTGATTTTTTTGAAGAGAAAGGAAGCAACAATCAAGAAAAAAGCAATACCGGAAATAACCAAAACCCATTTTCCATAGCCCAAAATCAGAAGCCCGACGGCACCAAAAATAATGGTCAGAATCATTTGAATTCCGTTGCAGATGAGATTTAGAAAAACGATTTTTTTAGCTTCTTTCTTTTCGAAATACAACGCTTTGGCTCCGTATTCTCCGATTCCGTTTGGTGTGAAAATCGAAGCGGTTAAAGCACTTAAAACTTGTTCCGTTGCTTTGGATACTGAAATTTTCTCAATGACTTGAACCAAATTCTGCCATTTTAAAATCTCAAAAAAGCGGTTGAAAAAACTGAAAGACAAAATAAATAAAATGCCCCAAAAGGATTTTTTTCGATCTAAAAGTTCTAAAAACTGATTCCAATCTAATTTTTCATTATTTGCGAGTTGGTCCCAGATAAAATAAAATGCGCCTCCAACGATCAAAAGTTTGATTAGAAACGTGAGGAATTGTTTAGCTTTGTGAGGAATTGTAATCATTGTCGCAAAGGAACAAAACTTTAGACTTTAAACATTAAACTTTACACTAAAATTGGCCAACGAACGCATCATATTAGGAATCGACCCTGGAACCACGATTATGGGTTTTGGGTTGATAAAAATCGTCAACAAAAAAATGGAATTTTTGCAATTGAACGAATTAATTTTGAACAAATATGACGACCATTACATGAAATTGAAAGTTATTTTTGAACGGACGATCGAATTGATTGAAACCCACCATCCAGACGAAATTGCGATTGAAGCGCCGTTTTTCGGGAAAAATGTCCAATCGATGTTGAAGTTGGGAAGAGCCCAAGGCGTAGCAATGGCGGCGGGACTTTCACGCCAGATTCCGATTACTGAATACGAACCAAAAAAGATAAAAATGGCAATTACAGGAAACGGAAATGCCTCAAAAGAGCAAGTCGCTAAAATGTTACAGCAACTTTTAGGCTTGAAAGAATTACCTAAAAACCTTGATAGCACTGATGGTTTGGCGGCTGCGGTTTGTCATTTTTTTAATTCAGGAAAAGTGATCGACACCAAAAGTTATTCGGGTTGGGATGCTTTTGTGAAGCAGAATGAAGATAAAATTAGAAAATAAGCGAATTAGAAAATTAGTCAATTTCGAACTGAACACTGAATACTAAAATGAGCGGAATTTACATTCACATCCCTTTTTGCAAGCAGGCTTGCCACTATTGCGACTTTCATTTTTCGACTTCCATGAAGAAGAAAGAGGAGATGGTTTTGGCTTTGGCCAAAGAAATGCAGATGCGAAAAAGTGAAAATTCAGAAGTAGTAGAAACGATTTATTTTGGTGGAGGAACACCTTCTGTTTTGACAAATGAAGAGCTGAATTTTCTGATTGAAGAAGTATATCGAAATTTTAATGTTGCGAAAAATCCTGAAATAACGCTCGAAGCTAATCCAGATGATTTATCGGAAGAACGAATTATAGAACTATCAAAAACTCGAATTAACCGTTTAAGTATCGGAATTCAATCTTTTTTTGAAGAAGATTTGAAAATGATGAATCGCGCTCATAATTCGGCGGAAGCCAAAAAATCACTGCAAATTGCAACTCAATATTTTGATAATATTTCGATCGATTTGATTTACGGAATTCCAGGTTTGAACAATGAAATGTGGAGAGAAAACATTCAAACTGCTTTGGATTTTGGCGTGCCACATATTTCAAGTTATGCTTTGACGGTGGAACCAAAAACGGCTTTGAAAAAATTAATTCAAACCGGAAAAATAGCAGAACCAAAAGACGATAGCGCACAAGAACATTTTCAAATCTTGGTGGATGTTTTGCAAGAAAACGAATTTATACATTATGAATTGTCCAATTTTGGAAAGGAAAATTACTTTTCGAAAAATAATTCGGCGTATTGGTTGGGAAAAAAATACATCGGAATTGGACCTTCGGCTCATAGTTATGACGGAGTTTCAAGAAGCTGGAACATTGCCAATAATTCGATTTACCTGAAAGAAATCCAAGGCAATAAATTGCCAAACGAAGTTGAGGTTTTATCAAAAGAAGACCGTTATAACGAATATATCATGACGGGTTTGCGAACTATTTGGGGTATTTCTTTAAATAGAATTGAAACTGAATTTGGAGATAAATTCTTAAATTATTTAGTCCAACAAGCTGATAAATTTCTTGCAGATGATTTGCTTTCGATTGAAAATAATATTCTAAAAACGACACGTAAGGGCAAGTTTTTGGCAGATGGAATCGCTAGTGATTTGTTCATGCTGAACTCGTTTCAGCATCTTTAATGAACTCGTTTCAGCATCTTTAATTGTAAAATTTATATGGAAAAAGGATTTACTTATATTTTGACCAATAAAATTTTCACAGTTTTATATGTTGGAGCTACGAGAGATTTAAAAACTCGAATTGATTGTCATCGAAACGGAACTGGAGCTCTTTTTACTAAAAAATATAATGCCTTTATATTGATATATTTTGAAGAATTTGATGATTATAATGATGCTTTTAGAAGAGAAAAACAGTTAAAGAATTGGCATAAAGATTGGAAATGGAATTTAGCGAAACTCTCAAATCCTCAATTAAAAGATTTATATTTGGAACTATAATTTAGTATCTCAGATTGAGATGCTGAAACAAGTTCAGCATAAATGAAAGCAACAATAGACCATAATTCACAAACTTTTGAGGTTGATTTCTCAAAACCGCTTGATATTTCCATTCCGTTAACGAATACCGATGAAAACCCGATTGCTTGGTACATTGAAAAACCAGAGATTGAGCCAGTTCGTTTTGGCGATTGGATTGGAAAAGTTTCGGAAGGAAGTTCTTCTACAAATTTCAACAACATTGTCTTCAATCCCCACGGACACGGAACCCACACGGAATGTTTGGGACATATCACGAAAGAATTTTACAGCATCAATCAAAGTTTGAAGACATTTTTCTTTTTGGCAGAATTGGTTTCGGTGGAACCTGAAAGTCAAGGAGCGGATTTTGTAATTACGAAAGAACAAATCGAAAAAGCTTTAAACGGAAAAACTCCCGAAGCCATTGTAATCCGAACGTTGCCGAACTTAAAAGAGAAACGTTCTAAAAAATATTCCAATACCAATCCTCCCTATTTGGATGAAAAAGCTTCAGAATTCATCCGCGAAAGCGGTATAAAGCATCTTTTGATTGATTTGCCAAGCGTGGATAAAGAAAAAGACGAGGGAAAATTAGTGGCGCACAAAGCATTTTGGAATGTGAAAAATGTGGACGTTTTAAACGAAGACGCACGATTGGGTGCTACAATTACCGAATTGATTTTTGTTTCAGATGAAATTTCAGAGGGAAGTTATTTGTTGAATTTGCAGATTGCTTCGTTTGAAAATGATGCAAGCCCGAGTAAGCCCGTATTGTATAAAATAGAATAAACTATAGCTATAATGACCATATTAAAGAGTAAGACAGAAGATATTGACGCCATTTTTAAGCTTTATGATCAAGCAACAGCGTATCAAAAAACAGTAACAAAAAAAAGCTGGAAAGGTTTTGAAAGAGCTTTGATTGAAAACGAAATTGAGGAGAATCGACATTTCATAATCAAGGAAGATGATAAGGTTGCTTGTACTTTTGTGCTCACTTTTGATGATGCGGTAATTTGGAAAGAAGCGAATTTGGAGCCTTCGGTTTACATTCACAGAATAGCTACAAATCCTGATTTTAGAGGGCGAAATTATGTCAAAAAAATCGTTGATTGGACGGTAAATTATGCCCAAGAAAATAATAAATTATATGTCAGGCTTGATACGCACAGCGGAAATGAACGTATCAATGCGTATTATGAAAGCTGTGGGTTTACATATAAAGGTATTAGTGAAATTGAATGGACAAGCGATTTGCCAGAACATTACAAAGAAGGTTCTTTCAGCCTTTTTGAAATAAAAATCTAAAAAAATGGACATACAGCAATACTTCGAATATTGTCTTTCTAAAAAAGCGGTTACCGAGCATTTTCCGTTTGATGAAGATACTTTGGTTTTTAAAGTGGGCGGAAAAATATTTGCACTTTCATCCCTAAGCAATTGGGAAAAAGGAACGCCGGCCGTGAATTTAAAGTGTGATCCCGATTTGGCAGAAGAACTTCGTGCTGAATTTAATGATGTGCTTCCGGGGTTTCACATGAGCAAAAAACATTGGAATACCGTGAGAATAAACGGTGATGTTTCCAATAAAAAATTGTGTGGGATGATTGACCATTCTTATGATTTAGTTTTCAAAAGTTTAACTAAAAAATTGCAAAACGAAATATCAGAATTATAATTTAGATAGTATTTTTGTAAAACAAACTTAGTAACTTAGCTACTCAGTGACTTAGCAACTTAAAAAAAATGAACGAACATATTAAAAAATTTTTGAACGAGGAACAAGATCCTAAAGCGATTGACAAAATCACTTCAAAGTTGACTGATTTGCTTATGAAAAATGAGGAGATTGGTTATATCGGAGTTCAAAAAAAGCCAGCAATTACGGTTTTTCCAGATAGTATTGTCTTGACAAACAAACGAATTATCATCTGCAAGCCTAAGAATTTAGGGCTTTCAATGGATTTTACGGACTATACATGGGATGATATTGCAGGAACTTTTGTGAAAGAAAACATCTTAGGTTCTGAGTTTTCGTTTACGACCAAAACTGATTTGACGATTTCAATCGATTATATTCCCAAGACACAGGCTCGAAAAATAAATACGTTCGCAAAGGAGCAATTGGATATTTTGAAAAACGGAATTGCTACCGTTTATGAGCCAATTGATGGCGAACCAAAAACATTTTTAGAAGAAGAACTGGAGGATGATATTTTTCCTAAAACATTTGTTGAAATCGAAGCGCCAGAAGTTATTGAAGAAGTGGAGACAGAAGAAGTGACTGATTTTGCTGAGATTATTCCAGTTGCACAATCAGGATATCGTGATGAAAAACAACATCCGGATGAAAGGCCAGATTCAAAAGAACGCGCTTTGAAAGACCTTTCGCAAGACGAATTGTTTGAAAAACTTCAGAATTATAAAAAATTATTAGACAACGGATTAATTTTGCAAGGCGAATATGATACTTTGAAAAAAGAGATTTTGAGCCATATGTAATTAGACGAAGGTCAATAGTCAAAAAGTCGAAAGATAGAGCAGATGCACTATTTTTCGACTTTTTTTATGTATAATTTTGTCGCTTTATGGCATGTGGCTTTGCAACTTAAAATGTATTCTTTTGTTTCTCTACAAAATTATTCGACTGGAGTTCCAATAATTCTTTGGCATTTTTGCGTTGCAGATTGAAAAGTTCGTTGTCAGAAGCAATGTCTTCATACACCTTATCGTGCATTGAAGCGCTTGTTTTTACCAGCAATTCCCGTTGGTATTTGTCTTGATTGATGGTCGCTATAAGCGCGGTTTCTAAATCTTCCAGCTTAAAATCATATTCGCCTTTTGGCGATAACAATTTGGCTATAATCGGAGAAGTTTCAATGGCTAAAAACAAAAGCATTATGAAAAAAGAAGGCAACCAAGGCAAGCTGTTTAAAGCGTTGATTCGAGCCATCAAACCGTCAAAACCGTCTATGATTGGTTCGGTATCGGCTACTTTTTTGTCTAAATCAGCCTGAAGTGTTTTTGCTGTCTTTTCCAGTTCCGCAATTTTATCCAAATTTGTTTTTCGCAAAACATCCAATTCGGCTTTTGCCAAATCGTGTTTTGCAATTTTCTCTTTAAAAACAGGACCTTTTCCTAATTTTTTAGTTCCTGCAGTTCCTTCGGCTTCGGTAATATAAGTCGTGTACAAAGCGTTGACTTCTTTCTCTTTCTTGATCATTTCAGATTTTAAGCTGTCGGTTTGCGCTTTATTTTTATCCAAATCTGATTTGAAATAATTGGCAACTTCTTTCTTATTGTTCAGCGCCATTGCATTTTTTTCTTTCAATAAAACGGTATTGATTTCCTTTTCGAAAATTTTAATTTCCAAGGGTTTTGAGATGACAATTGCAATGATGATCGCCAGCATAATTCTGGGTGTTGCTTGAAGAAATTCCGCCGAAAAACTATCTCTTTTTTTAATGGTGGAAACAATAAATCGATCGAGATTAAAAATGAGCAAACCCCAAACCAAGCCAAAGAAAAGGGCGGGGTAAACACTGTCAAAAACAGTAAATAGGGCATAAGCACTGGCGATAAAAGCCATAACAGCTGTAAAAAAAACGGTCGCTCCGATTCCGGCAAACTTAGTGTTTTCGCTATCAGAACAAGTTTCAAGAAGCTTTCTGTCGGCTCCTGAACACAAGATGAAGAATTGTTTTAACATGATGATTGATGATTTGTGTATTGAAAACGTGTCCAATACGTGATGATTGATGATGTTTACAAAAGTAACGCCAAAATTTTAATTCTGGTATAAACGGTTGATATCTTTTAGTTTAGAGATAAAAAAAATCCGCTCATTGAGCGGATTTTAAATTTTATTTTTTTTCAACCTTTAATCGAATTGGTAAATTATAAGCTGCTCTAACTAATTTGCCATTTTCTTGTCCTGGCAGCCATTTTGGTGAATTTTTAAGAATTCGCAATGTCTCTTCTTTGGTTCCATGTCCTAAGTCTCTAATTATGTTGATGTTAGTTAGGCTTCCGTCGGTTTCTACAACGAAGCTCGCCAAAACATTTCCTGACTGAGTGAGTTCTGAAGGAATCTTAAATTCTTTTAAAACATACTGTCCAAATGCACTCATTCCTCCAGGAAATTCTGGTATAACTTCTATTGAAGTGTAAATGTCAGATTCTTTTAGTTTTTTTGAGTTAGGATTCCCATTTATTGGTTCAAGTTTTTTTACAATTGCATTTTTATTTTGCGAGGTTTTTGCATCGTAGAGATTTTTGGAACAAGAAATAAATATCAATCCCGCCAAAACGGGTACTACCGCTAATTTTTTGAGCAATGCTCTTGATTGTGATGTGGTTTTTGTCATCATAATTAATCGTTTTTTGGTTACTAAAAAATTTAAATTACTGGCCAAGTAAAAGTTGCTGTTCCAAGATGCTTTTTCCAAAAGCAAGCTTTGGTAAAACGGAACGTTGTTATAAGAGGTCACCACTTTCTCGTCTGCGAGAAATTCGTGGTTTAATTGAATTGCTTTTTTGTAGAAAATCAAGATTGGATTGAACCAGAACAGGGTTTTCAAAAACTCGATAAATAAAACGTCAAGCGTATGTCTTTGGCGCACGTGCGTGAGTTCGTGCATGTATAATTCGTCTTCAATATTTCTGTTTTCGAAGTCGCTTTTATTGATGAAAATGTAATTCAAAAAAGTGTGTGGCAGAATTTTTTCTTCAATCAAAACCAAGATTGCATTTTGATATTTTTCTTTTGGATTTGTTCTGATTTTTGAAATGATTTCAAATAGGTTTTTTCCAAAACGAAACAGAAATAATGATGTAATTATTCCGTGAAAAATCCAAAATAGAGCCGGCCAAATGCTGGTTTCATTAGTTATTGTTATCGTTTCTCCTTGAACGACTTGAATCGCATTTGGGATAATCGCATTCTGAAAAGTTTCAATAGCAAAATCAAATTTCAAAAACGGAATCACAAACGAAAACACGATACTTCCCAAAAGATAGAATCGGTTAAAACGGCTCATTTTTTCTTTTTCTAAGAATAATTTATAAACTCCTAAAAGCAAGAACAAGCATAATGTTGATTTGATTAAAATGGCTATCATTTTTTCTTTTTTTGAAGTTGTTGGTCAATGATTTTCTGAAGTTCTTCCAATTCGTTTTTGCTCAAATTAGTTTCTGTCGTAAAAAAAGAAGCAAATTGCGAAGCTGAATTATTGAAGAAATTTTTGATTAATCCGTTGACGTGTTTTGAGAAATAATCTGTTTTTTTAACCAACGGGAAATATTGGCGAGCATTTCCTATTTCATTATAGCTTATGAAATTTTTGTCAATTATTCTTTTTAACAACGTGGCAACGGTTGTTGTTGCTGGTTTTGGATCTGGATATTGGTCAAGCAAATCTTTCATAAATGCCTTTTCAAGTTTCCAAAGGTGTTGCATTAATTGTTCTTCTGAATTTGATAGTTGCATTTTATTCTATTTTTGGTTCTGTTTGATTAATTAATTCTCCTTTTTCATACGTTTTGATTCCGATGAGTTTTCCTTCTTCGTTATAAAACTTCCAGTTACCTTGATAATACCAATGTATTTGTTTTTCGGTCAAATCAAGCTGGGTTTTTCCTTGTGAGCTTATTTTTCCATTTGGATGATAATAGGTCGTTTCGCAAATCCCGTTTTTGTATTTTTCTTTTCGGAGTAATTTTTTATTGGCAAATTGTTTGTGTGTTCCTTTCTCAAGTCCATCTTTAAACCTTCCAATAGATTGGTAATTTACCTCATCCATTTTATTGTGATCAATCCATTTGCCATGGCGCTCGTTATTTTTTACACGATTTATTTTGCAACTTGAGAAAGTAAATAGTAGTAACAATATAAAAGTTAGAAAACGTAATTTTTTAGAATTCATTCTTAGGATTTAGAGTCTCTTCTATAAATGTAGAAATAAATTTCAATTCTACAAATGTAGAGCAATTTTTTTCAGAAGTTTTATTTTGCGTAAGCGATTGACGCACCAGCGGAATAAAAGATACAGCGGAAAGGGCGACCTAATTTTATGCGAATTTAATTTTTTGCAGATGGGTTATATATTGGGAACTGCAAAAAAAAATCCGCTCATTGCTGAACGGATTATAATTTATTTTTTACTAATTTTTATTGGTAAATTGTATCCAACCCTAATGGGTTTATAATCTTGCATTCCTGGTTTCCATTTGGGAGCAAGTTTCATGATTCGAACCGCTTCTTCGCCGGTTCCATAACCCAAATCACGTACCACTTTAATATCACTAAGGCTTCCGTCTTTTTCGACAATGAAACTTACATAGATAGTTCCAGATCCTGAAAAAGTAGCGGGAACCTTGTAGCTTTTAGAAACATATTTTGCAAACCCTGCCATACCGCCGGGAAATTCAGGGAGTGTTTGGACCTTTGATTGAATTTTTTTATCCTCAGTTTCTTTTTGATTTACTGAAATTGAATCTACAGCTTGGGCTTGACAATTAAAATTGAAGATAAAAAAAACAATGAAAAAGGCAATTTTAGTTACGTTGAAAAAAATATTCATTGTTTTACTATTTTGAAAGCTCCACAAAATATTTATAAAACAATGGAATAGTTTCAATTCCTTTTAAGTAATTGAAAACTCCAAAATGCTCATTTGGCGAGTGAATCGCGTCTGAATCCAAACCAAATCCCATCAATATTGTTTTTGATTTTAATTCTTTCTCAAACAAGGCCACAATTGGAATGCTTCCTCCTGAACGAACCGGAATGGGTTGTACGCCGAAGCTTTCATTATACGCTTTTGCCGCAGCCTGATAACCGATGCTGTCAATTGGCGTCACATATCCTTGACCTCCGTGATGCGGTTTTACTTTTACGGTAACACCAGCAGGAGCGATGCTTTCGAAATGTTTAGTGAACAATTCAGTGATTTCGTGCCAGTCTTGATTCGGAACCAGACGCATAGAAATTTTAGCGAATGCCTTGCTTGCGATAACCGTTTTCGCACCTTCGCCTGTGTAACCGCCCCAGATTCCGTTCACGTCTAATGTTGGACGGATAGAGTTTCTTTCGTTAGTCGTATATCCTTTTTCTCCGTAGATATCGTTTAGGTCTAACGCTTTTTTATAATTTTCTAATGAAAACGGAGCCTTTGCCATTTCAGCTCTTTCAGCATCCGAAAGTTCTTCTACTTTATCGTAAAATCCAGGAATGGTAATGTGGTTGTTTTCGTCGTGCAGCGAGGCAATCATTTTTGCCAAAACATTGATCGGATTCGCAACGGCTCCTCCATACAAACCAGAATGCAAGTCACGATTTGGACCTGTAACTTCCACTTCCACATAGCTTAAGCCTCTCAGGCCTGTGGTAATCGAAGGTTGTGTATTGGAAATCATTCCGGTATCTGAAATCAAAATCACATCATTTTTCAGTTTTTCTTGGTTTCTTTCCACAAACCAGCTCAAGCTTGCCGATCCCACTTCTTCTTCACCTTCAATCATAAATTTCACGTTGCAAGGAAGGTTGTTGGTCTGCACCATATATTCCAAAGCTTTCACGTGCATGTACATTTGGCCTTTGTCATCGCAGGCGCCACGCGCAAAAATAGCTCCCTCGGGATGCAATTCGGTTTTTTTGATAACAGGTTCAAATGGAGGCGAAGTCCATAACTCTATTGGATCTGGTGGCTGAACGTCATAATGACCATAAACCAAAACCGTTGGAAGGGCCGGATCGATCATTTTTTCGCCATAAACAATTGGATAGCCAGGCGTATCGCAAATTTCAACGAAATCGCAACCCGCTTTTTCCAGGCTTTCTTTCACGGCATTAGCCGTGTCAATGACATCTTGAGAATAAGCAGAATCAGCGCTGACAGATGGAATCTTCAGTAAATCAATAAGTTCGTTCAGGAAACGCCCCTTGTTTTTTTGAACGTAATCTTTTATAGTGTCCATTATTTTTAATTAATGTGTTGACTGCCAAAAATACGAAAAAGAATTTTTTAAATTTTTTAAATTTTTTATTTGAAAGTTCAAAAGTATCCCTATATTTGCACTCACAATTTCTGCGGATATGGTGAAATTGGTAGACATGCCAGACTTAGGATCTGGTGCCGCAAGGCGTGTAGGTTCGAGTCCTATTATCCGCACAAAAAGCTTCTCAATCGAGAAGCTTTTTTTTTGGACTAAACTTTTTCCAAATTAACATCTAAAATTCCTTTTCCAAATCATTTTCCTTTAAATTTACGCTTTAATAAACTTTACAATGAGAAAAAAAACCTTTTTCATTTTGTTAGCGATCGGAAACATGCTGACAATTGAAGCGCAAGAAACGAAACAGACTATGAATCCATTCTTTCAGGCATACAACACGCCTTATGAAGTGCCACCTTTTGATAAAATCAAAACAGAACATTTCAAACCTGCAATTTTAGAGGGAATTAAAAAACACGAAGCAGAGATTACTGCTATTGCTAATAGTTCAGAAGCACCGAGTTTTGAAAACACTATTTTGGCAATGGAAAATGCAGGCGAATTATTGTCAAAAGTTAATATTGTTTTTGGAAACTTAAACAGTGCAAACACGAATGATGAATTGCAGAAAATTGCAAAAGAAGTTTCTCCAAATCTTGCAGCTCATAACGATAATATCTACTTAAACGAAAAATTATTCAAGCGTGTAAAAGCAATTTGGGACAAAAAAGAATCTTTAAAATTAAATTTAGAGCAAGCCAAAATTCTTGAAAACCGTCACAAGGCATTCGTGAGAAGCGGTGCCAATTTATCAAATGAAGACAAAGACAAACTGCGAAAAATTAATGCAGAACTGTCGCTGACTTCTTTAAAATATGGGCAAAATATTTTAGCAGAAACTAACAAATATGAATTGGTGATCTCTGATAGAAAAGAATTAACGGGTTTGCCACAAGAATTAATTAACGCTGCTGCGGAAGATGCTAAAGCAAAAGGCAAAGACGGAAAGTGGGTTTTTACGCTTTCTAATTCTAGCGTAATGCCGTTTTTGCAATACAGTTCCAATAGAAAATTGCGTCAGCAAATTTGGGATGCGTACCAAACCAGAGCCAATCACGATGATGATTTAGACAATAAAGAAAATGTGATCAAGCTGGCGAATCTACGTGGCGAAAAAGCACGATTATTAGGCTACAAATCACATTCTGATTATGTTTTAGAAGAAGCTATGGCGAAAAATCCAGCAAATGTGGCCCAGCTTTTAAATGATTTATGGGCACCTGCTTTAGAAATTGCCAAAACAGAAGCGGCTGATATCCAAAAAATGATGGATAAAGACGGAATCAAAGACCAAGTGAAACCATACGATTGGAGATATTATACAGAAAAAATCAGGAAACAGCGTTTTGATTTAGACGAGCAGGAGTTAAAACCTTATTTCAGCTTGGAGAATGTAAGAGGTGGTGTTTTTCAAGTAACAGAAAAATTATTTGGACTAAAATTCAAGCAATTGAATGATGTTCCGAAATATCATGAAGAAGTTACCACTTGGGAAGTTACCGAAGCGGATGGAACGCACGTTGGAATTTTATATATGGATTTTTATCCAAGAGCGTCAAAAAGAGGCGGTGCCTGGATGACATCTTACAGAAGTCAAAAAACAGTTAACGGAGAAAGAAATGCACCCGTAATTTCAATTGTCTGTAATTTTACAAAACCAACAGGTGGCGCTCCCGCATTATTGACTTTCGACGAAGTAACTACTTTTTTCCACGAATTTGGTCATGCTTTGCACGGATTATTGTCGAATGTAACTTATAAAAGTTTAGCAGGAACAAGCGTTTCAAGAGATTTTGTAGAATTACCTTCGCAAATCATGGAAAACTGGGCTTCAGAACCTGAAGTTTTAAAAATGTATGCAAAACATTATAAAACAGGAAAAGTGATTCCAGATGCTTTGATAGAGAAATTGCAGAAATCAGGAACTTTTGATCAAGGTTTTACAACGGTAGAATATTTAGCGGCTTCGTTTTTAGATATGGAGTATCATTCACAAACTGCACCAATTACGCTTGATGCCAATGCTTTTGAGAAAAATGCGATGAAAAAAATCGGTTTGATTGATGCGATAATTCCAAGATACAGAAGTACTTATTTCCAGCATATCTTTTCAGGAGGCTATTCTTCAGGATATTACAGCTATATTTGGTCAGGAGTTTTAGACACGGATGCTTTTGAAGCGTTTAAATCAACGACACTTTTTAATCCAGAAAAAGCAAAACTATTCAGAGAAAATATTCTTGAAAAAGGAGGAACCGAGGATCCTATGGTTTTATACAAAAGATTTAGAGGCGCTGAACCAAGCGTGGAACCTTTGTTAAGAAAAAGAGGTTTGGATAAAAAACCAGAAACTTCTAAGAAAATTAAAGGCTAAAAAAAAATCCCATTCTGAAATTTCAGGATGGGATTTTTTTTTTGATATATTTTATTGCAAAGGTTTTACCGAAGCTTCTTTTACAAAAGGCTGGATCTCAATTCCGGCTTCATACAGCTGTGATTTGGCACGCTCCAAAACGTCAGAATGCACATCCCAGAAATCACTTCGATTGGCCCAAGGTCTTACTGCAATAGTTACTCCGTTATCCACCAATCCGGTCACAACAACGGCTGGAGCGGGTTCTTTTAAAATGCGTGGATCAGTGTCAATAATAGTTTTTAAAATAGACTTCACTTCTTGCAAGTTAGAATCATAAGAAACTGTAAAATTGATGTCGGCTCTTCGAGTTCCTTCCAAAGAATAATTGATGATATTTCCGTTGGATAAAGCGCCGTTCGGTACAAAAATGGTTTGGTTATTCGTAGTTGTTAGTTTGGTAACAAAAATTTGAATTTCAAGAACAGTTCCAGAAACACCTTGCGCTTCAATAAAATCACCAACTCTAAAGGGTTTGAATAAAATAATCAGCATGCCTCCCGCAAAATTTGACAACGAACCTTGAAGCGAAAGACCAACTGCCAATCCCATGGCTCCTAAAATCGCAACGAAAGATGAAGTCCCAATTCCTAATTGGTCAATAAAAGTAACGAATAACAAAACCCTTAAAACCCAAAGTAAAATATCAGCTAAAAACTTTGATAAGGTTGGATCAAAGTTTCTTGAAATCATTATTCTTCGAATCATTCTGTTGATAAAACGAATTGCATAAAGACCAACAAATAGAATTATGAAAGCAGTTAATAATTTGGGAGAATAATCCACCAGTATGGTGATGAATTGCGTGGCATACTTGCCCACATAATCAGAACTTGCGATTACTTCTGTTTCTAAATTTTGCATTTTAAGTTGTTTTGATATAAAAAAGCCCTTTCGGTTGAAAGGGCAAATTTAACATTTTAAAAAAGCTTAAATTTTAATGTGGCGTTAAAAAACAAAAAAAAACAGCAACTTTTAGTTATTCTGATTATCCGTGGTACACCCTTGAAAAAATAATTTTTCCGTCTTTCACTTCTAAAACCTCTGCTACTAACATGTCTTGTTCTCCATCTACATTTCTGACATATTCCATAAAAACACGGTCGCTATTTGCAGTCAGCGACGTTACTTTATAATGCAACGAAGGCAGTCGTTCAAACGCCTCTTTCCACCATTCTCTAAGCGCCGATTTCCCTTCCACATAACCATTCGTTTCTGGCTTTCTGATTTTTAATTTCGGACTAAAATGTTTGGCATCCTCATCATAAAGCGATAAAAGTTGCTCTAAATTATGATTGTTAAAAGCGTCAAACCATCGAAAAGCAATCGATTGTAAATTTTCTGGACTCATATATTTTGTAAAATAATAACCGCAGATTTACAGAAAAATCTGCGAATCTGCGGTTATTTTATTTTTAATTCTTGAAAATTAGTGCAATTTGTAGGAAACTAAACGTTTTTCAAATTGATGATTTCCTGCTCTGTCAAAGTTCTGTAATTGCCTCTCGGAAGATTTTTCTTCGTCAAGCCAGCAAAAGCCACACGGTCAATTCTTAAAACATCATAACTCAAATGCTCAAAAATGTGGCGAACCACTTTCACATTTGAAGTACGCAATTTTAATCCGATTTCGCTTTTTGGCTGGTCTTCGATATAGCTCACTTCTTCAACGCTGATGCGATGTCCTTCGATGGTCATTCCTTTTTGGATTTTCTCTAAATCTTCGTACTTTAAGTTTTTGTCTAAAGAAACTTGGTAGATTTTAGAAGATTTCTGATTCGGAATCGTGAATTTTCTGATCATATCCGTGTCATTCGTGAACAACAACAAACCAGTCGTGTTTTTGTCCATTCTTCCCACGGGAGACAACGGCGATTTACTTCCACCGCGAACCAATTCAGATACGTGACGGTGCTCAAAACCTTCGTCCATTGCTGTCGTAAAGTTTTTTGGCTTGTTTAAAAGCAAATATTCTTTCTTTTCAGGAGTCAAAACACTTCCGTCAAAATTCACTACATCGGTAGCTTTTACAAGATATCCCATTTCAGTAACCGGCACGCCGTTTACTTTCACATTTCCAGATTGGATGTAAATATCTGCCTCACGGCGAGAACAAACTCCCGAATTCGCGATGTATTTGTTCAGACGCATTTCGTCTGCTCCTTTTTGTCTTTTCGGAGCTTGGTTCGCTTTCTTTGCAGGCTTTTCCGGAGTCGCTTCCGTTGCTTTTGCTACAGTTGGCTTCGCTTTTTTTGGCCCTTGAGCTCTCTTTGGCAACGCTGGTTTAGACTTGCTAAAACTGCTTTTTCCACCAGATCTGTTTGAGGCGCTTCCCTTTTTGCCTCCGTCATTCTTGTTCATTGTTCTAAATTTGTGCAAAGATAGCGATTTTCGGTTGTAAATCCCTAGTCTATTGGATGATTCGGTTTTTTTAGAAGTATATTGATGTATTTCGAGAAGCTATTTCCTGCTTTTCCCTGCAATCTTTTTTGGCAATGTCTTTTTTTGCACGCCACAAAAGGTCCGTTGGTCGCTCTTTTGTGTCAGCAAAAAATAAGCCATTGCTCAAAAAAGGATTTCCGTTGCAATCAGGGCTATAAGACGCTGATTGCCAGCAATACCTTTTTGCCGTGCCACAAAACCGTGGGATCAATCAGCACAATACAAAAAACACCAGCCACAATAATGAATTTTAAAAGATTGTGAAGGTTTAAAAAATCTTTTCTTGACGATGATTTCCATAATTTTATAAGAAAGAAAATCATCAAGATCATGCAGATATAAAAGTAAATGACCATATAGCCCACTTCATAAATATCAACCAAAAGATAAATAGGGAAAAGAGTTACAATCGACAATGCCGTAACGGCAATTTTAGAAATCCGTTCGCCATAAACCACCGGAATTGTCTTGTAATCGCTCACAAAATCACCTTTCATGTTTTCTAAATCTTTAATCATTTCGCGAATCAAAATCAGCAGGAAAAGAAAAATGGCGTGGCCAAAAATAATGCCGATTTTCTGCCAGTCGTATTCGAGGTATTGGCCTTTAAAGTAGTAAAGCAAAATTCCGAAGAAAGGAAAAACCGCCAAAACCGAAGCCGTCAAATTGCCAATTATCGGGTATTTTTTCAGCTTGTGTGAATAAAACCAAATCAAGAAAATATAAATGGAGTAGAAGAGGCTCACGCGCCAAGACACAAAATAAGCCACTAAAACGGTCAAAAAATTCAACCCAAAATAAACGTACAGTTTGGTTTTTTGGCTTACCAATCGATCCAACATTGACTTATTCGGACGGTTGATCAAATCTTTCTGGGCGTCATAAAAATTATTGATGATATAGCCCGAAGCGATGCAAAAGCTAGAAACCAAAACCAAAATAAAAAGGTTGAAGTCTAAAATTATATCTAAAGCTCGCGTGTTTTCAGGAGCCAAAATAAAAATAGCCGAAAGATATTGCGCCAATAAAATGACAGGGATGTTGTAACCGCGAACCACAGAAAACAAACTGATAATTTTCATTACAAGAAGTTTGTACTTTCTGCTTAGCATTTTTTCGTGGTAAAAGGTTGGTTGGGTTAAAGGTAAAAGGATTTCTGTCTAAAATCAATGTATTGCATTAATTTTAAGACTTTAACTTTAAAGATGTACGATTAAAATCGATTAAAACTGGTAAACTACTTCCAGTTTGTAATCTTTCAAGGCTTCTTTGGCTTTTTCATAATCGGGTGTAAATCCAAGGATGTAACCGCCACCGCCTGAACCGCAAAGTTTTAAATAGTAATCGTTTGAATCCAGTCCTTTTTGCCAAATTCCGTGAAATTGTTCCGGAATCATCGGCTTGAAATTATTCAAAACTACTTTTGAAAGTTTCTTGGTATTTGACAATAAAGATTTGATGTCTCCGTGAAGGAAATTGTCAATACTTGCGTCGGTATATTTAACGAATTGGTTTTTTACCATCGCCCTGAAACCTTTGTCTTTCAGGCTTTCCATAAAAATGCTGACCATTGGAGCTGTTTCTTTTGTCATTCCAGAATCAAGCAAAAAGACAGCGCCTTTTCCTTGAAGACTTTGAGTCGGAATTCCGGTAGCTTCAATATTATCGTGTGAATTAATCAAGATCGGAATGCTCAAATAGCTGTTCAAAGGGTCTAGGCCTGAACTTGTTCCGTGGAAAAAAGATTCCATTTTTGAGAAAATCTGCTTTAGTTTCAAAAGTTTTTCACGAGTCAGGTTTTCTAAAACCGTTATTTTATTTTCGGCATATTGGTCATAAATCGCGGCAACCAAGGCGCCACTGCTTCCGACACCATAACCTTGCGGGATGCTGGAATCAAAATACATTCCGGCTTCCACATTC
Organism: Flavobacterium macacae; assembly: GCF_003865365.1. Lineage (GTDB taxonomy): Bacteria > Bacteroidota > Bacteroidia > Flavobacteriales > Flavobacteriaceae > Flavobacterium > Flavobacterium macacae. The sequence goes on along the minus strand of NZ_RQVR01000002.1, from coordinate 243,646 downwards.
ATTTTTAAAGTTGGGATATCAAATCGGACCAATTCAGGATTTTCGTCTTGCATGATTTCCAAATAATCCACAAAACGCTTCAAGCTCGCGTTTGATTTTATAGCTTCATCAGAAAGATTGTCATCAACTTTCAAACCTCCATTAAAAAAGTTATAAGGAATGGCCAAACCTCGAGAACCTCTGTTAATTGCGTGTTCACCGAAGAGTAGTATTTTTGAGTAAAATAATGGTCCTTTCATATTATTTGATGTCTTTCTTAATTTTATTTGGGTTTTGTCTGGTGTCGAAAATTGAAATAATTTCTAATTTAGTTGGATTGAATTTATATAAAAATGATGTCTGCTTGGTGACAACACATTTGTGCAACTTTTTATCGTTTAAAGATAATGGAAAGATTTTTGGATTTTCCGAAGCGATTAAAACTGAATCACGAAATTTTTTCATAAATATAATCCTCGCATTTACAGAAAACTTATTTTCAATGTAACCAGCTATTTCCACTAAACTATTTTGCGCTTTACTTGAAATTATTACTTTTCGAATCATTTTAAATATGGATCGATAAATGAGAAAAATTCAACATAATCTCCGTTTTCAATGTCTCTTTCTCCTTGCTCAATATCGGCTTTTTGCTCATCAGTTAATTCGTTCCACCAATCTTTTTTTTCTTTTTGAAAAATCTTTTTGATAGATTCAACCACAGCAAAATCATTTGTTTCTGCTAACTTTTTAATAAGCTCTAATTTTTCCAATTGAATATCCATTACCCAAATTTTAAATAAAGATACAAAATTTATAGTTTAGTTGCGCCAAATCCAATTTCATCGCAAATATATTGCGAGTTTTGACAATAGCCTACTAATTCATTCTTAATAAAATCTAAAACTTTATCGCTAACGTTTTCAGGATAAAGGACGTGGACATTCGCGCCAGCATCCAACGTAAAACAAACCGGAATTTGCGTTTCAGTTCTGAATTTCCAAATTTTATTGATGATTTCCAGCGTGTTTGGTTTCATCAAAATAAAATAAGGCATCGAAGTCATCATCATTGCGTGCAAAGTCAGGGCTTCGCTTTCCACAATTTTGATAAACTCGTCCAAGTTTCCTGATTCTAAAACGGTTTTTATTTTAGAAAGATTTTCGTGCGCCTGCTCAAAACGTCTTTCGGCATACGGATGATCGTGCATCAAATCGTGCCCAACCGTACTTGAAACTTGTTTTTCGCCTTTGTCAACCAATAAAATCGTATCTTGGTAGTTCTTAAAATTGTCGTGTATTTTGTTTGGAAATTCCACTCCAAATAAATCAGAACTTCCTGTAATTTCAGAATTTCCCCAAACCACAACGCTTCCTTTTACGCTTCGGCAAGCGCTTCCAGAACCCAATCGTGCTAAAAAAGACGCTTTTTGAAAGAAATAATCGTCTGTCATTTCAGGATGTAGTTGTTTTTCCAAACTCATCAAATTCATGGCCAAAGCCGACATTCCTGAAGCGGAAGATGCAATTCCAGAACTGTGCGGAAACGTGTTTTGAGTGTCAATTTCAAAATGATATTCTTTCAGAAACGGCAAGTACGGTTCAATTCGTTCCAAGAATTTCTGGATTTTCGGCTTGAAATCTTCTTTTGGTTTTCCCTCAAATAACAAATCAAACGAAAAATTTCCTGTCGTTTCTTTTTTCGAAAAAGCCAGTGAAGTAATCGTTTTGCAATGGTTCAAAGTAAAGCTGATGGATGGATTTGCAGGGATTTGGTTTTCCTTTTTTCCCCAATATTTCACCAAAGCAATATTGCTTGGGGCACTCCATTTTACAGCACCTTTTTCAATCGAATTTGTATATTTTGCCGGAATAAAATCCTTTTCAGAAACCATAAAATTAATTTTGTGCAAAGATACTTTTTTTGGATTGAAAAATTAAGTCAAATACAGATTTCAGCCACGAGCGCAGATTAATTTTTGTAAATTTGTGCAACATGTATTCCATTTTGTGGAATTTAAGGCAAAATAAAAAAGAGAGATGAATAAATATACAAGAATTTTAGTTTTAGTTGCCACCTGCTTGGTGGTCGGATATTTTTCGAGTTTGGTGACACAAGAAAGCGTGAACACGTGGTTTCCAACAATAAACAAGCCGAGTTTTAATCCGCCAGGCTGGCTTTTTGCACCCGTTTGGACCGCGTTATATATTATGATGGGAATTGCCGGCGGTCTGGTGTGGCACGAAATTAATTCTCCAAGAAGGGAAGAAGTTAAAAAAGCGATGTTGTTTTTTGCGATTCAATTAGCACTGAACGCGCTGTGGTCGTACCTTTTCTTCGGATTAAAAAATCCGTTATTGGCCTTGATCGAGATCTTTTTGCTTTGGTTGCTGATTTATGAAACCTACGCGAAATTCGGAAAAATTAATAAAATTTCAGGGTATTTATTTGTTCCTTATTTGCTTTGGGTGAGTTTTGCGACGGTGTTGAATGCAAGTATTTGGTGGTTGAATCAGTAATAAGTTTGCAGATTTTAATGTACAGTTTGCAGACTGCAATCTAAACCTGCGTTGTGAAAACTATATCGAATTCGCCACAATAAACCCGCTCGTCCAAGCATTCTGAAAATTAAAACCTCCCGTTATCGCGTCAATGTTTACAATTTCTCCAGCGAAAAATAAATTGGGATGCATTTTACTTTCCATAGTTTTGAAATTGATTTCCTTTAAATCGATGCCTCCAGCGGTTACAAATTCTTCCTTGAAGGTGCTTTTTCCATTCACTTGAAATTGTCCGTTGGTGAGCTGGTTCGATAAATTTTGAAGTTGCATTTTAGACAAATCGGCCCATTTGGTTTCCTCTGAAATTCCGGAAGCCAAAACCAAACTTTCCCACAAACGATTTGGGAATTCAAACGGCGATTTTTTGGAAACCGCTTTTTTAGAATGTTCTTGTTTTAATTCTTTCAAAATCACTTCGGCATCTTCGGCATCCATATCGTTCAACCAATTGACGAAAATCGTAAACTGATAGTTTTTTTCGAATAAAGTTCGGGCTCCCCAAGCCGATAATTTCAAAATCGCGGGTCCGCTCATTCCCCAATGCGTCACCAATAATGGCCCTGCAGAGGTCAATTTTGTATCTTTTACTTTCACCGAAACTTGTGCAGAAACACCCGGCAATTCTTTTATTCTAGGATCTTTTATGTTGAAGGTAAACAATGACGGAACCGGACTCACAATTGAATGTCCGAATTCTTGAAGCGTTTCCCACATTTTCGGGTTGCTTCCGGTTGCCAAAACTAATTTTTCGCAAATGTATTGTTCGTTTTGGGTTTCGATTTTCCAAAAATTCCCTTCCGAAGTTTCTGATTTATAAATCGACTGGACGCTTTGTCCGGTCAACACTTGGATTCCGAGTTTTTTTGTAGCCGAAGTAAAACAATCAATGATCGTTTGGGAGGAGTTCGAAACCGGAAACATTCGTCCATCATCTTCGATTTTCAATTCCACGCCGTGTTTTTCGAACCATTCAATCGTATCGCCAGAGCAAAATTGATGAAATGGACCACGAAGCTCTTTTTCGCCTCGCGGATAAAATTTCACCAACTCATTCGGTTCAAAACAAGCGTGGGTCACGTTGCATCTTCCGCCTCCAGAAATCCTGACTTTCGTCAAAACTTCCTTACCGCGTTCCAAGATTGCAATTTTTAATTTTGGATTTTTCTCGGCAATATTAATGGCGGTAAAAAATCCGCCAGCTCCACCTCCAACGATGATTATGTCGAAATTTTGGCTCATATTCTTTCGGGGAAATCGGTTATGATTCCGTTTACGTTATAGGTTTTAATTCGTTCAATATCCTCGGTTTCATTCAGCGTCCAAGTATAGACTTTGAAACCTTGTTCTTGTGCTTTCTGGACATTTTCGGGTGTCAAAAGGCTAAAATGCGGATGAATGGCTTTCGCCGAAAAAGCGGTTGCCCATTCCAATGCTTGCGAAACGCTGGCTTGCGACAGAACGCCCAAATGTATTTTTGGATTGATGGTGAAAAGCATCTCTAATTCTTCTCTTTGAAAACTCGAAACAACGAAATCTTCATACGAATAATCATTTTCAAGAATGTATTTTTCGATTAAATTCGAAACGGCTTTTGCAGTATGTCTTCCTTTTAATTCGATGTTGATGAAGCACTTTTTCCCGACCAAGTCCAAAACTTCTTCCAAAGTTGGGATTTCAATTTCATCGTTGATTCGCAAGGATTTTATTTCAGAAAGTGATAATTCAGAAACTGCTCCTGAACCGTTTGTGGTTCTGTCGACGGTGAAATCGTGGATGACAATCAATTCTCCTGTTTTACAAACGTGAACATCGAGTTCGATTCCGTCCACATTTAAATCCAATGCTTTTTGGAAGGAAGGAAGCGTGTTTTCGGGTTGGTGACCTTTGGCTCCGCGATGTCCGATGTAGACTATTTTTTTCAAGTTCGAGAATTAGTTTGCAAAAATACGCTTTTTTGAATTAGGATTATTTGGGAATCTTGTGGTAAAAACAGCTTCGCTTTTGAGGAATAACTTTATCGTTAAGTACTTTTTTTTGTTGTTTGAAGATTTGTAAGAAAAATTAAATACATTTGAGAGGAATAAGGACTGATGGTTATCAGCGGTATAGAGCCAGAATGAGATTTATTACTCTGGTTTTGTTAGGGATATATTAGTTATGTGCAAACAAAAAAAATCGTAGAAAAAATGAACTCTGAATTATTTGACCATTTAAAAGATTTTACAACCAATCCGTATTTATTTATTGGTTCGGGATTTTCACGTAGGTATTTAAACTTACCAACTTGGGAAGAGTTACTTTCGAATTTTTTTTTAGTTTCTTCTATTGAGGGAGAATTTGAATATTATAAATCAAAATGCAATAGTAATTTACCTTTGTTGGCTTCTAATTTGTCTAATGAATTTCACGAAATATGGTGGAAGAATGATTTATTTAAGGCTAATCGAAGTGTCAACAAGACTCTAGCAAGTGAAGGCATGAATTTACCTCTAAAAATAGAAATTTCAAATTATATCAAATCAATTCAAAGTATTTCAAAAGAATATGATAAAGAAATAGAATTATTAAAAACAAGTGTAATTGACGGAATTATTACAACCAACTGGGATAGTTTTTTAGAAGAAAATTTTAGTGATTTTAATATTTACATTGGACAACAAGAACTTCTATTTTCTGAAGCAATATCAATTGGTGAAATATATAAAATTCACGGATGCGTAACAAGGCCAGAAACATTAATTCTTACAGAAGAGGATTATTTAGATTTTAATTCCAAAAACGCATATTTAGCAGCAAAATTATTGACAATTTTCGTTGAACATCCTATTATTTTTATTGGTTATTCTCTTTCGGATAACAATATTCAACAAATTATTGACTCAATCGTAAAATGTGTAGAACCAAAAAATTTAGATAAATTAAAGAATCGATTGATATTTGTAGAATGGAAAAAAGATGCAGAATTTGAAATAAAAGATAGTAGCATCAAATTGCCTGATAATAAAGTCTTACCCATAAAATTAATAATAACAGATTCTTTCGAACCAATTTTCGAAACACTTTCAACCTTAAAAAGACAAATTCCGATTAAAATTTTAAGAAAACTTAAAAATTCAGTTGTCGAATTTGTAAAATCAAATAAACCAACTTCTCAAGTTTTTGTAGCTGATATTAATACAATAACAGATGATTCTTTAATTGAATATGCAATTGGTGTTGCAAGTCAATTATTATCAACACAAGGATATAAATCTATAGAAACAATTGACATAATTGAAGATATTTTAAATGATAATAAAAATTTCAATTCAAAACTATTAGTTGAAAATACATTTCCTAAAATTATTAAAGGAAATAGTTTTATACCACTATATAAATATTTAAGAAAAGAGAATTTATTAACAAAAACAGGGACTTTAAAATCAAAGAATAAATTCGAATTGAAAAAAAACACACCAAATTGTTTTTTACCCCCAATTGGTTGCATAAAAAAGCAAACAGAAATTAGAAGAAACCATAAAGATGTAAATTCAATTATTAATAGTTTTGATGTTTCACATTCTTTAAATTATATTCCCTTATTAGATTTTAAAACTATTAATCTCAATCAACTTTTAAAATTTTTAAGAAGTTGTTTAAATGATGAAACCATAAAAACATCATCAAATTTCAGAAAGTTAGTATGTTTATATGATTACCTGAAATTTGGAATAGAAAATAATGCCAGTAGCTAAAGCGGTTACAAAGGATTTGGGTATTAGGTCGAATTAAAAAATAGTTTATTACATAATGGCAAAAACTCACATCTTTAATTCCAAACCTTGTTTACTGCCAGAATGTTATCGGTCAAACTAAAACTAAACTGAAAGAAATGAAATCCACTTCATTCCCAACGCTATCCACCCAAAGGCTTTTTGCTTCGACAAATACAACAAGGCGATATTCAAAATATTTTCCACGGACTTTCTAATCGGGACGTGATACAATACTACGGAATCAGTTTTACGAGTTTGGAAGCTACAACAGCACAAATGACGTGGTTTAAAAATTTAGAAGAAACGGAGACTGGAATTTGATGGGCCATTTGCTCGAAAGACAACCAACTATTTTACGGAGCTGGTGGATTTAATGCATGGAGCAAAGAACACAAAAAAGCAGAAATTGGCTTTTGGCTGTTGCCTGATTATTGGGGAAAGGGATTTATGCAAGAGGCGTTTCCAATACGCTGTGCGTACGGATTTGAACACCTTGATTTAAACCGAATTGAAGGATTTGTAGCTAGTGAAAATACAAATTGTAAAAAAGCTATTGAGAAAATGAACTTTAAATGGGAAGGAACCCTGCGAGAATGCGAAATTAAAGACGGCAACTATTTGAATCTTGCTATTTATGCTAAACTAAGAAACAAATAAAAAAAGCACAAACCGTAATGATTTGTGCTTTTTTAAATGAGTTACATTTTGATTAATTCGTCAAAACCCAATATTGCCAAGGCTTAAAATTATGCTTTTGGTCTTTTGCCAACGTCACTTTTTCACCGGTCATATAATTGGTAAACGTACCGTCGATTGGTGCTGTGAATTGTTGGTCTTTTTTAGATAAATTACCGATATAAATTACTTTTTTACCGCCTTTTTCTCTTTCGAAAGCCAAGATATTTGCATCAGCCGAAGTAGCCAAACGCTTGTAAGAACTTGCGTTTTTTCCTCCGTTTAACGCTTCATTGTTGTTTTTCAGCGCTCCTAATTTTTCATAAATCGGGAACATTTTTGCCTTTGTTTTTGGAATAGAATCTTTCTCGAAAAACTTCAATCTTCTCCTCAAATCATATTCTTGACCTGTGTAAATCAACGGCATTCCAGGCATAATGTACGTCAACGCGGTGTACGCTTCTACGCCGTCGCCCATTCTTTCGTATTCGGTTCCGTTCCAAGAATTTTCATCGTGGTTGGACGTGAAGTTCATAAAGAAGTCGTTTTTCTCGTATTCTTTGCCAATTTTTGTAAAAACGGCATCCAAATCTTTCACGGTTTTTGTGCCTTTGTTGATATCGTTCATCACGTGATGTGCTTCCCAACCGTAGGCCATATCAAACAATCCGTCTTTTAAAAGATAGTTTTTGTTGGATTCCATCAGCATAAAAACTGGCTTCACTTTTTTCAATTCTGGAATGGTTTTTTGCCAGAATGCTGTCGGTACATTATCGGCAACGTCACAACGGAAACCGTCAATATTTTCTTCTTTTACCCAATATAACATTTCGTTTTTCATCGCTTCATTCAGCTCTTTATTAGAGAAATCTAAATGGGCAACGTCGGTCCAGCCCCACGATTTTCCTGTTTCAGGATTCAACGGATCGGTTACTTCGCCTTTGGCATTTTTTTGATAATATTCAGGGTGTTCTGTAATCCATTTGTGGTCCCAACCGGTGTGGTTCGCTACCCAGTCAAGAATGACGTACATTCCGTTTTCGTGGGCGGTTTTTACCAATTTTCTGAAATCTTCTTTGGTTCCATAATCTGGATTAATTGCCGTATAATCTGAAATGGCATATGCGCTTCCAAGGTATTTTTCTCTTTCTTTTGGGTCTTTAATATCTTCCACAGAAAGTTCTCCCGTTGCTTTCCTGTTTTTCATAGAAATTGGGTAAATCGGCATCAGCCAAATTACTTTTACGCCTAATTTTTTCAGTTCAGGAATGTCTTTCGTGAAAGCATTAAAAGTTCCTTCAGGAGAATATTGGCGAATGTTTGCTTCGTAAATTACGGCGTTTTCAGCCAATGCATCTGATACCGGAGCGATTGTTTCTGTGGTAGAAGCGGTTACTTCTTCGGTTTTTTTATCGTCTTTGCAAGAGATAAAAGCTGAAATGGCGACTGCTAATAAGATTGTTTTTTTCATAAGTTTATTATTTTAATTCTAAAACCAATACCGATTTTCCGTCCAAAGAAATTTCATTTTTCAAGTCAACTGATTTTCCGGAAAGTACATCTTTTCCTGATGTGAATGCTTTTATATTTTCTTGAAAACGGTTTGTTTTGATGGTTTTCGCTTCCGCAGAATTGTTCATCACAACCATCACCGTTTCCTTGTCATTGTGTCTGAAATATACATATACATTTTGTTCTGGAATGTAATGCGTCATTTTTCCGGTATGGACCACGTCTTTGTTTTTTCTCCATTGGAATAATTTTGCTGTCACATCGAAAAATTTATTTTGCTTTTCGGTTCTTCCTGATTTTGTGAAAGCATTGTTTTTATCGCCAGCCCAACCTCCAGGAAAATCTTGGCGGATATCGGCATCGCCTTTTCCTTTGTCGCCAGCCATTCCGATTTCGGAACCATAATACAACTGCGGAATTCCACGAACGGTAGCCAATAAAGCCATGGCCATCGTGTACTTCTGGATGTCGTTTTTATAATTTTGGTTGAATCTTCCCGTGTCGTGATTTTCGGCAAAAATCAATAAATTGTTGGTGTTTGCGTATAGAAAATCGTTTGTGAAATTGTCGTATACCTTGATCATTCCGTCGTTCCAACCTTCTTTGTCTTCGTTAAAAACATTTCCGAAAGCATCGTGCAACGTAAAATCCATTACACTTGGACAATGTGAATTGTAGCTTTGAATCGCGCTAATCGGGCTGTCTTTTTGCCAATAGGACATTTGGGCTTGGTCGTGCATCCAAACCTCTCCGACGATGTTGAAATAAGGATATTCATCGGTAATTGCTTTCGTCCATTTTGCGATTCCCACTTTATCATTATAAGAATACGTATCGACCCTAAAACCATCTAAATCGGCATATTCAATCCACCAAATAGCGTTTTGGGTAATGTAATTTAAAACCAAAGGATTCGATTGGTTCAAGTCAGGCATCGACGGAACAAACCAGCCGTCCATGCAATATTTCGCGTCAATTGCCGAAGCATTTGTGTCGAATTGCGTTGTCATTCTGTAGTTCGATTGTGCATATCCTGGAAATTGGTGGAACCAATCATAGCTTGGCAAATCTTTAAACATCCAGTGTTCAGCACCCCAGTGGTTGGTCACATAATCTTTGATTAATTTCATGTCCCGTTTTTTCATTTCGGCTGAAAGTTTCAAATATTCTTCGTTGGTTCCATAACGTGGGTCAATTCGGTAAAGGTCAGATTGTCCGTATCCGTGGTACGAATATCCTTTGTCGTTATCTTCGCAAAGTGGCGTGCTCCAAAGTGCGGTAACGCCTAATTCTTCCAGATAATCTAAGTTTTTTGTGATTCCTTCGATGTCTCCACCGTGACGACCGCCCGGCAAGCTTCTGTTGGCTTTTTCCGTGGTTGATTTATCGCTGTCGTTGTTCGGATTTCCATTCGCAAAACGATCTGGCATGATCAGATACATCATGTCTGAAGAATCAAAACTTTGGCGCTGGGCTGAATTTGCTCTTCTTTCTTTTAAAGCATATTTTTTTGTAAAGGCTACTTTGTTTTTGTTTTTAAACGAAAAAACTAAATCGGAAGCGGGAACATTTTTAGTGTCGATAGTAACGAAAATGTAGTTCGGATTTTCGGTTTTGACTACGTTTTTTATCACCACATTATTAGAAACTGAAGCTTCGTATTGTGCGATATTTTTTCCGTAGAACATGATTTGAAGTTCAGGATTATGCATTCCGGCATACCAAAAAGGTGGTTCAACTTTATCAATTTGGGCGAAAGCGGAAATGGATAGAAGTAAAAATAAAAGTGTTTTTTTCATTGTATTGTTGTTTTCTCGAGTGATTTCACGCGAAGTTTATTCTATTGGTTTTCTCACAAAGGCGCTAAGTAGCAAAGCAAATCGATATTAAAACTTTGCGCCTCTCCGTCTTTGCGAGATAAAATATTTATACGGTAACCAAAGTATTCGGTTCTACCAAGACAGCATTTCCGTTTACATAAACCGTCAGCTCTTTTGTTCCTTCAAGTGAAAATTTAGTTTCGTTTGAAGCGACTGAAACTTGCAAAATTTGGTTTCTGAAATTGATTTTAAACGAATAACCTTCCCATTGTTCCGGAATTCTTGGTTCAAAATGCAACGTATCATTTTTGACACGCATTCCTCCAAAACCTTCGACGATACTCATCCAAGTTCCAGCCATACTCGTGATATGGCAACCTTCTTCGACTTCTTTATTATAATCGTCCAAGTCCAAACGAGACGTTCTCAAATAGAAAGTATAAGCTTGCTCCATTCTACCCAAACCTGCCGCCTGAATGGAATGGACACAAGGTGAAAGCGAAGATTCGTGAACCGTAAATGGTTCGTAAAAATCAAAATGTTTCTCTAATTGTTCTCTTGAAAAATGGTCTTCGAAGAAATAAAACCCTTGCAAAACATCGGCTTGCTTGATATAAGGCGAACGTAAAATTCGGTCCCAAGACCATTTCTGGTTGATTGGCCGTTGGCTTTTGTCCAAATCATTCACTTTTACTAATTCCTTGTCCAAGAAACCGTCTTGTTGCAAATAAACATCGTGTTCTTCTGAAAAAGGGAAGTACATTTTGTCGGCCACTTTTTTCCATTGTGCCATTTCAGCCTTGTCTAAATTGACTTTAGCTATAATTCTGGAATAGTCAGAAGCATATTCTTTTGCTACTTTTTCGATCTGCTCCAAAGCGTAATCGATACACCATTTTGCCAAATAATTCGTGTAGAAATTATTGTTTACGTTGTTTTCATATTCATTCGGACCCGTAACTCCAAGGATTACAAATTGGTCTTTATTAGTAGAATAGGTCGCTCTTTGGTGCCAAAAACGAGCAATGGCAATCAAAACTTCCAAACCTTTTTCTGGAATATAACTGTAATCTCCGGTAAAACGGAAATAGTTAAAAATTGCAAAAGCAATCGCACCATTTCTGTGGATTTCTTCAAACGTAATTTCCCATTCGTTGTGGCATTCTTCACCGTTCATCGTCACCATCGGATACAACGCAGCGCCATTGGTAAAACCTAATTTACCAGCGTTTTCAATGGCTTTATCCAATTGATTGTAACGGTACGTCAGCAAATTTCTCGCAACTTGCTGGTCTTTTGTCGCCATATAAAACGGAATGCAGTACGCTTCAGTATCCCAATAGGTTGAACCGCCATATTTTTCCCCTGTAAAACCTTTTGGACCAATATTTAAACGAGAATCTTTACCCAAATACGTTTGGTTCAATTGAAAAATATTGAAACGAATTCCTTGTTGTGCTTTTACGTCGCCATCGATGGTGATGTCTGACATTTCCCAGATTTTTGCCCAAGCTTCAATTTGCTCTTGCAACAATGTTTTGTAACCTTTTGCTTTCGCAGAAGCGATTACTTTTTGAGCTCCAGCAATTAATTCCGAATTTTCGTGGTTCAGCGAAACCGTGTAACCGCCAAATTTTTGAATAGACGATTTTTCTCCTTTTGCAACTTGCACTTCATACAAAAACTGTACTTTTTCCGCGGAATCGTCAACATTTACTGGAGAAAGATTCAAATTTTTATCATTTGAAAAAATGCTGTTCGACATATAAGTCGCTACATTGAAGTGCGTCTTGAACGTTCTTGCCACAACAAAAGCGTCATTTTCAGAATGTTTAACGTCTAATGGCTCCCAGAATTTTTCTTCCCAGTTCGCATCTTCGTTTTTCACGCCAGCATCGATATACGGTTTGTAAACGATTTTGGCGTCTTTATTTAGAGGCGTAATTTCGTAATTGATGACACCCAATTCATCCGAATCCAAAGAAAGAAAACGACGAACGTTTACTTCAATTTCGGTTCCGTTTTGCAAGGTTGCCACGAAAGAACGATGGTACCAGCCTTCTTTCATATTTAATTCACGCTTGAAATTTTGAACTTCAGGACAAGCATTCAAGTCGAAATTTTCGCCGTTGATTTCAATTTCAATTCCAATCCAGTTGGGTGCATTCAATACTTTTGCAAAATATTCTGGATAGCCGTTTTTCCACCAGCCCACTTTGGTTTTGTCTGGATAATAAATTCCGGCGATATAACTTCCTTGGAACGTTTCAGCCGAATAATTTTCTTCAAAATTCGCTCGCTGTCCCATGGCGCCGTTTCCGATACTGAATAAACTTTCGGAAGATTTTACGCGCTCGGCATCAAATCCTTCTTCTATGATTGACCAATTATTTGGTATGATATAATCTTGGTTCATTGTATTTTTTGTTTAAAGTTTAACGTCTAAAGTGGAAGGTTGCGTAACTGGAAACCTTAAACTCTAAACCTTTTAACAGTGATTTATTTGATTAATGATTCGATGAATTGCTCATCGATATGTGTGAAATCTGGAAAGATAAATTGAGCTTCGTGGAGGATTTTTGCTTCACCTATACCAACACTTTTCATATTGGCGATGTTTGCCGCCTGGACTCCGGCTACAGAATCTTCAAAAACAATGGCATCTTCTGGATTCGCTCCTAATAACTGCGCTGCTCTTAAAAAAACTTCAGGGTCAGGTTTTGCGTTTGTCACGTCGTTTCCATCTACAATTGCATCGAAATAACTGATAATTCCAGTTTTCTGTAAGATGGGCCGTGCGTTTTTACTGGCAGAACCAAGAGCAATTTTTTGGTTGTTTTCTTTCAGAAATTTTAAAACCGGAACAACGCCAGGTAAAATTTCACTTTCGTCCATATCTACCAAATAAGAGAGATAGTCTTCATTTTTTTGAACCAGCCAAAGGTTTTTATTTTCTTGGGTGGCTTCTATTTTTCCTAATTCAAGGATAAGGTCAAGCGAACGAACGCGGCTTACGCCTTTTAGTTCTTCGTTGTGTTCTGGTGTGAATTCGATTCCGAGTTGGCTGGCTATTTTCTGCCACGCCAAATAATGGTATTTTGCCGTGTCCACAATTACTCCGTCTAGGTCGAATATGAATGCTTTTGTTTTCAAAATTTTATACTTTAATTATGTCATCTTCATCTTTTACCCTCGCAACAAATAGTGCGGCAATTAAAAAAGCAGCACCGCTGGTTACAATGGCATAGATGGGATTTCCGCCATAAACATATTTAACGATTGGACCGCCGATGATGGCGTTGATGATTTGAGGAATTACAATGAAGAAATTAAAAATCCCCATATAAACTCCCATTTTTTTAGCAGGAATGGAACCTGATAGAATGGCGTAAGGCATTGCTAAAATACTTGCCCAAGCAATTCCGACACCAACCATTGATAAGATCAACCAGTTTGGAGTGGGAGCAAAATAAACCGAAATCAATCCGATTCCTCCAACGATTAATGAAAAGGTGTGTGTAGATTTTCTTCCGAATTTTTTAGCGATAGCGGGCAAAAAGAAGGCGAATACAGCTGAAATAGCATTGTAAACTCCGAAGATGATTCCTACCCAGTCGCCCGCTTCCTGATATGTTTTACTACTGGTATCGCTTAAAGGAAGGTTATAGACGTGATGTGCAATTGCCGGAGTGGCGAAAACCCACATTCCGAACAAAGCGAACCAAGAAAAGAACTGTACCCAGCCCAATTGTTTCATGGTTTGCGGCATATTCTTGAAATCAGTAAAAATATTCAGTAAACTGGAAGACTCTTCTTCGTGGACAATTCCTTTCGCTTTATCGAAAGCCTCTAATTCTGCCGGAGAATACTCTTTGGTTGCAGCAACCGTCCAAAGAACGGCGCCAACCAGAACAGCCGCACCGATAATAAAGGACAAAATAAGATGATAAGGAACTTGGCCAGGAAGCGCCTCGCTTGAAATTCCGAACCAATTGCTCAAGGCATAAGGAAGCCAAGAACCGATTACGGCCCCAAGGCCAATCATAATGGTTTGAACGCTAAAGCCTAAAGTTCGCTGGTCGGAGGGAAGTAAATCGGCTACCAAGGCACGGAAAGGTTCCATGGCAATGTTGAACGACGCATCCATGATCATCAGCATTCCGGCTCCAACCCAAAGTGCAGGCATAAAAGCAGTTAATGTAGCGGATTGCGGCATAAAAATCAATCCAAACGCCGCTAAAACAGATCCGATTAAAAAGTAGGGTTTTCTTCTGCCGAAACGGGTCCAAGTCCTGTCGCTGTAATGCCCAATAATGGGCTGGACAATCAATCCTGTTAAAGGAGCAACAATCCAAAACCACGACAAACTGTGTACGTCGGCTCCGAAAATTTGCAGAATTCTACTGGCATTTGCATTTTGCAAGGCAAATCCCATCTGTATCCCCAAATATCCGAAACTCATGTTGCAAATATCAAAGAGACTTAATTTACGCTTTTCCATTATCGTAATGAATTGATTTATTTACGATAAGCGATGTTGCTTATCAAAACTTAATTTTTGTTTTCGAAGTAAAAATATAAGTATGATAATGTTGCAAATATATAATTTTTTTGAGCTTAAAATTAAAATCTCAATATTTAACAATTGAAAGAATTGAAAAATATTGAGATTATTCTATTGATTTACAGTTGTTTAAATCAAACTACAACGTTGGCGTAGATTCTCTAAGTACCAAATGTGTTTCAATAACTTCGGTTTTAAAATGTTCTTCTTCTTCCTCTTCTGATTCTAATCTGTCGATGAGCATTTTTGCTGCTTTTCCACCCATTTTTATTCCGTTTTGGGAAACGGTGGTAATGCTCGGAGATGAATATTTTGAGATGATTCCGTCAGTAAAACCAATGATAGCAATGTCTTCGGGAACTCTTTTGTGTATTTTTTTGGTTGCTTTGATCGCTGTAACGGCAAATAATTCGTTGACGGCAAAAACAGCGTCGATTTCATTATTAGCAATTAATTCTTCTATCTGAAAATCGCAAATGTCGATGTCTTCAATTTTTAAAATTAAATTAGGATCTACAATGATATCGTTGGTTTTTAGCGCTTTGATGTATCCGTCGGTTCTTAATTTACCAACGCTTACATAATCAACGGTTGTGATCAAGGCAATTTTTTTGAATCCTTTATTTATTAAGGTCTGAACAGCTTCATAAGCAGCCAAGTTGTCATCGATAATTACTTTGTCGCATAAAACGTCATTGGTCACGCGGTCAAACATCACGACCGGCATTCCCTGGTTGATCACTTCGGTAATGTGGTGGAAATCTTTTTTGTGCTGTGTTTCTTTAGAAAGTGACATGATGAAGCCGTCAATAGTTCCGTTTGCCAGCATTTCCATATTGATGACCTCTTTGTCAAAAGATTCATCAGATAACGTTACGATCACGTTGTATCCGTGTTCGTTGGCTACGTGTTCGATACCGCTGATTACCGTGGCGAAAAAGTGGTGCACAATTTCTGGAATAATGATTCCGATGGTTTTTGTCTTCTTGTTCTTCAGGCTCAGGGCAATCAGATTAGGCTTGTAATTGTATAACTTGGCAAAAGCTTGGACTTTTTGACGCGTGTCTTCGCTAATTTCGGGGCTGTCGCGAAGTGATTTTGAAACAGTAGAAATTGAGACATCTAATTCCTTTGCAATTTGCTTTAAGGTTACTTTTCTTCTCATGGGGTTTTGTTCAAGTATTAATTTGTCAATAAAGATAAATTTAAATTTTATTAATCGGTATTTTTAAGCGAAAAATTGCTTATTTCCGTAAAGTTGTCAACACGCAAACGTTTTCGGTACCTTGTTTTACGAAAACGTTTTTGTAGTGTGAATATTTTACATAAGTTTAACATTCGAAGTGAAAATATACAGTATTCAAACTCAATTTTTAACCTAAACAAAATGTATGAAAACAATTTATAAAAAGTTGTTGCTTTTAGTACTACTTCTTCCGTTTAGCGTGCTGGCACAAAGCACATTAAATGGTAATGTAAAAGATCAGTCGGCTGGTTTTGGATTACCCGGAGTAAGTGTTACAATTCAAGGTGGTTCTGGCGGAGCTACTACAGATCTTGAAGGAAATTTTCAGCTTTCAGGAGTAAAGTCAGGAGATGTGATCTCTTTTTCTTATTTAGGATACAAAATGACGACAGTAACTTATACTGGACAGAATAATGTAAATGTATTTATGGAGGAAGACGCTTCACAATTAGATGAAGTTGTTGTTATCGGATATGGTACTACTACTAAAAAAGATGCAACTGGAGCTTTGACTAACATTACATCTGAACAATTTAATAAAGGACCTTTAGTATCTGCTGACCAATTATTACAAGGTCGTGTAGCAGGTTTGCAAATTACAAATGCTGGAGGTGAGCCAGGTGGAGGTTCTTTGATCAGAATCAGAAGCGGTTCTTCTTTGAATGCAAACAATGATCCTTTATATGTTATTGACGGAGTTCCTGTTGATGCTGGTGGTGGTGGTGTTGAAGGAGGAAGAAATCCTTTGGCAAATATCAACCAAAATGATATTGCAAGTATGACCATTTTAAAAGATGCTGCTGCAACTGCCATTTATGGTTCAAGAGCATCTAATGGTGTTGTAATCATTACTACTAAAAAAGGAAAGTCTGGAGATATGCAAGTGACATATAACGGAAACTTTCAAGTAAATGAAGTGGTAAAAACAGTTGATGTTTTAAGTGCGAACCAATATAGAAATTATATTAATGAATTTGGTAGCCCGTCTCAAATCGGATTACTAGGTACTGCAAACACAGATTGGCAAAAAGAAATCTATAGAACTTCTTATAGTACCGATCACAACGTGGCGGTTTCTGGCGGAAATGACAATGTTGTTTACAGAGCTTCTTTAGGATATTCAAACTTAAATGGACTTTTGAAACACGATAATTTTGAAAGAACTACTGTTGGTGCCAATGTTACTGGTAACTTTTTAGACAAACACTTGAAAATTGAAGTAAATAATAAGACTACAATTATTCAAAATAACTTTAGCGAAAGAAGTGCTATTGGTGCTGCAATTGCTTTTGACCCAACGCAACCTGTTTACCAACAAAATGCTTTTGGAGGTTACTACCAATGGGCAAACCCAACAAGTGGTGTGTATGAAGTAAATGCTTCAAGAAATCCAGTGGCATTTTTAGAGCAAAAACACAATTTTGGAACAACTTACAGAAGTATCGGAAATGTTCAAGCTGAATATAAAATCCACTCATTTGAAGATTTAAAATTGGTAGCTAACTTTGGTTATGACTATAGTTCAGGAAGAGCTTTTGGTAATACAGATGATGATTATGTTGTTCCTGCTGAGGCTGGTTCTGAATACAGAAGAGAACAAGAAAATCAAAATAAAGTAATGGACTTGTATTTTAATTATAAGAAGACTATTGACGCTTTAAATACAACCGTAGATTTAACAGGAGGTTATAACTATCAAGATTTTAGATATAACTCAACAAGTTTTAATTATGATGCTGCAAATGATGTCTTAAATCCTGCAAACCCTAATAACGAACGCTTGAACATTCAATCGTTTTTTGGACGTGCAACATTTACAATTGCTGATAAATATATCATCAACGGATCGTTCAGAACTGATGGATCTTCAAGATTTCAAAAAGACAACAGATGGGGTTATTTCCCAGCTGCTGCTGTAGCTTGGAAAATTAGCGAAGAAAGTTTCTTAAAAGAAAGCACTATTGTAAGTGACTTGAAATTAAGAGCGAGCTGGGGAATCACAGGACAACAAGATACAGGAGCACGATATCCATCTTATCCTTTATACTCAAATTCAACAAATACAGCAGGGTATCAAATTGGGTACAATCCTGACGGAAGCCCAATTTATGTACAAACTTCATCTCCACTTGGATACAACCAAGATTTGAAATGGGAAGAAACTACAACAATAAACTTAGGTGTTGATTTTGGATTCTTTAATAATAGATTGCAAGGAGCTGTTGAGGTTTACAAGCGTAAAACAAATGACTTAATCGTTTTTGCACCAAATCCTCAAGGAGTTAACTTTTCAAATGGAGCAAATTACAACATCGGAAATCTTGAAAATCAAGGAGTTGAGGTGAGTTTTGATGTGTATCCAATTAGAAATGATAAAATGACTTGGAGAATTGGAGGAAACGTAACTTTCCAAGACTCTGAAATTACTGAATTGACAGGTTCAAAAGCAGGATTTAACATTGGAGGAATCTCTGGAGGTACGGGAACAACAGTTCAAAACCACCAAGTTGGATTTGCACCATCTGCATTCTTTGTTTACGAACAAGCGTATGATGCAGCAGGAGCGCCAATTGATGGAGTTTATGTTGACAGAAATGCGGATGGAATTATCAATGCTGATGATAAATACAGATACAGAAAACCAGCAGCAGATATGTTCTACGGATTCAATACTGATTTTTCTTATGAAAATTGGTGGTTCTCTATGAGCTGGAGAGGTAGCGTTGGAAATTACAATTATAACAACGTAAATTCAAACTTCGGTAACCAATCACAATCACTTCCTTCAAACGGAAACTATCTTTCAAATGCACACGTAAGTATATTAGATACTAACTTTGCAAGCCCAAGATATGAGTCTGATTATTATATTCAAGACGCATCATTCTTAAGAATGGATAACGTGAGTGTTGGTTATACTTTCAATAATGTATTTTCAGAAGGATCAAGCATGAGATTGACTGGAGCTGTTCAAAATGTCTTTTTAATTACAGGTTATAAAGGAATTGACCCTGAAAATACGTCAGGAATCGACAATAATTTATATCCAAGACCAAGAACCTATACTTTAGGTTTGAATGTTAATTTCTAAAAATAAAAAATTGAATATGAAAAAAATTAGTTTAACTCTAACAAAGATTGGAATCTTGGTTCTGGCACTTTCTTTTGGATCGTGTACAGATGATCTTGACCAATCAAATCCGCAAAGTATCGGCAGTCCATCTGTAGATGAGTTGTACAGCAACCCTGCGGCATATAAGCAAACCCTTGCAAAATTATATGCAGGACTTGCGACTACAGGTCAAAACGGACCTGCTGGTTCTCCTGATATTACTGGAATTGATGAAGGAGCAAGCCAATATATTCGTGGACTTTGGTTAATGAATGAACTTTCAACTGACGAAGCAATAATTGGCTGGAATGATAACACAATTAAAGATTTTCACTACCAAACTTGGTCAGCAACCGATTTGTTTATCAATGCAACGTTCAGCAGACTTGATTTTCAGGTGAAAAGTTGTAATGAGTTTTTGAGACAAACAACGGATGAGAAATTAAACGGACGTGGTGTTTCAGAAGAATTAAAAGCTGAAATTGCAACGTACAGAGCAGAAGCAAGATTCTTGAGAGCCTTAAGCTACTGGCATTTCTTAGATTTATTTGGAGGAAGAGTAGGATTGGTAACAGAAAACGATCCAACATCTTACTTCCTGCCAGAGCAGGTTACAGCAACTCAAATGTTTGATTTCATTGATCAAGAACTTAATGAAATAAACGATTTGCTAAAAGCACCAAGATCAAATGAATATCCTCGTGCTGATAGAGCAGCTGCTTGGATGCTTCATGCCAAATTGTACATGAACGCTAGAGTTTACATCGGAACTGAAAAATCTGCTGAAGCAATTCCATTTTTAGATCAAATCATCTCATCTGGATATAGCTTGCATAATGATTACAAACAGTTGTTTATTGCGGATAATGATAGAAATGGTTCTCAAAACGAAGTGATTTTTGCAGTTGCTTTTGATGGATTAAACACAAAAACGTACGGAGGAACAACTTTCTTAGTTCACGCTCCAGTTGGAGGATCAATGTCAGCAGCTGAATTTGGAATCAACGGTGGTTGGGGTGGTATCAGAACTACTTCTGCATTCGTAAATAAATTTCAAACTGGAACCGCAGATCAAAGATCAAATTTCCACACAGATGGTCAGTCGTTGGTAATCAATGATGTCGGGAATTTTGCGGATGGATATGCAGTGAAAAAATTTAAAAATGTAGATATTAATGGAAATCCAGGATCAGATGCTTCAGGAGATTTTGTGGATACCGATTTCCCAATGTTTCGTTTGGCAGATGTGTACTTGATGTATGCAGAATGTGCTTTAAGAGGTGGTGGAAATGTAGGAACAGGACTTTCTTATGTTAACCTTTTAAGACAAAGAGCTTATGGAAATGCATCCGGAAATGTAGGTTCAATTGACCTTCAATTTATTTTAGATGAAAGAGCAAGAGAATTGCACTGGGAAGGACACAGAAGAACTGATTTGGTTCGTTTTGGTAAATTTACAGGAGGTTCTTATGTATGGCCTTGGAAAGGAAATACGTTAAACGGTAGCCCAACTCCAAGTTATAGAAATATCTACCCAATTCCTTCAAATGCACTGGCAGCAAACTCAAAACTAATCCAAAATTCAGGATACTAAAAACATTTAAATTTTAAGAAAATGAAAAAAATATTAAAAAACTCTATGATAGCGATGCTTGCAGTTTTTGCAGTATCTTGTAATGTTGATGACGTGGAAGATAGACCAGTAGTCGTTGGAATTGACGCACCGATTTTAACTGCTCCTGAAGAAGGAAATGCGTATGTTTTAAATTCTGATACTCCAGACGTTCTTGCTGAAAGATTTATGTGGTCAGCAGCGAATTTTGGTACAGGGATTGTTCCTCAATATGATATTGAAATTGACAACGCAGGAGAGAATTTTGACACGCCATCTGTGATTGGTGCAACAGCGGGAGCAACTCAATTTGCGGCTTCACACAATGTTTTAAATGCTGCATTATTAGCGTTGGGAGCAACTCCTGAAGTATCAGCTAATTTTGAAGTAAGAGTAAAAGCTTATGTTGGATCTCAAGTTTTATATAGTGATGCAGTAGAGATGATAATCACTCCTTATGAAGGTTTTGTTCCATTACAACATTTATACGTGGTAGGGACTGCAACAGAATTTGGATATAACAATAATGCGGGAAACACTCCAATGTTTAGAGATGCATCAAATGAGTCATTATTTCATTTGAGAGCTTATTTTAATGAAGGAGAACTAAAATTATTAGGATCAATTGGAGCTTGGGAGCCACAATACGGTACAAATGACGGAACAACATTGGCGGATAGCTCAAATGGAGATCCGGGTGCAATTACGGTTGCCACTGCAGGATATTATGATCTTACAGTAAATTTAGAAGAGATGACTTTTTCATTAGTAGCATTTGATGCGACTGCAGCTCCATCTTATACAACAATGGGGATTATTGGAAATTCAACTCCAGGATCTTGGGATACGGACACAGATATGACAAATAGTACATTAAATCCTCATATTTGGAAGGTTACACAGATAGTTCTTACTCCTGAAGAAGCTAAATTTAGAACAAATGATGATTGGGCTGAAAACTGGGGTGGTGGACCAGCTACGCAAGGTGTAGCTCAATTCAATTCAAGCGGAAATATTCCAGTTGCAGAAGCTGGATCTTATAATGTTTGGTTTAACGACTTAGATCAAAGATATATTTTTATTAAGCAATAAATAATTTCATTAAGGGCTGTCGTAAAAGGCAGCCCTTTTTTAATACGAAGTCTATGAAAAAAATTACACTATTTTTTTTACTTCTAATCGGTTTCTCGGCTTTAGCACAAACGGTAACCATTCCTTCGCCTGCATTGGCAAACGGGCCGGTAACCATAAATTTTAATAAGGCAGGAACCCCATTGGCAGGTTATACGGGTATCATTTACGCCCATATTGGCCTTACGGTAAATGGCGCCCAATGGCAAAATGTGAAAGGAACTTGGAACAATAATGCCACGCAGCCGGCATTGACTTTAGTTTCAGGAACAACTTACAAATTAGATCTTACCCCAGATTTATACACTTCTTTTGGAGTTCCAACCACAAGCACGATTACTCAAATTTGTGTTGTTTTTAGAGCCGCAACGGGAAGTCCGCAATCGGCAGATACTTTTTTAAACGTAGGCGCCTTTCAATTGAACTTGGTTTCACCAGGGCAAAACAGTACCACAATTTTGGCTTCAGGAGGCAATTTAAACGTTACTGCAAATAACACCGGCGGAAATGCGAATTACGTTCTGAAAGCAAATGGAACAACGATCAACACCGCTACAACGGCAAGCTATACTTACAATCATACCAATATTACTTCCAACCAAAATTACGTTCTTGAAGTAACACAAGGAACTTCCACCTTGACCAAAAGTTTTGCTGTGGTTGTAAATCCGGGAGCATTAAGTCAAGCTTTGCCTGCCGGGATGAAAGACGGAATTAATTACAATCAAGCCGATCCGACAAAATCGACTTTGGTATTAAATGCACCAAACAAAGATTTTGTGTATGTGGCCGGAAGTTTTAATAATTACAATCCAACTTCCGCTTATGCGATGAAAAAGGATCCGGCAACCGGAAAATTTTGGTTGGAATTGACAGAATTAACTTCAGGAACTTTTTATAATTACCAATATTGGGTAGGCGACCAAACTAATCTTCCTGCAAATTCACCTGCTTTAGTGAAAACAGCCGATCCATTTTCAACATTGGTGTTGAGTCCGTTTGATGATCCAGAAATTCAGACCTTAGGAGTTTATCCAAATTTGCCTGCTTATCCTGCGGGGCAAGAAAGAGAAGTTACGGTATTGCAAACCGGTCCAAATGCGCATTACAATTATACTTGGAGTGATGCGACACTAAATTTTGTGAAGCCCGCTAAAAAAGATTTAGTGATTTATGAGGTTTTAGTTCGGGATTTTGACGCCAACAGAACCTACCAAAATTTAATTGACAGAATTGATTATTTTAAAAATCTGAAGATAAATGCAGTCCAATTAATGCCGGTAATGGAATTTGAGGGCAATGAAAGCTGGGGTTACAACACCGCTTATCACATGGCATTGGATAAAAGATATGGAACGGAAGCAAAACTTAAAGAATTTATCGATTTATGCCACCAAAACGGTATTGCGGTTATTCTTGACGTGGCTTTAAATCACGTTTTCAGCCGTTCGCCTTTAGAAAGAATGTGGATGCTCGATCCAGACAACGACGGTTGGGGTAACGGAATTACAGCTGAAAATCCTTATGGAAATCAATCAGCAATGCATTCGTATAATGTTGGAACTGATTTGAATCACTTCAACGCAAACAATATGACGCAGTATTATTCTGAAAGAACGATTCAGCATTGGATGCAGGAATTTAAAATTGACGGTTTCCGTTGGGATTTGACAAAAGGTTTTACTCAAAATTGTCCAGGCGGTTCCAATCAAGAAACCTGTACCAATGCGTACCAAGCTGATCGCGTTTTAAAATTGAAACAATACGCAGATATGCAATGGGCAATCGACCCAAATTTTTATGTGATTTTTGAACATTTGGGCAACGGAGGTTCGTACACTGAAGAAGTGGAATGGGCAAATTATAGAAAAACAGGTGACGCAGACGGAATTTCAAAAGGAATATTGCTTTGGAGAAAAATGACCGATGCTTATGCTAATTTTTTAAAAGGAAACAGCACCAATTTATCTGGAGTTGCTGATGGGACCAATATGTTCATCGGTTATGCAGAAAGCCACGACGAGGAAAGAGTAATGTATAAAGCGATGACAGAAACAGGCCAGACACAAAATATTCTGGTAAAAGCACAAAAAAGAATGTCGGCAATGGGAGCGGTACATTTATTAGTTCCGGGTCCAAAGATGATTTACCATTTTGGAGATTTGGGTTACGAAAGTTCGATTTTTACCTGCAATAACGGAACGGTAAACAATCAAAATGATGCCATTGCCGGAGATTGTAAATTAGATACCAAACCGCAACCGCAATGGACAGGAAACTGGCTTGCGAACACGGCAAGAAAGAAAATTTATGACGACTGGGCAAAAATGATTGAGTTGAAAAGAACGCAAAATGTTTTCAAAAACGGGCAACATACTTGGGTAAATACCACTGGGAAAACGCGCCTAAATGTATTTACAAGCACCGCCCAAACCACGGAGTTGAGTTATGTGATTGTAATGACAAACGCTACCAACGCCACAACAAATGATGCCGGAAACTTTCCCTTTACAGGAACTTGGTACAATTTAATGGATGGAACCCCGCTTGTCGTGACTAGCACAAACCAAGCAGTTTCAATTGAAGCAGACGGTTTCAGGGTTTATGGAAACAGACAGGCAGTTTTGAATACCGTTGATTTCAATCTTGCAAAAATAGCACTGTATCCAAATCCTTCAAGAGGAATTTTCAACATCAGTACAAATACGAAGAAAGTTTCGATTTATTCCATCGCCGGACAATTGGTCAAAGAATTTAAAGGAGATTTTGATTCTAATTACCAATATGAAATCGAAAGTTTAAACCAAGGAATGTACATCGTAAAGGTGATTGACGATCAAGATCGTGAAGCAACGCTAAAATTGATGAAACAATAAAGTTTGGAGTTAGTTATTCTTTTTTTAAAATGCCTTTTCTGATTGTTCAGAAAGGCATTTTTATTTATGTTAATTTCTTAAAAATGTGTATAGGAAATCATAATTCCTGCAATTACATTTGTACTATGAAATTCGACTATAAAAAAACAGGAATCAAGATTCTGAAAATTACAGGAATCACTATCGGAAGCATTCTTTTACTACTGTTTTTGATACCAATGCTTTTTCCAGGAACTATTGCCGAGCAGGTTAAAACGCTGGCAAATAAAAAATTAGACGGAGAACTAGAGTTTAAAGAATCAAATCTTTCGTTTTTTCGACATTTTCCTTCGTTGACCGTTTCGTTAGATGATTTGGTGTTGAAAGGTTCGGCTCCTTATAAAAAGGATACCTTGGTTTCTGCCAAAGAAATTGGTTTCGGAATCAACTTAAAGAATTTGATTTTTGATGGAGTCGTAAATATTGATGAAATTTTTGTTTCAGACGGATTGATTAATGTCAAAGTCAATGAAAAAGGGCAGGCCAATTACAACGTTTATATTTCTGATGAGAAAGAAGTTGCTACAGATTCAACAGAAACGGCAATCCATCTTGAAAGAATTGATATTAAAAATGTGAGGCTGAAATACAATGATATTTCGGCTAAAATTAATATCGATGCCAAAGGATTTAATTATGTGGGTAAAGGAAATCTTGACCAGTCAATTTTTGACCTGTATACCGAAGCTAAAATCGCATCGCTCGATTTTACTTTTGACGGAGAAACCTACTTAAAAAATAAAGAAGTTGACGCTGATTTAATTACCAAAATCAATACAAATTCATTGGCTTTTGTGTTTCAGCAAAACGATTTGAAGATTAATAAACTGCCCATAAGTTTCATCGGAAAGATGAATTTCTTGAGAGACGGGTATGATGTCAATTTAAAAATAGAATCCAATAACAGCCGGTTGAACGACGTTTTTACGGCATTGCCACCAAAATATGTAACTTGGCTAGAAAAAACAAAAGTAAAAGGAAGAACCGATCTGCTCTTGACTTTTAAAGGAAATTACAATGCTTCCTTGAATAAAAAACCCGATTTGGCTTTCGCAATGAACATTCGCGAAGGCTCGATTGCCTATAGCGATTCTCCATTTGTGACTTCTAATATTTCCTTAAAATTTAAAACGGTTTTACCGTCTTTAGATACAGAAAATCTGATTGTTGATTTAGATACGTTGCATTTTAATATTGGCGAAGATTATCTGAGTGCCAAAATAAATTCTAAAGGTCTCAAGAACATGGCTCTTTTTGCCGACTTGAAATCAAAATTAGATTTGTCAAAATTGTCCAGATCTGTTGGTATTGACGGTCTTGATTTTAAAGGAAACTTGACTGCTTCCGTTAAGGCGAAAGGCGAGTATAATGCTGAAAAGAAATTGTTTCCGGTAACCGCGGGTGTCATAAACCTGCAAAACGGAGAAGTGAAAACTGAATATTATCCAAATCCAATTACCGATATAAAATTTATCGGTGCGATTAAAAATGAAACCGGAAAATTTAAAGATGTTGATATTCAGCTGAATCCTGCTTCATTTGTTTTTGAAGGAAAACCAGTTTTTGTCAAGGCAATTTTGTCCAATTTTGAAGATGTAAATTATGATGTTGTTGCCAAAGGCGAACTCGATATTTCAAGAATCTACAAGGTTTTTAAACAAGATGGTTTGGATGTTACCGGTTATGCCAAAGCAGATTTGTCATTAAAAGGAAAACAAAGTTACGCGACAAACGGGCAATACTCAAAATTGCAAAACAAAGGAAGTTTGGCGTTAATAGATATAAGAACAACATCAGAATTGTTTCCGAAACCGTTTTTGATCAAGCAAGGCCTGTTCACTTTCAATCAAGATAAGATGAATTTTGACCAATTTACGGCCAATTATGGCAAGTCCGATTTTGCCTTAAAAGGACATCTGCAAAACGTGATTAATTTCTTTTTGGAGAAAAATGCAACCTTAAAAGGAAACTTTGTTATTGACGCCGATAACATTTTAGCCGATGAATTTATGGCGGAAACGTCAACGGCAACCGGAAAACCAAATGACAAGTCAGATGTAGCAAAAGAGAATCCAAAATCTTCGGGAGTCATTTTACTTCCTACAAATTTGAATGTTTCACTTTTGGCTAATGCTAAAAATGTGGAATACGATGGCTTGAAATTGAAAAATGTTTTAGGAAATGTGGCGGTCAGAAACGGAAAACTTTTGTTTGAAAAAATCAACTTTGACATTATTGATTGCAATGTGGGGATCAATGGCTTTTATGATGATTTGAATCCAAAAGAAGCCACTTTTGACATTCGTTTTGTAGCTAAAAATTTCAACGTAAAAAGAGCGTATAAAGAAATTAAAATGTTCCGGGAATTGCCTTCGGCTGCGGAAAAAGCCGAAGGTATTATTTCTTTAGATTATACGGTAAAAGGAAATTTGAACCAAGGAATGCAACCAATTTACCCTTCATTGGAAGGAAATGGCGTTGTTTCGCTTAGTAAAATAAAAGTAAACGGATTGAAACTTTTTGGACAATTAAGCAAAGATACCGACTTTGAATCCCTTGATAATCCTGATTTGAGCAAGGTTGATATTAAATCTTCAATCAAAAATAATATCATCAGCATTGAAGAAACCAAGATGAAAATCGCATTGTTCCGACTTCGCTTAAAAGGAGAAACGAGCTTTGACGGACAGCTTGACTTGAGAATTCGTGTCGGTTTGCCACCGTTAGGCTTGATCGGAATTCCAGTAGTGGTTACAGGAACTTCGGAAGCGCCAAAAATCAAAGTTTTCAGTAAAACGGGTGATGAAATCGAAGAAACAAAATACAAGAAAAATTAAAGCAAAGTCTTTTTGAGGCCTTCACCGATATTTCGCCACAAGAAATTATAAAATGATTTCTCCGGAATTCTTTCGAGTTCGACTTCGGCTTCCACGAGTTTTTCGTCAGAGTCATTTTTTACAAATAAATTACCAACCGCAGTGAGAAGTTTGTTCTTTTTCTGCGGTTTGTTTTTTCTGAAAATCGTAACTTTTATGTCGTCATATTTTATCGCAAAATCGCCTTTTGAAGTCTTGTCGTTTCCGGTAAAATTGAAATAAACTTCGTTGAGCATTCCGTCCACGGCCACATTCATATACGGTTTTGTAAACGGCTTTAGCTGATTTGCCGGAAATTTCAAAATACTTCCTTCGATGTTAAAACCATCATTTTTGTCTAATATATTCAGTTTCCAAGTTACTTTCATCGGCGAAACATTCATAAATTGGCAATTGACATTGATTGTCATATCCGGAAGTTTTTTCTGTCCATAACCCGAATTGATGTCGGTCACAAACATATTAAATTTATTGAAAGACAATAATCCGGCCCCTTTTTCAAAAGTTTTTTCTTCTTCATATTCTAACGTAGATTCGCGTATGGCCAGCGTATCCACGTGAAGCGGAAATTTTAATTCCCGAAGCAGTTTGTTGTAAAGCGGTTTTTTTGATAAATCATCCGCAGGCATTTTTGGCCGGTAGATATTCGCGAAAACTTTCTCGAAAAAAATATTCGTGGAATTAAAATAGAATTTGTCATCCTTAAAACCCCAATCCATATTATTGATGCGAATTTCATCCGCGTTTACCGTGAAAATATCTTTTTCCTTCGGAATTCTGCGCACAAATTCAGGCCGGTTGTATTCTGGAATTAAGTTGAAATCCGCAATCTTCAAATCCTTTTTATCTGAGTGGATTTTATTGGCGGTAATGTGGTAAAATTCGCTGGCACGATAATAAATGCTGTCGCAGTCCAGCTTAAAATCACGGTAGGTAAACGGAATTTTTTCTTCTAAAGTAGAATCGTCCAAAACCAGTCCGTCCAATTGCATTGAAAGATTGTGAACTAACAATGAAGCTTTGTTGGTCTTGGTAGAAATAATCTCAAGACTCGCGTTAAATAAATAAATATCTGAAACAGAAATCGTGTTCTTAAACGGAGCGACCACTTTATCAGTAATGCTTTTTGGATTGTTCAGTGCCCTTTCATCCGCTTTAAACAAGATAATTTCGGGTTTATTTATCGAAATTTTAGAAGCTTTAATTCTATCGCTAAACAAAATCGACCAAGCGCTGATATTCTCCACATTGATACTGACAATATTGGCGTAAATTCCTGATTTTATATCTTTTTTCTCTAACGATTTTTTAGGAACCAAAGTAATTCCTTTGATGGTCGCGCTTCCATCCAGCAAGGTGACATCAAGCGATTTGTAAGTGATTTGGTAAGGCGAATCATTATTTTCGTTAATCACGATTGGCAGTCTTTTTTTGATCCAAAAGTTCAGCCCGATGTTTGCGACAAACACCAAACCAATTAAGGCTATTATTCCGATCAAGACTTTTTTCCACCAAACCATCGCATTTATTTTAAGATTTTCATATTAAATATAAATATAAAAATCACGACTTTATCGGAAGTACTACTTTATTATAAGAATATTAAGATTTTGGAAGCGTTGGTTTTGGGAAAGTATATAAAACAAAAAACCCGAATATTTCTATTCGGGTTTTGTGGTACCTCCAGGGATCGAACCAGGGACACATGGATTTTCAGTCCATTGCTCTACCATCTGAGCTAAGGTACCGTTACAATTTTTAGTAGTAACTACTTGTTCATTGCGGGTGCAAATATAGGATGTTTTTTAGTTTCTCCAAAACAATTTTAAAAAAAAATCAATTTGTATCTTCGCAAAATCAAATTATACTATATGCTTTTAGCAATCGATGTGGGGAATACCAGAATTAAAAGTGCTGTCTTTGAGAACAATATCATTTTAGAACAGTCTGTTTTTTTAAAAAACGAGCTCGAAAAAAAAATTAAAAATATTTTAAAAAATTTTCCAAAAGTGACGAATTTAGTGGTTGCTTCGGTCGGAAATCTCGAAAAAGACGTTTTTTTAAAGCTGGATAAAAACTTAAAAGTGGATTTTATCACGCACGAAAATCAGTTTCCTTTTAAAAATAGGTATGCAACACCAAAAACGTTAGGGATTGACCGGATGGTTTTGGCCAGTGGCGCTACGTTGCAATTTAAAAACCAAAACAGGCTGGTGATTGATGCGGGAACGTGCATTACGTATGATTTTATCAATGACAACGATGAATATCTTGGCGGAGCCATTTCTCCCGGCTTGCGCCTGCGATATGAAGCGTTGCATAATTTTACGGCAAAATTGCCGTTATTGGCATTAGAAAACCCTGAGAATTTCATTGGCAATTCTACTGCTGAATCCATTCATTCTGGAGTAGTTAACGGTGTTTTAAATGAAATTGACGGCTTCATTGCGGAGTACAAACAGATTTATCCAAAATTTACGATAATTTTAACTGGCGGCGACGCTGTTTTTTTGGCTAAACGATTAAAAAATACCATATTTGCCAATTCAAATTTCCTTTTGGAAAGTTTGAACCATTTATTTCAATACAAAATCAACAATGATTAAAAAAATTATAGTAAGCTTTGGTTTGCTTTTTTCAGCAGCATCTCTAGCACAAGAAGGAACGGCATCGCCATATTCGTATTATGGAATTGGAGATGTGCGATTTAAAGGAACTGCAGAAAACAGAGCCATGGGAGGTATAGGGATTCTTAATGATAGTATCCATGTTAATCTTCAAAATCCAGCAGCTTATTCCGCATTAAAACTGACAACATTATCTGTTGGGGCTACTCACAGTATGACAAGTTTAAAAACAAGTGAGGCTAAAGGTGACGCTTCAAGAACGACTTTAGATTATTTTGCACTGGCTTTTCCAGCAGGAAAATTGGGTGTAGGTTTTGGTTTGATGCCTTATTCTTCTGTTGGTTATACCGTGAATTCTCCGTCAACTTCGCCCACTACGCCAAATCGATATTATACTGGAGAAGGTGGTTTAAACAAAGTTTTTCTTGGTGCAGGATATCAAATTACATCAAAATTTAGCTTGGGAATTGATGCCAATTATAACTTTGGAAACGTAGAAACCAAAGGATTACGTGCGTATCCAGATGTTTATTTAGGAACAAGAGAATTAAACACGTCTGATTTTAGTGGTTTTAATGTGAATTTAGGACTTATTTTTAATACGAAAATAGGAAAGAAGCAAGAATTTCTTGCAAGTGCCACATACACACCAGAAAGTAATTTGAAATCACAAAATACCAGAAAAATTGCTACTTTTTTGGGTAATGAAATAATTGATGTTGAAGTTGATATTCCTGTTGACGATACTGAAATTAAGATGCCAAGCAAGTTTGCTTTTGGTGCAGGTTTTGGAGAAAAATCAAAATGGTTTGTTGGTGGAGAAGTGACTATGCAAGAAACAAGCGGTTTTGGAAACCGATATAATGATATTACAAATGTAACCTATGAAGATGCTACAAGATATTCTATCGGAGGTTATTACATTCCAAATTACAGGTCATTTACAAGTTATTTTAAAAGGATAACCTACAGAGCTGGTTTGAAATATGAAAATACGGGTCTGGTAGTTGGAGGAACAGCTATCAAAGATTATGGAGTGACAATGGGACTTGGGTTGCCAGTTGGTAATGCGTTTTCTAGTATTAATCTTGGATTTGAATACGGAAGAAGAGGAACTACGTTCGATGGTTTGATTAAAGAAAATTATACAAACGTGTTTTTAAGCCTTTCGTTAAGCGACAAATGGTTTGTAAAAAGAAAATATGAATAAAAACAAAAATTTTTGCGTTAAGATTGCTTGCTTTTTAATGGTCTTTTTGAGTTTTAATACTGCTTCTCAAGCACAAAATTCAGAATGTAAAGACAAGCTAGTGGCTTTTGAAGAGTTTGCGAAAACAAACAACTTTGATGATTCAACTTACGAGCCTTGGCTTGACTTGAAGAAAAAGTGCGCCAAATTTGACGAATCAATTTACTTGATCGGGGAAAATATCTTAAAGCAGAAAATTTATAAAGCCAATGCTTCAGAGGCTAAAAACGGAATTATAAATGAACTTGCTTCTCTTTATGACGAGCATGATAAAAATTTTCCAAATAATAATAAAGGAAATAAATTGAACAAAGCACTTTTGCTTTATGAAAATAAAGTAGGATCTGAGGTTGAAATTTATTCTTTTTTAGACAAAGCTTTTAAAACAGATTACGTTCAGTTTAAGAGTCCAAATGCATTAAATATTTATTCAGAACTGCTTGTTAATCAATATAATTCTGGGGATAAAGGAATTTCTTCTGAAGATGCTTTGCAAAAACTAGATTTAATTGCAGAAAAAACCCAAATTGAATCTAAAGCAATCGAGCAAGCGATAAGCGGTTTGGTTTTAAAAGCAAAAACAGTAACCTTGATAGCTGAAGAACAAAGAACTGTCGATAATGCAAATATAAGTTTAGAGCAACTTTCTTTGGTTTCAGAAAATCTTACCGGAAGAATAAATGCGATTGCCAACTGCGAAGTGCTTTCTTCTTTTTATGAAAAGAATTTTGATAAAAATAAAGACAATGCTTTGTGGTTAGAAAGAGCAGCAGATCGTTTGGTTGATAAAAAATGCAAATCTGATTTGTATGTAAAAATTTCAGAAAGATTTCATTCGGTCAGCCCTTCTTCAAAATCGGCTTACAATATGGCTGTAGTTTCTCGAAGTGCTAAAAACAATACTAAAGCGGCTGAATATTTTGCACAAGCTGCAGATCTTCAGGTAGATGTTACAAAAAAAGCAGAGTATTTTTATACATTGGCGACAACTTATGGCTACGCAAATAAAGCTAAAGCAAGAGAAGCGGCTTTAAAAGCATTAGAATTGAAACCTTCAATGGGGAAAGCGCATACTTATATCGCACAACTTTATGCAAACAGCAGCAATGATTGTGGTGAAAATGGTTTTGAAAGCAAAGCAGTTTTTTGGCTTGCTGCCGAAAGTGCCAAAAAAGCGGGAGTTGTTGAGCCAAAATATAAAAAATCAGCAGATGATTTGGCTGAAAGTTTTATGAAAAAAGCACCTTCAAAAAAAGAAATTGCAGATGCTAAAAGAAAATCGGGGCAGTCAATCGCATTAAAATGTTGGATTAACGAGACGGTAAGTATTCCAAAAATATAATATGATTTCAAAAAATAAATTTATAGCAAACTTTCTTTTCCTAGCTATTATTGGGATTTTGGTTTCTTGTGAAAGTAATTTCAAAGAAGTACAAAAAATCAATATGGCAAATTTTGCTCCTATTGGTGAAGCGGATACTATAAATTTAAAATATACAGATTCAGGGAAAATTAAAGCAATTTTAGTTGCCCCAAAAATGTTTGACTTTGGCAATGCTTCTTTTCCTTATAACGAATTTCCACAAGGAATCGATGTGACTCTTTATGACGGAAACGAAAAGAAAAGTTTTATCCGATCTGATTATGCGATTACTTACAAAAGAACAAGTATTGTCGATTTGCAAGGAAATGTGAAAATTACTTCAGAAGATGGGAAAATTCTGGAAACAACACAATTATATTACGACCAAAAGAGAGAATGGTTTTTTACTGAAAAAAAATGCAAACTTACTTTAGGTCCTGGAAATATTTTTTACACTAAAGGTTTTGACGCAAGTCGCGACTTTAAAGATATAAACGGACAGGCCTTCTTTGGAGAAGGTGAAACAGGCGAACTTTAAAATTTATAATACAAAAAAATGGCTTACTTAAAATACATTCAATATTTTTACTTGATTGCAGCAGCGCTTTTTGCTGTGGACGGATTTTTAAATTTAAATGCTACAGAAAGAAATCCTTGGATTAGTTTTTTCTTTGCTGCAATTGCACTTTTTATGTTTTTCTTCCGAAGAAAATTTGCAAAAAAAATGGAAAACCAAAATAAAAACTCGAAAAGATAACTGAGTAATTAAGAGCTATTTTGCTAAACATTTGAAGCATATCTAAAAAAATCTTCATCTTTATTCGAAAATATAAGTTTACTGCTTTTATTATTAAATAGATAATCGTATTTTCGCCCACTGAATTTAAAAATTAACAATAAAAAAATGGCAGTTTTATCAAAAATTAGACAACGTTCATTACTTCTTATAGTTGTTATCGGGTTTTGCTTACTTGCATTTATAGTAGGTGACCTTATCAGCAGCGGTGGTTTTAACCAAACTTCAAAGTATGTTGGAAGCATTAACGGAAAAGATATTTCTTACGAAGACTTTAGAGCTAAAGTAGATGCGGCAGAAAGAAGTGGACAAGGAATAACTTCGATCCAAGCTGTTAACAGAGTTTGGGATCAAGAGGTTTCAATCGCTTTGTTGCAAGAGCAATTTGAAAAACTAGGAATCAGAGTTGGTGAAAACCAAATCATGGATATCATGAAACAAAGCCAAGATATTGGTCAAAATCCTCAGTTTCAAAATGCAGCTGGTCAATTTGATGCGCAAAAATTCAAAGATTTTTTTCAATCTAATCCAGAGTTAGCAGCTTCATTGGTTGAGAGAGAGAGCCAAGCAGAACTTTCTGCAAAATACATGATTTACAGCACAATGATCAAAGCTGGATTTGTTACAACTGAAGCTGATGGAAAATTTCAGTATGAGTTAGAGGCAAACAAAGTTACTTTTGATTATGTTGCTTTTCCATTCACTAATATCAAAGACAGTGAAGTTCCAGTTTCTGATGATGAAATTGTGGCTTACATGAGAAAAGACGAGAAAAAATACAAAGCTGACGAAACTCGCGAACTAGAATTTATTGTAATTGAAGATAAACCGTCTCAAGCTGACGAAGCTGAAGTTCAAAAAAACATTACAGTTTTAGTTGATTCTTTAAAAATGACTTCAAGAAATCAAGAATTTGTAGATGCAAATTCTGATATAAAATATGATTCAACTTATATAACGAAAAAAAATCTTCCAATTCAATTTGCGGATCAATTGTACAATTTGCCAGCAGGAGAAGTTTTCGGACCTTATCTTTTAAACGGATATTACGCAATCAGCAAATCTCTTGGAAAAAGAGCTGGAGCTAGCGCAAAAGCAAGTCATATTTTAATTGGATACCAAGGTGGAAAAATTCCTAATCCAGCAATTACAAGAACTAAAGAAGAAGCACAAGCAAAAGCAAATGATTTATTAGCTCAAATTCAAGCTAATCCAGCTGTTTTTGAATCCTTAGTTGCGACTAATTCTGATGATTCTGGTTCTGCTCAAAACAGAGGAGAATATGATAACATCATGCCAGGACAAATGGTAAAACCGTTTGATGATTTTGTTTTCAACAGACCAATCGGTTCATTGGGAGTTGTTGAAACTGAATTTGGTTACCACATTATTAAAGTAACTGACAAGCAAGATGCTGTTCGTTTGGCTACAATTGCACAAATTATTGAGCCTTCTGAGCAAACAAGTGATGAGATTTTTGCAAAAGCAAATAAATTAGAAGCAGAAGCGGCTGAGAAAGATTTGACAACAGTTGCAAAAACAATGGGATTGACAGTACAACCAACGGCTAATGTAAAAGCGTTAGACGAAAATGTAGGTCAATACCAAAACCAAAGAGCGGTAATTCGTTGGGCTTTTGACAAGAAAACGGACGTTGGTGAAGTGAAAAGATTCAATGTGCCAAACGGTAACTTGATTGTTAAATTGAAAAAGGTAAATGAAGAAGGTTTAATGGCGGTTTCAGATGCTAGACCAATGATTGAGCCAATTTTGAAAAACAAAAAGAAAACAGAGAAAATCAAAGCGATCATGACGGGTTCAACTTTAGAAGAAGCAGCTAAAGCTGCTAAAGTTTCAGTTGCTACAGTAACAGATCTTACTTTGCAATCTCCAAATCTTGCAGGGTTTGGTTCAGAGCCAAAAGTTGTTGGAACTGCTTTTGCAACTGCTCCAAACAAAGTTTCAGGAATTATCGAAGGTAAATCAGCCGTTTACAAAGTGAAAACAAAAACAGTTGTTGTAGCTCCAAAATTAGCAAACCACACTGAATATGTGGCTAAATTAAAGGCCCAAAGCGCTGCTGCTGCAGGTCAAATGATTCCAGCATTGAAAGAAAATGCTAAAATTGAAGACAACAGATTAGATTTCGGATATTAATATTCAGATCTTTTAGATATAAAAAAATCCCGATTGTGAAATCGGGATTTTTTTGTTTTAGTCTATTTTAAAGAATCATTTCTTCGTAAGTCAAGATGGTTTCAAACCCCTTTTGTTTAAAATACTCCTTCGGATTTTCTTCAGAAAGAACCATTACAAAGTCGCCACCCCAAGCGCCAAGACTTTTTACCGTTCCGTTAAAATCGTTAAAATATTTTTGTTTCACAGTTTCCATTTCTAAAACGGCGCTCATAATAGCTTCGTGTTTTTCTATGGCTTTAGAAAAAACAGGGAAATTATTGGTTTCTATAGTAAGCTTCGTTATTGTTTCAATTTCGGAAACTACTTCTGAAATATCCTGCTGCCTGTTTAAATATTTTTCAATCGAAGCCTTGCTGCTTTGTTTTTTATTAAGGTACACAAAATAGATGTTTTCAGTAAATGAAGGCTTAAAATCTACTCTTTCCACGATTGGCGCGCTGTTTTGCAATTGAAACGTGATTGGAAAATCATTTTGGGCATTTGCAATATCATAACCGCTGCCACCAAAAGTATTTTTTAAAATGGTATACGGATTGATTTCTAACCATTGTGCCACATTATTAATCAAAGTCGAAGAAGTTCCCAATCCCCAAAATTTAGGAAAAGTCAATTCTGTCTTGATTTTATATCCTTCAGAATCTGTTATAAAGCTTGGATTTTGAAGATAGGCTTCGTGTAAAATTTCAATCAATGTGGTTTTGGCTTTGTCATCTTCAAAAGCCTCTTTGTTTATGATGCTTTTGAAAGTAAGTATTCCCTCAAACCAAATGCTTCCGTCTTTGTCAAAACTTTTCCAATTGATTTCCTGATTTTCGCCTTGACTTACGATTAAATTCTGTCCAAATTTTGTGGGCAGGGCAAAAGCTTTTACGCCATTTAAAACCAGATATTCTCCGGTAATCAAAAGTTTTCCGTTGCTGTAAAATGTTTTTTCCAAAAGAAATTAAAGTTTTACTTTTCTTAAATCCTGCACAAATTCCACTACTGCAGCGTGCGAAACGGTATTGTCTTTAAAATGATTTAAAATCAAGATCCGTTCTGCGTCAGAGGCTTCCAGCTGATTGATGATGTTTCCCAAGTGCATTTTCATGTGGCCTTGCTGTATTCCGTTTGTGGTCAAGGAACGCAAAGCGGCAAAGTTTTGTGCCAAACCGGCAACTGCCACAATTTCCATTAATTCTTTTGCCGAAGGATTTTCAAGCATCTGCAAGGCTAATTTTACCAAAGGATGCAGGCTCGTCAAGCCGCCGACAGTTCCTAATGCCAAAGGAATTTCGATCCAAAATGAAAAAATTCCGTTTTCAATTTTGGCGTGGGAGAGACTAGAGTAGCTTCCGTTTTTTGAAGCATAAGCGTGGATGCCGGCTTCTACAGCGCGAAAGTCATTTCCGGTTGCAAGAACTACGGCGTCGATTCCGTTCATGATTCCTTTGTTGTGCGTTACTGCGCGGTAGGGCTCGACTGTTGCAATTTGCACCGCTCTCACAAACTTTTCCGCGAAATCATGTGGATTCGAAATATTTTTATCCCCCAACTCTTCTACTTTGCAAGAAACTTCTGCTCTCACAAGGCAATTCGGAACATAATTTGACAAAATGCTCATCACCACTTGAAGGCCTTTTTCTTCTGCTGAAAAAGCTTCAAAAGTTGCGGCTTCTGATTTTAAAGTTTTGGCAAACTGCTCTAAACAAGAGTTGATAAAATTGGCTCCCATCGAATCTTTTGTGTCAAAAGTCGCATGGAGCTGGTAGTAAT
This sequence comes from Flavobacterium macacae, assembly GCF_003865365.1. Classification (GTDB taxonomy): domain Bacteria; phylum Bacteroidota; class Bacteroidia; order Flavobacteriales; family Flavobacteriaceae; genus Flavobacterium; species Flavobacterium macacae. Next base: position 205,899 of record NZ_RQVR01000002.1, on the reverse strand, counting down.
TTTCAAGCAGGTGGGTTTTATTATTTAAAACAATGTCTAAAATACCGCCACCGCGTTTCTGCATATTTTTAGTGATGCTTTCAGTTTCGGTAAAAAAAGTAGATTTCTTTTCCGTAAAAAACTGCTCTAATTTTAAGGCGTCGCCTTTGTATATAAAATGAACCTGGCCAATTTTTTCTGTATTCAAAACAGTAGCTTTGAAACCGCCTCTTTTTGACCAAAATTTTGCGGCATTTGCCGCCGCCGCTACCACAGAACTTTCTTCAATGACCATCGGGATCGTCTTGAATTTTCCGTTGATCAAAAAATTGGGAGCAATGCCTAAAGGCAGATAGAAATTGGTAATGGTATTTTCAATAAAATCGTCGTGTAGTTTTTGAAGCTTTACGTCTGAATTCCAATAGTTTTTGATGGTGGAAATGGCTTCTTCCGGATTTGAAAAATATTCTTTTGCAATCCAGTTAATCTTTTCTTCTTTGGATAATTTTGAAAATCCAGCAATAGCGTTGTCCATTATTTATCGATTAAATCTTGAAATAGTGATGCAAAGATACGGTTTCAAGTGGTTGCGACTATTTAAAATTGATGTGATTTAGATAAAATTCCTTTTAATTTATTGGTAATGTTTATTTAATTTTTGCCTTTCGATTTTAAATTAATATGCAATGTTGTTAATTGATTTGAGATTTAATAGTAATAACTTTTTCTCAAAATTGCATTTAACACAATAGATAGTGGCTAATTGCAAATTTTTCACTAAAATTGAGGCTTTATTTACCTTTACAAAATATGATGAATTCACGCAAGATAACCGCACTGCTATTATTCTTTTGCATTTCGGTTTTTGGACAGCAAAAAATGGCACTGGAAGAAATTTGGGGTGGCGCTTTTAGAGCAGAAGGAATGGACAAACTACAGTCTTTAAAAAACACCAATCAATACACTGTTCTTAACTTTGACAGGGCTTCCCGAAGTATGCAAATGGATTTATACGATTATGCAACGTTAAAAAAAGTATCCACATTGATTGATACAAAAAGCCATAAAAATCTTCCTATGATTGACAGTTATACTTTCAATTCAAAAGAAAACTCGATTTTGATAGCTTGTGAGTCAGAGCAGATTTTCCGCCATTCTTTTGTGGCAAACTATTATTTATATGACATTTCTACGAAGCAATTAACCAAATTATTTGATTTCAAAGTTCAGGAGCCTACTTTTTCGCCTGACGGAACTCAAATTGCTTATGCCAAAGACAATAATTTATACGTCTATAACCTTCAAGCAAAAACTACGAAGCAAATTACCACTGACGGAAAGAAAAATGCAATCATTAACGGAATTACGGATTGGGTTTATGAAGAAGAATTCGCTTTTGTAAAAGCCTTTGACTGGAATGCTTCCAGCGATAAAATTGCTTTTATTCGTTTTGATGAGTCTGATGTTCCTGAATTTTCAATGGATATCTACAATCAAGGTTTGTACCCAACGCAACAGGTTTTTAAATATCCAAAAGCGGGCGAAAAAAACGCAATCGTTTCACTGCATATTTATGATGTCAAAGGAAATGCTACAAAAAAAATAAATCTTGGAAATTACCATGATTTTTATATCCCAAGAATGAAATGGACCAATGACGCTAATGTGTTGAGCGCTCAAGTCATTAACAGGCATCAAAATAATTTGGATTTGCTTTTCATTGATGGAAATTCTGGAACTGCAAAAGTCGTTTTGAATGAAAAAGACAAAGCGTATGTGGATATCACGGACAATTTGACTTTCTTGAAAGACAACAGTTTTATCTGGACAAGCGAAAAAGACGGTTTCAATCATATTTATCATTATGATAAATCCGGAAAACTGAAAAACCAAGTGACAAAAGGGAACTGGGAAGTGACCGATTATTATGGCTTAGACGAAAAAAACCAAACGATTTTTTACCAATCGGTAGAAAATGGTTCGATCAACAGAGATATTTATTCGGTGAAGTTGAACGGAACCGGGAAGAAACGGCTTTCAACACAAACCGGAACGAACGGAGCAACTTTCAGCCCAAATTTTGAATATTACATCAATACCTATTCTAGCGCAACTATGCCTGCGATATATTCTTTGAACAATGCAAAAACCGGCAAAGAAGTGCAATCGATCAAAAAGAACGAAGCGCTGCTTTCCAAGCTGCAAAAATATGACCTGCCTTCAAAAGAATTCTTTGAACTGACTACTGAAAAAGGACACAAATTAAATGCTTGGATGATCAAGCCGAAAGATTTTGACGCTTCAAAAAAATACCCGGTCTTGATGTTTCAATATTCTGGACCAGGTTCGCAGCAAGTGGCCAATAAATGGATCGATACGAATGATTTGTGGTACATGATGCTTTCGCAGCAAGGTTATATTGTGGCTTGCGTTGACGGAAGGGGAACTGGTTTTAAAGGCGCCGCTTTCAAAAAAGCAACCTACAAAGATTTAGGAAAACTGGAAGTGGAAGACCAAATAGATGCGGCAAAAATACTTGGGAACTACAAATATGTCGACAATTCTCGAATCGGAATCTGGGGATGGAGCTATGGCGGATTCATGTCGTCAAACTGTATCTTAAAAGGAAATGATGTTTTTAAAATGGCAATTGCAGTGGCGCCTGTAACGAATTGGCGTTTTTATGATTCCGTTTATACCGAAAGGTTTTTGCAGACTCCTGCAGAAAACGCAGCGGGTTATGATGAAAATTCTCCGATAAATCACGTAAGCAAATTAAAAGGAAAATACCTATTGATCCACGGAACGTCTGACGATAATGTTCACGTTCAAAACACCATGTTGATGGTGGAAGCTTTGGTCCAGGCGAACAAACAATTTGATTGGGCGATTTATCCGGATAAAAACCACGGCATCTATGGCGGAAAGACAAGATTGCAACTGTATACAAAAATGACAAACTTCATTAAAGATAATTTATAATTCAGAATAACCCTCAATATACATACTATGAATCAAAACGAAGGAATGCTCGAGCCACATTTGGACAAATTAGGAGCAAGTAACAAAACAGTTTTTGGGCATCCAGCTGCCTTATTTGTATTGTTTTTTACAGAAATGTGGGAAAGGTTTAGCTACTACGGAATGCGAGCGTTACTGACCGTTTTCTTAATTTCAGAAATTAGTAAAGGGGGCTGGGGTTGGTCAAATGCTGAAGCTATGGGCCTTTATGGTTGGTACACGAGTTTGGTTTATGCCACGCCATTAATTGGAGGAATGATTGCAGACAAACTTACGGGGTTTAGGAAAGCGATTCTTATAGGTGCTTTCTTGATGACTTTGGGACACGCTTCGATGGCGCTTGAAGGATTTGACGCTAACTTTTTTTATGTAGGTTTAGGATTAATGATTCTTGGAAACGGAATGTTTAAACCCAATATTTCTTCGATGGTGGGTCAATTATATCCAGATACAAGTTCTAAAAAAGATGCCGGATACACAATTTTCTATATGGGAATTAATGCAGGTGCGTTTTTAGGTTCTTTGTTATGTGGTTATTTAGGAGAAAAAATCGGATGGCATTATGGTTTCGGATTAGCAGGAGTATTTATGTTTTTTGGAATGTTGCAGTTTTATTTTGGCCAAAAAATATTTGGCGTTATCGGAAACAAACCTTTAACAACAGAAGAAAAATCAAAACAAGTTGTGGATAAAGACGAGGAGGTAATTCCTCCCAATGTTGTAAAAGATAGATTATTCGTAGTTTCAGTACTGATGATTGCAAGTATTTTCTTCTTCTTGGCTTTTGAACAGGCTGGAGGATCTTTAAGTATTTTTGCAAAAGATTACACCCAAAGAGTTTTAGAAGGAAATGCCGCCACATCCTTTAAATGGATAGACGCCTTGCTGACTTTGTTTCCCATTGTTGTTGTGACAATTGTATTATTGGCTCTGGCTAAAAAAATATTCAAGCAATATCCTTTGACTATTATTTTTACATTATTGTCTTTTGCATCCATTGCAGCTTTAGGTTTCTGGAAAATAGAAAGAGAATTTACTTCTTTAGAAACGGAAGTTACGGTTTCTTGGTTCCAAATCTTAAATGCCTTTTTCATTGTGATGTTTGCTTCGGCGTTCAGTAAGCTTTGGGAAAAATACTGGAATCCATCAGGACCGATAAAATTTGCAATGGGACTATTCTTAGTAGGATTTAGTTTTATTGTAGTTGCTTATGGTGCTTCAGGCATTCCTCAAGGCGCAGCGGCGGGAGCAGTTCGCGTAAGCATGCTTTGGTTGATCTTGGCCTATTTCTTTCAAACAATGGGAGAATTGTGTTTGTCGCCTGTGGGACTTTCGTATGTAAGTAAGCTTTCTCCAAAAAAATTATTGGGATTGATCTTTGGTTTCTGGTTCTTGGCTTCAGCTATTTCAAACAAAATTGCAGGAGTAATGGGCGGAATGATTGATGAAATTTCAGCCAAATATTCACTTTCTACGTTCTTTTTGGTTATAGCAATCATGCCAATAGCGGTAGCTTTAATTTTGGTATTAATGAACCCGATGTTGAAGAAAAAAATGCACGGTATCAATTAAAAATTGCTAACAATAACAAAATCCCTTTTTTAAACAAAAGGGATTTTGTCATTTAAGGATGATTCCAATTTAAAAATAAGCGGTAAATATTCTAATAAATTAGTTTAATTTGCACCTGTTAATTATGAAAAAACTATGTCAGAAAATAAAATCTCTCTTTTCTCAACAATAAAATCGTTCAACAAAAATTTTTGGATTGCCAGCTTCATGGAGCTTATGGAACGTTGGGCTTGGTACGGAATCTATACACTTTTAGGACTCTATTTGGTAGGGTCAACTGATACAGGTGGTTTAGGTTTTGATCACGTGCAGAAAGGAAATATTATGGGGAATATTGTAGGTATTCTTTATTTTCTTCCTTTGATTTTTGGGGTAATTGCCGACCGTATTGGGTATAAGATATCATTAACAATCTCTTATATCATCATGCTTTCGGGGTATTATTTGTTAGGAGAAGTAAATACTTATTGGAGTGTTTATATGGTTTTTTTACTGGTTGCGGTAGGTGCTGCCTTTTTTAAACCGGTGGCATCGGCGATTGTTGCCCGAAATACAGACGAAACTACCGGAACAATGGGTTTTGGTATTTTTTATATGATGGTAAATATTGGTGGATTTATTGGTCCGGCAATGTCATCTGGCTTAAGAACTACCTATGGCTGGAAGATCATATTCATTCAGGCCGCAATTGTAATTGGTATCAACCTGATCATTCTATTGCTGTTTTATAAAGAACCAAAGGTGGAAAAACCTAAAAATTCAATAGGTGAAGCGATTAAAGAAGCTGTTTTAGGAATTTTTGAAGCCCTTAAAGACATTCGTTTAGGCGTGCTGTTATTGCTTATGATCGGTTTCTGGACGATGTTCAATCAGTTATTCAATACCCTGCCTAACTTTATAGAAGACTGGGTAAACTCTTCGGTATTAAGCAACTGGTTAAATGAAAATATGCCTTCTTTGGGAGGTCTGTTAACACAGGATGGCCAAGTAAAACCAGAATGGTTTACAAATATCGACTCCTTAATGATTATTCTTTTTCAGATCATGGTCTCCTTTTTTGTTATTAAAATGCGCCATATCAACGCTGTAATTCGTGGTGCTGTAATTGCAACAATTGGTATTGGATTAACATTTTATTCTGGCAGTGTTTGGTTTACCATTATTGGAACCATGATTTTTGCTGTTGGAGAAATGATGTCTAGCCCAACCGTATCTTCATTTATTGCTTTAATTACCCCTAAAGGAAAAGAAGGATTGTACCAAGGAACTTACTTTTTGCCAGTAGCGGCGAGTTATTTTGTAACAAGTTTTATATCAGGCAGTTTGTATCAATCTTGGTCTGATAAATTATCCTTGCTTAAAAAAGAAATGACAGGCAGAAATATAGCGATGCCAGAAGTTGTAACAAAAGAACAGTTTATAGAAGAAGGTTCAAAAACATTCAACATGTCTATTTCCGGCTTTGAAAAACAATTCCATTTAAAAGCAGAAATAATTGATTGGAATCTTGTAAAACAATCATTTTCTGATTTTGCAACTTCTAAAAATATCGATGTCACTCAAGTGCATTTTCCTTTTTCTAAAAACGAATATTTTGCTTTGGCAGAACAAAAATTAGGAATGAGCCATTGGGACATGACCCATATGCTTTGGGAAATCTATAGCCCAAACAAAATCTGGTTTGTAATTGTGGGTATCGGTATATTTTCGGTCGTATCTTTAGCCATTTATGACAAAGTGATTATCAAGCCGCTTGAAAAACGTACTAAAAACTAAAATAGTTCTAAATAAAATTTTTTGACTATCTTTCGCAACCAAAATAAATTCTTAAACTACATACTACATGACTACAGAAGCTGAAAACCCAGATTTTTTTAAATCAAAAGTTTTAGGTCATCCTTCCGGATTATTCGTTTTATTTTTCACAGAAATGTGGGAACGTTTTTCTTTCTACGGAATGAGAATCTTATTGATATTGTTTCTTACGGCGGCGATAACAGGAGACAATCCAGGTTGGGGTTGGAACGCTGAAAATGCCGGAGCTTTATACGGAACGTATGCTATGTTGCTTTATATTACACCTATTTTTGGGGGTATTATTGCTGACAGGTATTTAGGATATCGTTGGGCTGTAGTGCTCGGATCAGTCATTATGACTTTAGGGCATGCCGCAATGTTCATTGACACACCATTTATGTTGTATCTTGGATTGGGATTATTAGTTATTGGAACTGGTTTTTTCAAACCAAACATGACTTCGATCCTTTCTGAAATGTATAAAAATTTCCCTGAGAAAAAAGATGGGGCGTATACCATTTTCTATATGGGAGTGAATGCCGGAGCTTTTTTCGGAATGATGCTTTGTGGTTATTTAGCTTCAAACTTAGGATGGCACTGGGGATTTGGATTAGCTGGTGTTTTTATGTTATTGGGAACCATCCAATTTTGGTTAGCAAAACCCTTATTCGGAAACATTGGAGAAGTTCCTACGAAAGCAAAAAGAGATGCTGCTATTGAGCAATCTAGGCTTTCTACAAATCAAGAAGACAAAAGAAATCCTTTTACAAACATTGACTATATTTTAATTGTCATCACTACGGTTATCGGTTTGGTGTATGCGTTTAATGATCCGCTGTCTAAAATTGGCGGAATCAATGTTTTTGATTTTAAAGTTGGAAACTTAGACGGTGCTATTTTTATGATTTTGACAGCTCTTGTTTTGTTTATTGTTTTAATCATTTCAAGACTTATCAGATATACAAAAGTAGTTAGAGACCGTATGATTGCTGTAATCGTTTTTGCTTTCTTTACCATTTTCTTTTGGATGTCATTTGAGCAAGCGGCCTCGTCTTTAGTGCTTTTTGCAAGAGATAATGTCGACAGAACTTTAGTAGGTGCTTCTTTGACAACTTTTAATATTATCAACACGCTTTTAACTGTTGTTCCGTTGTTGATCATTAGTTGGGTTTTGTTTCTACTTGGGAAACAAACTTGGAAAAAAGCATTTCTTTCGAATGTCGTGCTTGTGATCACATTTTTAGGTGTTTGGGGAATTTGTATTTGGATGCTTTATAGTGAATTTACAAAAACAGCTTCAGAAATTGATCCAAGCTGGTTTTCTATTCTAAACTCCTTCTTTATCATTGCTTTCGCTTCTACTATTTCTAAACTTTGGGACAGTAAATACAATCCTCCTGCAGCTGTAAAATACGGAATGGGATTGATCATCATGGCTTTAGGTTTTGGGTTGTTAGCGTATGGTTCTTACGGGATCACTGACGGTGTTAAAGTTTCAATGATTTGGTTGATTTTTGCTTACCTTTTGCATACCATCGGAGAACTATGTTTGTCGCCAGTTGGTTTGTCTTATGTGTCTAAGTTAGTGCCTGCACGAATGATCGCTTTTATGTTTGGTATGTGGTATTTGGCCATTGCAATTGGAAACAAATTAGCAGCCGTTGCAGGTGGGCAAATTGAAAACATTACAAAAGAATATTCTTTGTCAACGTTTTTCTTAATCTTTACAATAGTTCCTATCGTAGCCGGATTATTGGTAATGGCGTTAAACCCGGTATTGAAAAAATTAATGCACGGTGTACGATAAACGCGGCATCATTTTTGATACCAATCTTTTAAAATTATAATAAAATGAAAAAACTATTATTAGTGCTATTGTTAGCTGTTGGTTCTTATGCAACGGTGCAGGCTCAAGAAATAAAATGGATGTCTTTAGACGAAGCTTTGGCAGCTCAAAAGAAAAAGCCAAAACCAATCTTTATGGACGTTTACACAGATTGGTGCGGACCTTGCAAAATGTTGGATAAAAATACATTTCAAACAAAAGAAGTTTCTGAATACATCAATAAGAATTATTATGCAGTAAAATTCAATGCTGAAGGTAATTCTGAAGTGACTTACAAAGGAAAAAAATACACGAATCCAAAGTTTGATCCCGCAAGAAAAGGAAGAAACGGTGTGCACGATTTCACCATGTTTTTAAAAGTGCAAGGATATCCTTCAATGTACATTTTAGATAAAAAAGGAGAAGTGCAAAGCCCAATCGTTGGTTACCACACTCCAGAACAATTATTGCCGCTTATAAAGGCTTAATTTTCTTTAGATAATTTATAAAATCCCTTTTCAACAGTAGAATGAAAAGGGATTTTTTCTTTTTCACACGTTTCTTTCCAGCGCATTGCGTAGGTTTTGTAATTGGATGCGTCGGCAACAATCATCTTTGGTTTAGATTTTTGTATTATTCGCTCCAAATTCAACTTTGGCGATTGTGTCAAGATCAGGATATCCGGATTCAAGTTTTCAGGAAACACGCTCAAACTATCAATGATCAGGATTTTATTTTTGTTGAAATAGGATAAGTTTGAAATCTTTTCGGTCTTTGAAATAGAAGCAAAGTTACCCACTAAGTACGGTTTTAAGGCAAAGTTCATAGTTGCTTCGGAAAGCGAATCATTTGAATAAACGATGATATTTTTTCCTTTTCTTTCAGAAAGCAGCGTAGTTTTTTTAGCATTAAAAACAATAAATTCTTCTTGGCTTTGGTTCAAATATTCTGTTCCTAAATAAGTGATCTGAAAAATTAACAACGCGACAAGCGCCAAACTTAATTTCTTGAAATTAGGTTTCATAATCCAAATTGCAAAAGCAAAAATCATCAAATAACACGTAGCCAACATCTGCCAATTAAACGAAATATCTTGAAAAATGAAAGATTCAAAAGAAGCGACCCAATTGATGATTTTATTCAAGACAAAAATACTGTATTCTAAAAGCTTGGCCAGAAGTTTAGGAACTGCTGTTATGGAAGCCCAAAGCATTACAAAAACGCCCAAAGCCAAAATGATTCCGAGTAACGGCAAAACCAGCAAGTTAGTCACGAAAAACAGTCCTGGAAATTGATGGAAATAATAAACGCTCAACGGAAAAGCACCAATCTGCGCCGCAAATGATACGGCAAGTATTCCCCAAATGTATTTCAAAATCTTGTTTCCAGGCATCCAAATTTTATCAAAAATCGGTTTCAGCCAAACGATAAAAAACAAGGCACAATAACTCAATTGAAATCCGACATCAAAAATAAAAGAAGGCTCTACTAAAAGAATAAAGAAAATTGAGGCAATCAGTGTATGAAAAATGTTGGTTTTTCGGTTGGAATATTTGCCTATAGCCACGAAAGTAAACATTACGACAGAGCGCGTAACTGCAGGAGAAAATCCTGCAATCAATGCGAAAAGCCATAAAAATGCGATGATGATAAAGAGTTTTAAAAGTTCTCCAAATTTTGTTTTTGGCAAAGGTTTTAGCAAGAATCCAATGGCAATCATAATGCAACCCACGTGCAGCCCTGAAACAGAGAGAATGTGGACTGCTCCGGCCAATTGGTAGTCTTTTAAGACTTCTGGAGAAATGTCTTGCTGTTGCCCAAGAATCAAAGCGATTACTACGTTCAATTCTTCTTTTGCAAAACCTGATTTCTCTAAATTAGTTATAATTCGATTTCGAAATGCGGCGGCGTAGTACCACATGTTTTTTTCAAGCTTCGCATTGACTTTTAACTCAGATGCATCGGCATAAACCTGTCCGTAAATCGATTTGTTCTCAAGATACTTTCCATAGTTGAACTGGTTCGGATTGTTCGGTTCTCGATGTTTATAGATTTCGCCATAAAAAAGCAACTGCGATCCGATTTCAAGTTTTTGGTTTAAGCTGTCTTTCCTAATGTTGAAAAGAATTTTACCTTGGGTTTTGAGTGAATCCAATGAAGTGACTGCAGCAATATATCTTTCGTTCGAAGCGCCACTTTTTAGTTTTTCAATTAAAGTAATCCCAACAAAATAATTCTTTTCTGATTTAAATTTGTTTACATAATGATTTTCAAAAAACCGTTTGTTGTGAAGTGATTGTGTCGAAATTCCAATTAAAAAGAAAAGCGCATACGTCGTTATTCCAAAATATATTTTTTGGTCTAAACGCTTTATTGATAAGTAATAGGTAAGGACAAAGAAAATAGAAACCCAACCCAAAAGAACTAAGGCGGTCTTTGGGCTTGCATTTAGATAAAAAGAGGTTAATAACCCCAAAATGAACCAAATGCAAATTCTGGATAATGGAAATTTCAGTATTTTCATAAATCGAAAATACTGAAATTTTATAACAAATTCTTAATTATTGTTGAATAACTCTGTTGACTTGTGCAAAAGCTTTTTTGTAATACGCTTCGTCAGTTGAAGAAACGATCACACCTTTGCTTGTAGATGCGTGGATAAATTTAATTTCTTCACCAATTTTTTCAACAACCACACCCACGTGGTTGATTACTTTTCTTCCGTTGGTTCTAAAGAAAATCAAATCACCTTTTTTAATATCGTCACCTTGAACTTTCTCTCCAACAAGTGCCATCTGATTCGAGCTTCTTGGAAGTTTAATGTCAAACAAGTTGAAAACTGCAGTTACCATTCCAGAGCAATCCATTCCGGCAGTTGTGGTACCGCCGCCTCTGTATCTCACGCCAAGAAATTCCATAGCGTTGTTGATCAGTTGAAGCGATAAGTAGCTATCTGTTGGTGAAGAAACGACCAAGTCTGATTGTTCTTCTTCAACAATAACGTTTTTCTTTTTAGAAGATTTTGTATTTTTTGTCGCTTTTGGTTTTTCAACTGATGCAACTTGTTTTGTAGCAGGAATCGGTTTGTCTACAATTGTAGCAACGCTTTTCTTTTCTTCAGGTTTTTGGTAAACGCCTTTTTTTACAGCTTCTTTTTTAGAGGTGATGATTTGTGCGTTTCCTAAAGTGGTAACCAATAATGCGATTGGCAAGAACAGGGACAAGATTTTTTTTGCAGACATATTTTATTTTTTATTTTTCAGCAAAAACAAAAACTCATGGGGCGAATTTGCTTTAGATTTATTAATAAAATTCCGGAGAATTAATTTAGTTTTTCAATAATGAAAGTTTAATTTATAAACGATGATTAAAAAAGATTATTATATAATTTTTCTCAAATATAGCATAATTTCCATTAAGTCGAAAAATAACTTATTAAAAGTTTGTTAATAACTATTTTTTACGGAGAGGAAATTCTTAGAATCGGAATTGTATGTATCTGAAATAAAGCAAATTAAATCAGTGTGTTAATTCTGTGTTATGAATTCAGTTTATCAACAATTAGATGTGCTGTTTTTTGGCTCGCGCCAATGCCACCAAGCTTTTTTTCTAAAATTTCATACGATTCTAAAACTTTTTTTCGATGCTCTGTTTCTAAAATTTTATGCAGTTCCGCTTTGATTTTTTTCGGATTGCATTCGCCTTGAATTAATTCAGTTACCACTTCTTGATCCATAATTAAATTGACAAGAGAAATGTATTTTAAGGTAATGATCCGCTTGGCAATTTGATATGAAATCCAGCCTCCTTTGTAGCAAACCACTTCTGGAACCTTAAATAATGCGGTTTCCAAAGTAGCAGTTCCAGAAGTTACGAGCGCCGCAGTCGAAACGCTCAATAAATCATACGTTCGATTGGAGATAAAATGTACATTTTCATTATTTAAAAACTGCGCATAAAATTCATAATCTTGGCTCGGAGCACCTGCAATTACAAATTGATACTTCGGAAAATCCTTAACTACAGAAAGCATTTCGGTAAGCATTTTCGAAATTTCCTGTTTGCGACTTCCAGGCAAAAGCGCAATAATAGGCTTTTCATCCAGATTAAATGACGCTCTGAAAGTCGCCTCATCAACAGGTTCTCTATCGTGAATGGCGTCAATCAAAGGATGTCCGACAAATTCCACCGGAAAATGATGCTTCTTTTCATAAAAATCCTTCTCAAACGGAAGAATCACATACATAAAATCGACATCGCGTTTGATTTCTTTGATTCTATTTTCTTTCCAAGCCCAAATTTGCGGTGAAATATAATAGTGCGTCGGAATTTTTAAATTCTTCGCCCATTTTGCAATTCGCATGTTAAAACCAGGATAGTCAATAAAAATAATGGCATCGGGCTGAAATTTTAAAATATCAGCTTTGCAGACTTTGATGTTGTTCAAAATCGTTTTCAAGTTCATCACGACTTCCGCGAAACCCATAAATGCCAATTCGCGGTAATGTTTGACCAAAGTACCGCCGGTTTTTTCCATCAAGTCGCCTCCCCAGAATCTGATTTCGGCATTTGGATCTTCCTTATATAATGATTTCATCAAGTTCGAACCGTGCAGATCGCCCGAAGCTTCGCCTGCAATTATGTAATATTTCATGTTTTTTTCTAAAATGAAATTAATTTTTATCGTTTAATTTCCAAGTGTTCAAATTCTGGATCGCATGATGCGCCGTCAAGTCAAATTGCACCGGAACCATAGAAATATAGCCATTTGCCAATGCCCATTCGTCGGTATCTTCACCATTGTCTTGGTTTACAAATTTACCGGTAAGCCAGTAATAATCGCGTCCCATCGGCGAAGTTCGCTTGTCAAATTTTTCCTGCCACATTGCCTTTGCTTGGCGGCAGACCTTGATTCCCTTAATTTCTTTCTCTGATAATTTGGGGAAATTTACGTTTAAAATTACGCCTTCGGGCAAGCCGTTTTCCAAAACTTCCAAAGCAATTTTCTTCACAAATTTCTTTGCAGGCTCAAAATCCGCATTCCAGTCAAAATCCAAAAGCGAAAATCCAATTGCCGGAATTCCTTCAATACCAGCTTCCACCGCAGCGCTCATCGTTCCGGAGTAAATCACGTTGATCGAGGAATTTGACCCATGATTAATTCCAGAAACACAAAGGTCTGGTTTGCGTTTCAAAACCTCGTTTACCGCAAATTTGACGCAATCCACCGGAGTTCCTGAGCACGAATATTCAATGTCCACATCCTTGTCGTTGGTGATTTTATTGAGGTACAAAGTGCTGTTAATCGTGATTGCGTGTCCCGTCGCAGATTGCGGACTGTCAGGCGCCACCACCACCACTTCGCCAATTTCTTTCATGACGCTAATCAAAGCGCGAATTCCTGGAGCCGAAATCCCATCGTCGTTGGTTACCAGAATCAAAGGTTTTTTTGTCATATTTTTTTGAAGCTATTTCCCGCTTTTCACTTCAAGTCCTCGTCCAAAAGCTTTTTTTCTACTGCCACAAAAGGAGCTTCCTTCGGTCGCTCTTTTGCGTCAAGAAAAATACGCTTTTTGGCCTCCGGGCTTTTCGTTGCAATCGGGGCTATTAAAGAATCTGATTTGTGTACAATATAGCGGTATAAAATCAAATTTCATAATCACAAAAATAACCTTTTTTAAAGTTTTTGAATGCTGCAAAATTATATAACTTTGAATCCGGTTAAATTCTTTTGGCACGATTGATGTTTCCTTGGAAAAAGAGAAATTCATCTTTAACAAAAAATTATGCGGTTTTACCAATCATGGCATAATTTTTTCAGTAATTTAGTCAAAATTTGATGAATGCTATTATGAAATTTATGAAACGAAACTATAAAATATTGATATTGGTCGTTGCACTTGCTGCAGCACTATGGAGTTTTGTGCCTCGTGAGGTAAAAAACGATCCCGAAAAAGACAGGTTGCTTTTAGAATTATTGACGTTCGTAATTGAAAAAGGACATTATGATCCTGCAAAAATCGACGATGCATTCTCAAAAGGTGTATACAAAAGCTATATTGAAGCATTAGATCCTTCAAAACGTTTTTTTGTGCAGGCAGATATTGATGAATTCAGTAAATATGAAACTTTAATTGATGATCAAATTTTAAGTAGAGATTTGAGTTTCTTTGATCTGACTTATTCTCGCTTGGAAAAAAGAATAGAAGAGAGTAAAAAATATTACAAAGATATTTTATCAAAACCTTTTGACTATAAAAAAGACGAAGTGACCAACACCGATTATGAAAAACTTCCTTTTGCCAAAAATGACAGCGAATTAAGAGACCGTTGGTACAAGCAAATAAAGCTTTCGACGTTGGCTTCGCTTACCAATAAATTAGAGATTCAAGAGGGAAAAGACGTTGTGGATGATGAATTCTCTCCTGAATCCTCAGAATCAGCGGAGGCAAAAGCAGAAAAAAAGGCTAAAGAAAAAAAGGCAATTGAGAAAAAACCTTTTGACGTTCTGGAAAAAGAAACAAGAGAAAGCCAGCTGAAATCATTAGACGAATATTTTGGTTTTATCAAAGATTTAGACCGTGACGATTGGTTTTCAGTATACATCAATTCAATCGCAACACGTTTTGATCCGCACACTTCATATTTTGCGCCAGATGACAAAGAGCGCTTTGACGTAAGCATCAGTGGGAAATTAGAAGGAATTGGAGCGCGCCTCCAAAAGAAAAATGATTTTACAGAAATTACAGAATTGATTTCTGGAGGACCGGCTTGGAGAGGAAAAGAATTAGAGCCGGGCGATGTGGTTTTAAAAGTTGCTCAAGGTGATAAAGAAGCAGTAGACGTTGTAGGTATGCGTTTGGACGATGTGGTTAAAAAAATTAAAGGACCAAAAGGTACTGAAGTGCGCCTAACGGTGAAAAGAAATGATGGAACAATCAAGATTATTTCAATCATCAGAGACGAAGTGGAAATTGAAGAAACCTATGCGAAATCAAGTGTTGTAGAGAAAAATGGTCAAAAATACGGAATCATTTATCTACCTAAATTTTACATTGATTTTGAAGACAGAAATAGTCGTGACGCTGCAAAAGACGTTGCGAAAGAAGTAGAGCGTTTAAAAGAAGCGGGTGTTCAAGGAATCGTAATGGATGTTCGTGATAATGGGGGCGGTTCCTTGAAAACAGTTGTGGACATTGCGGGATTGTTTATTGACAAAGGCCCGATTGTTCAAATCAAATCAGCTGGAAAAAACAAAGAAGTTCTTTCTGATACTGATCCAAAAATTCAGTGGGACGGACCATTGGTGGTGATGATCAACGGATTTTCAGCTTCGGCTTCTGAGATTTTAGCGGCTGCGATCCAGGATTATAAGAGAGGCATCATCATTGGAAGTACGCAAAGCTACGGAAAAGGAACCGTGCAAAATGTAATTGATTTGAACCAATTTGTCCGCGGAAATTCAATGGGAGATTTGGGTGCGCTAAAAACGACTACGCAAAAATTTTACCGAATTAACGGTGGTTCTACGCAATTAAACGGAGTGAGCAGCGATGTAGCTTTGCCAGACAGGTATTCTTACTTAAAAATGGGAGAACGCGATATCGATAATGCGATGAAATGGGACAAAATTGATCCGGCAGATTATAAAGTGTGGACAAAACAAGGGAACTTTGATCTTGCCATTGAAAAAAGCAAAAAAAGAATGGAGCAGAATCCTCAATTTCAATTGATTGAAGAAAATGCAAAATGGATCAAGCAACGCCAAGATGAAAATGATTTTCACCTGAATATTGATAAATTTAAGCAAGAACAAACAGCACTTGAATTAAAAGCAAAAAAATATAAAGCCATTTCGAGCTATATAAATAATTTAAAATTCACATCTTTGCCTTACGAAGATGAAATGGTTAAAAAGGACGAAACTTTAAAAGAAAAAAGAGATCGTTGGCACGAAAGCCTTTCAAAAGATGTGTATGTTGAAGAAGCTTTAAATGTTTTAGATGATTTGCAGCCCGATTCACAAAAAGGAACTGTAAATTTGAAAAATAAAAAAGAAAAATTAGTTAGATCATAAATTGTATAAATCCACACAATCATTAACAGGAATAGCGCTCCAGAAATTTAAAAGAAATTTCTGGGGCGTTTTCAGTTTTGGATTTATCGTAGTTTTGATTCTGCTTTCAATTTTTGCCTATGTTTTGGCACCTGACAATTCAGAAAATGCCAATTGGGGCGATTTGACAATCCGTTCGCAAAAGCCGGGTTTTGAAGTGCAGATGCTTTCCATTCCTTTAAAAGATGAACCGCAAAAAAGTTTTTGGGATTTCTTTTTCGGAAGTCCGCAAGAGTTTTCAAAAGAACCGATTTCGAGCTATAAAATTGCAGGAGAAGAACTGATTTATACGTTGTATAATGATGATCCAAAAGTTATGATTCAAAAAGAAGCGACTTTAAGCGATTTTCCGGGTTATAGTAATTTAGAAGAAATTTCAAAAGAATATATTTCCACCCAAAAATTTTATTTAGGAACAGATAAAGCCGGAAGAGATTACTTGAGTAGAATGTTAGTAGGTTCTAGAGTTTCGATTTCCATCGGATTTGTAGCCGTAATTATTTCCTTGATTGTTGGCATTTTCTTCGGGGCAATCGGCGGTTATTATGGCGGAAAAATCGACGCATTTGTAATGTGGCTGGTCAATATTATCTGGTCCATCCCCACGTTGCTATTGGTAATCGCAATTACTTTAAGCCTTGGAAAAGGTTTTTGGCAAGTGTTCGTGGCCGTCGGGTTAACCATGTGGGTGGAAGTTGCCAGGGTGGTCCGCGGGCAAATTATTTCAGTAAAGGAAATGCAATATGTGACTGCGGCAAAAGCGCTGGGATATAAAAATTTGAGAATCATCGTGCACCATATTCTGCCGAATATCATGGCGCCCGTAATCGTGATTTCTGCGGCCAATTTTGCTTCTGCAATATTGGTAGAAAGTGGCTTGAGCTTTTTAGGGCTGGGTGCGCAACCGCCGGTACCGAGTTGGGGTGGCATGATTAAGGATTATTATGGAGATATCATTCTTGATAAGCCTTATTTGGCCATGGTTCCGGGTCTTGCCATTATGTTCCTGACATTGGCTTTCATGATGATGGGAAATGCACTTCGTGATGCACTTGATGTTAAAAATTAATAAAAATTAACGTATATTTTCTGTATTTTTTTTTTAAAATTTAAGTGATTATGTAAAAAATTACGATATTTTTACTACAACTTAAACTTAATTTTATGTCCCCAAAAATTAGTTGCTTGTTTAAAGCCAATTTTTCGCATACAATTTTTTTACTTTTTCTAATCCTATTTTCTGGCAGTAGCAACGCACAATGTGCTGGTGAAGACGCAAGTATTACAATTTGTGATATTCCAAATGTTGCCAACCAGACCGTCAATCTTTTTTCGTTATTAGGAGGAAGCCCAACACCGGGAGGGATTTGGACAGATTTACAGCAATCTGGAGGACTGAATGTGAATACGGGAATTTTAAATGTTCAAAATGTAAATGAAAGCGATATGTATGTTTTTGTTTACACTGTAAATAATTCTTCTTGTGTTGACAATGTGGCAACTGTCACGGTAACGGTTGGAGGATATTCAGGTGTTAACAATCCTAATGGTTCCGCCTGTGATGATAATGCTGCTGTGAATCTTTTTCAATTTATTGGCAATTTTCCGAATCCCCAAATTAACGGAACCTGGTCTGATGACAGCAATACCGGTTCATTAACAGGTAATCTATTGAACGCGACAACCTCGGGTTTGGGAACTTTTCAATTTACGTATACCATGCCGGCAATTGGAACTTGTCCTGCGCACAGTACGATTATTAACGTGACTGTTCATCCGGCGCCAGATTCAGGAAGTCCTCAAAATTTAATTTTGTGCGATTCTGAAGATTTGTCCCAGTATTCAAATTTAAATTTATTGAATTATTTGACGGGTCAAGATGCGGGAGGAGAGTGGTCTGAGAACGGAACATCTGAATTGTCGAGTCCTCAGGATACTTTTATAAATGTTCAAAATATCTATAATACTTTTGGGCCGGGCGAATATTCTTTTAGCTACACAGTAAAACCTTCACATCCAATCTGTACTGCAATGACTTCTACCGTTTTGATTGTGATAGAACAGCAGATTGATTTTACAGGTTCCATTTTGGTGGTAGATTCAGATATTTGTGAAGATGAAATTGGACTTGCTTCTTTTATGGCAACATTGACACAAGGAATTGAAGCTGTTCCAAATGGAGAGTATTCGATTCAATATCAAATTACGGGACCGATTCCTTCAGGAAATACTGTTTTAGCAAATTTTGTAAACGGAGTGGTTACATTTCCAATTCCAAGCATTTCTTTTCCGCTGGTTGGTGCTTACACGATAAGCATTGTTTCCATTCATGAAACTGGAGGTTATGGAGCTTGTGATCATATCATTGGAACTATTTTTGATATTTTAAATGTTTATCCATTGCCGAAAATTAATATCGGTACATTGACAATCAGTGATGCCTGTGAGGATTCAGATGTGCAGGTGACGCTTTCAGGAAATACAAATTTGACTGACGGAATTTATGAAATTACTTACAATTTATCAGGAAGCAATACGGTTACAAATCAAATTGTTCAATTTACTGTAGTTGGCGGTGTTTCTAATTTTATAATTCCGTTCCACTTGCTTTCGAACGCTGGCGAAACAACAATCACGATCATACATATTGTAAATCTTCAAACAGGTTGCGAAAATACAGCCTCCTTAGCGCAAACATTTATGTTAAATCCAGTTCCTCAAGGGGCTAACCTATTTATTACCATTAGCGATGTTTGTGAAAATCAGCCTGTAACTGTAAATATCGGAGGTCTAGGAACAATGACAAATGTTCAGATAAATTATGATTTAATTGGAGCAAATACAAATTCAGGAACCGCCACTTTGCCCGTTTCTAATGGAAATGCAACCCTTACAATTCCTATAAGTTCACTTCCAAATACAGGTGATACAACTTTTATTCTGCAAGATATTATTAATGTCACCACAACCTGCGGACTTTTAAATTATGGAATTTCAGAAACTTTTACCATAAACGAAAATCCAGAGGCGCCTTTTGCAACAGATTTAGAATTTTGCATAAATGAAAACGCCGTTGTTCAAGATTTGGTTCCGAATGGATCTGAATTTCAATGGTTTGACAGCCCGACGAGCACCACGCCTTTGAGCAATGCCAGTCCGTTGGTAACAGGAAGTTATTATGTTTCAGAAATGTCCCTTCTAGGCTGTATTTCTCCAAAAACGATGGTTTCTGTGGTTGTAAATGAAATCAGTGCACCCACTTTACATAGTGGCGGACAGAATTTTTGCGGATTGACATCTCCGGCTCCAGCACTTTTTGATTTGAGCCAAAACGTAAATTTTACAGGAAATTTAATGTGGTATAATGCTCCTTTCGGAGGAATTCAATTGTCAGATTCAGAAATCCTTCAAGACGGTGCCACTTATTACGGATTCGATTCTTCTCCAGTTTCAAGTTGCATTTCGCAAAATGCTTTAGTAGTCACGGTTTCGCTTTTAAATTGTGATCAAAACCAATATTCATTAATGATTCCGGATGGTTTTTCTCCTAACGGAGATGGAATTAATGACACTTTTAATATTCCGGATATTGAATTTTTGTTCCAGAATTTTAGCTTAGAAATATACAATCGCTATGGAAATCTGATGTATAAAGGAAACAGAAACACACCAGATTGGGACGGAAGAAGCAACAAGGGAGCCATGTCTGATGGTGTTGCTCCAAATGGCGTCTATTTTTATATTGTCAATTTCAATAAAGACAATAAAGCACCGCAACAAGGCCGACTTTATTTAAACCGATAATAGTCATCAATACCTTTTAAACAGAATTTAGATGAAAAAAATACTACTTTTTATCACTTGTTTGTGCTTTTTAAATAAAGTACACGCACAGCAAGATCCGCAATACACGCATTATATGTATAATATGAATGTGATAAATCCGGCGTATGCGACAGCAACTCCATCGATTTTAAATCTCGGCGGGTTGTACAGAACGCAATGGGTTGGGGCAGTTGGAGGTCCAAAAACATTTACCTTTTTTGCACACACGCCCGTAAGTGAAAAAATTGAACTCGGATTGTCATTAATTTCAGACGATATTGGCGACGGTGCCAAAAAAGAGAATAATATTTTTGCAGACTTTGCCTATATTTTGCAATTGAATAATGATCACAGGCTGTCTTTAGGTATTAAAGCGGGTGTGACAATTTTTGAAACTAATTTTAACGGATTTGAATTGGAAAGTGGCGCTACAAGTACCGATCCCGCATTCAACCAAAATATAAACAGCACGTTTCCAAATATTGGCGCAGGTGCTTTTTATTTTACAGATACCTATTATGTCGGATTTTCTGCGCCAAATCTTCTTTCCACAAAGCATCTTGAAGAACTAAACGGTGTCAGCAGGTTTGGCTCAGAAAATGTCCATATGTTCCTGACAGCAGGTTATGTTTTTCAAATCAGTGAAAATTTAAAATTGAAACCGTCCTTTATGGCAAAAGCAGTTTCGGGAGCGTCGATGGTTGCCGATTTTTCTGCCAATGCTTTACTTTATGACCGACTTGAATTTGGGGTTTCTTATCGATTAGATGACGCGGTGAGTGGTTTGGTGAATTTCAAAGTTTTGCCAAATCTTCGAATCGGTTATGCGTATGATTATACGGTGACCAATTTGGGCGAATTTAACTCAGGAACTCATGAAGTATTTATGCTTTTTGACTTGAATTTGATGAAAAAAGGATACGACAAATCACCAAGATTCTTCTAAAATAGATATTATGAAAAGAATTATACTTTTAATTGCGTTGGTTTTTTCAGCATCATTATGTGTGGCGCAATCTCAAGATTTGTCTCGTGCAAATGCTTATTTTGACCGTACATTTTACAGCGACGCCATTCCTTTATATGAAAATGTGATCAAAGAAGAGCGCAGTTTTGAAATTGTAAAAAACCTGGCCGATGCTTATTATTTTACAAATGACTTAAAAAATGCGGAACGCTGGTACCGTTTTTTAGTTAAAAATTATCCGAATAAAATAGACGAGAAATATTTTTTTAGATATTCCCACGCTTTAAAAGCTTCTGGAAATTATGAGGAAGCGAATGTTGTTTTAAGAAACCAAATGATTTTATCAGAAAAAGAGCTGGCAGATTTTGATAAGGAAATTGTTGTTTTAGAAAATATTGCATCCATTGGAAATCGTTTTGACATCAAGAACCTTCCAATTAATACTGAAAAATCAGACTTTGGAGCCGTGCAATTTGGGAATAAATTAATTTTTGCTTCGCCAACAAATGACAGTAAAAAATACAAATGGAACAATGAAAATTATCTTGATCTGCATGCAGTTTCATCTGTAGATTTTTCAAAATCTGAGGCCATTACAGTCGCATTTTCAAAAGTTATCAATACACAAATGCACGAGTCAAATGCAGTTTTTACAAAAGATGGGAAAAAAATGTATTTCACAAGAAACAATTATGTGGATGGAATAAAAGGAAAAGACAAAAATAAAGTGTCGCACCTGCAGATTTTTTCGGCAGATTTTGAAAACGGAGAATGGACAAATGTAAAATCGCTTCCGTTTAATAGCGATGCATTTTCTACAGAACATCCTGCCTTAAGTGCTGATGAGCAAACATTGTATTTTGCTTCGGATATGCCCGGAAGTATTGGTTCTTTTGATATTTTTTCAGTAAAAATAAACGGTGGCAGTTTTGGAAAGTCGGTAAATCTTGGTCCAACGATCAATACAAAACACAAAGAACAATTTCCTTTTGTTTCAAAAGACGGAAAGCTTTATTATTCTTCCAATGGAAAAATGGGTTTTGGTTCGCTTGATGTATTTGTTTCGGAGCTTAAAAAAGGACAGTTTTCTGAAGCTGTAAATGTTGGATTTCCTGTGAATTCAGGTTATGATGATTTCGCCTATTCGATGGATTCGGATACCGGAATTGGTTATTTGTCTTCCAATAGGCCAGGCGGGAAGGGCAATGATGATATTTATCAAATTACAGAAACAAAGCCTTTAATTGTTCAAGATTGCCAGCAGTTGATTTCAGGAATCATAACAGATGAAACCACAAAATTGCCCTTAGAAAATGCAGTGGTTATTTTGCAAGACGTTACTAAAACTGAAATTCAAAAAATCACTACTTCATCAGATGGAAAATTCAGTTTTACGGGCGGTTGTGAAAAGGCATACTTGGTTTTTGCATCTAAAGAAAAATATACGGAAAACTCGAGAGCTTTAAAATTAAATAAAGAAAGAAACAAAACCAATGATGCTTCGATGGCTTTGAAATCTTTTGAGGAAATCAAAAAAGAAGAAACAATTGCTTTGCTAGAAAAGAAAAAGGAGGAAGAGAAAGCTAAAGTTTATGAGAAACAAATAGCTGAAACAAAGAAAAAAGAGGATGCGAAAAAAGCAATATTGAAGAAGAAGGAAGATGCTAAAATTGCGGAAACAAAAAAGAAAGAACGCATTGAAAATCTTTTGGCAACGGAAAAAGACGTGGTCAAAGACAAAGACCGTTTGGTCATCAAAACCGAACCCATTTACTTTGATTATGATTTGTGGTACATCAGAAAAGAGTCAAAACCAATTTTGAATAAAGTAATTGATTTGATGAAACGATACCCAGAAATGATAGTGGAAATTGGCTCACACACAGATGTCAGAGGAAACAATAGATACAATCTTGATCTTTCTGAAAAGAGAGCAAAATCAACACGCGAATATTTTATTGAAAACGGAATTCCGAAAAATCGAATTTCTTCGAGAGGTTATGGGGAAACCGTTCAAATCGTGAAATGCATTCCCGAAGAGGCCTGCAATGAAGAACAACACGAACTTAACAGAAGAAGTGAATTTGTGATCAAAAGTATTTAGTATAAAAAAAACCACCAATTAGGTGGTTTTGCTTTTATTATCCTCTTGCTTTAATCAAGTTTTGCTGTTCTTTTTGAACTTTTGCTTCCAGCTCTTTAATTTTGATTTGCTGTTTGTTTAGCTTGATATTTTGGTTGGCAACTTCAGTTACAGTCATGGTGCCTTTTGCAGTATTTTTGTCATATTTTATTTTATTTTTTTCAAAAGACTTTTCTTCGCTGGCTAATTTTTTCTTTGCTTTTTCACAGCTTTTTTCAGCAGAAGCAATTTTTCTTAGTTTCTTAGTATAATTTTTTTGTTCTTTTTCAGCTTTCTTTCGAGATTTTTCTAAAGCTTTCTGTTCTTTTTCAGCAACTTTCAAGGCGCGTTCCTGTTCTTTTAATATTTTTTTTTCTTCTTTTGAAAGTGTAATTTCTTTTTGGAGCTTTGTAGTTTCCTTTATTGGCGGTGTATTTTGAGCGTTGCTAAATTGAGATGCGATTAATAATAGTGCTGTAAAAATAATTTTCGCTTTCATAAATGATGTATTTTAGGTTTTGATTTTAAAATCAATAATTTAGGCTAATATAAAAACAAATAGCGAGCCAAAATAAAATTATATAACAAGTAAAAACATTTTTTAGAATTAATAATGAATAAAAAAAGCATTCTTTTTTTGCTAAGCGCCATCTTTTTAGCAACAGCCTATTATATAGACCAAAATAAATCAGTTTTTGAAACGGAAACCGCCCAATCGAAAAGTATTGTTGAAAACGGTAATGAAAATTCAGATGGTGAAATTGCAACCGGAAGCAACTGGGCAATGGCACCTTCTTCAACCACTGGCGCTGTCGTTTATCACGATAATTATGTGCTTTCTTACAGTGAAGATCACGAACAGGCAGAATGGGTTTTCTATGAGCTTAAAGGAGCAAATGTTAATAAAGGCAATTATAAAAGGCCGTATTTTATTTCAGATCCTAAAGTAAAAACCAAATCAGCAGATTATCGGAATTATAAAAATTCAGGATATGATAGAGGGCATCTTTGCCCTGCGGGAGATATGAATTTTTCTAAAGAAGCTTTTGATGATACTTTTTACACGTCTAATATTTCTCCTCAAAAGAACGATTTTAATAGTGGGGTTTGGAATCGATTAGAACAAAAAACACGCTATTGGAGCCAGAAATATCAAGATATTTATGTGGTTACTGGCGGAATATTAAGGGATAATCTTAAAACAATTGGTTCTGAAAAGGTGTCAGTTCCCAACTATTTTTATAAAATTTTAATTGACAAAACGAATGGCAACTATAAAATGATTGCCTTTTTAGTACCACATGATAATTCAAAAAGGCCACTTTATGAGTTTGTGGTCTCTGTGGATGAGATTGAAAAAATGACAGGCATTGACTTTTTTCCGGCACTTCCTGATTCGATCGAAAACGATTTGGAAAAAAGAAGTGATTATAAAGCATGGAGTTTTTAGCGTACTGAAAGAAAAGTAGTTTCCGGCTAGCCCCGATGGTGGTGAGTATCCTTTCTTTTTTTGGGAACCTGAAATTTTTCAGGTTAAAAAGAAAGATACTGACTCCAGCGGGAAAATGGAAGGCAAAAATGCCTAGATTTTACGCTTCAAAAACTACCATTCGTTGACTTTATTGGCATCCATCTTGATGAAAATAAAGAGCAATATGCTGAACGCAAAAAGGCTGGAACCTCCGTAAGAAAAGAACGGAAGCGGTACACCAATTGTTGGGAACAGACGGATCAGCATCGAAATATTCACGGCAAAATGCGCAAATAGAAATGTGGCGACGCAATATCCGTAGACTCGACTAAATTTTGTTTTTTGATTTTCGGCCAGATAGATAATTCGAAGTAAAAGGATGACAAACAGTGAAATTACAACTATTGCCCCAATGAATCCCCATTCTTCACCAACTGTCGTGAAGATGTAATCAGTGTGCTGTTCTGGCACGAAACCGCCTTTTGTTTGAGTGCCTTCTAAGAATCCTTTTCCGAACCAGCCACCAGAACCAATAGCAATCATAGATTGGTTCAAGTTATAACCTTCGGCTTTCATGTTGACATCTTTACCAAATAAAACATTGATTCTGTCTTTTTGATGGGGTTCTAAAACGTTGTCGTACACAAAATCTACCGAATAAGTAAAGCCTACAATGATCACAAAAATAACGGCAGAAGCAATAGGATTTCGGTTGATTCTTCGGGATAAAATGAATTGCGCCAAAATGATGGCAATGGCAGCAATTACCACATATTCTGGTTCTAGCAACAAGGCCATAAAAAACAAAACAATGGCTGAAAATCCGGTCCAGAGGTACCATGAAGGCAGCCCTTCTCTAAAAAGAACAAAGATAAGCGCCACGAAAATCATGGCGGTTCCGGTATCATGAAGAAGGATCAAGACTAAAGGAACGCCCATAACTATAAAGGCTTTTATTTGGTCTTTAAAGTTTTTTAGATTTACTTGTACATCACTTAAATATTTTGCTAATAACAAAGATGTTGATGTTTTTACGAATTCGGATGGTTGTAGTGTGAAACCTCCAATGCTGTACCAATTGGTTTGACCTTTAATGGTTTTTCCGAAGATGAATAGACCCAGCAGAGAAACTAAACCGATGACATAAAAGACAAAGGCATATTTTTCATAGGTCTTGGCATCGAGCGTCAATACTACGAATATTAAAGGAATGGTTAGAATTATAAAAAGAATTTGCTTTCCATAAATTTGAGAAATGTCAAAAATAGAAGTTTCTTCATTTGGCAAAGACGCAGAATAAATGTTCAGCCAACCCATTATTACCAGCGAAATAAAGAGAACGATTGTGATCCAGTCAATGTTATTTTTGATGCTTTGGTTTTTCATCTATTTTTACTTGTTGATGGTAAATGGTTCTCCACTGGTTACTTTTGCATATTCAGCTTCAAGACTTCCTTCTAACATTCTTTTTTCTAAATCAGTTCTTGTAATTGTTCCTTTCAAATATTTTTCGATCATTAAACTGGCCATCGGTCCTGCCCAGCGAGCTCCCCAATATCCATTTTCTACAAATACCGCAATAGCAATTTTTGGATTATCTTTTGGTGCAAAAGCTACGAAAATAGAGTGATCCGTAAGTTGTGTTCTGACTCCGTTTATTTTTGTAAAATTTTCTGCTGTTCCAGTTTTTCCGCAAATATCAATTCCTTCTACTCTTAATGATCGGCCCGTTCCTTCGTTGTAAACACCAAATAATCCTTCGATTATAGGTTTGAAATGTTGTTTTTCAACAGTGGTTACGTGTTTTGTGGTGTATTTTTTATCAATGGTGTGGCCTTCAATTTTTTTGATGATGTGAGGCGTGTAATAATAGCCTTCATTGGCAACAGTCGCCATCATGTTTGCCAACTGAATTGGTGTTGTGGAAACTTCCCCTTGGCCAATAGAATTTGAAATAATGGTGGAACTCCTCCAGCCGCCATTTGGATACCATCTTTTATAATACCTTGAATCTGGAATATGTCCTTTTCTTCCAGCAGGCATATCGTATCCCATAAAATTACCCAAACCAAAACTTTTAAGGTGATTGCTCCACGCATCAACGCCATAAGCTGGTTTTGGATATTTCTCAATAGTCAGTTTAAAAACGCTTGCAAAATAAGTATTACATGAATGTGCCATACCGGTATGTAAATTATTGGTACCGTTGTCGTGGCATTTCATAAAAGCACCTCGACCATAAGAAAATCCATGACGGCAAACAAAACTGGAGTTTACATCAATCACTTCTTCTTGCAAACCAATTAGGCCAGTCATAATTTTAAATGGTGAACCTGGAGGATATTCGGCTAATAAACCTCTATCATATAATGGTTTTCCTAAGGTATCTTGGTCTAATTTTGTATAATTTTTTGATCGATCACGACCAACTAATAAGGCAGGATCGTAAGTTGGTGCCGAAATTAAAGCTAGAATTTCACCTGTTTTCGGTTCTAAAGCTACAATTCCGCCTCGTTTGTTAATCATTAAAGATTCGCCGTACTTTTGAAGTTCAATGTCTAAAGTTAATTTGACATCTTCTCCTTGAACGGCTACGGTATCGTATATTCCTTCTTTATACGAACCAATATCTCTGTTAAAACGGTCTTTCTGGATGTATTTTACACCTTTGCGGCCACGAAGAAATTCTTCATACACTTCTTCCACACCTTGTCTTCCGATTAAATCGCCACTTTTATAATACGGATTTTTGGCAATAATAGCGTCATTTACTTGCGCGATGTAGCCAAAAACATTTCCTGCGGCATTGACCTGGTAGTCTCTAAGCGAACGTTTTTGGATATAAAATCCTTCAAATTTCCTGATCTTTTCTTGAAAACCAGCATATTCTTTTTTGTTTAATTGGGGTAAAAAAACTGAAGGAAGCCTTGGGCTGTACACCTTTGCTTTTTCTAATTTTTTAATAAATTCTTCTTTGGGAATTTTTAATAGTTTGCAAAAACTTAAAGTATCAATATCCTTGACATCTTTTGGGATTACCATGACGTCATAAGAAGGTTGATTTGCAACCAGGAGCACGCCGTTTCGATCATACATGTAACCGCGTTCAGGATATTCATATCGTATCTTGATCGCGTTATTGTCAGATTTTTTTATAAAGGAGTCATCAATGATTTGAAGGTAGAAAAGCCTCGCCACAATTACAATTGCAGAAACAATTATCAAAGAGGGCAAAAATATTTTTCTCATCGTTTGGTGCTTGGCTTAAATATATAAATAATTATGATACAAAGTATTAAAGTAAATATAGAACTGGATACGGTTCTGAGTAAAATGTCTAAAATGAAATTTAATTTAAAAATTTCTAATAAAAACAAAATGATGTGATGTGTGAAAACCGAAATCAGCAGAAAAGAAAATCGTTCAGGCGTGAGTTTGTCGTTAATTTTGACGGTTTGGTATTCATAACTTACACCGAAAGAAAATTTAAAAAAAGTTGGTCTGACATAGGCCAAAACAACACAAGCCGTTGCGTGAATACCTCCTGAGTCACAAAACATATCCATAACGATTCCTAGAAAGAAACTTGCGGTAAGTAAAGCCGATTTGTTTCCGTTTACTGGAAAAAGCAGAATAAAAAGGATGTAAGGATACGGATTAACATAACCCCAAAAGTCAATTTCGTTAAAA
Organism: Flavobacterium macacae; assembly: GCF_003865365.1. Lineage (GTDB taxonomy): Bacteria > Bacteroidota > Bacteroidia > Flavobacteriales > Flavobacteriaceae > Flavobacterium > Flavobacterium macacae. Next base: position 177,514 of record NZ_RQVR01000002.1, on the reverse strand, counting down.
ATTAAAACCTGTGCGGCAAGCAAAAGTACAAAGCGGGCGATATTTAATAAAACTGTACTATTCATTTTCCGCTTCCGTTTTTGCTTCTAATTCTTCAATTTCTTTTTTCTCATAATTTTCAATTACATACACATGTCCCAGATTGGTCATGTCATTAAATAATCGAACATTCAGCGTAAAGTAATTGGTTTCTTTATCTGTATAAATTTTATCAATGATGCCAATTCCCACATTTGGCGGGAAAGTAACCGATTCATTTCCGGTTACGATCGTGTCGCCTTTTCGAACATTTGCCAATCTCGGAACGTCAATCAACTGAACAAATCCAGTGTTTTTTCCGTCCCAGCGTAAAGTTCCAAAATGATTGGACTTTTTGATCTTAGCATTGATCTGAGATTTTATGTTCAGAACGCTGATTACGGTAGCATAATTTGAAGACGTATGTTCAACGATTCCAACGATTCCTAAAGCGTTGACAACACCCATATCTGGTTTTATTCCTGCTTTAGAGCCTGAATTTAGCGTCAGATAGTTTTCTTTAACGTTATAAGAGTTTTTGATCACTTTTGAAATAATCGTGTTCATTCCCCGATACCCTTTCAAGCTGTCTTTTACCACAATGGCAGTAGAATCTTTGGCATTGTAAAGTAACTTTTTTAAGATCGCATTTTCTTGCGCCAGCTGTTCGTTCTGCGTTTTTAAGTTCAAGTATTCTTTAACGTTATGAATTTTTTCATAAACGCCACCCGAAATAAAATTGGCAGAAGTCACGACTTCACTTCGATGGTAAGAATGCGATTGGATTGTAAGTACTAACGAAATGCCCAAAAGCAGCAAAAACAGCAACTTATTGCTGTTTTTAAATATAAAATTTAGTATTTGCTGCATGAACTATGCTGTTATTTTATTAGTATGCTTCTGAATTTTGGTATGTTTTTAAGTGCCATTCCTGTTCCTCGAACTACAGCTCTCAAAGGATCTTCTGCGATGTAAACCGGAAGATCTGTTTTTTGAGAAATACGTTTGTCCAATCCTCTTAACATGGATCCGCCGCCGGCAAGATAGATTCCGGTGTTGTAAATATCGGCAGCTAATTCTGGTGGCGTTTGAGACAACGTTTCCATTACGGCATCTTCAATTCTTTGGATAGATTTATCTAATGCTTTTGCAATTTCCCTGAAAGAAACTTCCACTTGTTTTGGTTTTCCAGTCAACAAATCTCGACCTTGCACTGACATGTCTTCTGGCGGCGTTTCAAGATCTTCTGTTGCAGCGCCAATTTCAATTTTGATTTTTTCAGCAGTACTTTCTCCAACAAAAAGATTGTGCTGCGTTCTCATGTAATATACGATGTCATTTGTGAAAACGTCACCGGCAATTTTTACAGATTTATCACACACAATTCCTCCGAGGGCAATAACTGCAATTTCAGTAGTTCCACCACCGATATCCACAATCATATTTCCTTTTGGTTGCATGATATCAACGCCAATACCGATTGCAGCAGCCATTGGTTCGTGAATTAAGTAAACTTCTTTACCATTTACTCTTTCACAAGATTCTTTAACCGCACGCATTTCTACTTCAGTGATTCCTGATGGAATACAAACAATCATTCTGAGTGCTGGGGTAAACATTCTTTTCTTTAGTGCAGGAATGCTTTTTATAAACATGCTGATCATTTTTTCCGAAGCATCGAAATCAGCAATAACTCCATCTTTCAATGGCCTGATGGTCTTTATGTTTTCATGGGTTTTACCTTGCATCAAGCTGGCTTCTTTTCCCACAGCAATGATTTTGCCAGATACTCTGTCACGAGCTACAATTGATGGACTGTCAATCACAACTTTATCGTTGTGAATAATCAGTGTGTTAGCGGTACCAAGATCTATCGCAATATCCTCGGTCATGAAATCAAAAAATCCCATAAGTATTATTTGGGTTAAAAATGTTTATAAAAAATTAACATGCAAAGTTACATAAATTAATGTTTGAAATGACGTGTTCCTGTAAATACCATTGCAACTTTATTTTCGTTGCAATAATCAATACTCAACTCATCTTTTATAGAGCCACCTGGCTGAATTACAGCAGTTATTCCGGCTTTATCAGCAATTTCCACACAGTCTGGAAAAGGGAAAAATGCGTCACTCGCCATCACGGCTCCTTTCAAATCAAAATTAAAGTTATTTGCTTTTTCAATTGCTTGTTTCAATGCATCAACACGAGACGTTTGTCCGGTTCCTGATGCAATAAGCTGTCTGTTTTTTGCGAGCACGATGGTATTCGATTTTGTGTTTTTGCAAATTTTTGATGCAAATAACAAATCTTCAATTTCTTCTGAAGATGGGGGAGTTGTTGTAACGGTCTTTAGTTGTTCTTTATTGTCTGTAACATTATTTTTATCTTGAACCAATAATCCGTTCAAACACGTACGAACCTGTCTTTGAGGAAGCTCCACTTCATTTTGAACTAAAATAATTCTGTTTTTCTTTTCAGATAAAATTTCAATCGCACTTTCGTCATAGCTTGGCGCAATCACAACCTCACAAAATAATTGGTTTATTTCTCTTGCCGTGTCAGCATCAATTTTTCCGTTTGCAATTAAAACCCCGCCAAAAGCAGAAGTTGGGTCTCCAGCCAAAGCATCAAGATACGCTTCTCTCATCGTGCTTCTTGTTGCCAATCCGCACGCATTGTTGTGCTTTAAAATTGCGAAAGTCGGCTCGTTGTTTTTAAATTCTAAAATCAAGTTTATCGCAGCGTCAACGTCTAAAAGATTGTTGTAAGACAATTCTTTTCCGTGAAGTTTGTGGAACATTGCTTCAAAATCGCCAAAGAAAAACCCTTTCTGATGCGGGTTTTCTCCATAACGCAACACTTGGCCGTTTTCAACGCTTGCTTTATAAATCGTGTCGTCCGCATTAAAATAATTAAAAATCGCACTGTCATAGTGAGACGAAACGTGAAATGCTTTGGTAGCAAAAAGTTTTCGGTCTTCCAATGTCAATGCTCCATTTTGCTTTTTAATCAATTCTAAGAAATCAGCATATTGATCCACCGAAGCCACAATTGCAGTGTCTTTAAAGTTTTTCGCTGCAGCGCGAATCAAAGAAATACCGCCGATATCGATTTTTTCGATAATATCCGCTTCCGAAGCGCCACTTGCCACCGTTTTTTCAAAAGGATACAAATCAACAATCACCAAATCAATCTGTGGAATTTCAAATTCTTCCATCTGCTGCACATCGCCTTCGTGATCTTGACGGTTTAAAATGCCACCAAAAATTTTCGGATGCAACGTTTTTACTCTTCCGCCTAAAATAGAAGGGTAAGAAGTAACATCTTCCACCGGAACTACAGGAATCCCAAGGTTTTTGATAAAATCTTCTGTACCGCCAGTAGAATAAAAAGTTACATTTTGCTCGTGTAATTTTCTCACGATTGGCTCCAGTCCGTCTTTTGAAAAAACAGAGATAAGTGCTGATTTGATAATTTTTGAAGTGCTCATGGTGTAGTTGTGTTTAAAGGTGCAAAAGTAGTTATTCAAACTTTAACATTCAAAACATTAGCCATCTGTTTTTCTTATTTTTTTAATTTTTTTTTGAAGCAAAAAGGCGTTTATTTTCAGCCATCCATTTTCCCCGCTTTCTGCAGTAGCTTTTCTCCGTAAACGGAAGAAAAGGCTGCTGCTGCTGCTGCTGCTGCTGCTGCCAATCGGGGCTATTTGAGAAACTTCAGCCATTTTTTTAAACTTTTGGACCATTGCGGAAAAACTAAAATCAATACCAATTTTACTTCTCAACGCAGATTCGCCCATTTCTATAAATAATAATTTAATAAATCTGCAAATCTGCAGTTTTCCAAAAGCACAATCTTCAATTTTTTTTAGGAAATTGAAATTAAATTACTGAATTTTACAACAACACAAATTCACCATTATGGTTTTATATTTTCGATTGTTGCGAGAGAGTTTTGGCTTTGCCCTCAATGCTTTGCGTAATAATAAACTGCGAACCATTTTATCGCTGCTCGGCGTTACCATCGGAATTTTTTCCATCATTGCCGTGCTTGCGGCAGTTGATTCTTTAGACAGAAAGATCAAAAGCGACATGAGTTCGCTTGATAAAAACACCATGTATTTAAAGCGTTTTTCATTCGGTCCTTCTGAAATCCCGCGTTGGAAAAGAGAACAATTTCCAAACGTGACGTACGAAGAATTCCAGTACCTTAAAAATTCGGTAAACGGAATGGATAAGGCCGCATACCAATTGTTTACAGCAAGGCAAATTGCAAAATACGATACAAAAACCGTCAGTGATGTCAATGTGATTCCTGCCACGCACGAGTTGGTTGAAATCCAGTCGATGAAATTCAAGCAAGGCCGTTTTTTCAATGAATCAGAATCCAATTCGGGAACAGCAGTTATTGTTTTGGGATATGAAATTGCAAACAGCCTTTTTGAAAATACAGATCCCATTGGTAAAAAAATCCGACTTTACGGACAGAAATTTACGGTAATCGGTGTTTTAGAAAAACAAGGACAGGGCACTTTTGGCAATAGTAACGATACGGCAGTTTGCCTTCCGGTAAATTTCATGCGAAATAAATTTGGCGACCATAATGACACGATGACGCCAATCATTATTTTCAAGCCAAATGAAGGTGTGGATGTTGATGAATTTAAAGGGGAAGTAATTCAAAAACTACGCAACAAAAGAGGTATGAAAATTGGCCAGGAAGATAATTTTTTCATTGACGTGCTTTCTGGGTTTACCGAAATGATTGATCAAATCGTTGGCGTAATGAACGGAATTGGTTGGGCCATTAGTTTTTTCTCTCTGCTTGTAGGAGGTTTTGGGGTCGCAAATATCATGTTTGTTTCGGTAAAAGAAAGAACCAATTTGATCGGAATCCAGAAATCGCTCGGGGCAAAAAATCGTTTCATTTTGCTTCAATTTCTATTCGAGGCCATAATTTTATGCCTGATAGGTGGTTTAATCGGGTTGTTTTTTGTCTGGATAATTGCCTTTGGGTTGTCAAAAGCACTTGATTTTGAGTTTGTTTTGAGTGTAGGAAATATGATCTTAGGAACCGGTTTGGCAATGTTCATCGGACTTGTATCTGGAATTCTTCCTGCCATTTCAGCTTCAAAATTAGATCCGGTTGAAGCGATTAGAACGGGAATGTAAAAAGTCAGCGACGAATCCACGATATTTTTTAAAATCAGTTAAAGTATTGATATAAAAAAGCCACAAATTCAGAAGTGTTATTCGTGAATTTGTGGCTTAATTATTTTAATAAAAATCTGTTATCGAACCGGATTGTTTAAAATCAAATCCAAGTATAAATTGATATTGTCTTTTAATTCTTTTCTTGGCGTGATAAAATCTAAGAAACCATGCTCAAGCAAAAATTCTGAAGTTTGAAAACCTTCTGGCAAATCTTTTCCAGTTGTGTCTCTTACGATTCTTGGTCCGGCAAAACCGATCAAGGCGCCCGGTTCAGAAATATTAATGTCGCCTAACATCGCGTAAGAAGCAGTGGTTCCACCCGTTGTTGGGTCAGTACACAAAGAGATGTACGGAATTTTTGCATCAGCCAGCTGTGCTAGTTTTGCAGAAGTTTTTGCCAATTGCATCAACGAATAAGCGGCTTCCATCATTCTTGCGCCACCTGATTTTGAAATCATCACAAACGGAATATTGTTTTTGATGGAGTGGTCAATTCCTCTCGCGATTTTCTCTCCTACAACAGCTCCCATGGAGCCGCCGATAAAAGCGAAGTCCATACAGCAAATTACCAAATCTCTCCCTTTTGATTTCCCGACAGCCGTTCTTACCGCATCTTTCAATTTGGTTTTGTCCATGGCGTCTTTCAAACGGTCAGAATATTTCTTTGTGTCCACAAAGTTTAGTGGATCTTTTGAAGTGATTTTTGCGTCTAATTCGACAAACTCATTATTGTCAAAAAGGATTGAAAAGTATTCTTTACTGCCAATTCTAACGTGAAATCCGTCTTCTGGGCTTACAAATAAGTTTCTTGCCAATTCATCGGCATCAATAATTTTTCCGGTTGGAGATTTATACCAAAGTCCTTTTGGAACATCTTTCTTATCTTCCGTCGCTGTCGTGATTCCTTTTTCCGTTCTTTTAAACCAAGCCATCTTTAATTATTTAGGGTTATTATATAAAAAATCCAAACGCCAATTATTGAAAACCAGCATTTGGAAATTTAGTATTACAAAGTGTTAACGTTGTTCAAGTCTTTAAAAGCTTGCTCTAATCTTGTGTTGAAAGTAATTTCACCTTCGCGCATCCATTTTCTTGGATCGTAATATTTTTTGTTCGGAATTTCTTCTCCTTCTGGATTTCCAATTTGAGTTTTTAAGTAATCCACATTTTTAACTACATAGTCTCTCACTCCTTCAGTGAAGGCAAACTGCAAGTCAGTATCGATGTTCATTTTGATAACTCCGTAACCAATTGCTTCTCTGATTTCTTCAACAGTAGAACCTGAACCTCCGTGGAAAACGAAATCTACTGGATTCGCTTCTGTGTTGAATTTTTCTTGAACATAAACTTGAGAATTGTCAAGGATTTTTGGAGTCAATTTTACGTTTCCTGGTTTGTAAACACCGTGAACGTTACCAAATGCAGCTGCAATGGTAAAGCGAGGGCTGATTTTTGAAAGCTCTTCGTAGGCGTATGCTACTTCTTCTGGCTGTGTATATAATTTTGAGCTGTCTACATCAGAATTGTCAACTCCGTCTTCTTCACCGCCTGTGATTCCAAGCTCGATTTCAAGAGTCATCCCGATTTTGCTCATTCTTGCTAAATATTCTTTACAGATTTCGATGTTTTCTTCGATTGGCTCTTCCGAAAGATCGATCATGTGAGAACTGAACAACGATTTTCCTGTTTCTGCAAAATGCTTTTCAGAAGCGTCTAAAAGTCCGTCAATCCATGGCAATAATTTTTTTGCACAGTGGTCAGTATGAAGAATAACTGTCGCTCCGTAAGCTTCAGCCAAAGTATGAATGTGTTTTGCGCCTGCAACTGCACCTAAAATAGCTGCTTTTTCATCTGCATTTGACAAACCTTTACCTGCATTGTAAATTGATCCTCCATTAGAGAATTGGATAATAACCGGTGCGTTTAATTTTGCAGCCGTTTCCATAACGCCATTAACTGTGCTTGACCCAGTTACGTTTACTGCCGGAAGTGCAAATCCTTTTTCTTTTGCATATTTGAAAATTGCTTGAACTTGATCTCCTGTAGCAACGCCTGGTTTAATATTATGCGCCATTGTGTATTTTGTTTATAGTTAAAGTGTACAAAAATAATAATTTCTGAATTTAGAATGGGTAATTAATTCCAATATTTAATACGGAGTGGCCTAAATTGTAATCTTTGAACCATCTTTCGCTCACTTCTTTACCCGGATCATAGGTTTTAAATCCTAAATCCAAACGGATTACGAAGAAATTAAAGTCATATCTAAATCCGAATCCGGAAGCTAAGGCCATGTCTTCTAAAGATTTTAGTCCGGTGAAAGTATATTGTTCATTGTTTTCGCTGTCTAAAACGTTCCAGATGTTTCCGGCATCGGCAAAAACGGCACCGTATAATTTTCCTAACATTTTAAAACGAAGTTCTGTGCTGAACAAGATTTTCATGTTTGCTTCGTTAAAATCATTGATACCGCCACTGCTTCCCGGTCCTAGGCCATACGATTGCCATGCCCTGATGTCATTAGAGCCTCCCGCAAAGTAACTTTTTGAGAAAGGAATATTATCTGAATTTCCATAAGGGACTGCGATTCCAAAGAAAGCGCGCATCGCCAAAACCTTGCTGTTTGACAAATCCCAGTGTTTGATAAAATCAAGTTCTCCTTTGATGTATTGCGAATATTCTACTTCTAATATAGTTCTGTTTCCGTTTGGATTTTTTGGCTGGTCAGACAATCGAGATATAAGGCCTAAAAAGTTTCCGGCTGATTCTAATTTGGTTTTAAAAATCCAAAAATTATTGTCAAGCAAATCTGTTTTTGTCGTTTTTGTATAGGTATAACTCGATGCGAAAATCAAGTTGTTTTCTGTCAGCCTTGTTTTTCTTTCAGAAATGCTTTCAATCACGCGTTGGTCTTCTGGAGTAGTCGAAATGGTTCCTTCTGTAACGCCAGCGATAAAACCGTCTGTTCCTTCTTCAATAATTAAATTATTTTGGTCGTTGAAAAAGCTAGGGTTAATCTGCGTAGCATAATCTTGCGCCAAATCGTTTAGCCTTCCGTAAGAAGATTGGTAAACTCTGAAATAATTTGACTTGTTGACGTTTTTTACATATTGAATATTAAATAAATCAAACCGTGATGTCACATTTCGCTTTGGATTCCAATTGTAATACATTCCTCCAGTTAAACTTTCTTTGTCCAAGCCAATATTTTGCTGTTTTGCAAAACCAAGGCTTAAAACCGTATTCGGAATCATGTTTTTCGGTATAATTCTTTCGGTATTGAAAGGCAAAAATACTCTTGGGAAATTTAATTTGACATCGGCGCCATATTCTGACAAATTAAAAAATACATCATTTGGGTTGGCAACACCAAAATCTGTGGAAGAGCCCACATTTCCTCTTAACGAAAGTTCTAAAGTTTCAGCGCCACGAAACACATTCCTGAACGTTCCGGTAAGGCTTCCTGAAATTCCAAAATTTTGAATGTTAGAGTGCGTGACATCGGCAGTTGCTCCAAAACTAAATTTCTTTCGAGGCATCAAATAAATATTGGTAATCAAAGATTCGCCGTTGACATCTGTAGAATCTTCTACAAATTGAATGCTCGGTGAATTAAAAACACGCAGATTATTCAAATAGCGGGAAGTCAAAGTTCGGCGAAAGTCAGCATAAGTAACACCCGGAGTAAAAAAAACGGCATCGGTGATTGCTTTTGGTTTGTAGCGCAATTTGTCAACGCTGTAAATGTTGTAGCCCTTGTAAGTAGCGCTGTCAGCTACTTTTTCTTTATTTTTGCCCGTTTGGCTGTCGGTAAAAATATTTACTTCAGATATTTTATAAAGCTTGAAAGGTTTGGTGATGATCGTATCGCCAACACGAACGCTTCGGTCGCTAATTTTTAGCAACATATTGGTTTTGTGGTTGGTATCGATAGAATCTCCGACAAAAGTGATATTGGTGGGCTGAAAATAATACGCGCCGTTATTTCTGAAATTAGTGTTGATTCGTTCTCTTTCGGCTTCAAAATTCGAAGCTTTAAATTGTTCTCCTTTTACAATTACACTTTTGCTTTTATTCGCTTCATATAAAGAATCCAATTCTGGCGTAGCAATTTCTCTTGTCAAAGAATCAATGATGTAAGGCTCTCCCGTGACAACACTGTATTTTACCAGTGCTTTTTTGTTGGGCAAAGTATCAATCGCATAGGAAGTTTTGGCATTAAAATAACCGTTATTAAAGTAATAGGCTTTTAATCGGGTAATTGATTTTTTGGCTCTGGCTTCGTCTAAAATCACAGGCGGTTCACCAGTTCTTTTTAAAAATTTGTGAAATCCCGAATAAAAGAAAGAGTTTCCAAGGCGTTCTACTTGTTTTTTAGAAAGTAATGTTGACAATCTCTCATATTTTTTTGGATTGTCAATTACCTTTGCCTTAAACGTGGAATCTGGATTTTCTTTGGCAAGATTATACAAATTTAAGCGAAGGTTATAGCCTAAAAAGGTGCTGTTTGGCTTTTGATAAAGAAGATTTGAGATGGACTCGTCTTTTTCAATTTTGTCATTCACTGTGATTTCATTCTTTTTTAGGAGTTTTTTTCCGTCTGGAACTCTTTTTACGGTGTCGCAGGCAGTCATTATTATTCCTATTAGAATAATTAGTGATATTTTTGTACAGATCTTTTTCAAGTGGTCAGGCATATTTAATTCAAAAATACATTTTTTTATGGTTAGTAAAAACCAAATAAAATTAATAACGAGCTTACAGCAGAAAAAATATAGAAAAGAGCACAAAATGTTTCTTGCCGAAGGCCGAAAGGTCATCCAAGAACTCTTGCAATCTAATTTTGAATTAGAAAGTCTTTTTGCGACGTCCGCTATTTTTCCAGAAATCAATCCGAATAAAATAAATTTGGTCACGGATGCGGAATTGAAAAAAATCTCAGCCTTGGCAACGGCCAATGATTGCCTTGCGGTTTTTAAAATTCCGAATCAAAAAGAAAAAAGTGATTCTGGATTGATTGTCGCTTTAGACGATATTCGCGATCCGGGAAATTTGGGAACCATCATTCGTCTTTGTGATTGGTTTGGAATAAAAGATTTGATTTGTTCAGAAGAAACCGTTGATATTTACAATCCAAAAGTGGTTCAGGCCACCATGGGGTCGATTGCCAGAGTGAATGTTTCGTATTTGAATTTGGAAAATTATATTAAGGAAACCAAACTTCCGGTTTTTGGAACTTTTATGGACGGCAAAAACATATATAAAACCGAGCTTCCAAAAGAAGGAATCATTGTGATGGGAAATGAAGCCAACGGAATTTCTGCAACGATTGAGAAATTGGCCCAAAACCGATTGTCAATCCCTAGATTTGGCGACTTGCAACAAACAGAAAGCCTGAATGTAGCCACGGCAACATCCATAATCTTAAGCGAATTTAAACGAAATTTCTGATTTTATTGAAAGGTAAAATTTACAAAAACACCTCTGGTTTTCATTGTTCCGATGTTTCCGGTCCAAGGAGAATTGGGGTCTTCATCACGGATAATTTCGTCATTAAGGCCAAAAACACCGCGAATGGAAGGAGAGAATTTGAAATATTCTAAGTACAAGTCAACGCCAAATCCCATTTCATAGTTATTTGTCCATTGTTTCATGCGGAAACGTTCGTTCAAATTGTCGTCTTTTGATTTAGAATTACTGCCCAAGTTTAAAGTTGTGGAAACACCGCCAACCAAAAAAGGCCTGATGTTTCCGGTTCTCAAAGCCGAAAATTTCAATAAAAGCGGAAAGTGGATATAAGTCGATTTGACTTGGCGCAACGCATCCGTTTCATTGTCAAATCCAGGAAAATATAAATCTCTTTGGGTGTAATACAAGCCCGGTTCAAAACGCAAATCGATGTATTCTTGCAATCTTAAGTTTCCGATAAGTCCCACATTAAAGCCAGTTGTTCCTTTTACTTGAATGTCTGGGCCTGCAGTTTTGTAGTCAAACTTAAAGTCATACGCATTAAATCCAAGGTAATATCCCCAGTGAACACGCTGTTTGTCCCAGTTTTCAAGGTTGATAATCGGGTCGCTACCGAAAAGTCCTTTGCCAAACTGAGCATGACTTTGCAACGAAAAAGCGATAAGAAGGAAGGCCAATATTTTTTTCATACTATTTCTTAGATGCAGAATAAATTGTTGCGACTCCAAAAGTTTGTGGCTGGTCTGCAACATCTATAAACCCAATTTTTCTCAAAATATTGTTCAACGCTTCACCATACGGAAAACCATTTGCCGATTCTGAAAGATAACCATAAGCAGATTGGTCTTTTGAGAACATTTTTCCAATTAACGGTAGGATGTTTTTAGTGTAAAAAGTATAAAATTGTTTGTAAGGTGTTTTTGTGGGATTGGAAGTTTCTAAAATCACCAAAGTTCCACCAGGTTTTAAAACACGATAAATTTCTGCCAGACCTTTTTCTAAAGTTTCAAAATTTCGGATTCCGTAACCAACCGTGATAGCGTCAAAAGAATTGTCTCCAAACGGAATGTTTTCTGAATCGGCATGTACCATTTCAATTTTACTGGAAAGATTTTTAGCCTCAATTTTCTTCCTTCCTACGTCTAGCATTCCGGCCGAAATGTCAAGACCCACGATTTTTTGTGCCGTTGTTTGTGCCAGCAAGATAGCCATATCGCCCGTTCCTGTAGCAATGTCAAGAATGTTGGCGGGCTTCTTTGAAGCAACCATTTTTAAAACTTTCTTTTTCCAAGATTTGTCAATTCCAAAAGAGATGACACGGTTTAAGCCGTCATAATCACTTGAAATAGTGTCGAACATTTGTTCAACTTGCTCTTTTTTACCTAATTGTGAATCTTTATAAGGAGTGATATTCTTTAACATTTTCAATATTTTGAGCAAAGATAAACTATTATTGTACGATAGCAAAAACCTTATTTTTTAAACTGTTTATCTTTTTTACAAAATTAATAAACAAAAACTAACCAAATTAGGTTAGAGAAAAAAATACCAAAATTAGGCGATTGTGCGGAGTCTTTAATTTGTGCAATTTTACCAAACGTTAAACACATAAAATTAGTTATATGTTTTCAAGAAATTTAATAGCGGAACTGAAATGGGTGTTACTGGCACTAGCAATCTCATTTCTTCTTGTGAACAGTATCAACAGCAGTGCTTTTGCGAGTAATGCTGAAATTGGGGTGCCAAATACGTTCTTAGGGTTAAATTTGTTTTTGGAAATTTTAGTTTTTTTCGTCTTTTCTACCTTTGTGGTATTTGGTATTAAAGGCTTTTTTGAGATGTATTCTCAAAAGTTTGCCAATGTCATTATCTTCATTTCTGGAGTTTTGATGGCAGTGGTGATATTTATTTTAAGTTATCAGATACTGTCTATAGAGTAGCTATTGCTCTTTGAAACAATAATTAGTGTTTAACGAAAAACATCCTGAGCAATCAGGATGTTTTTTTTTGCTTTAAATACTTTTTAGAAAAGTTTGATACGTGAAATTAAATTTATGTCTTTCATCTGCCGGATGGTGTTCTTCTGAGGTCAGCTTCCATTTGGTGTTGTCAATTTCAGGAAAAAAAGTATCTGCTTCAAAGTTTTCATGAACTCTTGTCAATTCAATTGTATCGGCAAAATCCATTCCTAAAGTGTATATTTCGCCACCGCCGATGATGAAAATGGTTTCATCTTTTGGACAGGCTTCTATTGCTTTTTCCATGCTGTCCACAATAATACAGCCTTCGGGATGGTAGTTTTTTTGGCGCGTGATAATAACGTGAGTTCTATTTGGGAGCGGTTTCGGGAAACTTTCAAAAGTTTTTCTTCCCATAATAATATAATGTCCCGAAGTAATTTGCTTAAATCTTTTAAAATCATCGGGCAAATGCCAAAGCAAGTCATTGTCTTTTCCGAGCGCATTGTTTTCTGCAATTGCGGCAACCATTGTAATCATATTATAAGCTTTCGTTTTGAGAATTGTCAACTTTTGACTGCAGCTGCTGTAGTTTTCTTTCTTGTTTGGCAACCAATTTATCTATTTGTGAACGTTCCCAGTTTTTATTCATAAAGCTATCGGTGATAAAAACTCGGATGAAATGCAATATAAAAAGGAATGCCCAAATGGTTATGGCCCAAATATCCCAATTTGAATCGGGATAAAAGTCAATTTTTAAGACTCTATGGATTAAAACAAAAAAAATGCTTCCGACAAAAAATAATACGAAGTGAAAATACAAGCGTTTTTTCTGTTTAATTCGTCTTCGGGCATATTCATAAAGTTCGTGCTGTTGGTTATTGTCCATTTATGTGTAATTTGATTTTAAAGATAGGATTTATTTTAAAATTAAAAAATAGCGGACGGAATAATGTTTTCTTAAACGGCAACTGCGCCTTTGATATGTGGATGCGGTTCATAACCTTCTAAAGTGAAATCCTCAAATTTGAAGTCCAGGATGTTTTTAACTTCTGGATTCAAAATCATTTTAGGCAATGGTTTTGGGTCGCGAGAAAGCTGTAATTCTAATTGTTCAAAGTGATTGTTGTAAATGTGCGCGTCGCCAAAAGTATGGATGAAATCGCCTGGTTTTAAATTACAAACCTGAGCAATCATTAATGTCAATAAAGCATAAGATGCAATGTTAAACGGAACTCCTAAGAAAATGTCCGCGCTTCGTTGGTATAATTGGCACGATAGTTTCCCGTCAGCTACATAGAACTGAAAGAAAGCGTGGCACGGTGGCAAAGCCACTTTTCCGTTGGCTACATTTTCAGCAAATGATTTTGAAGTATCTGGCAAGACCGAAGGGTTCCAAGCGGAAACTAACATTCTTCGGCTATTCGGGTTTTTTTTTAAGGTTTCAATCAATTCTGTGATTTGGTCAATTTCTTCGCTGTTCCAATTTCGCCACTGGTGCCCATAAACCGGGCCCAATTCTCCGTTTTCATCAGCCCAGTCGTCCCAAATTTTTACGCCGTTTTCTTTTAAGTACGAAATATTTGTTTCGCCTTTCAAAAACCAAAGCAATTCATGAATGATTGATTTTAAATGCAATTTTTTAGTAGTAACCATCGGAAAACCTTCTGATAGATCAAAACGCATTTGGTATCCAAAAACACTTTTAGTTCCGGTTCCGGTTCTGTCTCCTTTTTGCGTTCCTGTTTCAAGAACGTGTTTTACTAAGTCTAAATATTGTTGCATTTTTTTTGTTTAATCGGTTAGCTGTTGATTTGTTTAATCAGTTATCAACTGATGTTGTGCGAAGTGTTTCTAACTAATAGTTCCAGCAATAGTAGCTTTCGTTTTTAAATTTGAACCATAAATATGTCCAAATAAAGACAATAGAATTTCAAAATCACTCACACTTTTGTCTTCAATTTTAAAAATGTAAGTTCCCTTATTAACTAGTTGATTTTCATTTCTTATTTTTAATAAAGTGTTATTTTCTTCATCAACTAATTGTGTTCCCCACTTTAAGCTAAACACGCCTTTTATTTTTTTGTTGAGTTCAATTACAGTAATATCTCAAAAAAATGAATTAACTTTTAAATTGTAAACAATCTCCTCATTTTCAAAAATTTTAAATTCCCAACCTTTACGAATAATCTTAAATGTTTTTTCTCCAACAAACATTTCGTTTTCTGCATAGTTAGGTTTAAGATTCGTTTTTAGTTTACCGATTATTTCTTTCTGTTGATTGTAAAGATTGAAATATTCATTTTCTAATTTCGCTATCATTATTTTCTATTTAACTGTTAATTGTAATGTTGCGGCCAACTTTCGGTTAAACAAACGCTATAACTTTCTAAGATTCTCTTTTAGAAATTTCATCACGAATCTTGGCTGCTTTTTCATAATCTTCATTTTGAACGGCAGTTTCCAATTGTTCGTGTAATTCTGAAAGGCTTAATTTGGCGTAAGCATTTGAAGCATCAGCCGTGCTATCGTCTTCCATTCCAAAAGTTTCTGGGTGGGAAAGAATATCGTCTAAATCTTGATTTTCGTTTTCGCCTTCCTGTGGATTTGTTTTCAAGAAGATTCCGGCTTTGTCAAGGATATTTTTATAGGTGAAAATCGGAGCGCTGAAACGCAAGGCCAAAGCAATGGCGTCTGAAGTTCTGGCGTCAATGATTTCTTCGATTTTGTCTCTTTCGCAAATAATGCTGGAGTAAAAAACGCCGTCCACCAACTTGTGGATGATAACTTGTTTGACCACGATATCAAATCTTTCTGCAAAGTTTTTGAACAAATCGTGTGTCAGTGGGCGCGGAGGCTTGATTTCTTTTTCTAAAGCAATGGCAATGGACTGTGCTTCAAAAGCGCCAATGACGATTGGCAGTTTTCGTTCTCCGTCCACTTCATTTAAAATCAATGCGTACGCACCATTTTGTGTTTGGCTGTATGAAATTCCCTTTATGGTTAGTTTTACTAAACTCATTTTTTGATTTAATATCAATTTTAAAATTCAATTCAAAACTGAATTTTGGTTGGTGTTTGTTTGTTGAAAATTACTACTATTTTTTTACTGCTCCAAGTTTTTTGACAAAGATTGGCAATAAATGGATTGCTTTCTAGCCCTGATTGCAGTGGAAATCCTTTTTGGGCGATTTTTCTTCGCCGAAAAAGATTAGAACGGAAAGCAGGAATTGCCATTACTGAAAAAGCCCTAACCATTCGCTCTAAAAAACAAAAAGGGCTATCTGAATCTTGATATTTCTACCTCATTTCAGATAGCCCTAAGATGGGCAAATTTAAAAAAATATTTACGAATTATTCGCCTTGAATTCTTTTAATTTTTCGGTCAGCTTCGGAACGATTTCAAAAGCGTCTCCCACGATGCCATAATCGGCAACTTTAAAGAACGGCGCGTCAGCGTCAGCGTTAATGACCACTTTTACTTTTGAAGAGTTGATTCCGGCAATGTGCTGGATGGCTCCAGAGATTCCAATTGCGATGTAAAGGTTTGTGGCTACTGGTTTCCCGGTTTGTCCCACGTGTTCGCTGTGCGGTCTCCAACCTAAGTCAGAAACTGGTTTTGAACACGCCGTTGCAGCGCCTAAAACAGAAGCTAATTCTTCTAACATTCCCCAGTTTTCTGGTCCTTTTAATCCTCTTCCGCCAGAAACTACAACTTCTGCATCAGCAATGGTTACTTTTCCGGTTACTTTTTCTACTGATTCAACTTTTACGCCAAAATCATTGTCGCCAATTGATGGAGAAAAATCTTCTTCAGTTAACGATGAAGCGTTTTCAAAAACGCCGTATGAATTTTTTGCCAATCCTAAAACTTTCACATCCGTACTGATTTCAGTGATGTTAAAAGCTTTGTTTGAAAAAGCATTTCTTTTTACTTGAAAAGGTGAAGTGCTCACTGGCAATCCCACCACGTTTGAAGCATAACCTGCGTCAAGAGAAACGGCAACAAGTGGCGCCAAATAAAGGCTGTCAGTTGTTGATGAAAGTAAAACTACCTTTGTTCCTTCTTTTTGGGCGGCTTGTTTGATAACGTCTGCGTATGCTTTTGCAGTAAATTTTGACAATTTATCGCTGCTTACTTTCAAGACTTTATCGACTCCATATTTTGATAATTCAGAAACATCGCCAGCATTGATTGTTACCGCCGTTACTGTTGTTCCTAAAGATGCTGCTACTTTTTTACCGTATGAAGCCAATTCGAAAGCTACTTTCTTGAATTTACCTTCTGCAGATTCTGCGTATATTAATATTGACATACTATTTATGATTTGTGATTTATGATTTATGAAAAATCTAAAATCGTGTTTTTTAATTTTACTGTTTTTGCAAACTGAAATCTAAAATCTGAAATCTAAAATCTCAAATTATATGACTTTCGCTTCGTTGTGCAATAGGCTGATCAACTCGTCTAAATTATCAGGGCTGATTAATTTTACCGCCGATTTTGGAGCTGGTTTTTCGAATTTCACCGCTTTTGTGTTTACAGAAGCGTCAACGGGCTCAAGAATTGTCAAAGCTTTCGTTCTTGCAGTCATGATTCCTCTCATATTTGGGATACGAAGGTCTTTTTCTTCAACCAAACCTTTTTGTCCGCCAATAATTAATGGCAAAGAGGTTGAAACAGTTTCTTTTCCGCCGTCGATTTCACGGGAAGCAGTTACTGAAGTTCCGTCCACTTTTACATCGGTACAAGAATTTAAAAAGTTCATTCCGGTAATTCCTGCGATCATTCCAGGAACCATTCCTCCGTTATAATCCAAAGATTCTTTTCCTGCAATTACAAGATCATAACCTCCGTTTTTGATTACTTCTGCCAATTGCTTCGCTACGAAGAAACCGTCAGTTGGATTTGCGTTGACACGAATGGCTTCGTTTGCGCCAATTGCCAAAGCTTTTCTTAAAGTAGCTTCGGTTTCTGGACCACCAACATTTACGACAGTAACATTAGCGCCTTGTTGTTCTTGGAACCAAATTGCTCTTGTTAAGCCAAATTCATCATTAGGATTTATTACGAAAGAAACTCCGTTTGTGTCAAATTCTGAATCACCGTTCGAGAAATTGATTTTTGAAGTAGTATCAGGGACGTGACTGATGCAAACTAATATTTTCATTTTATATAAAATTATAGTGTTGATATTTTAGGCTTCGAAAGTATGAATTAAAATTCAAAAAAAAAACTATGCACGCATAATAATTAGACAGATTTTGTGCAACTATTTCGTTTTCGTAAAAGATCTCTTCGTTTTTTTTAGCAATATGTTACAAAACTCTACTAACTGTCAAACCATCGCGAATCGGCAATAAAACCGTTTCAACTCTCGAATCTTCTTTTAGTTTTTTGTTGTATTCTAATAAAACATTGGTGCTCAAATCTTTCGGGTTTGGTTCCTCTAAAACCTTGCCGCTCCACAAAACATTATCAGATAAAATAATGCCGCCTTTGTTCATTACGGGCAAAATCATTTCCCAATAATTTAAATAATTGTCTTTGTCAGCATCAATAAAAACCAAATCGTACTTTTTATTTAAGTTCGGAATTATTTCTAATGCATCGCCCAAATGTTGGGTAATTTGATCTTTCCAATCAGATAAATCAAAATATTTTTTTTGAATATCTTCTAATTCTTCATTAATATCTATGGTGTCAATCGAACCATTGTCTTGCATTCCTTCGGCCAGGCACAAAGTGGCATAACCCGTATAAGTGCCTATTTCAAGAATATTTAACGGTCTAATTAATTTAGAAAGCATACTCAAAACCCGTCCTTGAAAATGACCACTCAACATTCGCGGCTGCATAATTTTCTGGAAAGTTTCTCTGTGCAAAGCGGCTAAAAGCGCCGGTTCGTCTTCAGAATGTCTTTCTACATATAATTCTAATTCAGGAGAGATAAAGTGCATTGTATTTGATTTTTAGCAAAATTATAAAATATTAGGTAGTTATCACTTCTATATTTAACTTTGCACCATGCAAATCGAGAAAAAAGACATCAGGGCATTATCAAAAGACCAATTGCGCGACTTTTTTGTTTCTAACGGAGACAAAGCCTTTCGTGGCAACCAAGTCTATGAATGGCTTTGGAGTAAAGGGGCGCATAATTTTGACGACATGACTAATGTGGCCAAGCCAACGCGCCAAATGTTAGAGGATAATTTTGTGATCAATCATATTAAGGTGGATACCATGCAGCGGAGCGAAGACGGAACCGTTAAAAACGCTGTTCGCCTTCACGATGGTTTGGTTGTGGAATCGGTTTTAATTCCTACGGATACGCGAACAACAGCGTGCGTTTCAAGCCAGGTGGGTTGCAGTTTAGATTGTAATTTCTGCGCAACCGCAAGATTAAAAAGAATGCGAAACCTTGGTCCTGATGAAATTTATGACCAAGTAGTGGCTATCGACAAAGAAAGCCGTCTGTATTACAATCATCCGCTTTCTAACATCGTTTTTATGGGGATGGGCGAGCCGTTGATGAATTACAATAACGTTTTGAAAGCCATCGAAATGATAACTTCCACCGAAGGTTTGGGAATGTCGCCGAAGCGAATCATGGTTTCCACATCTGGAGTTCCCAAGATGATTAAAAAATTAGCGGACGACGAAGTGAAATTCAAGTTGGCTGTTTCACTGCATTCAGCAATTGATGAAATTCGCTCTAGAATTATGCCTTTCAGCAAAAATTTTCCGTTGGCGGATTTGCGTGAAGCATTAGAATATTGGTACCGAAAAACCAAAAGCAAGGTGTCGTATGAATATGTGGTTTGGAAAGGAATCAATGATAACAAGGCTTCCATTGATGCGTTGGTGAAATTCTGCAAATATGTTCCGTGCAAGGTAAATTTGATTGAATACAATCCGATTGATGACGGAGAATTTCAGCAAGCTTCTGAAGAATCTATTAATGCCTACATAAAAGCATTAGAAGCTTCAGGAATTGTGGTAAAAGTACGTCGAAGCCGAGGAAAAGACATCGATGCCGCTTGCGGACAATTGGCAAATAAAGAAGCGTAATATTTATTATAAAATAGTCTAAACTCCTACAGAATTCAAAACTCTGTCGGAGTTTTTTATTATAAATAATCTTTAAATACTTCAATCTTTAAATATTTCAATTTTCAATCAGAAGCCGTATATTTGCATCCAATGAAAATCACCGAGCAAATAAAACAGCCCATTTTAGCCGAAATGGAACTTTTTGAACAAAAGTTTCACGATTCTATGACTTCAAAAGTGGCTTTGCTCAACAGGATCACTTATTTTATCGTCAACAGAAAGGGAAAACAAATGCGGCCGATGTTTGTTTTTCTTAGCGCAAAAATGGTTTCTGGCGGCGAAGTGAACGAACGGACCTATCGAGGCGCGGCGGTTATTGAATTGATTCACACGGCAACGTTGGTTCACGACGATGTGGTGGATGACAGCAATCGCAGAAGAGGTTTTTTCTCGGTCAATGCTTTGTGGAAAAATAAAATTGCGGTGCTTGTTGGTGATTATTTATTGTCAAAAGGATTGCTTCTTTCCATTGACAATGGCGATTTTGATCTGCTCAAAATTATCTCTGTTGCCGTTCGTGAAATGAGCGAAGGAGAATTGCTTCAAATTGAAAAAGCACGGCGTTTAGATATTACCGAAGATGTTTATTATGAAATCATCCGTCAAAAAACGGCTACCTTAATTGCGGCTTGTTGTTCGCTTGGGGCTTGTTCTGTCAATCCAGATAATATTGAAGTGGTTGAAAAAATGCGCAAATTCGGAGAATTGATCGGCATGGCGTTTCAAATAAAAGACGACCTTTTTGATTATACCGATGATGCTATTGGAAAACCAACCGGAATTGATATTAAAGAACAAAAAATGACCCTTCCGTTGATTTATGTCTTAAATCACTGTACTACAAAAGAAAAAGAGTGGGTGATCAACTCCATCAAAAACCACAACAAAGACAAAAAACGCGTCAAAGAAGTAATCGCGTTCGTAAAAAACAATAACGGACTTTCTTACGCAGAAGAAAAAATGGTACAGTTTCAGCAAGAAGCATTGCTGTTGATTCAAGATTTTCCAAATTCTCCTTATAAACAAGCACTTACCTTGATGGTAAATTATGTTATAGAAAGAAAAAAATAACAGTAATCCGCTGATTAGCTATTCGCTAATTTTTTTAATTAAAAATAGCATCTAATTTTTCTCCTCCATGCAACCATTTTCAATCGACAATCGTCTATGCTAATAGAACACGGATTGAAACGTTCAATTGAATCATAAAATCAATCTGAAATCAAATTTATTGTGAAAGTAATCGCATTACATCAAGAAGAAAGGGAGATAATCAGCGAGGCTGTCGAAAACAATCGACACGCTCAGCAAAAGATTTATTCTTCCTATTCTCCAAAAATGTTGAGCGTTTGCAGGCAATACATAAAAGATCTGCATGAAGCAGAAGATATTATGATTACTGCTTTCATGAAAGTTTTTTCCAACCTTAA
Organism: Flavobacterium macacae; assembly: GCF_003865365.1. GTDB lineage: Bacteria > Bacteroidota > Bacteroidia > Flavobacteriales > Flavobacteriaceae > Flavobacterium > Flavobacterium macacae. Next base: position 156,309 of record NZ_RQVR01000002.1, on the reverse strand, counting down.
GAATTTTGAACACAAAGGGAGTTTCGAAGGTTGGATCAGAAGAATAATGGTCAACGAATGTATTTCTTTTATCAGAGTTCAAAAAAAAGTAAAGTACATTGAGGACGAAAATTTTTTTGAAGAAACGCATAACAATACAGACAGTCAGTTTAATGTAGCAGATATCCAGTTTTTAATTGACAGTTTGCCAGACGGCTACAAGATGGTTTTTAACCTTTATGCTATTGAAGGATTCAAGCACAACGAAATTGCAAAGATGCTCGGAATTAATGAAGGAACATCAAAATCGCAATTGTCACACGCTCGAAAAATGTTGCAGGGACAGATTAACAAGTTAAAAAATTTTCAAAATGGAACCGAATAAATTAGAAAATAGCTTTAGAGAACAGCTGAACAAAAGAGAAATTCAGCCTTCTGAAATGGCATGGGACAGATTAGATGCGATGCTTTCGGTAACCGAAAACAAGAAGCCTAAAAAAAGAACTTGGATGTATGTTGCCGCCAGTTTTTTAGGATTCATTCTGATTGGTTCGTTATTTTTCAGACAGTCAGAAACCGAAGTAAAAACCAAAGACGCAGTTGTCATTCAAGAAAATAAATCACCAGCCCAATCCGAAGAAAGTACAATCCCAAATCAAGTTCAAGAAGTTTCATCATCAACAATCAGCGCAGTTCAATCAAATCAAAATGCCGTCACAGCCAACCAAAAAAGATCTAAAAAAGTAATTGCAAAAACAAAAATGGAGAAATTAAATCCGGAAAAAATCAATCCAGTTTTTGTTGAAGAAGCAATTGCGCAAGAAGAAAAAGTAAAGCCAAACCGTTACATCGAATCAGAAAGCCTTTTGGCAGAAGCCGAAACAAAATTGCAGTCAGAATCAATCAAATCAGCTGTTGCAAAAGCAGGAATGAAAGTAAATTCTAAAAAACTTCTTTCTTCAGTTGAAGGCGAATTAGACGACACTTTTAGAGAAAAAGTAGTACGTTCGATTGGTAAAAACTATGAAACAGTAAAGTCTTCATTGGCAACCAGAAATCAAGAATAAATCATCAAAAAATTTAAAATCAACATTATGCAGAAAATTATTTTTTACGCAGTGGCAACGCTATGCCTTTTCGCAAGCAAAACTTTTGCACAAGAAACCTTCGAGCAAAGAGCAAGAGTAATTGCTGAAAAAATAGAAACGATTACAAAAGAAGAAAAAGACGCTTTAAAAGCTGAGGTTGAAGATATCAACAAACAATTGGATAACGACCAAATTACGCAAGAACAAGCCGATGCCAAAAAAGAAGCCTTTGCGACAATCAGAGCCAATAATATTGAAACAAAAGTGTCACTCGAAGAGGCAAAATTGACCCAGCTTGTCAAAGAAAAAGTAGAAGGAAAAGTAGCTTCTGACTCTGTAGAAGGAAAACAATTTGGTATTTTTTGGAAATCTAACGGAAAAAATTCTGAAGCTTACAAGAAAAAGCAAGATTCATTATATGAAATCCGTTCAGACCGCAGAACGACATCGCAATTAGTCTTTGCCTCCGGATTTAATAATACGATTAATGAGGGAGATTTAGGAACCCTGAATGATTCTGATTTTAAATTTTACGACTCCCAATTTTATGAATGGGGAATCACTTTCAATACCAGATTGGCCAAAAATCGCAACCTGCTTCACGCAAAATACGGACTTTCATTGATGTACAATAACCTTCGCGCCACAGACAATAGAAGTTTTGTGGTCAACGGAAACCAAACCGAATTGGATGAAAATTCCATACATTTAAAAGAATCTCGCTTCAGAAATGTCTATTTGGTTTTGCCTTTGCATCTTGAATTTGACTTCTCTAAAAAGAAAATTGACGGTGATAAAGTCTATTTTCGAAGCCACGAAAGCTTCCGTTTTGGAATCGGTGGTTATGCCGGAGCACACTTAAAATCTAAACAAATTTTGCGTTATGAAATCGATGACCGAAACGTGAAAGAACGCACCAAAGGCGATTTTAACGCCAACAATTTTATCTACGGTCTGAGCGCTTACATCGGTTACAAGCAAGTAAGTTTGTACGCCAAATATGACTTGAGCCCGCTGTTTAAAGACAATGCGATGGAACAAAACAACGTTTCATTAGGTCTTAGATTTGATTTTAATTAAAATTTAGAGTTCGTTACGTTAGTTAAAATGCCTTCCAATAAAAATTTGGAGGGCATTTTTAATTAGGACCAAAACGTCAGTAATTTCAGTAATTCATTTTCCTGTTGTCTGCAGTAGCTTTTCCCCAAAACCCTGAGGGAAAAGGCTGCTGCCACCCATCGGGGGTAGTGGAGAAAATTTAGGCATTTTTGCTGTCTTTTGAATAATAACGTGAAAAGGCAAAGGGCCAAAAACTAAAGAAAAAAGACCATTTCAATTCTTTCCTTCTTTGTATCTTTGACCTCCAGTAAAAAAAATAAATCCAAATAAATTGATATCAAAGAATACCATAGACAAAGTTTTCGAAACCGCCCGGGTAGAGGAGGTTATCGGCGATTTCGTTCAGTTAAAAAGAGCCGGAAGTAACTTCAAAGGATTAAGTCCGTTTTCTGACGAACGCTCGCCATCGTTTATGGTTTCTCCAGTAAAGCAAATTTGGAAAGATTTTAGCTCCGGAAAAGGCGGAAACTCCATCGCATTTTTGATGGAACACGAGCATTTCACTTATCCAGAAGCCATTCGGTATTTAGCCCGGAAATACAACATTGAAATCGAAGAAACCGAATTGAGCGACGAGCACAAAGCCGAAGCCAATGAAAGAGAAAGTATGTACTTGGTTTCAGAATTTGCCAAAAAATATTTCCACAACACCTTATTAAACGACGACGAAGGAAAAGCGATCGGACTTTCTTATTTTAAAGAAAGAGGTTTCACTGGCGATACTATCAAAAAATTTGAACTAGGCTATTCGCCAGAATCTTGGGATGCTTTCACAAAAGAAGCGCTCGGAAAAGGCTATAAATTAGAGTATCTTGACAAAACCGGACTGACCATTGTCAAAGAAGACAAGCAGTTTGACCGGTTCAAAGGACGCGTGATGTTTCCGATACAAAGTATGTCAGGAAGAACATTGGGTTTTGGAGGAAGAATCTTGACCAACGATAAAAAAGCGGCCAAATATTTAAATTCGCCAGAAAGTGACATTTACCATAAAAGCAAAGTCCTGTACGGAATTTTCCAGGCCAAGCAATCCATCGCCAAATTAGACAATTGTTATTTGGTGGAAGGTTATACTGACGTAATTCAGTTCAGCCAAGCCGGAATTGAAAACGTGGTCGCGTCATCTGGAACCGCTTTAACGCCAGACCAAATTCGTTTGGTAAATCGTCTGACCAAAAATATCACGGTTCTTTTTGACGGAGATGCGGCTGGTTTGCGTGCTTCCATACGTGGAATCGATTTGATTTTGGAGGAAGGAATGAACGTGAAAGTATGCACATTTCCTGATGGGGATGATCCAGATAGTTTTGCCAAAAAGAATTCCCACGATGATTTGCTTCGTTATTTAGAAACAAATGCCAAAGATTTTATCCAGTTTAAAGCGTCGCTTTTGATGGACGAAGCCAAGAATGATCCGGTTAAAAAAGCAGGATTGATTCGGGATATGGTTACGAGTATTTCAAAAATTCCGGATAGGATCCAGCGGGAAGTATATCTTCAGGAAACGGCCCGGATTATGGATATTTCTGAGCAGGTTTTGGTCAATACGTTGGCGCAGTTGGTGCAGAAAGATGTGGTGGAAACTGGAAAGAAACAAAAGCAGGAGCAAAAAGCGTTTGATGTTGTCAAAAATGAAAATCCAGAGCAGGCACGAAAAATTGATATCCTTTTTGAACTAGAGCGAAAAATTATTGAAATCCTTCTTTTGTATGGAAATAAGGAAGATGAATTTGAAGATGTGTTGCTGAAAACCAACGATGAAGGTGAAATCCAGGAAGTTTCTGAAAAAAAGCAATACAAAGTGCACCAAAGAATCTATTTGAGCCTTCAGGAAGATGAGGTGGAATTGGCAAATCCTTTATTTAGGGATATTTACAATGACTTGATAAATTTCTTTCATCAAAATGAAACCTTCAATACAGAACAATATCTTATGCATCTTGCGCCAGAATTAGCGCAAGAAGTCACAGATATTTTAATGCAGGAAGAAAGAGATCTCCTGCACAATTGGGAAGGCCAAAATATTATCGTAAAGCAAAAAGACCAAACTATAAGCCAATATGTTTCAGAAACAATATTGACCATGAGGTGGTTTTTAGTAGATAGAATTATTGAAGAGCTAAAAGGTGAACTTTCTCCCGATCCTGAAGTTGATAATTCCGAAACGTTGTCAATGGCAATGGATTATTACAAATTGATCAATTCGTTTTCATCAAAATTAGGAAGAGTGATGTCGCGTTACAGCATCTAAACGATTTCTAATGTCTTTGCTTTGTTTACTAAATCCACAAGATTGGTAACGTTCAATTTGGTAAGCAATCTTAATTTGTAAGTACTTACGGTTTTTTCGTTCAAATCAAGGATTTTAGCAATTTCTTTGTTCTTTTTACCATCGCTTAAATAACGAAGCACTTCGATTTCTCTAGTTGAAAGTTTTCTGTACAAACGCTCAGATTTGTTTCTTTTACCAATCAAGGCTAGATTTTTCTTTACTGTTTCGCTAAAAACAACAGAACCATTGTTTACTTTCGTCAAAGCAGAAGCGACAGTTTCTAATTTAGAAGTTTTGTGAATGTATGCAGCGACTCCAGCTTTTAATGCATTGGGGGCATACATTTGTTCAGAAAGATTCGTGTAAATAACCAATTTTGTAGCAGGATATTCTTTTACCATGCTTTTTACAAGGTTAATACTTGAAAGGCCTTCTAAGTCTAAATCTAGAATGACAATGTCAACTGCTTTTTTGCTCAAGATGTCTTCAAGAGCTTGAAAGTTTTCGGCGTGTCCAACTATGCTTACTTCTGAGCTTTCTTTGAAGTAAGATTTAATCCCGTAATGGACAATTGGGTGGTTATCAGCCAGGCAAACTTTAATCATAATTTCGGAATTTTAAATTTAAATAAATAAATTGTAAGTAAATTTAGTTAAAATTTTGATGCTAACTCAATTTATGTTACTATTTTTAGTGAAAGTGGTATTTCGCAAACTGGTATGGGATTCATCTTATGCTGATTTACGAAATTCAATCTCGTATAGATTTCAAAAACTTCTAATTCTCTGCCAGAGAACTCGCTTTTTTGTCTTCCAGCATCTGATTGGGCCATCGCCCATTCTAATTCATCATAACTAGCTCCAAGCTGCTCTTCATCGCTTCTGTTATCACCAAATAAGCCATCAGTTGGAGCAGCATTTAAAATGGCATTCGGAACGCCTAAATGGGCTGCTAATTGGAATACTTCAGATTTCATTAAATCCGCAATAGGACTTACATCAACGCCTCCGTCTCCATATTTAGTATAAAAACCTACGCCAAAGTCTTCTATCTTGTTTCCTGTTCCTGCAACAATCAAACCATTAATGCCTCCATGATAGTATAAGGTAGTCATTCGCAGGCGCGCTCTTGTGTTGGCAAGCGAAAGATTGTATTTTATTTCATTTTCTCCAGCAGGAACCAAGCTTTTAAACATTTCAAAAACAGAAGTCAAATTGGTTTCAATATTTGAAACAGTATCAAATCTCTTTTTCAATTGCTCAATATGCTCTCTTCCTCTTGAAACATGGCTTTCAGCCTGATGAATCGGCATTTCTACACATAAGGTAGGAAATCCTGTCAAGGCACATAATGTAGAAGTTACTGCAGAATCCACCCCGCCTGAAATACCAACAACAAAACCATTAACTTTTGCTTTTGTAGCATAATCTGTAAGCCAATTGACGATGTGATTTTTAACTTCTTCCGTTTTTAATGTGCTCTTTTTTTGCATTTCCATATTCTATTTAAGAAACTTGAATTGTATATTTGTATCTTAATTTTCTATTATAAAGTTAGAAAAAACTTTTCATAATATTAGGTTAAGATTTTAATAGAAAAATTCCAACAAATTTATATGAAGAAATTTACAATTTTGTTATTTTTCGTGACAATTTTCGTTGCGTGTGAAAAAAAAGATAAAGTGCAAGAAAAAATTGACCAAATACCGTTAAAATTAAAAGTAGAGCGGTTTGATAAATTATTTTATGAGACAAATCCCGAAGAACTTTCCGTACTAAAAGAAAAATATCCTTATTTTTTTCCTGAAGGAAATGACGATGTGGTTTGGACTGATAAAATGAAAGATCCGCTTTTAAAAGAATTGCATGCGGAAGTTCAAAAACAATTTGGAGATTTTTCAGCAGAAACTAACGATCTGGAAGAATTATTCAGAAGAATAAAATTTTATTTTCCGCAAACTAATGTGCTAAAAGTCATCACCTTGATTTCTGAAGTTGACACGCAGGCAAAAGTTATTTATGCGGATAGCTTGCTTTTGGTTTCGTTAGATACCTATTTAGGCAAAGACCATCGTTTTTATGTGGATTTTCCAAATTATCAAAAGATCAACTTTGAAAAGGCGCAATTGCTTCCTGATGTGGTTTCTGATTTTTCAATGCGTGTGATTCCGCCTCCAACTGACAGGACGCTTTTATCTCAAATGATTTATTTCGGGAAAGAATTATATCTCAAAGATTTGTTGCTTCCAAAGCTTTCTGACGATGTAAAAATTGCCTACACGCCAGAGCAAATTGAATGGTGTAAAGATAATGAAGGTTATGTCTGGAGGTATTTTGTGGATGAAAAGCTGCTGTATGATTCTGATTCAAAGTTGCCGGGAAGATTTATCAATCCAGCGCCGTTTTCAAAATTCGGACTTGAAATTGACAATGAATCGCCAGGAAGGATCGGCATGTGGGTGGGATGGCAGATTGTACGTGCCTATATGCAAAACAATGATGTATCTTTGCAGCAATTATTGCAAGCGGATGCAAAAGAAATTTTCGATAATAGTAAATACAAACCTAAGAAGTAATGTCAAAAAAAATAACTTCAGATATTAAAATCACTGTAGAGTTAGATGATAACCGCGTTCCAGAAAAATTATTTTGGTCGGCGCAAGACGGCGGTGTGGTTCAGGAAGAGTCAAAAGCAATGATGCTTTCTTTTTGGGACAGCAAAGTGCAGGAAACAATGAGAATCGATCTTTGGACAAAAGACATGCCGGTTGATGAGATGAAAAAATTCTTCCACCAAAGCTTAGTGGCGATGGCTGACACGTTTCAAAGAGCAACAGACGATGAAAAGATGGCAGACACCATGAAAGATTTCTGCGATTATTTTGCAGAAAAAATGGAATTGAAAAAAGAAGAATAAGTTCTTCGTAAACCTAAAAAATCCCGAATTCAATTTTGAATTCGGGATTTTTTTTAGTTACAGATTTTCAATATAAAGATTGGATGTAAATCCTGGAGTTCTGATCTGAAAATCTGCGGTAGAAAATTAAAAACTATTCAAGTCTTTAAAAACTTCTTGGTTGATTTCGTCAATGTAGTGCAAAACTGAATCTTTTCCGGTTCCTTCAGTTGATGAGGTTACAAAGTAAGGTGGCATTTCTTCCCAGTTGTTGGCAAGCATTTTTTTCTTGTAGGCAGCCACGTGCGAATCAATTTTGGTTTTGCTGATTTTGTCAGCTTTTGTAAAAATGATACAGAACGGAACTTCATATTCTCCTAAATAAGTAAGGAATTCCAAATCAATTGCTTGGGCTTCCAAACGGATGTCGATCAACACAAAAGCACAAACCATTTGTTCTCTTTTTTCAAAATAATCAGTGATGAATTTTTGAAAAACTTCCTTTGTTTTCTTTGAAACACGGGCATAGCCATAACCTGGCAAATCGACCAAAAACCAATTGTTATTGATTTTAAAGTGATTGATAAGCTGTGTTTTTCCGGGTCTTCCCGAAGTTTTTGCCAAACTCTTGTGATTGGTCAACATATTAATCAATGAGGATTTTCCAACATTTGACCTTCCAATAAAAGCATATTCTGGCAAGCGCTCAGTTGGGCATTTGCTGACTTCAGAATTGCTGATTATAAATTCGGCGGTATTAATTTTCATAACGGATATTCGATTTGTGCAAAGGTAATCAAAAAAAATAACCGCTGTTTTTATTAAAAACAGCGGTTGGAAATTTCGTTGTCAGACTATAAATTTGTCTTTTGAAGCCATTCGTGCATCAATTTGTTGAACTCGTCTGGATGTTCCATCATCGCAGCGTGGCCACATTTGTCAATCCAGTATAAAGAGGAATTGGGCAATAATTGGTCAAATTCTTCAGCAACTTCAGGCGGAGTAACCTTGTCATTTTTTCCCCAAATGATACAAGTCGGAACGTGCATTTTTGGTAAATCTTTCGCCATATTGTGTCGAATGGCACTTTTGGCAATCGTTAAAGTCTTGATCAATTTGATGCGGTCGTTTGCCATCGCATATACTTCGTCAACAATTTCTTTTGTAGCAATCTTTGGATCATAAAAAACGTCTTCTGCTTTTTTCTGAATGTAATCATAGTCGCCTCTTCTTGGATAGCTGTCGCCCATGGCGCTTTCATATAATCCTGAGCTTCCGGTGATTATCAGTCCAAGCATTTTTTCAGGATACATTTTTGTGTGGTACAAAGCGATGTGTCCTCCAAGTGAATTTCCTAATAAAATAACGCGGTCGTAACCTTTATAAGTGATGAAATCCTTAACGTATTTTGCAAATGCTTTTACGTTTGTTTTTAAGATATTTTGGGTATAAATCGGCAATTCTGGAATAACCACTTTATATCCGTGTTTTGGAAAATAATCTGCAACACCGCCAAAATTACTCAGTCCTCCCATTAATCCGTGGAGTATGATGATTGGCGTGCCTTCTCCGGCTTCAAAATATTTGTATTTTCCTTCTTTTATTAAATCTTCCATTGATAGTTTTAGGCATTTTAACCCTATTTAGGGAACAACAAATATATGATTTTCTCAATAAAAATAATTTTTTGCGCTGATAAATTACTTTTAAATTTTTAACAGATTTTACTTTTGCGTAAGTAATTTCATCTCAAAAAATAATTACTTCCTTGAATTTGGTTAAAAGTCTAACAGTCAATTGTTTCGAAACGACTCTCGTGTTTCTCATTTTCTGAATAATTTAATATACCTATCAAAATTCCTAAATCGCTTGCTGAATTTTTTATAAAACTTAAAATTCGTTAAAAGATTGATAATGAAACCTAATGTTAAGATAAAATGAAGATTATCTGGTTTTGTTCCAAAGTGGTAAAACTTATTAACAAAGTGGTAGATTGTGGTAAATTGTGGTAATTATTTTTCTACATTTGCTATAAATCATTAAAAAACGTAACTAATTGAATACCATCATTGGAACATATGAATGTAAGGTTGATGCTAAGGGGAGAGTGCTTTTGCCAGCGCCCCTGAAGAAGCAATTGACTGATTCATTGAACGATGGTTTTGTGTTGAAGCGTTCTGTTTTTCAGCCTTGTTTGGAGTTGTATCCAATGGCTGAATGGAATTTAATGATGCAGAAAATCAATAAGTTGAACCGATTTGTAAAGAAAAATAACGATTTCATCAGAAAATTTACGGCTGGTGTAAAAGTAGTGGAAATTGACAATTTGGGAAGGCTTTTGATTCCGAAAGATTTGGTGGCTTTCGGAAGCATTTCAAAAGATTTAGTGTTGTCTTCAGCAGTAAATATCGTGGAAATCTGGGATAAAGATTTATATGAAAAATCAATTTCTGGCGATGATATCGATTTTGCAGATTTGGCTGAAGATGTAATGGGAAATATAAATGACGACGACAATGGAATATCATAATCCGGTATTATTAATGGAAACTGTGGATGGTTTGGATATCAAGCCAGACGGAGTTTATGTGGATGTGACGTTCGGCGGTGGCGGTCATTCAAAAGAAATTTTAAAAAGATTGGGTCCAGACGGAAGATTGTTTGGTTTTGATCAAGACGAAGACGCTTTGGCAAACGCTTTAGATGACGAAAGATTTACATTGATCAATGAAAATTTCAGATTCATCAAAAGGTTTTTGAGGTTCCACGGTGTGAAAGCTGTTGACGGAATTTTGGCGGATTTAGGTGTTTCTTCGCACCAGTTTGATGTGGCTGAAAGAGGTTTTTCAACTCGTTTCGATGCAGAATTGGATATGAGAATGAGCCAAAAAAATGACTTGAGCGCTTATAAAGTGGTTAATGAATATGACGAAGCCAATTTGCGCCGTGTGTTTTATGACTATGGCGAATTGAAAAATGCTCCGGCAATTGCAAGAGTGATTTTAGAAGCGAGAGAAATTGAAGAAATCAAAAATACAGAACAGTTAAAAACGGTTTTAAGTCGATTTCTTCCGGCGCACAAAAGCCACAAGATCTTGGCTCAAATGTATCAGGCAGTTCGAATTGAAGTGAATCAGGAAATGGATGTCTTGAAAGAATTTTTAGAGCAGTCTTTAGAAATTTTGAAGCCAGGCGGAAGATTGAGCGTGATTTCTTATCATTCCTTAGAAGATCGTTTGGTAAAAAGATACATTAAAAACGGAATGTTCGAAGGTGAACCAGAACGTGATTTCTTTGGAAATTTTTCGGTTCCATTTAAAACTATCGGAAAATTGATCGTTCCCAATGATGCTGAAATCAGAATCAACAACAGGGCAAGAAGCGCGAAATTAAGAATCGCAGAAAAAATATAGTGTTCCGATGGCAGATTTTAGTCGGCAGACTTCTGAAATCACAAATCACAAAACATAAATCTGAAAAATGAAAGGTGGAATTTATAGCATATTAAAAGCAAAGTTTCTGATCAATGATGACGCCGCAAAAAACTGGCAGTTCATCATTTTCTTGATCGTTTTGGCTTTGATTATGATTGCAAATTCACACAATTATGAGCAGAAAACATACCAAATTACCGAGTTAGACAAAGAGGTAAAAGAACTTCGTTCAGAATTTGTTGACAGACGCTCAGAATTAATGAAATTAAAAATGGAATCGACGATCTCGGCAAAAATGGAAGAAAAAATGATTTTTCCATCGTCAGTTCCTCCAAAGAAAATCAAGGTTTTAAAAGAAAAAGAAAAAGGCTTTTTTGAAAAATTATGGCAGTAGAAGAAAAAAATATCTCGTACCGCATTTACCTGGTCGCTTTCGTGGTCCTGGTAATGGCTGTCGGTATTTTAGTAAAACTGACCAATATTCAATGGGTTGAAGGGGATTATTACAGAAAATTGGCGCAAGATAAAACCGTAAAAAACTTTGTAATTCCGGCAAATAAAGGAAATGTGTATTCAGCTGACGGAAGTTTATTGGCTACGTCAATCCCAAATTACACGATTCGTTTTGATGCAATGGCTCCCAAAAAAGAAGATTTTGATAAGAATTTAAAAGCGTTGTCTGATTCACTTTCGCTTCTTTTAGAAAAACCAAGTTCTCATTATTTTAATGAATTGAGAAAAGCCAGAACTAACAAAAACCGATATCTGTTGCTGGCGAGAGGCTTGAGCTACACAGAATACATGCGAATGAAAACCTTTCCGTTATTCAAATTAGGAACCAATAAAGGGGGCATGATTTCAGAGCAAAAAACGATTCGGGAGCATCCAATTGGGAAAATTGCAGAAAGAACCATTGGTTATGAAAGGTTTGATGAAAAGGGAAATCCGACAAGAATTGGAATTGAAGGAGCTTTCGAAAAATATTTGAATGGAAAAGATGGTAAGGTTCTAAAGCAAAAAATTGCAAAAGGACAATGGAAACCAATCAGTGATAACAATCAAGTCGAGCCTCAAGACGGTTACGATGTAATCTCGACAATTGATGTTTACATTCAAGATATTGCACATCACGCATTGTTGAAACAATTGGAATATTACGAAGCAGAACACGGTTGTGTGGTGGTAATGGAGACAAAAACGGGTGAAGTAAAAGCGATTTCAAACCTTGGAATTGGTGCTGACGGCAATTATTATGAGACGATAAATTATGCGGTGGCAGAATCTCACGAGCCGGGTTCTACATTTAAATTGATTGATTTGATTGCTTTGATTGATGATAAAAAAGTAGATACGAGCAAGGTTTATGATACCAAAGGGGGCGATGTGGTGTATTTTAATCGACACGTAAGGGATTCAAAAAAAGGCGGTTACGGAAAAGTGTCTTTGGCAAGAGGTTTTGAATTGTCTTCAAACACGGTAATGGCCCAGGCGGTTTATGAAAGTTACAAAGACAATCCAAAGCAATTTGTGGATAGAATCAATGGAATGGGATTGAACAAGCCGTTGGGTTTGCCATTTGTAGGTGAAGGAAAACCAATAATTCCACAGCCCGGAGCTAAAAATTGGTACGGAACCACGTTGCCTTGGATGGCATATGGGTATGGAGTTTCCATAACGCCGTTGCAAATGCTTTCTGTTTATAATGCGATTGCAAATGATGGCGAAATGGTAAAACCGATTTTCGTAAAAGAAATTAAAGAGTGGAACAAAACGATTAAAAAATTCGATAAAGAAATCATCAATCCAAAAATTTGTTCGGATGAAACAGTAAAACAAATCAGAAAGATTCTTGAAAATACAGTAAAAAAAGGAACAGCCTCTAAATTGTATTCAAAAGATTTTTCAATGGCAGGTAAAACAGGAACCGCGCAAGTAGATTATGGCAAAGGAAAACACACCGATGCGATGTATTATGCGTCTTCTTTTGCAGGCTATTTTCCGGCAGACAACCCAAAATATTCTTGCATCGTGATTATTCACAAGCCAAGCAAGAGCAAAGGTTTTTATGGAGGAGATGTTTCTGGACCGGTTTTCAAAAGAATTGCCCAGAAGATTTTTACCGACGTTCCTTCCACGAATGAAATTAAAAACTTGAACAGAAAGACAAAAATTCAAGAAGAAAATTTCAGCAAATATTCCAACCTAGTCGAAGCAAATAAAGTTCCAGATGTTCACGGAATGGCAGGAATGGATGCTGTTGCGCTTTTCGAAAATTTAAAAATGAAAGTGAAAGTAGTCGGTATTGGAAAAGTAAAAAAACAATCGATCCAAGCCGGACAGCCAATTATTAAAAACAATACCATAACATTAGAATTATCGTGAGTATTCTAAAAGACATATTATATAAAGTGGCGATTGAAGCGGTAAAAGGTTCAACGGAAATCGCTGTAAACAACATTGACTTCGATTCCAGAAAAATTGAAGAAAACGATGTGTTTATTGCTATTCGCGGAACCGTTGCTGACGGTCACGAATTTATTGAAACAGCCATTGACAAAGGCGCCACGGCAATTATCTGCGACACGTTTCCAGAAAATATTGTAGCAGGAATTACCTATGTTCAAGTAAAAGACACGAACAGAGCTTTGGCTTTTATGGCTTCGAATTTCTTCGGAAATCCGTCGTCAAACTTGAAATTGGTTGGAATTACAGGAACAAATGGCAAAACGACAATTGCTTCTTTATTGTACCAATTGTTCAAAAAAGCGGGTTATAAAGTGGGATTGCTTTCTACGGTAAAAAATGTTGTTGATGATGTAGAATACAAGTCATTGCTGACCACTTCAGACTCTATTACCATCAACAGATTCTTGAAAGAGATGAATGACGTGGGCGTGGAATATTGCTTTATGGAAGTAAGTTCTCACGGAATCGCACAAAAAAGAACTGAAGGCTTGCAATTTGAAGGAGGCGTTTTTACCAATCTTTCGCACGACCATTTAGATTATCACAACACATTTGCGGAATACCGCGATGTGAAGAAACTATTTTTTGACCAATTGCCAAAATCGGCTTTCGCATTAGTGAATTCTGATGACAAAAATGGTCCGGTAATGTTGCAGAATTCGGGTGCTAAAAAATTGACGTATGCTTTGAAATCGTATGCTGATTATAGAGCTCAAATTTTAGAAAACCAATTGTCTGGATTGCTTTTGAAAATAAATGAACAAGAAGTTTGGGTTCGTTTAATCGGAACTTTTAATGCTTATAATTTGCTTGCGATTTACGGAACTGCCATTGAATTAGGTTTGGATAATTTAGAAGTTTTGCGATTGCTTTCTGAATTAGAAAGTGTTTCCGGAAGATTTCAATTTATTGTTTCAAAAGACAATATCACGGCAGTTGTGGATTATGCACACACGCCAGACGCTTTGGAAAATGTATTGAAAACCATTGAAGACATCCGCACTAAAAACGAACAATTGATTACGGTTGTGGGTTGCGGTGGAGATAGAGATAAAACAAAACGTCCAATAATGGCGAACATTGCGTCAACATTTAGCGACAAGGCAATTTTGACTTCTGACAATCCAAGAACCGAAAATCCAGAAGCGATTCTTGACGATATGGAAAAAGGAGTGGAGCCTCAAAATTATAAAAAAATGCTGGCCATTTTAGACAGAAAACAAGCAATCAAAACGGCTTGCCAATTGGCACAGCCCAACGATATTATCTTGATTGCAGGAAAAGGGCACGAAACCTATCAAGAAATCAACGGCGTCCGCCACGATTTTGACGATATGAAAATTGTAAAAGAACTTTTAGAACAACTGAATAAATAGAGAAACTATGCTATACTATCTATTTGATTATTTAGACCGAATGGACGTTCCTGGAACCGGAGTGTTTCAATACATCACATTCCGTTCTGGACTGGCAATCATACTTTCGCTATTGATTTCTACCGTATTCGGAAAAAAAATCATCAACTTCTTGAGAAAACAGCAAGTGGGTGAAACCGTTCGTGAGCTTGGTTTGGCAGGTCAAAATGAAAAAGCAGGAACGCCAACAATGGGCGGGCTGATTATTATTATAGCAACGTTGGTTCCGGTTTTTTTACTGGCAAAACTGAATAATATTTACATAATGCTGTTGATTGTAACGACGCTTTGGATGGGTTGCATCGGATTTTTGGATGATTATATCAAAATTTTCAAAAAAGACAAAGACGGCTTAAAAGGAAAATTTAAAGTAATCGGTCAAGTTGGTTTGGGGTTGATCGTCGGGTGTGTTTTATACTTTCATCCGCAAGTTACCGTAAGGACAGATACCGGAAACACGAATATTTTTGCAACAAACCAAACAACGGTTTCTGCAGTGCCATTGGAAGAGAAATCAACGGCAACAACAATTCCGTTCTTCAAAGACAATGAGTTTGATTACGCTGAGGTGCTGTCGTTTATGGGCGATGATTACAAAGATTTCGCTTGGTTGATTTTTATTCCAGTCGTAATTTTTATCATCACAGCAGTTTCAAACGGTGCGAATTTAACGGATGGAATTGACGGTCTGGCCGCCGGAACTTCCGCTATTTCCGTGGTCGCCTTAGGGATCTTTACGTTCGTTTCGGGTAATATTATTTTCTCGAATTACTTAAATATAATGTACATCCCAAATTCCGGGGAAATGACGGTCTATATCGCCGCTTTTGTCGGAGCGCTCGTCGGATTCCTTTGGTACAATACCTATCCAGCTTCGGTTTTTATGGGCGATACCGGAAGTTTGACAATTGGTGGCATCATTGCTGTTTTGGCAATAGCAGTTCGAAAAGAAATGATGATTCCGGTTTTGTGCGGGATTTTCTTAGCCGAAAATTTCTCAGTGATTTTGCAGGTTGCTTACTTTAAATATACAAAGAAACGTTTTGGTGAAGGCCGAAGAATATTTTTGATGTCGCCATTGCATCACCATTACCAGAAAAAAGGGTATCACGAAAGTAAAATTGTGACTCGTTTCTGGATCGTTGGAATTTTATTGGCAATTCTTTCAATCGTAACCCTAAAATTGAGATAGATGGAACAAAGGTTAGTCATTTTAGGCGGCGGAGAAAGCGGTGTCGGAACTGCAATTCTCGGAAAGAAAAAAGGATACGATGTGTTCGTTTCTGATTTCGGAAAGATTAAAAACAATTACAAAGAAGTTCTTGGTCTTCACGGCATCAAGTGGGAAGAGGAAAAGCATACAGAAGATTTGATCCTGAATGCAGATTTGGTAATGAAAAGCCCTGGAATTCCAGATAAATCGCCAATGGTAAAAAAGCTTTTGGAGAAAGGAATCCAAGTAATTTCTGAAATAGAATTTGCGATTCAATACACAAAAGCGCTGACTGTCGGCATTACCGGAAGCAACGGAAAAACGACCACCACAATGTTGACGTATCATTTGCTAAAACAAGGCGGTGTCAATGTAGGTCTAGCTGGAAACATAGGGAAAAGTTTCGCTTGGCAAGTGGCTGACGACAAACATGATGTGTATGTATTGGAATTAAGCAGTTTTCAGCTCGACGGAATTATAGATTATAAACCACATATTGCCATAATCACGAACATCAGTCCAGATCATTTAGACCGATATGATTACGATTACGGAAAATACATAGCCGCAAAATTCAGAATTACAGAAAATCAGACAGAAGAAGATTTCTTGATTTATGATGCTGACGACGAAGCCATCGGAAACTGGCTTAAAATGAATAAAACAAAAGCGCAATTAGTGCCTTTTTCAATGACAAAAACGTTTGAAAACGGAGCCTTTGCAACAGAAGAAAATATCAATATAAACATCAATAACGAAGAATTTGTTATGCCACAAGACAAACTAGCCCTAGAAGGAAAACACAACGTGAAAAATGCAATGGCCGCTTCAACGGTTGCGCAATTGCTAAGAATCAGAAAATCTACGATCCGTGAGAGTCTTTCTGATTTTCAAGGTGTGGAGCATCGTTTGGAAAAAGTGCTGAAAATTCAAAACGTTCAGTATGTAAATGACTCAAAAGCAACGAATGTGAACGCCGCATTTTATGCGTTAGACAGCATGAACACGCCAACCGTTTGGATTGTTGGCGGTGTTGACAAAGGAAATGATTATGCTGAATTAATGCCGTTAGTTCGTGAAAAAGTGAAAGCAATCATCTGTCTGGGAATCGATAATAAAAAAATTATAGATGCTTTTGGCGATGTTGTGGATGAAATGATTGAAGCGCAAAGTATGACTGATGCTGTCAAATTAGCGCAAAGAATGTCTGAAAAAGGAGATACGGTTTTGCTTTCTCCAGCTTGTGCAAGTTTTGATTTATTCGAAAGTTACGAAGATAGAGGAAGACAATTTAAGCAGGCAGTTCAGAATTTGTAGTTCTGAAAAATTGCTATTGAAAATAAAAATGTAAAGGATTATGAAAGAGTTTATAAACAATCTTAAAGGAGACAAGGTCATTTGGGCATTCATCGCCCTTTTGGCGCTGATTTCTTTTATGCCGGTTTATAGCGCGAGTAGTAATTTGGCGTACGGCGCAAACGGTTCAGGAAACACGGTTAGTTTTTTGATCAAACATTTTGCACACCTGGGCATCGGATTTTTGATTATTTACATGGTTCACAAAGTGCCTTATCATTACTTCAAGGCCATTTCTTGGTTTGCCATGCCGATTGTTGCCTTGCTTTTGGTCTACACCCTTTTTCAAGGAAAAACTATCGGCGGAGCCAATGCTAGCCGTTGGATCCAGATTCCTTTCATCGGTATCGGTTTCCAAACTTCGACTTTGGCATCGATGGTTTTGATGATTTATGTGGCACGATATCTGGCCAAGAAAAGAGAAATTGAAGATTCATTTAAAAAGTCGGTCATTGAGTTATGGCTTCCGGTATTTTTTATTTTGATGTTGATTCTTCCGGCTAACTTTTCAACCGCAGCGTTGATTTTTGCCATGGTTTCGATGTTGGTTTTCGTTGGAAAATATCCGTTGAAATATTTGGCAACAATTATTGGAGCCGGAATAATTTTCCTGACATTTTTTATATTGGTAGCAAAAGCGTTTCCAGATGCGTTCCCACACCGCGTGGATACTTGGATTAGCCGTATTGAAAATTTTACCGGAGACAAACCTGACGAAGATAATTATCAAATCGACAAAGCGAAAATTGCCATTGCAACAGGCGGATTCTACGGACTCGGGCCTGGAAAAAGTGTCCAAAAAAACTTCTTGCCTCAGTCTTCTTCCGATTTTATTTATGCCATTATCGTAGAGGAAAATGGATTGATCGGTGCAGTCGTGATTATGTTTTTATACATCATGCTTTTCATCCGGTTTTTAATAGCGTCACACAAAGCAAATACGCTATTCGGAAAATTATTAGTCGTCGGATTAGGATTTCCCATAGTCTTTCAGGCCTTGATCAATATGGCTGTCGCCGTAGAATTATTGCCCGTAACCGGACAAACGTTGCCACTAATTAGTAGCGGAGGAAGTTCCATTTGGATGACCTGTGTTTCTCTCGGAATTATTTTAAGCGTGACCAAAAAAGACGAAGAAATTGCCCAAGAAATTTTGGAAAAAGCCAAACGTGAAGAAGCGCTTCAGCGATTAATCGAAAGAGAAATGAACGGTGAATTAGAAGATGAAGAAGAAAAAAATGAAGAGGAAGAAAGCGAATACACCAACGAAAAAGTTGAACAAAGATACGCGATTGAAGATGCAAGTGATAATCCGATGAATGCAGTTCTCGGAAAATAATGTAAGATTTCAGAATTGAGTAATGAGAATTGAGATTTCAGTTTAGACTAAAAAATCTGTGAATCTGCGGTAAAAAAATAAAAATGCAAAAATTAAAATTCATATTGAGCGGTGGCGGAACTGGTGGACATATCTACCCAGCGATTGCTATTGCCAATGAATTAAAAGAACGTTTTCCTGATTGTGAGATTTTGTTCGTTGGAGCAAAAGACAAAATGGAAATGCAAAAAGTCCCGCAAGCCGGATATCCGATAAAAGGGCTTTGGATTTCAGGAATACAACGAAGATTGACGATTGACAATACACTTTTTCCCTTCAAGCTTTTTGACAGTTTGTTGAGATCAAGAACGATTGTCAAAAATTTTAAACCCAATGTCGTTATCGGAACGGGTGGTTTTGCAAGTGGACCGTTGTTGAGAGTGGCTGGTTTTGCCGGAGTTCCAACAGTGATCCAAGAACAAAATTCCTATCCCGGAATTACAAACAAATGGTTGAGTGCCAAAGCGAGCAAAATTTGCGTGGCCTATGAAAATTTGGAACGATTTTTTCCAAAGAACAAAATGGTGTTGACCGGAAATCCGGTGCGCCAAGATTTAATTGACATCCACGGAAAAAATGCAGAAGCAAAAGAATATTTCAAGTTAGACGCTGATAAAAAAGTGTTGTTGATTCTTGGCGGAAGCTTGGGTTCCAGAAGAATAAACCAATTGATTGCAAAAGAATTGGTGAATTTTACATCACAAAATGTTCAGGTCATCTGGCAATGTGGTAAGTTTTACATCGATGAATACCAACATTTTAATGAGAAAGAACATGTTCAGGTTGTAGCGTTTATTGACAGAATGGATTTGGTTTATGCTTCGGCAGATTTCATAATTTCAAGAGCTGGAGCTTCTTCGGTTTCAGAATTATGTTTGGTCGGAAAACCAGTGATTTTCATTCCGTCGCCAAATGTTGCGGAAGACCACCAGACCAAAAATGCCAAAGCAATCGTTGATAAAAATGGCGCATTGATGGTCAAAGAAAATGAGTTGGATACGCAATTTACAGAAACATTCAACAATCTGTTAAGCGACCAAAATTTACAAATTGAATTAAGCCAAAACATAAAAAGATTGGCCACGCCAAATGCAACAAAGGATATTGTTGACGAAATTATAAAATTGATAAAATAGGCAATTGCCAAAACAAAATAGCCAAGAGCAAAGACAATAAAGGAAATTTAGAAGCTTTGCATGTCAGCAACTTAGAAACTAAAAAAAATGAATTTAAATCAGATACATAACGTTTATTTCATCGGAATCGGAGGCATCGGAATGAGTGCATTGGCGCGTTATTTCAAGGCCATCGGAAAAAATGTATCTGGATATGACAAGACAGAAACCGAATTGACGCAAGAGTTGGCTTCCATCGGAATTGATATTCATTTTGAAGATGCTATTGCATTGATTCCAAAGGATTATTTCATTGAAAACACGTTGGTCATTATTACTCCAGCCGTTCCAAAAACGCATTCAGAATGGAATTTTTTCTTGGAAAGAGGTTTTGAAATCAAAAAAAGAGCTGAAGTTCTTGGAATAATTACAAAAGATACGTTCTGTTTTGCAGTTGCTGGAACCCACGGAAAAACGACGACGTCAAGTATTCTTGGGCATATTTTATACGAAAGTGGTGCTGACGTAACGGCTTTTTTAGGAGGAATCGTAGAGAATTACAATTCAAATTTAATCGGAACTGGAAAAACGGTTACCGTTGTGGAAGCCGATGAATTTGACCGTTCTTTCTTGCATTTGCATCCAAATATTGCGTGCATCACATCAATGGATGCAGATCATTTAGATATTTATGGTGATTCTGCATCTATTGAAGCTTCGTTTGTGGAATTTGCGAATAAAGTTGAAGACAAAAATAATTTATTTATAACAAAGGGATTGCCATTGGAAGGAATTTCGGTAGCGGTAAATGAAGAGGCAGAATATAGCGCTTTCAATGTGAGAATTGAAAACAGCGCTTATGTTTTTGACGTGCAAACGCCGACAGAAACAATCACCGATTTGAAATTTAATTTACCAGGTAAACATAATTTGACCAATGCTTTAATCGCTTTGGCAATGGCAAATACCTACGGCACCCCGACCGATCACATTGCCAAAGCATTATTCACTTTTAAAGGTGTGAAAAGAAGATTTTCATATCAAATTAAAGAAGAAAATTTAGTTTATATCGATGATTATGCACATCATCCAACAGAAATTAACGCCGTAAATCAAGCGGTTAGAGAATTGTATCCAAATGAAAAAGTGCTGGCTATTTTTCAACCGCACCTTTTTAGCAGAACAAGAGATTTTATCGATGGATTTGCAGAAAGCTTGTCTCAGTTTGATGATGTAATTTTATTGGATATTTATCCCGCAAGAGAATTGCCAATTGAAGGCGTAAATTCAAACTGGTTATTAGAAAAAATAACAAATAATAACAAGAAATTAGTTGCAAAAGACGAATTAATTTCCGTAATTTTAAATAGCGACGCAAAAGTTGTCGTGACCATCGGAGCGGGCGATATCGGTGAGTTAGTGAAACCAATTAAACAAGCATTAAATGAAAAAGTTTAACTGGATAAATGTAAAATTGATAGGGATGTTCGGGTTGGTAATCTTCCTGTTTTCCTTCACTTCAAAAAGAAATAGTGAACGGAAATTGAAGAAAATCGTAGTCGAATTTGTAGATGAAAACAGTCCGTTTATTACCGAAGAATCGGTTAATAAATTGTTAATAGAAAATAATTCGAGTGTGAAAAACATTCAAAAAGATAAGGTAGATTTGAAGGGATTGGAGCAAAACCTCAATAATCACAATATGATACAAAAATGTGAAGTATTCGTGACGGTTGATGGTGTGTTGAAAGCTGTTGTAAAACAGAAAACTCCAGTGGCAAGGGTGTTCGGGTCTGATGGTTCTTTTTATGTTGATTATGAAGGACATAAGATGCCGTTATCTGATAATTTTACGGCAAGGGTGCCCATTGTTTCGGGTACAATTAATAAGCAAAACAACCAAGATTTGATCAAGGTTTTTCGCTACATCTACGACGACGAATTTTTGCAAAAAAACATCATCGGAGTCGAAGTTTTGCCGGGCGGAAGCCTAAAAATGAGGAACAGAAATTTCAATTATGTGATTGATTTTGGCAAGACAATAAATGTTGATAAAAAGTTCAAGAACTACAAAGCCTTTTTTCAGAAGGCAGTTCAAGACAGTTTGATAAATAATTACAAGACAGTAAATCTGAAGTTTACGCAACAGGTAGTGTGCACCAAAAATTAGGATATGGAAAAAGAGAGCATTGCAGTAGGTTTAGACATTGGGACAACCAAGATTGTCGCTATGATTGGCAAAAAAAATGACTATGGAAAATTAGAAATTCTCGGTGTAGGAAAATCTAAAAGTTTGGGTGTTGCCAGAGGTGTTGTAAATAATATCACGCAAACAATCCAATCCATTCAGCAAGCGGTTCACGAAGCTGAAGTGGATTCAGGTTACAAAATTAAAGACGTTGTTGTGGGAATCGCCGGACAGCATATTCGCAGTATCCAACACAGCGATTACATCAGCAGAAGCAATCCTGAAGAAGTAATCAGTGATAATGATATCGACCTGTTGATCAATCAAGTGCACAAATTGGCGATGCTTCCCGGAGAGGAAATTATCCACGTTTTGCCACAAGAATTTAAGATTGACGGTCAAGCCGAAATTAAAGAGCCAATCGGAATGTATGGCGGAAGATTAGAATCTAGTTTTCACGTAGTCGTTGGGCAAGCTTCTTCGATCAGAAATGTAGGAAGATGCATTAAAAGTTCTGGTTTAGATTTATCTGGATTGACGTTAGAACCTTTGGCTTCAGCGGATGCGGTTTTAAGCCAAGAAGAAAAAGAAGCAGGTGTTGCCTTGATCGATATCGGTGGCGGAACAACTGATCTGGCAATTTTCAAAGACGGAATCATTCGTCATACCGCTGTAATTCCTTTCGGAGGAAATGTAATTACGGATGATATCAAAGAAGGATGTTCGATTATTGAAAAACAAGCGGAATTGTTGAAAGTAAAATTCGGATCTGCTTGGCCAGGAGAAAATAAAGACAATGAAATTGTTTCTATTCCAGGTTTGAGAGGAAGAGAGCCAAAAGAAATTTCGTTAAAAAACTTGTCTAAAATAATTCACGCACGCGTTGTGGAAATTATTGAGCAGGTTTTTACAGAAATCAAACAATACGGTCACGAAGATCCTCGCAAAAAATTAATCGCAGGAATTGTTTTGACAGGTGGTGGAGCTCAATTGCAACATGTGAAGCAATTGGTAGAATACATCACTGGGATGGATACCAGAATCGGATATCCAAATGAGCATTTAGCTGGGAATTCTAGCGAAGAAATTTCAAGTCCTTTGTACGCAACGGCAGTTGGATTGGTAATGAACAGCATCAGAAACAATACAATCAGTGCAGTTCCGTTAAAAGAAATAGAGGCTGAAAAAGTGGTTGTGGCGCCAATCAGAAGAGAACCGGTGGCAGAACAAGTTTATGAAACGGAAGAAGTTCAGGCAGAACAAGTTCAAAAAATGGCAGTAGCTGAAAAATCAAATCCAACCGGCGACCGAATGAAGAAATCATTCTTTGACAAGTATATTGATAAAATCAAAGAATTTTTAGATAACGCAGAATAACGAGGCAGATAGAGTATTAGCCGAAAAAAAAATTAAGAAAAAGAAAAGAAATTAAAACCAAATATTATGACGAGCAACTCAGATTTTGGAAGTATTTCATTTGATTTACCTAAAAATCAATCAAATGTAATTAAAGTAATAGGTGTCGGAGGTGGCGGTAGCAACGCGATCAACCACATGTTCCAGCAGGGAATTAAAGGGGTGGATTTTATTGTCTGCAACACTGATTCTCAAGCCTTGGCAAACAGTACTGTACCAAATAAAATTCAATTAGGGGTTCACCTTACTGAAGGTCTTGGTGCGGGTGCAAACCCAGAGGTTGGGCAACAGTCTGCAATCGAAAGCATCGCTGACATTGAAAAAATGTTGGACAGCAATACAAAAATGGTTTTCATCACCGCAGGAATGGGTGGCGGAACGGGTACGGGCGCTGCGCCGGTAATTGCCCAATTGGCTAAAGATAGAGATATCTTGACCGTTGGGATCGTAACTATTCCTTTTCAATTTGAAGGAAAAGTGCGCCAAGAACAAGCGTTATTGGGTGTTGAAAGACTAAGAAAACAAGTAGATTCGTTGATTGTAATCAACAATAATAAATTAAGAGAAGTGTACGGAAACCTTGGTTTTAAAGCTGGTTTCTCAAAAGCGGACGAAGTTTTGGCAACAGCCTCAAGAGGAATTGCTGAAGTAATCACGCACCACTACACTCAAAATATCGATTTAAAAGACGCTAAAACCGTTTTGTCAAACAGCGGAACTGCCATTATGGGTTCTTCGATCGCAATTGGTGAAAACCGTGCCAAAGAAGCAATCGTTTCGGCATTAGATTCTCCGTTGTTGAATGACAACAAAATTACAGGTGCCAAAAACGTATTGTTGCTTATCGTTTCTGGAACTAACGAAATCACGATTGACGAAATCGGTGAAATCAACGACCACATTCAAGTGGAGGCAGGCTTCAACGCAAACATCATTATGGGTGTTGGTGAAGACGAAACTCTTGGAGAATCAATCGCTGTAACCATTATCGCAACGGGATTTAACGTAGAACAACAAAACGAAATCGTAAATACAGAGCCAAAAAAAATCATCCATTCTCTTGAAGAAAACCAAAGAATGGGCCACGATTTGTCTCCAAAACCAGTAGTTTCATCTTTTGATTTTTCTGCTCCTGAAGAAAAAAAAACAGTAGCGAACACTGAAAGAGTTGTTTTTGAATTAGAAGAGTATAATGTCTTTGATGCAAAAGTAGAAGAACCAGTAAAAGTGGCGGAAGAGCCAGTTCAGCAAGTACAATTTGTAGCGCCAATCGTTCCTATTGCTCCTGTTGCTCCCGTCGCTCCCGTTTCTGATTTGGTAAAAACAACAGAATTTATCAAAAATATTGATGTTGAATTCCAAATTGTTTCGCCAATCAGCGAGCACGAATTTTACATTACGACTCCTGAAGTTAGAGAAATGGAAGTTTTCCAGCCCGAATTCGTAGCTTATAAAAAAGAAGAAGAGCAAATCACTTTTTCATTTGATCTTCCTGTAAAACAAGAAGTGGAAGTACCAAGAGAAGCTCCAAAACAAGACAGGATTCTTTTTGAATTATCAAACGAAACGAAAGAAATTCAAGTAAACCAGCCGGTTCAAGTAGTTCCGATGACAGAATTGAACGAAAAAGGAATCGTAAGATATTCGCTTGAAGAATATATGGAAGTAGAAAACGAATTGGTTCAATCCAAGCCGGTTGCAATAGTTGAAAAACCGGTTGATAAAGAATTAGAGTTGACCATGAAAGTGGAAACTCCAAAATTCACCAATCCAGCTTTTGAAGAAATCTCTCCGTTAGAAATGACAATTGAGCAGACTTTGAAAAAAAGAGCCGATGAGCGAAGAGCTAAAATGAAAGAATTTAATTACAAATTTCACAACAATCCATCAAGAGTTGATGAATTTGAAAAAGAGCCAGCATACAAAAGAATGGGTATCGATTTAAGCAATACCCAGGCTGACACTAGCAAATCTAGGATGTCATTAGGAACAGACAGCAACGACGACTTACAGTTGCGTTCAAACAACTCGTTCCTTCACGATAACGTAGATTAACTAACTCAAACCATAATTCTGATAACCCGAAAATTCATTGATTTTCGGGTTATTTTTTTTATCTTCGCAGGGTCTTTGTGGTAAAACCGTCATGGACGAGGTAGGAAGGAATTGGAAGCGAATCGTTTAGGCTTTTTTAGTAATGGCAATTCCCGCTTTCCGGTACAATCTTTTTCATTTTTTTAAATGAAAAAGGATTTTCCCTTCAATCGGGGCTATTAGAGAAACTATTCGAATTTCTTTAAAAAACAGGACAATAACGCAAACAGAACCAAATAAAATGAGCTTACAAATACAGATCAACGAAGAAATAAAAACGGCAATGAGAGCCAAAGACACCGTTAGTCTTGAATCATTAAGAGCCGTGAAATCTGCCTTGTTATTGGCACAGACAGAATCAGGTTCAAAAGAAGAAATTTCTCAAGAAGACGAAATCAAGCTTTTGCAACGATTGGTAAAACAAAGAAAAGACAGCGCAAACATTTATAATGAACAAGGAAGGCCTGACTTGGCAGCTCCCGAATTAGAGCAAGCTGCCATAATTGAAAAATTTCTTCCGGCGCAATTATCAGAAGCTGAAGTTGAGGCGGTAGTTGCAAAAATTATTTCAGATTCAGGCGCATCAGGGATGGCTGTAATGGGAAAAGTGATGGGCGAAGCTGCTGCGCAGTTAGCAGGAAAAGCAGACGGAAAGACAATTTCTACCATCGTGAAAAAATTATTATCTTAAATTAAATAATTATCCTTCTTAGACTTTTAGACAACTTAGGCTTTCTAAAGTCCAAAAATCTAAGAAGTCAATAACAAAAATGACCCTGTAGTTCAACTGGATAGAATATCAGATTTCGGCTCTGAGGGTTGGGGGTTCGAACCCCTCCAGGGTCACCATTTTTAAAGCCAAACTTACTGTTTGGCTTTTTTTTTAATTCCAAAAAAAAATGATACAGCAAATTATTCTCTTGCTATTATTAGTCGGGCCAATTCTAATTTTGGGAGCAATGCTGGCTTTTAAAATAGTGGAATCGGGTTATATTTTGATTTTTAATAAGCCGTTGTATCTTTATTTTTATCCTTTTCCGAAGAAATTACAGCCCAAACACAAATTGATGCTTCAAAATGAATTTGCGTTTTACAGAAGGCTTTCAGATAAAAAAAAGGTCTACTTTGAACACCGAATAAATTGTTTCCTGAAAACGTATAAATTCATTGGGAACGACATTGCGATAACCCAAGAAATGATGCTTCTCGTTGCTGCAACTTATGTAATGCTGACTTTTGGAATGCGCCATTATTTGGTGCAGAGGTTCAATAAGATTGTAATTTATCCCGCAAAATATTTTTCTGCTTCCAATCAAGAATATCACAAAGGAGAATATAATCCGAGGTTGAAAGCGGTTGTTTTTTCTTGGGAAGATTTTCTTTTGGGGCATCAAAATTCCAGCGATAATGTAAATCTTGGCTTGCATGAATTTGCACACGTTTTGCATTTTCACGCGTTGAAAAGCAATGATCCGAGCGCTGCGATTTTCTATGATGAATTTAATGCGATCGCCAATAGCTACAAAGATGAAGCGCTTTTTGCAACGCTGATTTCAAAAGGATATTTCAGGGAATATGCCTACGAAAACCAATATGAATTTTTGGCCGTTATTTTGGAACATTTCTTTGAATCGCCTGAAACGTTTAAAAAGCAGCTTCCTGAGTTATATGACAGAGTTAGGAAAATGATAAATTTCAAATGACCTATTTCAAATCTTTATACCTTTACTTTAAAAAATTATGGATTTTGGAAAAGTAACCGATCCGGGTTTGGTGGATTTTACCCTGCCGAAAGATGCGCCCCAAACAAAAAAGGTTTTGAGTGCTACAAAAGGAAACGATTTTGAAGTGTACGTAGGCTGTGCCAAATGGAACCGAACCGAACTCAAAGGTTTTTATCCGCGCGGTACAAAAGATGAATTAGCGTATTATTCCACGCAATTTAATTCAATTGAACTGAATGCGACTTTTTATCGAATGCCATCTTGGGAACAAGTTGAAACATGGAAAGATAAAACGCCTGAAAATTTCAAGTTTTTCCCAAAGTTGACAAATACGATCAGCCATTTTAAAAGATTAATTGATGTGAAAGAAGTGGTGAATGATTTCTGCAATTCTATTAGCAATTTTGATGATAAACTGGGAATGGCTTTTTTACAGCTTCACGACAATTTTAAACCTAAAGATTATGAACGGCTGGCAAAAGTTGTCGAAGATTTTCCCAAAGGAGTGCCGCTTGGAATTGAGGTTAGAAACCAAGAATGGTTTAGCGATGAAAAAGTGCAAGACCAATTCTGTGATTTGTTACAGCAGCACGATATGGCAAATATAATTGTGGACACGGCCGGCCGACGCGATATGCTGCACATGCGATTGACTAATTCGGTTGCTTTTATAAGATATGTTGGTGCGAACCATTCTTCAGATGTGGAAAGATTAGACGATTGGATTGCCAGGATTAAAAAGTGGCGAAAAGAAGGATTGCAAAAATTGTATTTTTTTGTCCATCAAAATATTGAAGTTGAATCTCCGTTGCTTGCTACTTATTTTATCGAGCGGTTAAATAAAGAATTGAAATTAAATTTAAAAATACCGGCAAAACAAGAGAAGCAAGGTGATTTGTTTGGATAAAAAAAAACCTGCAAAATAATTCTTTGCAGGCTTTTTTTAAAATTGTATAATCGTTTAAATTGAAGTGATTTTCTTCAAATCAGCAATGGTTGCCATTTGGTCTTCTGCTTTGAAAACATAGCTTCCAGCAACTAAAACGTCAGCTCCGGCTTCTGCCAATTGCTTTGCATTTTTATTGGTTACGCCGCCATCCACTTCAATTAAGGTAGAAGCATTGTTTCTGATAATGATTTCTTTCAGCTGTTTTACTTTTTTGTAAGTCGATTCAATGAAAGATTGTCCGCCAAAACCAGGATTTACGCTCATGATGCAAACCACATCGATATCGTTAATAAGGTCTTCTAAAAGCGTAACACTTGTATGCGGGTTAATTGCTACACCTGCTTTCATTCCTTCGGCTTTAATTGCCTGAAGCGTTCTGTGAAGATGGTTACAAGCTTCGTAATGCACGCTTAAAACATTAGCTCCAAGGGAAGCGAAAGTTTTGATGTAACGGTCGGGATCGATAATCATCAAGTGGACGTCAATGGTTTTCTTAGCGTGTTTTTGGATTGTTTCCAAAACGGGCATTCCGTAAGAAATATTTGGAACAAAAACGCCGTCCATGATGTCAATGTGAAACCAGTCGGCTTCGCTATTGTTGATCATTTCAAGGTCGCGCTGTAAATTTCCAAAATCAGCGGCTAGAACTGATGGTGCAATTAGTGTGTTTTTCATTTTTGTAGTTATGTTGTCTGTTGTTTAAAATTCAGAATTCCGAGTTGGATATTTAAAATTTTTGCAAAGGTACAAATTCTAAACTTTTGTTTTAAGCTTTGAATGTTGAACTTGGAATAAAGAATTTTGAATTTTGAAAAAAAAGTGTTGGTTTGAATTCGTCAGCGTGAGGGATTTGAGCGGAAATCCTTTTATTTTTTTCTTAAAAAATAAAAGATTGGGAGCGGTAAGCCCGACAGCAAAAAAATGCGTCAGCTTTTTTTTTGTGGCACGCCCAAAGTATGATTTTTATTGAACTTTGAATTGTGAAGTTTTATAAAAACAAAACTTCGGAAACCCGATCCGCCGTGCCGGAGAACAGACCGGATGTTTTGTTTGATAAAAAAACAAAACTCCGGTAATCAGCCGGAGTTTCAATCATCAATCAAAAAACGAACAGTTTTGAAACTGTTGTTGCGTTAACTATTGCGGTATGTGTCTGTTCGGAAAACAATTTACAAATTTATCTTAAGAATCAAAATTGATTTTAGAAAATGTTGCAATTGGTTATCCTAAATATGTTTTTAAGATTTTGCTTCTTGAAGTGTGTTTCAATCTGCGGATTGCTTTTTCTTTAATCTGGCGCACGCGCTCACGGGTCAAATCAAAAGTTTCGCCGATTTCTTCTAAAGTCATGGGATGCTGGTCGCCCAAACCGAAATAAAGCCTTACAACATCAGCTTCTCTTGGCGTCAATGTTTCTAAAGAACGCTCAATTTCTGTACGCAACGATTCATGGATCAATTCTCTGTCTGGGTTTGGAGATTCACCCGAACGCAAAACGTCATAAAGGTTTGAATCTTCTCCTTCCACAAGCGGCGCATCCATTGAAAGGTGGCGTCCAGAGTTTTTCATAGATTCTTTTACGTCATTCACGGTCATGTCTAATTCTTTCGCAATTTCTTCAGCAGAAGGAGGTCTTTCATTAGATTGCTCTAACAAAGCATACATTTTGTTGATTTTATTGATCGAACCAATTTTATTCAACGGCAAACGAACGATACGGGACTGTTCTGCCAAAGCTTGAAGAATCGACTGGCGAATCCACCAAACGGCATAGGAGATAAATTTAAAACCGCGCGTTTCATCAAAACGCTGTGCGGCTTTAATAAGTCCTAAGTTTCCTTCGTTAATTAAATCGGGAAGTGTAAGTCCTTGATTTTGATATTGTTTTGCTACGGAAACCACGAAACGTAAATTGGCTTTTGTCAATTTTTCTAATGCTCTTTGGTCTCCCGCCTTGATCTTCTGTGCTAATTCTACCTCTTCATCAGCGGTAATTAAGTCAACTTTTCCAATTTCTTGTAGGTATTTGTCTAAAGAAGCAGTTTCACGATTTGTTACCTGCTTGGTAATTTTTAGTTGTCTCATGTAGGTTTTCCTTAAATTTTAAGTATTCAGATTGTTATACGTAAGGAGTGCCCAAAAAGTTACAAAAATTTCAAAGAATTATCTAATTGTCTTTTAATAATTAAAATTAATTTTGTAAATTATTGACTTTGTGTGTTTTGTGTTTTTAATTGCTAAAGCGTATTTTTAAAAAAAAACTTAAAAACCCCATCTCAATAATGAAATGGGGTTTTAGTTGAATTAACCTTTAAAAAAGAATAATTATTATTTTCTGTCGTCACGTCTTTCTGGACGAGGTGCTCTTTCTTCTCTTGGAGCATTTTCATCTCTTGGAGGTCTTGGCAAAAGTGCTTTTCTAGAAACTTTTTCTTTTCTTGTTTTTGGATCAAGTCCTAAGTATTTTACTTGGAATACGTCACCCATGTTTACAACATCAGTTACGTTTTCAGTTCTTTCCCAAGCCAGTTCAGATACGTGAAGCAATACTTCGTTTCCTGGAGCTTCTGTATATTCTACAACGGCACCAAAATCTAGCATCTTGATTACTTTCACTTCGTAAGCTTCTCCCATTTGTGGTTTGAAAATGATTGAATCGATTTTTGCCAATACAGCAGCGATTCCGTCAGGATCAGTTCCAAGGATTTCAACAACACCTTGCTCATCCACTTCGTTGATTACGATAGTACAACCTGTAGCTTTTTGCAATTCTTGGATCACTTTTCCACCAGGTCCGATTAACGCACCGATGAAGTTTCCAGGAATTGTTCTCATAATGATTTTTGGAGCGTGAACTTTAACGTCTTCGTTTGGTTTAGCTAAAGTTTCAATCAATTTTCCTAAGATATGCAAACGTCCGTCACGAGCTTGAGCTAAAGCTTGCTCCATGATTTCATATTTCAATCCGTCAATTTTGATGTCCATTTGACACGCTGTAATTCCTTCGGAAGTACCCGTTACCTTGAAATCCATGTCTCCCAAGTGATCTTCATCACCCAAGATATCAGATAAAACAGCAAAACGATCTCCGTCAGTAATCAATCCCATTGCAATTCCAGAAACCGGACGAATCATTTGAATACCAGCATCCATCAAAGATAGAGTTCCAGCACAAACTGTTGCCATTGAAGACGAACCGTTAGATTCCAATACTTCAGAAACCACACGAATTGTATAAGGACAATCAGCAGGAATCATATTTTTTAAGGCTCTTTGTGCCAAGTTTCCGTGGCCCACTTCTCTTCTTGAAGTTCCTCTTAGGGGACGCGCTTCTCCTGTTGAAAATGGTGGGAAATTATAGTGCAGATAGAATTTTTCTTCTCCTTGTTCAGATGGTGAATCAATTTGGTTTGCTTCTCTAGAAGTTCCTAAAGTTGCTGTAGCCAAAGCTTGCGTTTCTCCACGTGTAAACAATGCAGAACCGTGAACTGAAGGTAAATAATCTACTTCACACCAGATATCTCTGATTTCTGTAGTTTTTCTTCCGTCAAGACGTGTTCCTAAATCTAAAGTTACATTACGAACGGCTTCTTTATTGACTTTTTTGAAATATTTAGAAACTAAATCTCCGTTTTCCAATAATTCTTCGTCAGTAAATAACGTTTTTACTTCTTCTTTAACTTCGTCAAATGCAGCCGAACGTTCGTGTTTCGCAGAACCTTTGCTTGCAATTGCGTAAATTTTATCATAAGATGCTGCTTTTACTTTTTCGTAAATCGCTTCATCTTCTCTTTCTCCTTCATACGTACGAACTTCTTTTTTACCAAAGGCAGCTTGCAGTCTTTCTTGCGCAGCAATTTGGTTTTTGATGTGTTCGTGTGCAAATTTGATTGCTTCTAACATTTCTGCTTCTGAAATTTCTTTCATTTCACCTTCTACCATTGCGATAGAATCTGTTGAAGCTCCAATCATCATGTCAATATCTGACAATTCTAATTGGGCGCGAGAAGGGTTGATGATGAATTTTCCATCAATTCTTCCGACTCTTGCTTCAGAAATCAAAGTTTCAAAAGGAATGTCAGACAAAGCAAGCGCTGCCGAAGCGGCTAAACCTGCCAATGCATCTGGCATTACTTCTTCGTCATGAGACATCAACTGAATCATAACTTGAACTTCTGCATGGTAATCTGATGGGAAAAGCGGACGTAAAACACGGTCAACTAATCGCATTGTCAATACTTCGCTGTCACTTGGACGTGCTTCTCTTTTGAAGAAACCGCCTGGAAAACGACCTGCTGCAGCAAATTTTTCTCTGTAATCTACCGTTAACGGTAAAAAGTCGATACCTGGACTTGCTTTTCTTGCGGAAACAACGGTACCTAAAATTACCGTTTTTCCAATTCTTACTACTACAGATCCGTCAGCTTGTTTTGCTAAACGGCCTGTCTCGATTGTGATGCTTCTGCCATCACCTAAATCGATGCTTTCTACAAATAATTGTGGAATCATAAATTAATTCTCTAATTGATTAAACAATGGGTTTTAGTTGTGTTGTAGTTGTTGTGTGTAGTTATTGTTCTAAAACCCAATGAAAAACCAAACTTTTTATGCTAATATATGTAAAAACAAAAAGAGGCGCGTAAGCACCTCTTTTTTATTGAATTATTTTCTAATATTCAATTCTTTGATAATCTCACGGTATCTGTTGATATCTTTCTTTTTAAGATAATCAAGCAAGCTTCTTCTTTTACCTACTAAAAGTACAAGTGAACGCTCTGTGTTGTAATCGTGACGATTTTTTTTCAAATGCTCTGTCAAGTGGCTGATTCTGAAAGTGAATAATGCAATTTGACCTTCTGCTGAACCAGTGTTTTCAGCTTTTCCTCCGTGTTTAGCGAAGATTTCCGCTTTAACTTCATTAGTTAAGTACATGCTAATATTATTTTAAATGATTATTATGTATGAATAAGGTTTTCTTATTCGTGGGCAAAGGTAACTTTTATTTTGAGATTAAAAAATTTAAAGATTTAATAATTTGAAAAATTGTAGGTTAGCCACCCAATTCTTTACGCTTTCAATTGTAAAATTTCAATTAAAACAACTTTGCTACTTCTGCATTCACAAATTCTAAAAAGCGTTCATCCAAATCTGAAAACGGATCTAAAACATTAGAATCAATATCAATTTGGCCAATGTTTTTCCCATCTACAAAAAGAGGAATGACAATTTCAGATTTTACCGTAAAACTGCAAGCGATGTAATTGTCTTGTGCTTTTACATCAGGAACCACGAAGTTTTCATTAGAAACGGCTACCTGTCCACAAATTCCTTTTCCAAACGGAATCACGGTGTGGTCAGTCGGTTCTCCGGCATAAGGTCCCAAAAGCAATTCTTCTTTTTCGCCATTTCGGAAATAAAATCCAACCCAGTCATAATAATCAATATTGTCTTTTAAAAGATGGCAAAGCTGTAATAATTTGTCTTCTCTCAAAGTGTCTTTGTGCAGTAATATGTCTTGAACCTTAGGTTTTAATTCTTCAAAAGTCATAATTGATAATTTTTTTACAAAAGTATTTATTTGTCAGTTGATAAAATTGTATAGTTTTGTTAAAAATCAATTTAGTTGAAAAAGTATTTCCACCAATACCGACCGTTTTTCGTTTTCCTTTTAAAGTTTTTCGTGACTTATGGAATCCTTACTTTTTGCTACCAGATGTATTTAAATGGATTTGATTCAAAAACTTTTGAAACTGATGGAATGACAAAATTCGTTGCTTATCAAACGGAAGATTTGCTTCAAATTATGGGTCAAGATGCTTACACCGTTCCGCATTTCAAGCAAGCGTGTATGAAATTGTTTTTTAATGGCAAATACATTGCCAGAGTAGTAGAAGGTTGCAATGCCATGAGTGTGATGATTCTTTTTGTGGCGTTTGTGGTCGCTTTTAAAGGGAAATTAAGACACACCCTTTTGTTCATCATTGCCGGAATTTTTATCATACATGTATTAAATGTCTTGCGAATTGCTCTTTTGTCAATGGCGCTTTTCCATTATCGGGAGTACGAACATATCTTGCATGGCGTAATTTTTCCATTATTTATATATGGAGTCGTTTTTGGTTTGTGGGTAATTTGGGTTCAAAAATTTTCAACGTATGCAAAAGCTTCTTAACTATAAAAAGGAAATCTTTTTTTCAATCCTGCTGGCCTTTTTATTGGCATTAATCCGAACTTTTGAAAGCTGGTTTTACGATCCGTTCTTGAATTATTTTAAGACAGATTATGCTAATCTGCCTTTCCCAGATTATGACACTATAAAATTAGGTTTCAGTTTGTTTTTGAGATACGCCTTAAATTCAATCGTTTCTTTGGCAATAATTCAAGTTATATTTAAAGATTTTATGCTGACAAAATTTGCTTCAGTTTTATATTTGATTTTTTTTGTAATCTTGATCATTACTTTTTTTATAATTTTAAATCTTTCTGCCGAAGCCAACAATCTCTTGCTTTTTTATATCAGGCGGTTTTTAATTCAGCCTCTTTTTGTCTTGCTTTTTGTGCCTGCATTTTACTACCAAAATCAATTGGTTAAAAAAAATAACAACTTATAAGGAGTTTTTCCTTTAAAATTTTGATATGTTTGCAAAGCATTCAGCTACAATTCAATGAGTTTTAAAAAGAGCACCAGTTTAATTTTAATATTTTTCCTATTGGTTTCCAATATGGGAATGGCTTTAAACGTGCACTTTTGCGAAGGAAAACTAGCTTCTATTTCATCTGCTTATAAAGAGGAAGAAACGTGCAAAATGCCAAAATCTTCAGGTGAAAAGTGCTGTGCAGAAAAAGATGCTGATCACAAAAAGTGTTGTTCTGACAAAGAATTAGATCTGAAGAAAAAAACGGAGGAAGTGGTAGTGAAAACTTTTTCGTTTCAAATCGACATGCCAAGTTTGGTTGAGGATTGGAAACCGCTGGTTTTTGAAGCTTTACTGCAATCCATCAAACAAAATCCAATTGAATATTGCTGTGATGCCAATGCGCCACCGCTTTTCAAACTGTATTCTCAATATATTTTTTACGCCTGATTTAATATTTCATTGACAAAGCCATTTTTTATGGCCAAAATTTCTTGATAATATTAAATCTTTTTTATGCAAAAGCAATTATTGCTGATCGCATTATGTTTTGTATCCAGTTTTTCTTTTTCGCAAGAATTAAAAGGAAAAATTACGGAAGCTACAACTGCAAATCAGCCACTTCTAGGAGCCAGCATTCAATGGCTCAATACCCAAATTGGGACAACAACAGATGAAAACGGAGAATTTTCTATTCCGTATAATTCTGAATACACACAATTGGTAATCAGTTTTGTGGGTTTTGAAACGGATACTTTGACCGTGAATTCTTCTGAATATATCAAACATTCGCTTACACAAACTAAAAGTTTGGACGAAGTCGTGATTAACAAAGAACGTAAAAGTTTACAACGCTCCAATTTGCAAACCGCCAATGTTTCGACCATGTCAAGCAAAGAATTATTGAAAGCGGCATGCTGTAATTTAGCGGAAAGTTTTGAAACCAATCCTTCTATTGATGTTAATTTTTCAGATGCTTTGACGGGAACAAAACAAATCAAGATGCTTGGTTTGACAAGTCCCTATTTGATGATTACAGAAGAAAATATTCCGTCTGTTCGTGGTGCCTCGCAAGCGTATGGGCTGTCTTTTACGCCCGGAACTTGGGTTGAAAGTATCCAGATTACAAAAGGAGCGGGTTCTGTTATAAATGGTTTTGAAAGTATTTCGGGACAAATCAATACCGAGCTGATCAAGCCCGTAAACGATATTCCGTTTTTTTTGAATGTCTATGGTTCCACCGACAGCCGTTTTGAATTAAACACACATTTCAACAAAAAAGTTTCGGATAAATGGGCCACAAGTTTGTTTGTTCACGGAAATACGCGTGTATCAAAAAATGATATGAATGACGACGGATTTTTAGACAATCCGTTGGCAAAACAAATCAATGTTTTAAACCGTTGGCAATATACCGACCTTGAAAAAGGCTGGGTGAGTTTTATCAATTTCAGGTATATGAATGACGATAAACAAACGGGTGAAATTGATTTTGATAAAGACCGCGATAAATTGACAACCAATTATTGGGGTTCTGAAATCAAAACACAGCGTTATGATGTTTCGGCAAAACTAGGGTACGTTTTTCCAGATATGCCCTACCAAAGCATTGGTTTGCAAACAGCTTTTAACGGACACGATCAAGAATCTTATTTTGGATTGAATCAATATGACATCAATCAAAAAAGCTTTTATTCGAACTTGATTTTCAGTTCCATCATCAGCAATACGTTGAACAAATTTTCTGCTGGTTTGAATTTTACCTATGATCAATACGATGAATTTGTAGGTGTTCCAAATATTTCGAAGGATTTTGACAGAATCGATAATTCCGTCGGCGCTTTTTTTGAATATACGTATGACAATACCACAAATTTCAGTCTTGTTGCGGGAGCCAGAGTTGACAATCACAACCGATTGGGAACTTTTGTAACGCCAAGATTACACATGAAATACATTCCTTGGGAAAGAGCAACTTTGAGAGCCTCCGCCGGAAGAGGAAAGCGTTCCGCTAATATTTTTGCCGAAAACCAACAGCTTTTTGCAAGTTCAAGAGTATTTGATGTTTTGAATACAAACGGAAAAATCTATGGTCTTGATGCTGAAATCGCTTGGAATTATGGCTTGAGCTTTATGCAAGGTTTTACGCTTTTTAACCGTCCGGCGGATGTGAGCGTTGATTTTTATAGAACCGATTTCCAGAATCAAGCAGTTGTAGATTTATATGCTTCGCCACAACAGGCTTTGTTTTATAATTTGAACGGAAGCTCGTATGCCAACAGCTTGCAATTGGATTTCAACTATGAATTGGCAACGCATTTCAACTTGAGAACAGCTTACAAATATTATGAAATTGAAACTGATTATTTAAGCGGAAGTGCCCAAAGACCATTGCAGGCAAAGCATCGTTTCTTTGCAAATTTGGCTTATGAAACGCACATCGCAGAAAAAGGGCAACAGTGGAAATTTGATTTCACTTACAATTGGTTAGGAAAGCAACAATTGCCAAATACGCTCTCTAATCCTGAAGCAGACCGACTTCCAGAATTTTCGCCGGCCTTTGCCGTAATGAATGCACAAATTACCAGAACATTTTCTTCTACATTTGAAGTGTATGTAGGCGGAGAAAACATCGGGAATTACAAACAAGACAAAGCGATTCTTGGAGCAGCTGATCCATTTGGAACAAATTTTGATAGTTCTATAACGTATGCGCCCATTTTTGGACAGATGTATTATGCAGGATTGCGATTTAAAATAAAATAATTCAATAGTCAATAACAGTAAAAATTATAAAATATGAAAAAAATAATGTTCGTGCTTTTCGTTTCCTTAATTGGTTTTTCATCGCAAGCACAAGAGAAAAAAAATAAAAATGCCAAGAAAGATATTGAAGTGAAAGGCAATTGCGAAATGTGCAAAAAGCGAATTGAAAAGGCTGCTTTCAGTGTTCCAGGAGTAAAATCGGCAGAATGGCATCAAGACGACCAAACCTTGCATTTGATTGTCAATGAAGAAAAAACGGATGCTTTAAAAGTACAGCAAGCCATCGCAAAAGTGGGTCATGATACAAAAGAGGTTCGCGCCACAGATGAAGATTATGGAAAACTTCATACATGCTGCTCTTATGAACGAAACTAAATTAAAAATGCCCTGAAGAAATTCAGGGCATTTCATTTTTTTACAGCTATTTTAATGTTTGTGGTAATTAATGTTCTAAAAAAAAAGCGCTCTATTGAGAGCGCCTTTTTTAAAACTATTTCCATAATGATATTACATCATTCCTGGCATGCCGCCACCCATTGGGTTTCCGCCACCATTTTCTTCCTTGATTTCAACCAAAGCACATTCTGTAGTCAAGATCATTCCAGAAACAGAAGCCGCGTTTTCAAGTGCCACGCGAGTTACTTTTTTAGGGTCAATAATTCCTGCTTTCAGCATATCAACATATTCGTCAGTTTTGGCATTGTAACCAAAATCACCTGAACCTTCAGCTACTTTTGCAACAACCACAGAGCCTTCAAGACCTGCATTTTCAACAATAGTTCTCAATGGAGATTCCACAGCGCGAGCTACGATTTGAATTCCGGTAGCTTCGTCAGCGTTGTCAGCTTTAATGTCTTTTAGAGCATTTTTAGCTCTCAACAAAGCAACACCGCCACCAGCAACAATTCCTTCTTCAACTGCAGCGCGAGTTGCATGCAAAGCATCGTCAACTCTGTCTTTTTTCTCTTTCATTTCTACTTCAGAAGCAGCACCAACGTAAAGAACAGCAACACCTCCGGCTAATTTAGCCAAACGTTCTTGCAATTTTTCTTTATCATAATCAGAAGTCGTAGTTTCCATTTGACCTTTGATTTGCCCCACACGATTTTTGATCAATTCAGCATCTCCAGCACCGCTAACTAATGTAGTAGTGTCTTTGTTGATGGTTACTCTCTTTGCTGTTCCAAGCATTTCAAGAGTTGCATTTTCTAAAGTATATCCTTGCTCTTCAGCGATAACAGTTCCGCCAGTCAAGATCGCGATATCTTCCAATAGCGCTTTTCTTCTGTCTCCAAAACCTGGCGCTTTTACAGCAGCGATTTTTAAAGCACCTCTTAATTTGTTTACTACTAAAGTTGAAAGCGCTTCTCCGTCAACATCTTCAGCGATAATCAACAAAGGTTTTCCTGATTGTGCAACTGGTTCCAAGATCGGAAGTAATTCTTTCAATGAAGATACTTTT
Organism: Flavobacterium macacae; assembly: GCF_003865365.1. Lineage (GTDB taxonomy): Bacteria > Bacteroidota > Bacteroidia > Flavobacteriales > Flavobacteriaceae > Flavobacterium > Flavobacterium macacae. The sequence goes on along the minus strand of NZ_RQVR01000002.1, from coordinate 117,345 downwards.
TTATCGTATAATAAAATATATGGATTCTCTAATTCAGCTTCCATTTTCTCAGAATTGGTCACAAAATAAGGAGAAAGATATCCTCTGTCAAATTGCATTCCTTCTACAACGTCAACATAAGTATCCGTTCCTTTTGCTTCTTCTACAGTGATTACGCCTTCTTTTCCAACTTTTCCAAAAGCTGTTGCAATCAATTCACCGATTACATCATCATTATTAGCTGAAATTGACGCAATCTGTTTGATTTTTTCAGAATCGCTTCCTACTACTTTAGCTTGTTTTGCTAGGTCAGCAACAATTGCTTCAACTGCTTTGTCAATTCCTCTTTTCAAGTCCATCGGATTTGCTCCGGCAGCCACGTTTTTCAAACCTTCTTTTACGATTGCTTGCGCTAAAACGGTTGCAGTTGTAGTTCCGTCACCCGCTAAATCATTGGTTTTTGAAGCTACTTCTTTTACCATTTGAGCACCCATATTTTCAAGAGTGTCTTGTAATTCGATTTCTTTTGCAACAGAAACACCATCTTTAGTAACGGTTGGTCCGCCAAAAGATTTTCCAATAATTACATTACGGCCTTTTGGTCCTAATGTTACTTTTACTGCATTTGCCAATGCGTCAACACCACGTTTTAATCCGTCACGTGCTTCGATATCAAATTTTATTTCTTTTGCCATTTTGTTTAGCTATTAGTTTTTAGCTGTCTGCCTTTAGCATTTGCTAAGGAATAAGCCTTAATGTGTTATTATTATTATTATTATTATTTTATAGTGCGCTATAGCTGAGTGCTAGTAGCTAAATTTTTTTTAGATAATCGCAAGGATATCATCTTCTCTCATGATCAGATAATCTTTTCCTTCTAATTTTAATTCAGTTCCAGCATATTTTCCGTAAAGAACAGAATCACCCACTTTAACTGTCATATCGTGGTCTTTATTTCCGTTTCCAACAGCAACAACAGTTCCTTTTTGTGGTTTTTCTTTTGCAGTATCAGGAATGAAAATTCCAGAAGCCGTTTTTGTTTCTGCAGCAGCAGGTTCAACCAATACACGGTCTGAAAGGGGTTTAATATTTAAAGCCATAATTTTGAAATTTATGTTTATATGATTTTTTAAGTTTCCTTAAGGTAGTCAGAAATTGTGCCAATCAATGTTTATGACATTTTGGGCAAAAAAAAATGCCAACACGTCAGATGTTGGCATTTTTTATAAAAAGTTGTATGACTATTTTGCTGTATCAGCAGCAGTTGGTTGAACTGTTGCAGCAGGAGCATCCGTTGCAGGGGTAGTTGCAGCAGGAGCAGCTTCTGTTTTTGGAGCAGGAGCAGCATTTCTGTCAATAATTTTTGATCCATTATCTGCAAAAGTTCCAGTGAAGCTTAAACTAGACAATAATACCAAAATGATTAATACTGTCGCTAGCGTCCAAGTACTTTTATCAAGAAAGTCAGATGTTTTTTGAACACCACCAATTTGTCCACCACCACCACCAAGTGTTGATGATAAACCGCCTCCTTTAGGGTTTTGTACCATAATTACCACCACCAATAGAAAACATACTATCGCGATTAAAACCAAAAAAATTGTAAATGTGCTCATTTGTATTAATTATTGTTATTTTGTTGTAATAATTTTATATCTAAAATTCGGTCTGCAAAGAAATGATTTTTTTCTGGATATTTCAAAATTAATATTTCATAAGCTTGAATTGCTTTCAGATATTTTTTCTGTTCTAAGTAAACTTTGGCTAAAGTTTCCGTCATTAGATAAGAACTATCTTGTGAATTTCGCTCGGCAACTATTGAAATTGCTGGCATATTCTTGACCGGAGAAATTTTTGGGTTGTTTTCAATAAACTTATCAATCATGTCTGATTTTTTCTGTTTTTCTTCGTCAATTTCTACATTTACTTCAGGTTTTCCTTCTTTTAAAGAAGATTTTTCTCGGTCAATTGGCTTAAAACTTGACAATTGTAGCCATTCTTGAAACGAGTGGCGCTCATTGGTGGAAAATTCTAAAGGTTTTCCAATCTCTAATTTTTGCTCTAATTTTTCTTCAGAAGTACTTTTTTTATTTTCAGAAACCATTTCTAAATCGGATGCTATACTTTCTTTTTGAAGTTCTGGAGTCGCTTCTTTTATAGAAGAAATTATCGATTGTTCTAACGAATTTGTTTTTGGTTCTTCTTTTTCAATTTTTGAAGGTCTGACAATTTCAAATCCATCCACTAAAATTTCTTTGATTCGAGCTTCTTTTTCTTCAAAAAATGCTTTTTGAACCGCAGTGAAATTCTCCGAAGTAATAAATTCAAATAAAACGCTTCGGTCAGTAGTGTGCGCTGCGGTTAATTTTAGTTCTCCGTTGTATTTAAAACTATTCTGATTGTACAAATTTTTCAAGCGTAAAGCTCTGGCACTTTGAAAAAACGGAAATTCATCCACAATTTTTTCAAGCACAAAGGTATGCCTGTCGCCAATGGCGCTCGGATTATTTAATAAAGATGTAAATTCAGTTAAGTTCAAAATTTTGTTTTTAAATTACCATTTTGCCAAAGTATCGTTGAAAATATCTTGCGTGATTCTCAAGAAAATCACATCTAAAGCCGTCGCTAAAACGGATCCAACTGGCTGTGCATCTCCAGAATAATCATAGAAAAACGAATATCTTTTTTCTAAATCATCTTCTTCTTTGTTTGTATTTCTATAACGAAGCATCACTGAAATTGTAAGTCTGTTTTGTGCTGCTCTTTGATCAGCAGTTGCCGTCATTGGTGAAATTCTGTAATCGGTAATTTCTCCTTCATAAACCAAGTCGCCATCTGAATTTGTCAAGCTCAAATTGGTCTGATTCTGAATCAAATCTTGTAGAGCCAACGTGAAAGTTCGTTCAATTCCGGGTTCAATTAATTCCGCATTGTTTTGGAAATAATTTACTTGAAATGTTTTTGCATCTAGTTTTCCGGTTCCTGTGAAATTGTAAACCGAACAACTATTAAAGGTAAGCAAAACCAAAATGGCCGGAATAATATGTTTTATTTTTTTCATTTTTATAAGTCAAATATACTATAAATCAAACTGTTTTATCTTTCTGTACAATGTTCTTTCAGAAATTCCGAGCTCATCCGCGGCAGCTTTTCTTTTCCCCTTATTTTTTTCTAAGGATTTTTTGATCAGCTCAATTTCTTTTTCTTCCAATTTTAGAATTTCTTCTTCTTCAACGGTTTCTGCAAAAGTATAATTGTCATCCTGTTCTTCAAAATCTTCTTCTATTTTCTGCGGATTTGAAAGGTAAGAAACACGCGGTTGCTCTTCAAAATCTATTTCGCTGTCTTCTTGATTGTTGCTTCCGTAAATTTTTTGAATCAAGTTTTTATTGGTTTCTTGCACTTTTGAACTTCCGTTTTGCATCAGCTCCATCGTCAGTTTTTTCAAGTCGTTCAAGTCGCTTTTCATATCAAAAAGTACTTTGTACAGGATTTCTCTTTCCGTACTGAAATCGCTTTCACTCTTTTTGTCTTTGATAACCGAAGGCAAATTGCTTCCTTCCACAGGCAAATACGATTGTAAAGTAACTGCCGAAATATCTCTGTTAGTTTCTAAAACTGAAATCTGTTCGGCCACATTTCGCAACTGGCGAATGTTGCCACTCCAGCGAAATTTTAGCAAAAACTGAACCGCATTATCATCTAATTTAATAGGAGGCATTTTATATTTATGGGCAAAATCAGAAGCAAATTTTCTAAAAAGCAAATGAATATCGTCTTTTCTATCGCGAAGCGGAGGCAATGGAATGTCAACCGTGCTCAAACGATAGTACAAATCTTCACGGAATTTTCCTTTTTCAATAGCCTCAAACATATTTACGTTTGTTGCCGCAACGATTCGAACATCCGTTTTTTGAACTTGCGAAGAACCTACTTTGATAAATTCGCCATTTTCTAAAACACGAAGTAAACGAACTTGGGTTGTCAAAGGCAATTCTCCCACTTCATCCAAGAAAATCGTGCCGCCATCGGCTACTTCAAAATAACCTTCACGTGTGGAAGTTGCGCCTGTAAAAGCACCTTTTTCGTGTCCGAAAAGCTCACTGTCAATCGTTCCTTCCGGAATGGCACCACAGTTTACAGCAATGTATTTTCCGTGTTTTCGATGCGAGAGCGAATGGATGATCTTTGGAACACTTTCTTTTCCGACACCACTTTCTCCCACCACCAAAACCGAAATATCTGTTGGGGCAACTTGAATTGCTTTTTCGATTGCGCGATTGAGTTTCGGGTCGTTACCGATAATTTCAAAACGCTGTTTTATGGCTTGAACTGATTCCATATATTTTTTGTTGTTTTTGTTTAAGACTTGAAGTCAAACATTTCGTGAACTTTAAACCTTAAACTTTAAACTTTTTTTAATTCATATCCGAATATCCCACAACTTCACCAATCAAAGTGCCACTCGTGCAACTGTTGATTTTTACGTTTACGAATTCTCCGATTTTATAATCTTCTCGTGGAAAAACCACCGTAATACTTTGTGAATTTCTTCCAGAGAATTGTTCCTTAGATTTTTTAGACGTCTTTTCGATCAAAACTTCCACCGTTTTTCCGATGAATTCTTCGCTTCTGAACCAACTGTGCTTTTGCTGTAAATCCACAATTTCCTGCAGTCTTCTGGCTTTTGTTTCTTCGGGAACATCGTCTTCCATTTTTCTTCCCGCCAAGGTTCCTGGTCGTTCCGAATAGGAATACATGTATCCAAAATTGTATTTTACAAATTCCATCAAACTCAAGGTATCTTGATGATCTTCTTCTGTTTCTGTCGGAAAACCAGCAATCATATCTTGCGAAATACTGCAATCAGGAATAATCGTTCTGATTTTTGTAATCAAGTCGAAATATTCAGCTCGCGTGTGCAAACGGTTCATTTCTTTCAAGATTCTGTCGCTTCCCGATTGTACCGGAAGGTGAATGTGTTTGCAGATATTTGGGTATTTTGCAATAATGTGCAACACACTTTCGTGCATATCTTGTGGATTGGATGTCGAAAAACGAACCCTCATTTTTGGGAAAGTCGTCGCTACCATTTCCAATAAATTATCAAAATTAACGGCTGTCGCTTTTTGCATATCCGATGCTTTTTCGAAATCTTTTTTCAAGCCACCGCCATACCATAAATAACTGTCTACGTTTTGACCCAAAAGTGTAATTTCTCTATACCCTTGGTTCCAAAGGTTGGTGATTTCGGTCATAATACTTTGCGGTTCACGGCTTCTTTCGCGACCGCGCGTGAACGGAACTACGCAAAACGTACACATATTATCGCATCCTCTTGTGATGGAAACTAGCGCTGTAATTCCGTTTGAATTCAATCGAACCGGAGAAATATCGCCATAGGTTTCATCTTTCGATAAAATCACATTGATGGCGTCGTTACCCGATTCAACTTCAGCAAGAAGATTCGGCAAATCTTTATACGCATCTGGACCTACAACAAGGTCTACGATTTTTTCTTCTTCCAGAAATTGGCTCTTCAAACGTTCTGCCATACAGCCCAAAACCCCGACTTTCATCTTTGGATTGATGCGCTTTACTGCATTGTATTTTTCCAGGCGTTTTCTAATAGTCTGTTCAGCTTTGTCGCGGATGGAGCACGTGTTGACCAAAACCAAATCGGCTTCTTCTAAAATTTGAGTGGTGTTGAAACCATTTTCAGATAAGATGGAAGCTACCACTTCACTGTCTGAAAAATTCATCGCACAGCCATAACTCTCTATAAAAAGTTTTTTGGTATTCTCTTTTTTTTGTTCTAAAACAAGACTTTCGCCTTGTTTGTTCTCTTCAATTGTCTTTTCCATACGTCTTCCTTCAGCGGAATTTATTCAATTCGCAAATATAGGATAAATTCTATTGATATGACAAGATGGCAGGGTGAGATTTAACGTTTTATGATAAAGATTTCAAGATTTTGAAGTGCGCTGGTTTAAGTGAAGCAGGGTGGTTTGGAAATTTACTCTTATATATAGGGTAATTTTTCTTGATAATAATGGTTGCGAACCTTCCAAAGAGGGGGTGGTTTATTAAGATAAACCCGATAGGAGGGAAAAGCCTTTTAGTCTCGCTTCTTTAGCGGACAAAAAGCTTTGGAAGGAGAGCGGGAAAACGGACGGCTAAGATGCCTGAAGTTTTGCTTCTGGAAAGGACGGATTTCACATTGGTTCAGAGTGCTGAAAATCAACAAATTTCAATTTAAAAAAATCTTAAAACGCAATATTTAAAAAATTCACATACTTTTGTCGCAGAAATAAAAGCATTATGGCAAAGAATTTAGTGATAGTAGAGTCACCAGCAAAGGCAAAAACGATAGAGAAATTTTTAGGTAGCGATTACCAGGTGGAGTCCAGTTATGGTCACATTGCCGATTTGCCGTCTAAGGAAATCGGGGTGGATGTATTAAATGGATTTAAACCTAAATATGAAGTTTCTCCAGATAAAAAAGCCTTGGTAACAAAACTAAAAGGACTAGCGAAAAAAGCCGAAATGGTTTGGTTGGCAAGTGATGAGGACCGCGAGGGAGAGGCTATTTCTTGGCACTTGGCGGAAGAATTGAATTTGAAGCCTGAAAATACAAAACGAATTGTTTTTCACGAGATTACTAAAACAGCGATATTAAAAGCGATTGAAAATCCGAGAGCTATTAATTATGACTTGGTAAACGCTCAACAGGCGAGAAGAGTTTTGGATCGATTGGTGGGTTATGAGCTTTCTCCGGTTTTGTGGCGCAAGATCAAAGGCGGTTTATCGGCAGGAAGAGTACAGTCGGTTTCGGTGCGGTTGATTGTGGAACGCGAGAGAGAAATCCAGAATTTTAATGCGGTTGCCTCATATTCGGTTGTAGCTGAATTTGCTAACGAAGCGGGAAAAACATTCAAGGCAAAATTGCCAAAGAATTTTAATACGAAGAAAGAAGCCGAAGATTTTTTAAATAAAAATATCGGGTCTATATATAAGGTAGCGGATTTGGAAACAAAACCGACCAAAAAATCACCTGCAGCGCCATTTACGACTTCTACGTTACAACAGGAAGCGGCGCGTAAATTGTATCTTCCGGTTGGAATCACGATGCAGTTGGCACAGCGTTTATATGAAGCCGGTTTGATTACCTACATGAGAACGGATAGCGTGAACCTTTCAAATGATGCGATGAACGCGGCGGAAGCTGAAATCATTAAGTCATACGGCAAAGAATTTTCGAAGCCCAGAACTTTCACGACGAAAAGCAAAGGAGCTCAAGAGGCGCACGAAGCGATCCGTCCGACAGATATGTCGCGCCACACTGTGAATATCGACAGAGACCAGGCAAGATTATATGATTTGATTTGGAAAAGAACGTTGGCTTCTCAAATGAGCGATGCACAATTGGAACGTACTAACGTGAAAATTGAAGCGAACAACCACAAGGAATTATTTGCCGCAACGGGAGAAGTGTTGCTTTTTGAAGGTTTCTTGAAAGTCTATTTGGAAGGAAATGACGACGATGACGAAGAGCAAGAAGGAATGTTGCCTGCAATGAAAGTCAATGAAAAATTGCAAAATAATTTCATTACAGCAACAGAAAGATACACAAGACCGCCAGCGAGATACACGGAAGCTTCTTTGGTGAAGAAATTAGAAGAATTGGGAATCGGCCGTCCGTCAACGTATGCACCGACGATTTCTACCATTATCAACAGAAATTATGTTGAAAAAGGAAATTTAGAAGGACAGGAAAGAAATTACACGCAGTTGACTTTGCAAGCTGGAAAACTTGGAGAGAAATTACTGAAAGAAAATACAGGTTCTGATAAAGGAAAATTGGTTCCGACAGATATCGGGACAATCGTTACTGATTTCTTGGTGAAAAACTTCGAAAAAATCTTGGATTATAATTTCACGGCAAAAGTGGAGCAAGATTTTGATGAGATTGCCGAAGGAAATGTGAACTGGGCAAAAATGATGCAGGAATTCTACGACCAGTTTCATCCGAATGTGAAAGATGTGGAAGCCAATGCGGAAAGAGAAAGTGGCGAACGAATTTTAGGAAAACATCCAGAATCTGGTAAAACGGTTTTAGTTCGTTTGGGAAAATTTGGAGCGATGGCTCAAATTGGCGATGCTGAAGATGAGGAAAAGAAATTTGCCAGCTTGCGTCCAGAACAAAATATTGGAACGATTACTTTAGAAGAAGCCTTGAATTTATTTTTGCTTCCAAAAGCATTGGGAACATATCAAGGAGAAGAAGTTGAAGTGAGTTTGGGACGTTTTGGCCCGTTCATTAGATTCGGGAAAGTGTTTGTTTCGCTTCCAAAAGGAGAAGAACCTTTGGATGTAGATTTCGAAAGAGCCAAAGTTTTAATTGATGAGAAAATCCAGGCTGATGCGCCAATTGCCGTTTATAAAGGGGAAGGTGTTCAAAAAGGAACGGGTCGTTTTGGTCCTTTTATCAAATGGAACGGCATTTTTATCAATGTTTCTAAAAAATATAATTTTGACAACCTTTCTCAAAGTGATATCGAAGAATTGATTGAAGATAAAATTCAGAAAAACATAGATAAAGTAATCCATAATTGGGAAGAAGAAGGTATTTTGGTCCAAAAAGCCCGTTGGGGAAGAAGTGAGATTACCAAAGGAAAAATCAAAATTGAATTGAGCAAAGAGGTTGATGCAACAAAATTGACGCTGGCAGAAGTTCAAGAAATGATTGAGAAAAAAGCGCCAGCGAAGAAAGCCGCGGCGAAAAAAACGACAGCAACTAAAAAACCAGCTGCCAAGAAAACAGCAGCAAAAAAGAAATAACATATGGAGTTTGATTTTCTATCGCCCTTAGATGATGAAACCTTACAATTTATAAACAGCCTTACTTCTCAAAATTTGGGAAGCAAGGTTGTTTTGCATACGGACAAAGATTTTCCTGACTTAAATAAGATCAAGCTCGCTATTATTGGCGTGAAGGAAAATCGCGGCGCGCACCTTGAAATTGAAAACACGAAGCTGAGCCATATCCGAAAGGAACTGTACAGCTTGTTTCCGGGCAACTGGGAAGCGTCTATCGCTGATTTAGGGAATATCTTGGCAGGAAACGACATTGAGGATACGTATTTTGCTTTGCGCAAAGTGGTGGCTTCTCTTTTGAAGATGAAAATTATTCCGATTGTCATTGGCGGTTCTCAAGATCTGACGTATCCGCTGTATCGCGCGTATGATGAATTGGAACAGATGGTGAATTTGGTTTCGATTGATAATAGGTTTGATTTTGGAGACGCAAGCAAGCCACTTTCTTCAAATTCATATCTAACCAAAATGATCGTTGAAGAGCCTAACAATCTTTTTAATTATAGTAATTTGGGCTACCAGACCTATTATAATTCGCAAGAAGAGATTGATTTGGTAGAAAAATTATTTTTTGATGCTTATCGACTGGGTGAAGTATCGAACAATATATCGATCGCAGAGCCTGTTTTTAGGGATGCTGACATTGTAAGTGTAGATTTAACATCAGTAAAATCTTGTGATTCGGGTAATTTTATTACATTTACGCCCAACGGATTTAACGGTAAAGAGATATGTTCTTTATCAAGATATGCCGGAATAAGCGATAAAGTTTCAATATTTGGGATTTTTAATCATAATAATTCAAAGCAAGAAGCTGTTTTGATTGCCCAGATTATTTGGTATTTTATCGAAGGGTTTCATTATCGTTCCGATGAATATCCATTTGGAAGCAGGGAAAGCTATTTGAAATATATTGTTCCGCTGGAGGATGAAGAATTGGTATTCTTCAAAAGCAACAAAACAGATCGTTGGTGGATTGAAATACCGTTTATTTCAAATGTTAATAATAAACTAAAAAGAAATACGTTATTACCATGTACACACGATGATTATTTGGGAGCTTGTTCAAGCGAAATCCCTGAGAGATGGTGGAAAGCACAGAGAAAAAACATAATTTAATATGCGTACCTATTATTTTTTAACATAGTCTTAATAGAATGTTACAGTTTGTTTAAGAAAAATTAGTAAAAAAATTGTTTTTTAGAAAAATAATAAATAGGTTTACGCCCTTAAAAAATACGAATATATCATAACCCAAATTTATATGAAGAAGTTCATTGCATTTGCAGCATTAGCATCAATATTGTCAAGCTGTGGTTCGAGCGATAAAGGGGAACTAGTAGGTGTTAAAGGCCGAAAATGGCATCCGGAGAAACCGTATGGTATGACTTTGGTTCCAGGTGGCGCTTTTATTATGGGTAAATCGGATGACGATTTAGCTAACGTACAAGATGCTCCAACAAAAACAGTTACTGTTCGTTCCTTTTATATGGATGAAACTGAAATTACAAATAGCGAGTACAAGAAATTCGTGAAATGGGTGAAAGATTCAACTGTTAGGATGCGTTTGGCTATCATGGCTGAAGAAATGGGCCAGACTGCTGGAAGTGGTGGAATTGGTGATTTTGCATTTGATGATACTGATCCGGCAACAATGTCTCCTTATGACAAATATATGTATGAGAATTACTATAGCTTAGGAAGTGGTGATGATCCGTATGCTGGAAGAAAATTGAATAATAAAATCAAATTGATTACAGATCCACAAAAGTATCCTGATGAGTATTATGTTGAGGTGATGGATTCAATGTATTTGCCGGCTGCAGAATCTTATAATGGTTTGAGAACTATTGATGTTTCTAAATTAAAATTCAGATATTCTGAAGCTAATTTACATGAAGCTGTAAAAACAAAAGGCAGAAAGGATTTTTACAAAAAAACGGAGCCTATTGCCATCTATCCTGATACGACAGTTTGGATTAAAGATTTTGCTTACTCTTACAATGAGCCAATGCATAATGATTATTTATGGCACCAGGCTTATGATGAATATCCTGTTGTAGGTGTGACTTGGAAACAAGCAAAAGCTTTTTGTGCTTGGAGAACGCTTTATAAGAATGCTTACTTGAAAAAGAAAAAAGGCAGAAACCAGATTAACTCTTTCCGTCTTCCAACAGAAGCAGAATGGGAGTATGCTGCAAGAGGTGGTTTAGAATCAGGAACTTTCCCATGGGGTGGTCCTTATGCTAAAAACGACAGAGGATGTTTCTTGGCGAACTTTAAACCAAACAGAGGAGATTACGCAGCAGATGGAGCTTTATATACAGTGGAAGCGAAATCATACGATCCAAACGATTATAACTTATATAATATGTCAGGAAACGTAGCAGAGTGGACAAACTCTTCTTATGATGCAGGTTCTTATGAATTTGTTTCAACAATGAACCCAAATGTGCCAGATGCTAAAAATCAAAGAAAAGTGATTCGCGGTGGTTCTTGGAAAGATGTTGCTTATTTCTTGCAAGTAAGTACAAGAGATTTTGAATACGCAGATTCTGCAAGAAGCTTTATCGGTTTCAGAACTGTTCAAGATTACATGGGAACACAAAATACAGGTAACGCACCTCGATAAAAATTTAACCAACTTTATATTTATTTATATTACTATTTACTTAACTAACTAAAAACTATTTTTTATTATGGCAATTTTAAGCAAAAAAGCAATGAATTTCGCTTACGGTATGGGAGCAGCAGTTGTAATCCTTGGAGCATTATTCAAAATTACACACATTGAGATTGGTCCGCTTACAGGAAACTTGATGCTTACAATTGGTCTTGTTGTTGAGGCGTTAATTTTCGCTTTATCTGCATTTGAACCAGTTGACAATGAAATCGATTGGACATTGGTTTATCCAGAATTAGCGGGTGGAGAAGCTAAAAAGAAAGAAATTAAAAAAGAAAACCCAACAGAAGCTCAAGGTTTATTATCTCAAAAATTAGACAACTTGTTGAAAGATGCTAAAATTGATGGTGAATTAATGGCTAGCTTAGGGAATTCTATCAAAAACTTCGAAGGAGCTGCAAAAAACATGGCGCCAACTGTGGATGCTATTGCTTCTCAAAGAAAATATGCTGACGAAATGACAAGTGCTGCAACTTCACTTGAAACGTTGAACAGCCTTTACAAAGTACAACTAGAAAGTGCTTCTAGAAATGCTGAGGCTAACAAAGAAATTGCTGATAACGCAACTAAATTAAAAGAACAAATGCAATCTATGACTGCAAACATTGCTTCATTGAACAATGTTTATGGTGGTATGCTTTCTGCAATGAGTAACAAAGGATAATTAGTTTAAAACTATATTTTCATTTTAATAAAATAAAACTAAACTAATTAGAAAAAATGGCAGGAGGAAAATTAACCCCTAGACAGAAGATGATTAACCTGATGTATCTGGTTTTCATTGCGATGTTAGCATTAAATATGTCCAAAGAAGTTTTATCTGCTTTTGGATTGATGAATGAAAAGTTAGAGGCTTCAAATACTGATGCAACTACAAGAAACAAGGCTTTTATGGATGGTCTTGCTGAAAAAGTAAAAGAAAATGATAAGCAATATGGTCCTTTAAAAGCGAATGCTGATAAAGTAAAAGTATTAGCTGATGATCTTAATTCTTACTTAGAAGGATTGAAACAACAGATGTTAAAAACTGTTGACAACCCAAAGGATTATGAAGTAATGGATAAAGGGGATTTTCTTGACGGTAAATTCTTTGTAGGAGATAAAGTTTCTAAAGAAGGAGAAGTGTTTTTAGCTAAAATTGCTGCTTTTAGAGATGGAGTTGCGACTTTGGTTCCTAATGTTGCTACTTCAGTAAAATCTAAATTTGCTACAGCACCTGTAAAAAATAGAGATGGAGTTTCAATTGACTGGTTAGATTATCACTATAAAGGATTTCCTTTAGTTGCTTCTCTTACGAAATTAACTCAATTACAGGCAGATGTTAAAACTACAGAATCGGAAGTTTTAGGTAACATGCTACAAGGGAATTTAGCTTCTCAGGTTTCTATGAAGAATTATGAAGCTATTGTAGTTTTAGATAAAAATGCATATTTCCAAGGTGAAAAAGTTACAGGTAAAGTTGTTCTTGGTCGCTATGATGCAAACACAAAACCAACTGGTTTTAAAGGGCCTGGAAGTATTGAAAACGGACAAGCGGTGATTAATATGACTGCTGGTAATGTTGGAGAGCAAAAGATTGCTGGTCAATTTACTTTTATGGAAGATGGTAAAGAAGTGCCACTTCCTTTTAATGGAACTTACGTTGTAGTGCCTCGTCCAAATTCAGCTACCATTTCTGCTGATAAAATGAACGTTGTTTACCGTGGTGTAGCAAATCCAATGACAATTTCATTCGCAGGTGTGCCTACTAGTGATGTTAAGGCAAATGCTCCAGGATTATCTGGAGGTGCTGGTGGTAAATACATGATGAATCCAGGTGCTGGTCGTGAAGTTGTTATCAATGTTTCGGCTAAAATGTCGGATGGAAAGACGGCGAACGACAAAAAAGTATTTAGAATTAAAAATATCCCAGGACCAACAGGTGCTTTAAGAGGAAGAGAAACAGGTACTATCAAAGGACCTAAATCGAACTTAGAAGTACAAACAGTTAATGCTATTCTTGAAGATTTTGATTTTGATGTTAATCTTGATGTAGTTGGATTTAATATCAAAGTTCCAGGACAGCCAACAATTGTGGTATCTGGTAACAAATTAGATGGACGTGCTAAAGCAGCTGTTCAAAAAGCAACAAGAGGTGACGTTGTTATCTTTTCTGAGATCAAAACGAAGCTTGTAGGTAGCCCAATTATGTTGCCTAAAACAGCTCCAGTTGCTTACGAAATACAATAATTATTTAAAGTTTGAGTTTTAACTTAACAAACTAATAAATTACAAAAAAATGAATTGGAGAAATTTTTCATTAATAGTAACATTAAGCTTAGTTTCTAGTGTAACTTTTGCACAATCTAATCTTTTAAATGCGAAGACTCCTGAAGAAATCGGGAAGAAAACAGAAGCACAATTAAACGCTGACAATGACAAACCGTTGCCTTATGGATACGTTCACGATCGTGATATCCTTTTAGGAAAAACGGTGTGGGAATTTGTTGATCTTGATGAAAGAATCAATTTCCCAATGTATTTTCCAGTTGAAGGGAATTTAGGTCCAGATAGAAAATCACTCTATGCTGTTTTAATCGAAAACATGAAGTCTGGTAAAATTAGTGAAGTTTATGACGACAGTTATTTTACTACAAAAAAGACGTTGAAAGATATTGAATCTTCGTTGTCTAAGATTGATACTTCTGATGCAGGTAGAGAGCAGTATAATGCAGGTGAAAAAATTGGCGAAGAGTACATTGTAAGAACAGACATCGAACCTATTGATGTTATGGGATACAAAATTAAAGGATATTGGTATTTTGACAAACGTCAAGGTGAATTGAAATATCGTTTGCTAGGTCTTTGTCCTGTTGTTCCAGATGTTTATACAAAAGGAAGTGAAGAAGAAGATCCAATTGAATTATTTTGGGTTTATTTCCCATCTGCAAGAGAAGTTCTTCATAGTGCTTTAGCATTCAATGACAGAAACTCTGCAATGGCTGTAACGTTTGATCACTTGTTAAATGCACGTCGCTTTAGCGGTACAATTTATCAAGAAGAAAATGTTATGGGAGACAGAAAAATTGAAGACTATTTGAAAGATAACGCGCAAATGCAGTTATTAGAATCTGAAAGAGTTAAAGATAAAATCCGCAACTTCGAACAAGATATGTGGAATTATTAATAAAAAATTTCTCCAATACAAATCAACTCTTGCCTTAATTGGCAAGAGTTTTTTTATTTTTGCACTATGGTAGATTATTTAATTGTCGGATGCGGTTTGGCCGGAATTGCTTTTGCAGAAACAGCTTTACAAAATGGCAAATCCATTTTTGTTTTTGATAATAATTCACAGCAGTCTTCACGCGTTGCCGGAGGATTATACAATCCGGTTATTTTAAAGCGATTCAGTGAGGTTTGGAAAGCGCAAGAGCAAATTACTTTGCTGGATGCTTTTTATGGAAAATTAGAGCAGAAATTAAATTCGAAATTTGATTTCAAAATTCCAATTTATAGAAAATTATTTTCTGTGGAAGAACAAAATAATTGGTTCCAGGCTACAGATAAATTAGGTCTTTCGCCTTTTCTTTCGACCAAATTGATTTCAAAAAAATACAACGGAATCGATTCGCCCTACAATTTTGGTGAAGTTTTACAAACGGGTTATGTAGACACGGAAGCTCTGCTCAATGCTTATCAAGATTATCTAAAGACAGCAAATCTTCTTTCAGAAAGCGCTTTTGATTATAATGATTTTATTTCTAATGGCGAGTTTGTGCAATACCAAGGTATTAAAGCAAGACACATTATTTTTGCGGAAGGTTTCGGGATGGTTTCAAATCCGTTTTTTGGACATCTTCCTTTAGACGGAACAAAAGGCGAACTGCTGATTATTAAAGCTCCCGATTTGAATTTGGATGTGGTGGTAAAAACTTCCGTTTTTATTCTTCCTTTGGGAAATGATCTGTATAAAGTGGGGGCTACTTACAACTGGAAAGACAAAACAAATTTGCCAACGGAAGAAGGAAAGCAGGAACTGCTTGAAAATTTAAAAGAAATCCTGCATTCTGATTTTGAAATTATAGAACATTTGGCAGGAGTTCGGCCAACGGTAAAAGACAGAAGGCCCATGATTGGAACGCATCCAAAGCATCAAAACGTACATCTTTTAAACGGTTTGGGAACAAGAGGCGTGATGCTTGCTCCCGCAATGGCCTTAAATTTATTTGATAAAATTGAAAACGGAAAACCTCTTGATTTTGAAATCGATATCAAAAGATTTAAAAAAGTGCAGTGGTAATTATTTTTTGACAGCGTTTTTGTCATAATGGACGAAAATATTGATCCAGATATTTCTTGAAACGCGCATAATTATCGGCATAAAAACAATCAAGGCTCCAATAATTGCAATAAAGGCTGTTTTTAAATCGGTTTTAAACATAAGATAGGAAATAACAAATGCGGCTACGCCAAAAGCAATTCCTACACCATAACTAACATACATGGCGCCAAAAAAGAAGGAAGGTTCAATTTTATATTTCAAGCCACAATGACTGCATTTTTCGTGCATTTCAAAAATCCGAGAGAGATTATAAGCGTTTTTGGACAAATACATACTCTCATTCTGGCATTTAGGACAAGTTCCTGTTAAAATGCTATATAATTTGGATCCTTTTTTTAACATTTGCAAAAAATTTGTTTTTACTTTTTTTAAGTAAACAAATTTACAATAATATTGAGGTTTAATATCTTTAAATCTTACAATCTTTTAATCAATTTTAAATGCTGAATATACATAATTTGTCAGTTTCTTTTGGAGGAACGTATCTTTTTGAAGAAGTAACCTTTCGATTAGGAGCTGGCGACAGAGTGGGACTTGTTGGAAAAAATGGAGCTGGAAAATCAACAATGCTAAAAATATTAGCTAAAGATTTCGCTCCTGATTCTGGAGTTATTTCTCAAGAAAAAGAAGTTAGGATGGGTTTCCTTCGTCAAGATATTGATTTTGAACAAGGAAGAACCGTGCTCGAAGAAGCGTATGAAGCTTTTGTGGATATTAAAATTGTAGAGAAAAAATTGGCAGAAATCAATCACCAGTTGGTTACAAGAACCGATTATGAAAGTGAAGAATATAGCCAGATTATTGAAGATTTATCTGATTACACACACCGTTTTGAATTATTAGGAGGGTATAATTATGTGGGCGATACCGAGAAAATCCTTCTTGGATTGGGTTTCAAGAGAGATGTTTTTAACAACCAGACAGAAACTTTTTCGGGTGGATGGAGGATGCGTATCGAATTGGCAAAATTATTATTGCAGGCGAACGACGTTTTGTTGCTGGATGAGCCTACGAATCACTTGGATATCGAAAGTATCATTTGGTTGGAAAGCTTTTTGCGCAACTATCCTGGCGTAGTTGTAATTGTATCGCACGATAAAATGTTTTTGGACAATGTGACCAATAGAACGATCGAAATTTCTCTTGGAAAAGCATACGATTTTAACAAGCCTTATTCTGAATACCTATTGTTGCGTCATGAAATTCGTGAAAAACAATTGGCTACGCAGAAAAACCAAGCGAAGAAAATTGAAGAAACAGAAAAACTGATTGAAAAGTTTCGTGCCAAAGCTTCAAAAGCATCGATGGCACAGTCGCTTATCAAAAAGTTGGACAAAGTTGAACGCATTGAAGTTGACGAAGACGATAATTCAGTGATGAATATTTCGTTTCCGCTTTCAAAAGAACCGGGAAGAGTGGTTGTGGAAGCAGAAAATGTGACCAAAAGCTACGGTGATAAAACCATTTTGAAAGACATTTCGCTTTTAGTAGAACGTGGAAGCAAAATTGCTTTCGTTGGACAAAATGGACAAGGGAAATCTACGTTTATCAAAGCCATTGTCAATGAATTTGAATTTGAGGGAAATATCAAATTGGGCCATAACGTGCAATTGGGGTATTTTGCCCAAAATCAAGCCGAATATTTAGACGGAGAAATTACGTTATTGCGAACCATGGAAGACGCAGCGACAGACACCAATCGCTCAAAAGTACGCGATATGTTGGGTTCTTTCTTGTTCAGGGGCGATGATGTTGAAAAGAAAGTAAAAGTGCTTTCTGGAGGCGAAAGAAACCGTTTGGCGCTTTGCAAATTGCTTTTACAGCCAATCAACGTTTTGGTAATGGATGAGCCGACGAACCACTTAGATATCAAATCTAAAAATGTTTTGAAAGCGGCTTTGCAAAAATATGAAGGAACGCTTCTTTTGGTTTCTCACGACAGGGATTTTCTTCAGGGAATGTCCAATATCGTTTATGAATTCAAAGACCAAAAGATCAAAGAATATTTGGGAGACGTCAACTACTTTTTAGAACAGCGCAATCTTGAAAACATGCGTGAAGTGGAAAAGAAAGATGCGATTAAAAATAGCGCTCCAAAAGAGAACAAATCACTTTCTTATGAAGAACAAAAGAAAGGAAAAGCGCTTCAAAATAAGTTGAGCAAAGTGGAAAGCCAAATTAAGCAATTGGAGAATGATATCCAAAGAGACGATAAACTTTTAGCTTCTGAATATGACAAACACATTGAAGACGCTTCATTTTTTACGGCGTATAACAAAAAGAAAAAAGATTTAGACAATCTTCTGGAAGAATGGGAAGCTGTTCAACTCGAAATTGAAAATGCATAAAACCAAAAGACAGGCCATTCAGCCTGTCTTTTTTTTGTGGTTTTCAGAAACTATTCCAATGCGTTCTGAATGTTCCATCGCGTCTTTACTTTCCTTGAAATAACAA
This sequence comes from Flavobacterium macacae, assembly GCF_003865365.1. GTDB lineage: Bacteria > Bacteroidota > Bacteroidia > Flavobacteriales > Flavobacteriaceae > Flavobacterium > Flavobacterium macacae. The sequence continues at coordinate 99,028 of NZ_RQVR01000002.1, read as the reverse complement.
GTATCGACGCCCATACTTTCCATATTGGCTAAAGCGTCAATTGCTTTTTGTTTTTTGTGTTTACCGGTTTGGCGAATGTAAACCGCTTTTACCGTTACTGGAAAAATTTTGCAGATATCTTCATATAGAAAAGGATCATGCTGTGAATCATCGCCCATTAAAACATATTTTAAATGCGGATAAAATTCAAGTATATGTTTGATCTTTTCAAACTTATGGTCGTGGTCGCCACGTCCGGTCAAAAAGAAATCGGTCAAGCTTGTTTTAATATCTTTCAGCAATAAGACCGCTTTTGGAAGTTCGTGCAACTCGGCAAATTTGGTAATAAATCGATACAGGTTCCATTCACTGCTCGACACATAAAAGAAAGCATTTTTTTCAGAATCACTTTCCCTTCCGGCAGAACTCAGCGCTTGATAGTGTGGCACTACATCTTCAAAAATCTTGCGGTCGTTTACATTTCGAAAAAGCAAAATGTATAATTTCTTAAAAGCATTCCGCGTATGCGAAACCAAAAAAGTGTCGTCAATATCTGAAATGAAACCCAAATCACCATCGTGCGGACGAATGTAGCTTCCCTTTGCCACGATTTCTTCTTCCTCGTGAAAAAGGCTCACCTTGTACTCGTTCCAGCCATACGCCAAATCCCGATTCAGCGGAATACAAAATTTAAAATAACCGTCATCAAGGGTTTTTGTATGGATTTTCAAACCGTTATGTTCTAAATATATGGAAGCATTTTTCTGGGTTTTAATTCGAAACATTCTAATAACAGACTTTGCATTTCTCAAATTTTTTTTTTCAAAATTGTATTCTTCTTTCGTCGTCGGCTTAAAAACGTGGCCCATCACAATCAACTCCTGGTCGTTGGCATAACCTCGATATAATTTTAAAATTGGCTTCATAAAATATCTTATATTTATATAACGTTACAACAAATTACAAAAATTATAGCAATAAGAAAAATATGAGCTCGCAAAAGAATTTTATCTTGGTGGTAAACCCTATTTCGGGAGATGTCGATAAGACTGAAATCACTGAGATTGCCTCAGGTTTTGCCGAAAGCCAAGACGTCAATCTGATTATTTTTGAAACAACTGGAAATAATGATGAAGTAGCAATCCAGAAATTGCAGGAAAAAAATAAGGCCGAAAGAATTATTGTAGTTGGTGGCGACGGCACAATTAAAATGGTGGCAGAAGCAATGAAAGACCACGAAGTCATTCTCGGGATCATTCCGGGTGGCTCTGCAAACGGACTTTCAGTGGATCTGAATCTGCCCAGCGAAATCGAAGAAAACCTGATAATCGCTTTCCAAAACGATTATATGGAAATGGATATGATTTCCATAAACGGCAAAAAAAGCATGCATTTAAGCGACATCGGGATCAATGCTGAATTGGTAAAAAACTATGAAAACAGCAATGTTCGTGGCAAATTAGGGTATGCGCTTCAAGCCATCAACACGCTGACCGGTTTGAAAGAACCGTTTCGTGCCAAAATCGAAACTAAAAATCGAACAGTTGAAACCGAAGCCAGAATGGTGGTTATCGCCAATTCTCAAAAATACGGAACCGGAGTTACCATCAATCCTCAAGGCGTGATGAACGACGGAAAATTTGAAATTGTCATCATAAAAAACCTTGATTTGATTGTTTTCGGCAAGATTCTTTCCGGCAATATGCCCATTGAAAGTGGCGATGTCGAAATCATTTCTACAGACAAAGCGACCATTACGACCAACGTTCCGGTCAGTTTTCAAATCGATGGTGAATACTGCGATGAAGTCACAAAATTAGAAGTCGAAATCCTTCCAAATCAAATGAAAATTGCCATTCCTTAAGTTTTTTTCGAAACCAAACAGGAGGCCTTTTTTAAATCATTTTCCTGCTCCATGAACTATCTTTTGTTCCGAACCCCGGAAACAAAAGGATAGTTTCCGGCATCAGGGTTAGACATTCAATCGTTCCGGTATTTTTTAAACATTTAAATAGATTGCCGAAAAACTAAACCTTAAACGGATTCCGTTCCTGCCATTCGGTTTTTGGCTCTAAATAATTAAAAATTTTATCTATTTTTCTATTGATCAAAGAATTGCTGTGCTGGATGTAGCCAAACATTTCCAGCGGTTTTGCCCCCACAGAACTTTTGATTTCCAAGGCGGTCCTGGCAAAAACAATTTCTTTAAAGCCTTGATTTATTGAATAGCCGATCATATCATACAGCATGTTCAGGTACAGCATTTTTTCTTTTTGAATCGTCTCGTCATAGCCCAAAAAATAGGTGTCCATTGATTCGCCGTTTTTAATCAAAGTATTAAATCCGACCAATTTATCGTCAATGAAATAGCCATAAAACAAGAACTTGTCTTGTAATACTTCTTTGAAAACGCTGAAGTGATTTTTTGCCAAAAAGAAAGTATTAAACGGAGCATTTTTTGCCACGTGAAAATACAGGGCATAAATGGTTTCTTCATATTTTAAGATCGCTTCCAGATCCATTTTTTGCTTGGTAATTCCTTCTGCTTTTTTTCGGGAACGCTTGAATTGGTCACGGTATTTTTTACTTAAATCGGCCACATAATCGCCAAAGGTTTTCCAGTTTTCTCTGATCTCAAAAACCATATTCGGTTGTGTTGAGAATTTGTAATGGTTTTCAAAGGTGACGTTTTTAAAACCAGCAATTTCTTGTGAAGTGAAATCTTTAAAAGAAGTCACATGAATTTTATGCCCTGTGTTCTTGAAGATTTCTTTCAATGCTTCCGAGGCTTTTTTTAATGATTTTAAAGCTTCCTGGCAATTGATATCTTCTGAAAAATGGTACGCATTTTGTCCTGTCAGCATATTGTTTCCGATGAAAAGAACGTGCGAACTGAAGTTTTTAAAAATAATATTCCGCACGGAAGCTTTCAAACATTTGTCGCGTTCTCCAAAAGACGCAAGCTTGTTCAAATCTAAAAACTGCGACAACGCAATTCCAACTAATTTTTCCTCCTTAAATAATCCGATGAAATGGCAGATCATATTTTCGGGTGAAGATTTTTCTAAAACGTGTAAGTAATTTTTAGAAAGAAAAATATTTTCCGTTGCCAGATCATCCCAGTTTTCTGGAAGCAAATCTGTTGTCGGGAAAATTTTAAAATGGAGTGTGTTTTTCAAAGGCTGATAAATAATAAATCCCGCCTTTTACAGCGAGATTTGAGTATATTAAATGGTTTTAAACCCATCCGCAAATCATTGAACCAATAACTGTCAAGCTCAAAATCCAATAACCGCCGTTGATTAAAATATATTTCCAAGATTTTCTTTCGAATAATCCGTTGATGGCAACTATTGGTAAAACGAAGAACAAACCGGTCATGCATCCGTGGAAAGCACCGTGTTTAAAGGTTCTGTAAGCTGTTCCATATTCTTCCATAAAGTTCACAAAAGATTCTGGTTGCACCACATCAGGAGCACCACCGCCTATCATTCCCATGGCTCCAAACTGGTGAATCACAATCGGCATCATCATAAATCCGATTAATAAGGAATAAATAAATGTCAATCCGAAGATTTTTAGCATATTTCCTTTGGCCAATTCCTCTTCGGTAAGTCCGGCTTCACGCATCCAAATGGTTCCGAAAACTTTTGGGTGGTACCAAATAAATCCAGCCAAAAGCGTGATGATTCCGCTGGCTAAAACAGGGTAAAAGTTAAATTCCATAATTGATTTTGTTTTAAGTTTGTTCAATCAAAGATAGAAAATTTTAACTTTCGTTTAAGAAATCAGGTTCGAAATCTAAAAAGAGGCCAAAGGTAAATTTCCAGCCAATTCCTTCAAATTAATTTCAGAAACTTTGGCTTGGTATTGCGCATTGCTGTTTCTCACTTTTGCATTGACATAATTCAGTTGGGCTTCTCTAAATTCTAACGGAGCGATGGTCCCAATTTTATATTTTGCCAAGGTAATATCTAAATTTTCTCGGGCAATTTCTTCGTTTTTAGCTTCCAATTTTGTCAATTGCAGATTTGTCAAATACGTTTGATACGCCGAAGCCAATTGCGAATAAAGCAATTGCGTTTGTTGTAGCACTAAAATGTTAGAATTCTCAACCTGGATCTTGGCAATTTTTTCATTTCGATTTTGTAATCCTCCGTTAAAAATAGGCATTGAAGCATTGAATCCATACGTCAAGCCTTGTCCGTTGGATTGTCTGGCAAAGCCCAAAGACGATTCACTACTCGTAAAATTATAGCCTGAAGAAATAGTAATAATCGGCAATCGCGAGGACTTCACCTGTTTTAATTGCAACTCCGTTATTCGTTTAGTAATAATCTGGGCCTGCAATTGCGGATTTTGTTTTTCTGCCAAAGCAATCAGCTCAGGAAGCAAAAGGCTTTCGTCAATTTTAAATTCACCCTCGACATCAAATGGGGTGTTGACTTCTCGGGCCAAAAGTTGGTTCAACAGAATTTTCGTATTGGCATACAATTCTTTTTGTCTTAATAAATTGGTCGTATCCGTATTAATATCCACTTGTGCATTCAGAACTTCCAGCTTCGCAGCTTTGCCAATTTTATATCGGTTATCCGCTGTTGTGACTCTCAAATCAGAAATAACAATGGCGGTATCCAAAGCTTGTAATTGCTGTTTTTGCTGCACCAAATCATAGTACGTGCTAATCACATCAGAAACTTTTGTGAAAATAGTCAGTTTCATTTCGGCATCTCCTAGCTTTTCCAATTCTTTCAGTTGGTCGTATCTCGCAAACATTCTAAATCCGTCGAAAATGGTCCAGTTTAGTGCGACTCCATACGAAAGATTCATGTTTTTTGCACCGTCAAGATCTCTGATCGAACCATCTTGTTGCGTTTGTTTTGTATCTAAAATAGAACTGTTTTCTGTGACAACAGCGTTTAAGGTCGGCAATATTCCGGCATTTGCAAGGCTTACATTCTGCTGGTCAATTTTTAAATCGTTGGATGCAATTTTTATTTCATAATTGTTTTCCAATGCAATTTTCACGGCATCTTCTACGCTCAAAAATTCTTGTGCATTTGCCGAAATAGCAAACCCAAATAAAAGTAAAAATTGGAAAAAGAGTCTTTGTTTCATAAAATTATTCTTTTTCATATTGTTCGATATTATCAAATTCTGGTCGGTGTTTCTTTTCCCTTGACCACATAAAATAGATGGCAGGAATCACAAATAAGGTTAAAACTAATGAAAATAAAGTTCCTCCCACAATGACAACACCCATACCAATTCTGCTGGTTGAAGCTGCGCCAAGCGACATTGCAATTGGCAGAGCGCCCAAGGCAATTGCCAAACTGGTCATTAAAATAGGACGCAGTCGGTCTTCAGAAGCTTCTAAGATAGCTTCCAATTTTGTCCTTCCTTGTTCGCGAAGCTGGTTGGCAAATTCCACAATCAGAATTCCGTTTTTGGTGACCAGCCCGATCAGCATGATGGTTCCGATTTGGCTGAAGATATTCCAAGTCTGTCCGAATAGCCAAAGTGAAAATAAAGCTCCGGCAACCGCCATCGGAACAGTCAAAATAATAATAAAAGGATCAATAAAACTTTCAAATTGTGCCGCCAAAATCAAATAAATTAGAAGCAAAGCCAATCCAAATGCAAAAGCCGTATTGGAGTTGCTCTCCACGAAATCTCGTGATTCTCCACCTAAATCTGTGGTAAAAGTTTCGTCTAAAACTTTAGTTTTGATGCGCTCCATGGCTTCAATTCCGTCGCTGATGCTCTTTCCTGGAGCCAATCCGGCCGAAACCGTGGCCGACATATACCTGTTGTTATGGTACAATTGTGGCGGACTGCTTTGTTCCTCTATTTCCACAACATTATCCAATTGAATCAATTCTCCTGTCGCGCTTCTCACAAAAATAGATGTCAGGTCCATTGGTGCATCACGGTCTTTTTTATCAAATTGCCCCATCACTTGATATTGTTTTCCGTTCATCATGTAATATCCAAAACGTTGCCCGCTTAAAGATAATTGCAAGGTTTGGGCAATATCAATCACAGAAACGCCAAGACTTTGTGCTTTTTCCCTGTCAATTGTCACGTAAATTTCGGGCTTATTGAATTTTAAATTTACATCCGTGATTGCAAAAGTGGGATCTTGCGAAGCTTCGTCCATAAATTCAGGAATTTTCTCCTGCAATTTCTCAAAATTTTGCGCTTGGATAATGTATTGAATTGGCAAGCCACCGCGCCTGTTTACCGCAATTGTTGGCTGTTCTGAAACGGAAACTTTGGCTTCAGGATATTTTTTTGTGGCTTTTGTCAAGGCTTGTGCAATTTCTTTTTGTGAACGCTCCCTTTCGCCAGCTTCCACCAAGGCAATTCGAGCACGGCCGCTATTTACAGAAGAAGAACCAAAACCAGGAGATGTTATGATCAAGCTCACTTTTTTCTCTGGAATCGAATCATTGATCATTTCTGAAAGTTCGGTCATAAAGCGGTCCATGTAGTCATACGAAGCGCCTTCTGGTGCTGTCACGTTTACGCCGATAAAACTTCGGTCGTCATAAGGCGCGGTTTCTTTTTGCAAGATGCTGAAAAATAAAGCGATCAAGCCAATGCATATAATTAAGATGGGGAAACTAAGCCATTTCTTTTTCATAAATTTGGCTAAAGCATTTCCGTATCCTGAATTTAATTTCAAGAAATAAGGCTCGCTCCAATTATAGAATTTTGATTTTTTCTGTTCGCCACCTTTCATTAAATAGGCATTCAACATCGGTGTTAAGGTCAAGGAAACAAAGGCAGAAATTAAAACGGCCGCTCCAATGACGACGCCAAATTCCCGGAACAGCCGCCCGACGAAACCTTCTAAGAAAATAACAGGTAAAAATACTGCGGCAAGTGTAATGGAAATAGAAATTACGGCAAAGAAAATTTCGTTAGAACCTTTAATCGCTGCTTCAATGGGTGACATTCCTTCTTCGACTTTTTTGAAAATATTTTCAGTAACAACGATTCCGTCATCAACCACCAATCCTGTAGCCAAAACGATTGCCAAAAGAGTCAAGACATTTATAGAAAATCCGAAAAGCCACATGATGAAAAATGTAGCAATTAGCGAAACCGGAATATCGATCAAGGGCCTGAAAGCGATGGCCCAGTTCCTGAAGAATAAATAAATAATTAAGACTACCAGAACGATGGCGATGAGCAATGTTTCTGCTACTTCATGGACTGCTTTTTTTACAAAAACAGTATTGTCAATGGCGATATTTAATTTGAAATCTTTTGGCAGATCTCTTTTTAAAAGATCATATTGAATGTAAAAAGCATCGGCAATATCAAGATAATTGGTTCCGGGTTGTGGAATAATAGCCATTCCGACCATTTCTTGGCCTGAATCGCTCATCTTCGTTTCTAAATTTTCAGCTTCCAAAGATGCATTTCCGATATCACTGAAACGTACAATTTTATCGCCTTGGGCAAGGATAATGATGTCGTTAAATTGTTTTTCGTTTGAAAGGTTTCCCAGTGTTTTTACGGTCAATTCGGTATTCGCACCCGTTAATTTTCCTGACGGGAGTTCCACATTTTGTGAAGCCAACGCATTTCTGACGTCAGAAACTGTCACGCCATACGAAGTCATTTTTACAGGATCAATCCACAAACGCATGGCATATTTTCGCTGTCCCCAAATTTGAACAGAACTCACCCCTGGAATCGTCTGCAAACGTTGCGCAATTACGTTGTCTGCATAATCTGAAAGTTCCAAGACATTTTTGCTGTCACTCTGGACCGTCATTGTGATGATTGGCTCTGAATCGGCATCGGCTTTTGAAACCACTGGTGGCGCGTCAATATCTTGGGGCAAGCTTCTTACGGCCTGGGAAACCTTGTCACGAACGTCATTCGCGGCTTCCTCAAGGTTTTTATCCAAATTAAATTCTATGGTAATATTACTGCTTCCCTGATTGCTTGACGAGGTTATATTTCGAATTCCGTCAATAGAATTGATTGCTTTTTCGAGCGGTTCCGTAATTTGGGATTCAATAATATCAGCATTTGCTCCGGCATAATTGGTTCGAACCGAAATCTGCGCGGGGTCAATCGATGGAAATTCTCGAACACCAAGATAAGTGTATCCGATAATGCCAAAAAGAATCAGCATCAGGTTCAAGACAATGGTCAGGACGGGTCTTTTTATACTTAAAGTTGATAAACTCATGTGGCGTTATTTTTTAATTTGAACGCGAACCGGCATTCCGTTTTTTAAAGTCATTACGCCAGTGGTCAAAATGGTGTCGCCCGCTTTTAAGCCTTCCGTGATCAAAATGTCTTTGTCGGTTCTGGCTCCGGTCTTCACGATTATTTCTTTAGCTTTTCCGTTCTCTGAAATAAAAATTTTCTTTCCGTTTTGAATCGGAATCAAAGCTTCCGTCGGAACCAATAAAGCATCATTGATCTCGTCTAAAGGAAGGGTAACATTGGCAAAGGTCCCTGGATATAATTTTCCGTCTTTGTTTTCTGCAATCGCCCTTAATTTTAAGGTGCGCGTTGCAATTTCAATTTCGGGTTCGATAGCGTAGATTTTTGCCGTAAATTTTTCAGCAGAACCAGCCGTCGTGAAAGTCAGCGAATTTCCCACTTTCATTTGCGAAGCATATTTTTCAGGAATCGAGAACGTAATTTTTAATTGAGAGGTATTCACCAATTTAGCAATAACGGTGGTAGGTGTTACATAAGTTCCGTTTGAAATGGCACGCAAGCCAATTTTTCCAGAAAAGGGAGCACGAACCGTAGTTTTGGCAATTTGTGCTTGAATTAACTGTGTTTCTGCTTTTGCCGTCTTATAATCAGCACTTGCAATATCGTATTCTTCTTGACTGATAGCTTCTTTTTCAAGTAAAAGTTTGGCTCTTCTTTCGTTTTCAGAAGCTAATTTCTGGGTAGTCTGTATTTTGGCAGCTTGTGCACGAAGTTCAATGTCGTTGACCTTGAACAAAACTTGCCCTTTTGAAACATTTGTTCCTTCTTCAAAATTGATGGTTTGGACAATTCCTGAAATTTCACTTCGGATATCCACTTGTTCGTTAGCTTCAATCGAGCCCGAAAGTGAAAGCACATCTTCAAATTTTTGGGGCACAAGAACCATCCCGCTTACTGCCGTGGCTTGTTTTTTGCCTTGAACTTTTCCGTTTTCTGCGTCTGCTTTTTTGTTATTCGTAATTCTATAAACAATTAGACCGCCAATTCCAATGATAAGTATTGCATAGACGAAGTGTTTTATTTTCATAAAAATTGGTGTGTAAATTTAATTCTGAGGGAGTTAAATAGTTGAATTCACAAATCTAATTTTATTTATTTAAATTTGACTAGGCTTAAATGTTTTTTAACACTTGTCTCAACAAAATCAAGCGGTTAGCAAATATTCATAAAGTATTAGCAGTGGTGTTTTAATAAATATTTTAAGATATTAATGTATTTTATCGATTTTATTTGCAGATTATCGATAAAATTAATATATTAGCTAAGTGATTTCAAGTATTTAATTAGTGGTTATAGTTAAAGTACTTATTTAAGTTAGTTAATAAATAGTTTTAGATTTTATTTCAAAAAAGCCATCAGTTAGTAGTTGATGGCTTTTTGTGTTTTAGCCTTTTTTTGACCGATTATTTTGTAAATTTGCCTACATTTTATAGACCTAAAATATGAACCATTTTCACGATAAAATCAGTCCGTTTCAAATTAAAATTTCTTTTGAAAAAGTGATTCAGGTTTTAGAAGAAATTGCCCAATCAAACGTTGATTATCGTGCAACTTACGCTAAAGGTTTGCTGAAAGAAATTGCGCCTTTTCCTGAATTGCGAGAGGGAGTTGAATCGTATGAACAAATTGAAAAACATTACCAGCTGATCAAATACTTGCTCTCTGACCTGTTTCCGACGGCTTTGACCAAGAATGAAATCAAGGCAGTAACAATTCCTTTTTACAATTATATCTTTAATATTTCAGAGCGTCTTGAAAAAATAATCGAAGATGCAGGAGATGATTTCGAAATCATCATCAGGGATTTTGACGAGCACCAATTTTATGTAATGAATTGTACGCTGATTCTGAATTATTATTACGGACAGGAAATTGATTTTTCGAATCCGATATTTTATGATATTCCAGATAAAAATGGAATTATAAGACATTACAGAATTCTTTACAATGCAGATTTCATGGAAATCCAGCCTACAGAAAAAGCTATTTCCTTGTCAGAAGAAGATATTAATCACCTGCTCAACAATTATGAGGATCTGACACTGTGGAAAGAAAAATTTCCTGAAGGAAGTTGGATTATGAAAGGCTTCGGCATCATGAGTCTGTATGACAACACGATTGGAAGTGCCATTTCAAATTTGAAAACCTCACTTTTGAGCATCGAAGAAGACAATTCGCTTCGCAATGAAAATTTAGAAACTATTTTTTGCTCCATCTTTAAAATTGCAGATTTAAAAACCGGATTTACCGCTTTTAGTTATGAAGACTCAAAGTTCAAAATGGTAGAAATGCAAAATCAGATGCGGAGCTATATTTTGTACAAAGGAATAGAAGCAGATTGTGAAGAAGCTTTAGGAAATTGTTCTTTAGAGACGCTTTTAGGGCGAAAAAAATTCTTGGTAATTTCTGATGTACAGGAATTTTTGTTGTCAAATCCAGAAGATAAAAAATTAGCAGAACACCTTTTGTCGCAAAATATCCACAGTTGCATTTTGGCTCCGGTGATTAAAAATGATAAGTTTTTAGGCATTATTGAACTGGTTTCTTCAATTCCAAAACAATTAAATAGCCTTAATGCCAATAAGCTAGATCTAGTGATGCCGTTTCTGGTTGACACGATTGATCGCGTGTATTCTGATATGAAAAATCAAATCGAGGCCATTATCCAAAGGGAGTACACCTCGATTCATCCTAGTGTCTATTGGAAATTTCGCCAAGAAGCATCTTTGCATACAACCGATAAAATCAGCAAAGACGAACCGTTTAAAGAAATTGTATTTCGAGAAGTATATCCCTTGTACGGGCAAATTGACATCAAAGGTTCTTCAATGGCAAGAAATTTTGCGATTGAAAAAGATTTAACAATACAAATTGACTTGTTATTGAAACTGCTTCGTTATTTAAGTAAAAACTTGAATATGCCAGTTATTGTCCAAAATATTTTTGAATTGGAAGCTTTTGAATTGCAATTGAAAGGGAATTTAAAAGCAGATACCGAATCGACTATCCAGAATTATATTTTGAATGAAATTCATCCGATATTGGAACACTTTAAAGATTTTAAAGGAGAATCGGCAGAAAAAATCGCATCTTATTTTTCTTCTCTTGATCCCAAAATCAATATGATTTATGATGCCCGAAAAGATTTTGACGAAACGCTTTCGTTGATTAATAAAAAAATGGCGACGCTTTTAGATCAAAAACAAGAAGAAGCACAATCTTTTTTCCCGCATTATTATGAGCGATTTAAAACCGATGGAGTAGAGCATAATTTGTATATCGGAGCTTCAATTGCGCCTTATTTAACGTATAGTCCCATGTATCTGAGCAATCTTCGCCTGTGGCAATTATTGGTTTTGTGCGAACTTGAAAATGAATATTACAGAATGCGACCGACTTTAGCGTATGATTTAGATGTTACTTCGCTGATTTTCGTTTTTAATACGCCAATTTCAATACGATTTAGAATGGATGAAAAGCGTTTTGATGTAGACGGAACCTACAATGCGCGATACGAAATGGTGAAAAAACGAATTGACAAATCAAACATAAAAGGAACAAGTGAACGAATTACCGAGCAAGGAAAAATCACCCTTGTTTATTCGCAAAACCATGAAGAAATGGAATACCGAAGGTATATAAAATTGCTTCAGTTCAAGAAAAAACTCGGAAAGGTAGAGGCTTTTGAAGTAGAAGATTTACAAGGGGTTACCGGTTTAAGAGCATTTCGTGTCGAGATTTTATACAGTCAAAAGGAAGATTCAGAAGAAAATTTTACTTTTCAGGATTTATTAAAAGAATTGCCTTCAAAAAATTAAACATTTTTAAAAGCGTACACAAAAGCCAAGAAAGAGATGATGATTCCAAACATGAAAATATTGTAAGTGATTCGAAGTAATTTGTATTTTTTATTTAAAACCAAACCCAGAAAGTACAGATCTTTAATCATGGAATTGTAAAGGTATTCGCGGTCTTTCATCATTTCGTTCATGGCCCATTGGTATTCGTCAATTGGCATTTTATAGAAATTTCCGAAGAATAAAAGATTGATTTTTTGTTCTTCAATATCTTTTCTTGTAAAAACACCGCTCGTTACTTTTGGACGTGTGGAAAGTATGGCAAATACAATCGAAGTCACGCTGAAAACCAGCATTATAAAGGTCGGTAAGACCAAATGTGCATTGGAAGGGCTGTCTAGTTTGGGAATCAAAGTTGAAAGAGCAATCGAAATAATAATCGCATTTACAGAAAGAAGAATATTGGCCTTGCTGTCTGCAATCTGGCTCAACTGGGTGTGATTGTTGAGTGTGACTCTAAAAACAGTATCAATGCCACGCTCAGGATTGTCTATCCGTTCCAGCTTCTTCTGGTTTAATATATCTTTGGTCTTGTTTTTTTTCTTCTCTTTTGCGTTTGATTTATTTTGAATTGAACAATAGTTGGCGTCTTTTAAAGGTTGCCAATTTTTTTTGGCAAAGTCGGTAAAAAAGCGATGTCCGGCGGTAAAGATGCGCTGGTTTTCCGTGGCCCACTCTGTATCTGAAAATTCTTTTATTCCTAGGTTTTTCCATTCTTGGCGAAGCAATTCCGATAAGTTTAAATAATCGGGACTTGCAAAATGCGAACAATCGGCATCGCGAATTATTTTTTCAAGATGGCCTTCCGGCGTGTTGCATAATTCAGTAGCAAGAATAAGGTTTTTGACAATTTGAATTTTTTCTTCCGGATAATTATTCTCTTTTAAAAACTTCTCGGCAATTACGGCACTTCTTTTTTCGTGATTTTCTCCTCCTTCAATATATCCCGAATCGTGAAACCAAGAAGCAATCAGCAATAACTCTGCTTCTTCTGCATCAACTTTCTCTCCTTCAATAAGAACGCCCACACTATTTACTACACGCAAAGTATGATTGAAATTATGATAAATATATTCAGAAGATAAGTTATCTTTGAATAGAAGAAACATGAAATTTTCAGCTTTTTGAACGATATTCATAGAAATTGAAATTAAATCCACCACCAAATTATGAAATTATTTCGGCTTAATGTGATTGATAAACGAAATATAACTTTGTTTAAGTATATAGCAATTGTATTTATTTTGCAGTCTTGCGCTACAAACCACTCCCAATTCGGTAAAAAAGAGCCCGTTACCATTAAAGATAATTTTAATAATTCTAAAGAAATTGCGCATACTTTTTATTTGATTGGCGATGCCGGCAATGCAGATGATCTAAAATCAAAGGAGGTTTTGGGCCTATTTCAAGAGCGATTAAAAAAAGCAGATTCGTCAAGCACGCTTATTTTTCTGGGAGATAATATCTATCCAAACGGAATGCCGTTGAAAAATGATCCGGATCGCAAATTAGCAGAAGAAAAATTGACAATCCAACTGGAAATGTCAAAAGGTTATAGCGGAAATACGATTGTTATTCCAGGAAACCATGATTGGTACAATGGCGTTGAAGGTTTAAAGGAACAAGAAAAATTTGTTAAAGAGTATTTAAAAGCAAAAAAATCTTTCCTGCCAAGAAATAATTGCGGTCTTGATCATGTAAATATCAATGACAATGTGGGATTGATCGTGATTGACAGCGAGTGGTATTTAGAAGATTGGGACAAGCATCCAACGATTAACAACGAATGCGATATTAAAACCAGAGAGCAGTTTTTTGAGGCTTTAGAGAACAAGCTAAACGATTATCAAAATCGAACTACGATTATGGCAATCCATCATCCGTTAATGTCTAACGGAACCCACGGTGGCGAATTTTCTCTTGAAAAGCATTTGTTTCCTTTGGAACAAAAAATCCCGCTTCCGGTAATTGGAACGGTGATTAATCTGCTAAGAAAAACCTCTGGAATCAGTCCGCAAGATTTACAAAACAAAAAATACAATGCGTTTGTAAAAAGAATCAAAACGTTGATTCAAGAGAAAAGCAATGTGGTGGTGATTTCGGGCCACGACCACAATCTGCAATACATTGAAAAAGATAATATCAAGCAAGTTATTTCAGGTTCTGGTTCTAAAACAGAAGCCGCGAGAGCAATTAATGAGAATGACTTTTCGTTTGGAAAAAATGGCTACGCGGTTTTAGAAGTTTTGAAAAGCGGCGCTTCAAAAATTTCTTTTTATGGAATGGATTCCAAAGGAAAAGAAGGGCTTTTGTTTCAGCAACAGCCAACTTTTAATAGGCCAAAGCCAAATTTGAGAGAATACCCAAACAAGTTTTCCACTTACAAAGACACGGCCATTTACACTGTGGCAGAAACCAAAAAAGGAGGTGCCTATCGCTTTCTTTGGGGAAAACATTACAGAAATGTGTACAGCACAAAAATTCACGCAAAATCAGTAAGTTTAGATACACTGTATGGGGGCTTGATACCCACAAAATCGGGTGGCGGACATCAGTCAAAATCACTTCGATTAGTGGATAAAGATGGAAAAGAATATGTGATGCGCGCATTGCGCAAAAGCGCTACCCGATTTTTACAATCCGTAGCATTTAAAGATCAGGCGGTTGAAAAAGATTTTAAAGATACATATGCGGAAGATTTTATCATGGATTTTTACACCACGGCACATCCTTATACACCGTTTATTGTTTCTGAATTGGCAGAAAAAGTAAAAATAAGCCATTCAAACCCAAAGCTTTTTTATGTTCCAAAACAAAATAGGCTGGCACTTTTTAATGAAAATTATGGAGATGAATTATACATGATTGAAGAGCGCCCGATGGACGAATGGAAAAATCTAAAAAGCTTCGGAAGTCCCTTGAAAATTTTAAGCACTGACGATGTTTTGTCAAATGTTCGAGCCGATGAAAAATATGAAGTGGACGAGCCAAGTTACATCCGGGCACGATTGTTTGATATGTTGATCGGCGATTGGGACCGCCATTCTGATCAATGGCGTTGGGGCGAATATAAAGAAAATGGAAAGGTAATATACCGTCCGATCCCGAGGGATCGGGATCAAGCTTTTTCAAAATATGACGGAACTTTGCTTTCAATTTTGATGAACATTCCGGCTTTGCGTCACATGCGCTCTTATGATAAAAAGATAGATAATTTAAAATGGAATAACAGGGCGGCTTATAATTTAGATTTGGCATTTATCACAAAATCAGATGAGAAAGAATGGACAAGACAGGCAAAATATATTGTAGATAATTTATCTGATTCTGAAATTGACAATGCTTTTTCAAAACTTCCGAAAGAGGTTAAAGAAGAATCAATTGAAAAGATAAAATCAGAATTGAAAGGCAGAAAAAAGTATTTGGCGAAATATGCGGTGCAATACCACGAGATTTTGCAGCAAACCGTTTTAGTTGTTGGAACCGATAAGAAAGACCGCTTTTTAATTACCAGAAATGGTGATGAAACCAAGGTTGAGGTTTATCGAATTAAAAAAGACGGAGAAGAATTAATTCATAGCAAATCATATAAAAACCCAGAAACAAAAGAATTATGGGTGTATGGATTAGATGATGACGATATTTTTGAGATCAAGGGCGAAGGCAGAAGAAAGATAAAAATCAGGCTGTTAGGCGGGCAAAATAGAGATTCGTATGTGATTGAAAACGGAAAGAAAGTTAGGATTTATGATACCGATAATGATGAAAACGACGTAGTTGCTGCCGGAAAAGCAAAAGTTATGCTTTCTGATTCGTATGAAATCAATACGTATGATTATGAAAAACCAAAATACAATGTCTTCGCAGGTTATCCATTATTAGGGTTTAACCCTGATGACGGCGTGAAAATGGGCGCAAGATTAAATTATACCGTGAACGGCTTTAACAGGTTCCCTTACTCGCAAAGACATACAATCGGCGCTAATTATTACTTTGCCACCAGCGGTTATGAATTATTCTACAAAGGAACTTTCCCGAGACAAATTGGCAAATGGAATTTGGTGGTTGATGCTTTGTACACCAGCCCAAATTTCAGCATTAACTATTTCGGGTTAGGAAATGAAACTGACAATCCGCAAAAAGAAATTGATGCCGATTACAATCGTGTTAAGATGAGAACGATAAAAGCAACTCCGTCAGCACAATGGACGGGCGAACAGGGCGGTTTTGCGACGGTTCAGGCTTCATTTGAAAGAATTTCGGTTGATGACACTTCGGGAAGATTTGTGACGGTTCCAGGAGTTGTGAACCCCGATGTTTTTGATTATAAAAATTTTGTAGACGTAAGTGCCAAATATGGTTTCCAGAATTATGATAACGTTTCAAATCCAACCTTAGGAATGACTTTTTACATTCTTGGAGGTTATAAAATGAATCTTCAAGAAACGGATAGAAAGTTTCCTTACGCCGAAAGCGCGCTTGGATTTACCTATAAAATTTCAACAAGCGGTAACTGGGTTTTGGCAACTTTAGTAAAAGGAAAAGCGATTTTTGACGATAATTATGAGTTTTATCAAGCAGTAACGGTAGGCGGAGATACGGATTTGAGAGGTTTTAGAAATCAGCGTTTTTCAGGAAAAAGCGCTTTGTACCAAAGTACGGACTTGCGCTGGAATTTGGGCAAAGTGAAAAATGGTTTTGCGCCGATTCGCTACGGAGTTTTTGGAGGATTTGATTATGGGCGCGTTTGGGTTCCAAATGAAGTTTCAGACAAATGGCACCAAGCTTACGGCGGTGGAATTTGGATTAACGGCGTCAATCTGGTTACAGGCCAATTGTCACTTTTTCATTCCACCGACGGACTTCGTTTTACAGCCGGATTAGGATTTGGATTTTAAATCAGAAATTTTAAATTCATATTGATTTCCGCCTGTTTTTTTATCTTTTTCGTCCACAATAAGAAGGGTCTCGTTGTCTTTAAAACAGATTCCTTCTTTTTGTGTGGCATCTGGCAGGGTCAATTCTTCCGTTTTTCCGTTTAAAAAAGCATCCGAGGAAAAGTCAGATAAAAGCCAAACTTTATTGGCGCTTAAAAGGGCAATTGTTTTTCCGTTGGGACTTATGGCTGCTGAGGTTATAGCGCAATGTTTGTAAATATTGCAAGCTTGAAATTTACCTAAAAGAACAGCTTTGTGGTTACCAGTTTGATTCGGAATTTTATATAAAAAAACACTTCCGTCAAAACCTTTGCTTCTGTTTTTGGTGAAAATGTAGAAGTTTCCGTTGTGTTCAAAAAAGGATTCGGCATCATAAAAAAGACCCGATTTCTTAGGAGGAAAAGCGGTTTGCTCTGGATAATAAAAAGAAATTTTTGAAGAAGCAGTTGCGATTTCTTGGCTTAAATCTTTAGAGTCCACTTTATAAATGCAAAGGTCTTTTCGTGCATTATCGTTATTTCCAAAATCGCCGATATACAAATTTCCCGCTTTATCAGAAGTCAAATCTTCCCAATCTACGTTTTTTGCATTCTCAATTTCAATGGTTTTGTTGATTTTTCCATCCGAATTTAATCCGTAAATACTGTTTTTATTGCCACTGTCTTCCAAAACCCAAATCAGTTCTGAAGCGCTTGAAATTTCAACTCCTGAAGCTTCTTTTAGTTTTAATTTTACGGTATGGGAACTTATTTCTTGAGATTTTCCGTTACAAGAAACCAAGGCGATGGCAAAAAGGGGAAGGTAATATTTCATGGGATTTTTTCTTTTAATGAAATTACGAATTTATTTTTCTATGGGCAATAAAAAAAGGCTCTCAGAAATACTGAAAGCCTTTGCTTTATCTTTTCGAAGAAATTAATCTTCCATTGCTTCACCAGACTTTCTGTAAATGAAGCTTCCGTAAATGTGTCTTCTTGCAAAACGGCTTGGTGATTCAGCGTTTACCATTTTCACATAGGTATTTCTTGGAACGCCAATGTATTCATACATATTTCCGTTTAAGTGCTGAATTTTCAAAATCTGCTTTTCAAAATAAAAATCGTGAATATTAGATTTTGCAATAGTTTCAGTGTACTCTTCTTTATATTTTTCTTGCGTTTCTTGGTTGATGCTCACCAAAAAGTGGTAGGCTTCAATTACAGATTTGCTTTTTTCTTCAGCTTCTAATTTTCCAGCTTCGTCATTCACAAATTTATCAGGATGCGAATCTTTCATCGTATTTCTGTAAATTGTCTTTAATTCTTTTAAACTAACGGTTTTATCAACCCCAAGAAGCTTTCTATGCTCAATAACTCTTTTCATAATTTTGAATCCTTATTTCGGGGGGCAAAAGTATGTAAATTAATTTATAAAATCATAACTTGTTCAGTATTAATTTATTTGAAGAGTAAATATTTAATATTTCAATAACTTCATCTTTAATAAGATGCGTTTTTTTCTTTAAATTTTTAATGTAAAATAAAGGGTCAAAATTGAAATGGTAGAAGGTTTTAAATGAAAACTGTAATTTATTTTAGACTAAAGATTTTAAATTTACAGAATCTAATTTGTTTAAAAATAGTTTGTTATGAAAAATCCAGACCAAATAAATCCTAAAGATATGAAGTCACATAAAAACCCAGATTCTATTCCTGGAGAAGATGTGGGATATGAAATGGCGAAAGCACAAAAAGATATTCCGCAACCCGGAAATCACGACGGAAGTAAAGAATTAATTGAAAAATATAATGTTAATGATCAAGCTTTTTCGATTAGCAGTAAAAAAGATTTCGTAAAAACGGTTTCTAATTTCAATCATTCTGATGAAAATGATAGAAATTCTTAAATAAAAAAAAACCATCTTTTTCAGATGATTTTTTTATTTTTTTTTAATTTACATTTTTGAAGAAGGCGGGTGCATTACCGTAAATTGCTGTTTTACCGTCCCATTTTTCAATAAATTGCTGCTGGATTAATAAGTTGTTCAATGACATTTTTCGCAGCTCATTGGCTTTCGCTTCTGATTCTGCTAAAACTATTAATTTTCGAGCCTCGGCTTGCGCAATCTTTAATTCGTTTTCAACTCGCATTGCCTGTTGGACGGCCGCATTCTTTGCATTGATTGCTTGCGTAATGGTTTCTGGATATTGGATACCGCTCGTCATTTGTTCTAAGTTGAAGCCTTCCTTATCTAGCAAAGTTCCCATATTAGTTTGGATAGCGAATTCAAATTTTTCACGGTTGCTGATAATGCTGTCCGTTGTGTATTTATTAAATTCAATTCTGAAAGCATCTTTGATGTAATTAAAAAGCGTGGTTTCAGTAATTTCCTTGATGTCTTTTCTGTATTTTTTGAAAATCACAGGACTAAATCCGTCTTTTACTTTAAAAGAAAGCGTTGGGTCAACGGTAAAAACCGAGCCATCTTTTGCATTCACCGTAAAAGCTTCATAATTTATAGTTTGGACATAGGTTGGAAATTCATATACATTTTCTGTAAAAGGATTGTACCAAACGCGTCCGGTAACCAAGCTCACGTCTTGAATTCCTTTTTCGCTGCCATAAAGTTTGACTAATATTCCTTCATAACCGGCATCAATTCTTTCGTTGCAAGAAACAAAAGCGATAGAAGTTAAGATAAAAAATAGGGTTGCAGTAACAATAAGAGTAATTCTGTTTTTCATTTATTTGGATTTTAGGTTGTCTTATAACAGGGTTAAAGTTTGTATTTTCTTTTTAATAAAGCCAATAGATACGAAATTGCAGCGAAAATAATTCCTAAAATAAGGAAGCCAAAAAAAACAGAACTGTCTGATGGGGCACTAATTAAATCAAAGGAAAAAGTTAAAGCATAAGCAAGTGTCAATAGCAAAATTGGGATACAAGCAATAATTAAAAACTTTTTCATAGTAATTTCGTTTTTGGGCAAGATAGTAAAAAAATATTTTATAGCTAAAATCGTATTATTTTTAAGCTCTAGGATTTTCCACATCAATGGTTTTGCCTTCCGTTTTTGCGACGGCCATTCCAGTAATTTATGGCAAAGGGGTTAATTTCCTCTGTTTTATTAATAAAGCTTACGCCAGCTTTAACGGAAAGATTAATCCCAAAAAAAAGGCCCAATTAGATTGGGCCTTTAAATTTGAATACGAAATTTATTATTTTTCGTAAATGATTTCAACATCACCAATAGAATAAATTGCACCGCCAGCTTCGTTTCTGTCTGGATATTGGGCAAATAATCTAAAATCTGTGATTCTGTTTCCTTCTTTTGTTAATGTCAATGTACGAGTGTCGTCATTTTCATCTAAATAAGTTGCCGTAATAATTGCAGTTGTTCCCGCGCCGCCATTATTAACCCAAGTTCCCAAATATTGACTTGGAGTAGTACAAGCGCTTGTTCCATTAGTAACATCAACTAAAATTCTATTTTCTTGGTATTTGAACGAACCGTCAGAATTCAGAATGATTTTGCTGCCACTGTAGCATGATGTTTCAAGTGTCTGATTGCCGTTTAATGTTCCATCTTGATTAAAATCGGTTGGATCTTCAGTGTTGAACTCAACCAGGTTGTATGTTCCAGCAATTTCAACTTCGTTTGAACCATTGTCATTGTTATCGTCTGAACTACACGATGTTAATGTCATTCCTGCGAAAATAATCGCGCCTAAGGTAAATTTGATCTTTTTCATTTTGATTTTTGTTTTATTAGGTTATAATACAAATCTACTTAAGGAATATCCCTAAAGTGTTATAAACACTCACACAATTGTTATGCAATTTTAATATTGCATCATTTTTTCGTTAATAAAAGTTCCACAAATGTTAAAAGGAGTAAGCGAAGGATATATTACCATAGAAATTTACAGGAAGTCCAGGATAATAATATCGAGGTGATGCATTTCCAAAAGCGGTCGCATTGACCAAAACCATCGATGCATATTTTTCGTCAAACAAATTATTAACACCAGTGGAAATGTGCGAAGTGAAATTTTTGAAAATTTGAAAACGACAACCGGTTTTTAAATTGGTAATTTTATAAGCATCAGAAGTTGCAGAATTGGCGTCATTCAATGGGATTTCATCTGCAAATTGATAATCGGCAGCGAGATAAAATCCGAAGTCAGTATTCAAAGCAATTCCTGCATTCACTTTATTGGAAGGAACTCCCGTTAATTTGTTTCGTGAAAAATTATTTTCTTTATCGATGAATTCTTTAAATTCATATTTACCTATGGAAGTAGAAATAAATGTATTCAGCGCAAAAATTTTGTTTAAAGTTAGGTTGTAATTTGCTGAAAATTCAATTCCTTGATGCAAAGTTTCGCCCGCATTTATGCCTACATACTGATCATCGCCAACTCTTTGTGCAACTAATAAATCATTGATTTGCATTCGGTACGCTGAAATTTCAGTGTAAAGATTTCGGTTTAGGAAATAAAATTTCCCTCCAATTTCAAAATTATAACCGTTTTCTGGTTTGATATTCGGGTTAATAGTTCCATTTTCGGTCAACGTTTCTTCAATGGTCGGAAGCGAAAATCCTCTACTTGCTGAAAAATAAACGGTTTGAAAATGATTCGGTTTGAATAAAAAAGAAATTTGTGGCGACCAAATGGCATCATAACTGTAATTTTCTGAAGAAGCATTTTCAATCGGAAAAAGAGTTTCCAAATTAAACTGCGTTTTGTTGAAGTTTAATCCGGCCTGCAGTTCAAATTTCTTCGAAAGCAAAATCTGAAGTTGCGCAAAAGCATTGTAGAAATCACGTTCTTGATTGGTTTCGGTTAATTTATTTCCTTCAAGGCTTCCGTTGCCATTGTTTTCTTGGTATAGATTTTCTAATGTTTTTCCAGCATAATTATCTCGAAAATATTCCAAACCTAAATTCCAAAGTGCTTTCGTTTTTCCAACAGAAATTGCGCCGTTAAATTGCGTTCGCGCACCCGAAGCAAAAGTATATTGACGTAAAATATCAAAAGGTCGGGGTTCATTATTGTCTTTATAATTGACAAAAACAGAAGTTGCACTAGTGATTTTATCAGAAATTTTAAAGTCATAGGCCAAGCCTCCCAACACCGATTTGTATTCTTTAAAACCTTTGGAAGCCACCCAAGTCGGTGCGCCCGCTTCTGGATCATTATCAAAAGCTTCTTTGTTAATTGAACTCGGAATGAACGCTTTTAAATAAGTATAATTTGAGAAATAAGTCAGTTTGCTGTTTTTCTTTCGGAACAGTTCGCCCGCCAAAGTAATTCCTTCTCGATTATAAGAAGAATTGTCGCGCCAGCCGTCCGTTTCTAAATTATGGTAACTCAAATTTAAACTTGAAGTTTCTGAATCTAATCCCAAGGAAACCGTATTTTTTACCAATCCAAAAGAGCCGTGAGTGGTGCTGATTGAAGCAGTGTTTTCAGATTTTTTCGGTGAAATTAAAATCGCGCCTCCCAATCCCGCGCCATAAATACTCGAAAGCGGTCCTTTTATGATTTCCACTTGATTAATGTTTTCCAGATCAATGTCATCAATTGTAGTTTCGCTATTTCCAGAAGTCAGCGGAATATTTCCATAAAAAGCCCTAATTTTATTGGTTCCATAAGGAGTTCTTGCGCCAATTCCTCTGATGGAAATTCGATTGGTAGTCAAATTCGCTGATTGCATATAAACGCCCGAAATTCGGTTTATTGCAGTGGAAATATCGGTGTTGTTGTTGGCTTGCAATTCTTTTTTAGAAATTATTCCAATGGAAGCAGGAGCGTTTTGCAAGCTGTCATTGATGTGAAAAGAACTGATAAAAACTTCGTTTAATGTTTTTGTTTTTTGGATAGAATCGTTTTGGGCAAATAAATTTGAAGTAAAAAGGATTATAAATAAAAGGTAATATTTTTTCATTTTTGAAAGAATTGGGAGCGAATTTTAAACACGAATTTCACGGAATTGTACAAATTCTTATCTGTGAAAATCCGTGAAATGGGTGTTTTAAAAAAAAATATTATTTAGTAGCCGTTACTTGCCAAATCGTGTTTCCGCTGTCGTCATTTACCAAAAGCGAACCATCAATCATTACGGTAACCGCAACCGGACGTCCATAAACTTGTGCTTTTTCTTCGTTGGCAATAAATCCGGTTAAGAAATCTTGCGGTTTTCCAGAAGGTTTTCCGTCTTTGAATGGAACAAATAAAACTTTATATCCGCTTAATTTTGAACGATTCCAAGAGCCGTGTTGCCCAACAAATGCGCCGTTTTTATAGGTTGCAGGAAAAGCATCTTTGTCATAAAAAGCAAGGCCGAGTGAAGCTGTATGTGTGTCAACTGGAACATCGGGCACAATTGCTTTTGCGACCAAATCCTTTCCTTGGCCTTTCATTCTTGGATCTTCAATTTGTCCGAAATACGAATAAGGCCAGCCATAAAAGCCGCCTCTTTTTACACTTGTGATGTAATCGGGAACCAATTCGTCACCCAGATCATCACGTTCGTTTACGGCAGTCCAAAGCTCATTATTTGCAGGATTCCAGTCCATCCCGACAGGATTTCTTAATCCGCTTGCGTAGATTTTTTCGCCAGTTCCATCGGGATTAATCTCTAAAATAGTGGCTCTTCGCACTTCGTGTTCCATTCCGTTTTCGCCAACATTACTTCCAGAACCAACCGAAACATAGATTTTTGAACCGTCGGCATTTGCTAGCAGGTTACGAGTCCAGTGATTGTTATACCCTCCCGCCGGAAGTTCCAAGATTTTTTCGCCAGAGCCCTTCAGTTTCAAATCACCTTCTTTATAGGGAAAACGATACAGGCCGTCTGTATTGGCGATGTAAAAATGGTTTTTTAAAATCAGCATTCCGAAAGGCATGTTCAATCCTTCCTTAAAAACTTCTCTGGTTTCAAATTTTCCGTCTTTGTCTTTATCCCTAAAAACCGTAATTCGATTCGCACTCATAAACGTGTTGCTTTCCACCACAAAAATGTCATTATTCGGCCCAATATAAGTCCAGCGCGGATTTTTTAAATTGTCTGCAAACTTAGTTACAGTGAAACCTTCAGGCGCTTTCGGGGTTGTTCCTTCAGGCCAATCTTTCATGCTACTGTTTTTGGTTACCGATTTTGAAGAATAAGGTGCGGGAAGTGTCAAGTCACCGATGGCTGTTTTAACCGTTGTGCTTCCTTTTTGAGAAATCACTTTTTTTTCTTCCTTTGAAACTTGTCCGTTGCAAGAAAACAATGAAAAAGTGGTAATTGCTACTATTGATAATATTCGCGTATTCATAGCTACTAAAATTTTGTTGGTTTATTTTTCGAGGCTTGAATTTACTGATTTTAAAAATTTTATCGTTTTAAAGCAGTGAATATTAGATATTATTTAACATTACTAAATTTATTATAAAACTCAAATAATTTATAAAATAGGTGCCTTCTATTTTACTATATTTGCAACTTATACTTTAATAAACTAATTGTGATACAGCTTCACGACAAAAAATTTGTTCCTTTCATCAGTGCAAAGGAAATTGATTCTGCAATTGCCAAAATGGCTCAAGAAGTTGCGGAAGACCTTGACGAAGAGATACCCTTATTTGTGGGCGTTTTGAACGGCGCCTTTATGGTTGTTTCAGATTTCATGAAACATTATCCAAAAAATTGTGAGATCAGTTTTGTAAAAATGGCTTCCTATGAAGGAATGTCAACTACACACGAAGTCAAAAAACTCATCGGAATTAATCAAGATTTATCGGGAAGAACCGTTGTCATTATAGAAGATATTGTTGACACCGGAAATACTTTGGTCGAACTGAAAGAAATGTTCGAGGCCCAAAACGTAAAGGAATTGAAAATAGCCACTTTGTTTTTAAAGCCAGAAGCGTACAAAAAAGACATAAAAATTGATTATATTGGTATTGAAATTCCAAACAAATTCATTGTTGGGTTTGGATTGGATTATGACGGTTTAGGAAGAAATATTCCTGAAATCTACCAATTGGCTGATTAAAAACAAACACACAACTATATTACAACACAGAATGATTAACATCGTATTATTTGGAAAGCCAGGTGCTGGAAAAGGAACACAAGCCGAATTTTTAAAAGAAAAATACAATTTGACGCATCTTTCAACAGGTGATATTTTTAGATTTAATATTAAAAATGAAACCGAGTTGGGCCAGTTGGCAAAAACGTTTATGGACAAAGGCGACTTGGTTCCAGACGACGTAACCATCAAAATGTTGCAAAGCGAAGTAGAAAAAAATCCGCAATCAAAAGGGTTTCTTTTTGACGGATTTCCAAGAACATTGTCTCAAGCAGAAGCTTTAGATGCTTTTTTAGAAAGTAAAAATGAAAAAATTACGGCAACTGTGGCTTTAGAAGCAAGTGACGAAATTTTAGTGCAAAGATTACTGGAAAGAGGAAAAACTTCTGGAAGGCCAGACGATCAAGATGAAGAAAAAATCAGAAATCGTTATCAAGAATACAATGAAAAAACCGCGCCTTTGATGCAATATTACAAAGCGCAAGATAAATTTCACGCCGTAGACGGAATCGGTTCTATAGCTGAAATTACACATCGATTAAGTTCAGTAATCGATAGCCTTTAACTTAATTAACAAACCTTGGAAATAGCTATAATTTTCTTTTTAATCCTTTTGAATGGTGTTTTTTCAATGTCAGAAATCGCATTGATTTCGGCGCGAAAAAACAGATTGGAAACATCCGCAAAAAAGGGGAATACGAGCGCTAAAACCGCATTGGATTTGGCCAATTCACCAAACAAATTTTTGTCAACCGTTCAAATCGGAATCACATTAATCGGAATCTTAACGGGTATTTATTCAGGAGATAAAATTACCACAGACGTTAAACTTTTTGTAGAAAGTTTTCCCGCATTACAGCCTTATTCAGATAATATTTCTGTCGGAATTGTGGTGGTTGTTCTTACGTTTTTCTCTTTAGTTTTAGGAGAATTAGTTCCAAAGAGAATCGGTTTGAATTACCCAGAAGCAATTGCAAAGATGGTGGCCGTGCCCATGAAAATCATTTCAGTAGTCACTGCGCCATTTATCTGGTTATTGACAATTTCAACAGAATCACTGTTGAAATTATTCAGAATCAGGCCAACAGCTGACGGAAAAGTGACCGAAGAAGAAATCAAGGCAATCATCAAAGAAGGAACCGAAGTCGGTGAAGTCCAAGAGATTGAGCAAGACATCGTGGAACGCGTTTTTCACATTGGTGACAGAAAAGTGAATTCGCTGATGACACACAGAAAATCAGTGGATTACCTTTCGTTGCAAGATGATTTTGAAACCTTGAAACAAAAAGTGTTGGACGAAATTCACTCGGTTTATCCGGTTTGTGAAGAGAGTTTGGACGAAGTGATCGGGGTGGTTTCTTTAAAAGATCTGTTTGCCAAATTTGAAACCGGAAACTTCAATTTAAGAGACATTGTTAAAGAACCGGTGTACTTGATTGAGCATACTTCGGCCTACAAAGCCTTGGATATTTTTAAGAAAACAAAGGTGCATTACGCCATCGTGACTGATGAATACGGTATCACGCAGGGTATGATTACCTTGAACGATATTTTAGAAGCTTTAGTTGGTGACGCTTCTGATTTCTATCACGAAGAATTTCAGCTGGTTGCCAGAGAAGACGGTACTTGGCTCGTGGACGGACATTATTCATTGCACGATTTCTTGACCTATTTTGATTTGGACGACCTGATAAACGACTACGAAGTTACAACCGTTAGTGGTTTGATTATGACCGAATTATCATACATTCCAAAACAAGGTGAAAAATTAATATGGAATCTTTTTGAGCTAGAAGTTATCGATATGGACGGTGTCAAAATCGACAAGGTGATGATACGTTCGTTAAAAGAATAAACAGAATAAATGTTTAAAGTTTAAGGTTTAAAGTGGTCGGTTTGGCAACTTTAAACCTTAAACTTTAAAAGAAAATAAGAGAAACAAAGAAAAAATGACAGAAGGGAATTTTGTAGACTACGTAAAAATTTATGTTTCTTCCGGAAAAGGAGGGAAAGGTTCTACGCATTTACATAGAGAAAAATTTATTGAAAAAGGTGGTCCAGATGGTGGTGACGGTGGACGTGGCGGACACGTATATTTAGTAGGAAACAAAGGTCTTTGGACCTTGTTTCACTTGAAATTTGCAAAACACGTGAAAGCCGGCCACGGTGGCGATGGAGGAAGTGCAAGAAGTACCGGTGCTGACGGAGAAGACAAATACATCGAAGTTCCATTAGGGACCGTTGTTCGTGATAAAGAAACCAACGAAATTTTATTCGAAATCACAGAAGATGGCGAAAAAAGAATCGTGGCAAGAGGCGGAAAAGGTGGTTTAGGAAACTGGCACTTTAGAAGTTCTACGAATCAAACGCCTAGATATTCGCAACCCGGAATGCCAGCCAATGAAATTGATATGATTTTAGAGCTTAAAGTTTTGGCAGACGTTGGTTTGGTAGGTTTTCCAAATGCTGGAAAATCAACTTTGCTTTCTGTTTTGACTTCGGCAAAGCCAAAAATTGCAGATTATCCGTTTACGACCTTAAAACCAAATTTAGGGATTGTGGCTTATAGAGATTTTCAATCTTTCGTTATGGCTGACATTCCCGGAATCATTGAAGGCGCAGCTGAAGGAAAAGGCTTGGGCCATTATTTCTTGCGCCATATTGAAAGAAATTCGGTACTGCTTTTCTTGATTCCTGCAGATGCGGATGATATTAAAAAAGAGTATGAAATTCTTTTGGATGAATTGCGCCGTTATAATCCAGAGATTTTGGATAAAGAACGCTTCATCGTGATTTCAAAATCAGATATGCTGGACGAGGAATTACAAAAAGAAATGAAAGTGCAGTTAGACACTGAGTTTAAAGGATTAAAATACCATTTTATTTCATCGATTGCCAATCAAGGTTTGGTCGAATTAAAAGACAAGCTTTGGGAAATGCTGAATTCAGAAGAAAACCAATTATAAGAATTAAAAGCTGCTTTCGAGCAGCTTTTTTTATGGATTCTGACCAATAATAATTCCTTTTTCACGGAAATCTAAAATTAAAGTTAAAAGTCACGTCTTGTTATGCGTTTTTCTAGATTTCAGTTAATCGAAAATTTTAAAATTGTTATATTCGCAACGCTAAATTTTTTGTTGTAAACTGTAACATTTAATGGTCATCGACGTCCAATTCAGCAAAACTATAAACTATCTAAATTTCACTACATGAAAAAAATTATCTTATCCTTAATCATGGCGGTTATGCTTGTTCCTACAAGTGTGAAAGCTGACGAAGGAATGTGGTTCTTGATGTTCATTGAACGTTTGAACCACCGCGATATGCAAAAAATGGGTCTTCAGTTGACTTCTGAAGAAATTTACAGCATCAATAACTCAAGTATTAAAGATGCAATCGTTCAGTTTAACGGAGGTTGTACTGCAGAAATTATCTCAAACCAAGGTCTTGTGTTGACAAATCACCACTGTGGTTACGATGCTATCGCTGAAGTTTCTACGCCAGAAGCCAATTATTTAAGAGATGGTTTTTGGGCAAAAGACAAAAAAGCAGAAATTAAGCCAAATTCCCTGTATGTTCGTTTCTTCGTAAGAATGGATGACGTATCAAAAAGAATCTTAGGGAAATTAAATGCTTCAATGACCGAGGCAGAAAGAAACAAAGCAATTCAACAAGAAAGTGCTTTGATTGAAAAAGAGAACAACGAAAGTGGAAAATACACAGTTTCTGTTCGTCCTTTTTTCCAAGGAAATGAATTTTACTATTTCGTTTACCAAGATTTTAAAGACGTTCGTTTGGTGGGAACTCCTCCAGAAAGCGTTGGGAAATTTGGTGGAGACACTGACAACTGGGAATGGCCTCGTCACACAGGTGATTTCTCAATGTTTAGAGTTTACACGGATAAAGACGGAAATCCTGCAGAGTATTCAGAAAATAACATTCCGATGAAACCAAAACACCACTTGCCAATCAGCTTGAAAGGTGTTCAAGAAAATGATTTTGCAATGATTTTAGGATATCCAGGTAGAACAAACCGTTGGATGCCAGCTGGTGGAATTGAGCAAAACGTAAAATTTGCATATCCTGCGTGGGTTGAAGGTTCAAAAACGGGAATGGACGCGATGAAAGTTCACATGGACAAAAGTGACCAAGTGCGTTTAGATTATGCTTCAAAATATGCTTCTGTAGCAAATTACTGGAAAAACCGCCAAGGAATGATTGACGCTTTGACAAAATTCAAAACGGCAGCTACCAAAGCAAAAGCAGAAGCTGATTTTAACAAATGGGCTAACAAAGCTGAAAATAAAGCGAAATATGGAAATGTTGTAGCAACAATCAACAAGTTTTATGCTGCAACAAATGAAAAAGCGAGACACGATAATTACTTGACTTCAGTTTTAAGAAATAGTAACTTTGGAGCTGGACCTTCTAGTTTGGGTCAAGGTATTGAGTATTATATTGCTCAAAATGATGCGAAGAAAGCAGAAGTTTTGCCACAACTTCAAGAAGGAATTAATGAAACTTACAACGGACTTTATTTGCCTCTTGAAAGAGATGTTCTTATTGCAGAATTAAATCTTTACAACAAAAAAGCAGGATATCCAGTAGCTCCTTATGTGGCTGAATTGGCTAAAGCAAACGGTGGTGATTTTACTAAATTTGTAGATGACGCTTTTGCTTCCAGTATTTTTACTTCTAAAGAAAAAGTTTTGGCTTTCTTGAAAAATCCAAATGTAGATCAATTAAAAGAAGATAAATTATACCAACTTTCTTCTAGTTTGTTGACAACTTACAGAGCAAAATCAGAAGAATTGGTTAAATTGGATAACGATTATCAAACTTCTTTCCGTTTGTTAGTAGAAGGCTTGAGAGAATCAAAATTGAACAAAATTCAATATCCTGATGCCAATTCAACATTGCGTTTGAGCTATGGAAAAGTTCGTTCTTTGCCTGCTGACAAAAGAAACGATGCGAAAATCAATAACTATACTACGCTTCAAGGAACAATCAAAAAATACAAACCAAACGATCAAGAGTTTGATTTGCCAAAAAGATTGATTGAATTAAATGAGAAAAAAGATTTCGGACAATATGCTGACAAAGCAGGATACATGCCGGTAAATTTCTTGACTGACAATGATATTACAGGTGGAAACTCAGGTTCTCCAGTTTTAAACGGTAAAGGAGAATTAATCGGTTTGGCTTTTGACGGAAACATCGAAGCAATGGCTGGTGACGTAATCTTTGATCCAAAATTGCAAAGAACCATTAATGTTGATATTCGTTATGTGTTGTTCATCATCGACAAATATGCGGGTGCAAAACACATTATTGACGAAATGACTATCGTAAAATAATTTTAGATTAGTTATTAGTTCAAAATCATATTCTGAAAATCCGCTTTGGGAAACCAAAGCGGATTTTTTTTTGCGTTTTTTTAAATTAGTTTTTTAAACTCTATCAAATACAAGCCTAATTTTTATCTGAATTTAGTACTTTTGACAAAAGCAAGTACAAACCGTTTATGAGATTCTTCCAACTTTTATTTTTCTTTTTTACAATTTCAATTTCAGCGCAAACGCAATTCGAAAAAGCGGAAAAGCTTTTTGATCAGGGAAATTATGGGAAAGCCAAAATTATCTTTGAGTCATTGGCTGTAAAGAATCCGAATGATCTGAAATCAGTAGAGTTTTTGGGAGATATTGAAAGTTATTACAAGAATTGGGACGATGCATTGGTGATTTACAATCGGTTGAAAACAAGTAAGCCTAGTGAAGCTGATTATTTTTATAAATACGGCGGTGCTTTGGGAATGAAAGCCAAAGAGAGTAATAAATTCAAAGCTTTGTCAATGATTGACGACGTGGAAGAATCCTTTGTGAAGGCTATAAAATTAAATACAAAACACATTGGAGCGCGTTGGGCTTTGATAGAATTGTATTTGCAATTACCGGCAATCGTTGGTGGAAGTGAGAAAAAAGCACAAAAATATGCTTCTGAATTATTGAGAATTTCTGAAGTGGACGGCTATCTTTCCAAAGGGCATATTGCCGAATATTTTAAAAGATATGGTGAAGCCGAAAAAAATTATAAAAAAGCAGTCCAAATAGGTGGTTCCAAGACAACCTATCAAAAATTAGCCGATTTATATAAAAACAAAATGAACCAGCCCGAAAAAGCGAAAGCTACGCTGGAAGAATTTACTGAAAAAAGAAAAACATAAATAGAAAGGTCGAAGATAGAAATTCACCATAAACGGGAGTCTGAAATCTAAGATCTAAAATCTTAAATCTATAAATGAGAACACATTTCATTGCCATTGGCGGTAGCGCGATGCACAATTTAGCGATTGCATTGCACAATAAAGGATATCATGTAACCGGAAGCGACGACGCAATTTTTGAGCCGTCAAAAACACGTTTAGAAAAAAAAGGACTGTTGCCTGATGAAATGGGTTGGTTTCCTGAGAAAATTACTTCTGATATTGAATCCATAATTCTTGGAATGCACGCCAAAGCAGATAATCCTGAATTGTTGAAAGCGCAAGAATTAGGACTAAAAATTTATTCCTATCCAGAGTTTTTATACGAGCAATCCAAAAATAAAACACGTGTAGTTATTGGCGGTTCGCACGGAAAAACCACAATTACTTCCATGATTTTGCACGTGATGCATTACCACAATATTAATGTGGATTATATGGTTGGCGCCCAATTGGAAGGCTTTGAGACGATGGTTCACTTGACTGAAGAAAATGATTTTATCGTTTTGGAAGGTGATGAATATTTGTCTTCTCCGATGGATCGCCGTCCGAAATTTCATTTGTACCAGCCAAATATTGCCTTGATTTCAGGTATCGCTTGGGATCATATCAACGTTTTTCCAACGTATGAAAATTATGTAGAGCAATTTGAGATTTTCATTCAAAAAATTACAAACGGAGGAATTTTGGTTTACAACGAAGACGATCCGGAAGTAAAAAGAGTAGCCGAAGCTTCAAGGAATCCAATACGAAGAATTCCTTATTCAACACCAAATTATTCTGTGGAAAACGGAACAACTTTGTTAGAAACGCCAGAAGGCGCGATGCCAATTGAAGTTTTCGGAGCGCACAATTTAAATAATCTGGCAGGGGCCAAATGGATCTGCCAAAACATGGGCGTTGACGAAGCTGATTTTTATGAAGCAATCGCCAGTTTTAAAGGCGCTTCAAAGCGTTTGGAAAAAATTGCTGAAAACAAAAATAATGTGGCTTATAAAGATTTTGCACATTCGCCGAGCAAAGTTGCCGCAACTACAAAAGCCGTGAAAGAACAATATCCAGACCGTCAATTGATAGCTTGTTTAGAATTGCATACCTATAGCAGTTTGAATGCAGAATTCTTGAAAGAATATGAAGGAGCGCTTGATAATGCTGACGTTGCCGTGGTTTTTTATTCTCCAGATGCGGTTAAAATTAAGCAGTTGGAAGAAGTAAGTTATGAGCAAATCGCAAAAGCTTTTAATCGCGAAGATTTGGTTATTTACACCAATCCGGCAGCTTTTAAAGAATATTTATATCACTTAAAATTTGATACCGAAAAAATTGCGTTGCTATTAATGAGCTCCGGAAATTATGGCGGATTGAATTTTGATGAAGTAAAAACATTATTCAATTAGATAATTCTTCCATTCGAAAATTAGATAATTTTTGCGGTTCGAGAGAATTGACTAATTATCTAATTTTCGAATTGACTGATTGAAATCGATAATGCCCTGTCATATCATATTTAAAAAGGCAATCTTCTAAAACTTGTCCGGCGCCGACATTGTGAACGATCAAATTTCGTTTTCCGTCTGCGGTTTTTTTATTGGTTACAATGCCAATGTGAGGCAGTTTTCCGTTGATCTTCCACGTGACCAAATCTCCTGTTTTAAAGTCAGAAGCTTTTTCTGAAACATCTAAACTTTGCCCGAAACGAGTAAAAAATACTTGTAAATTCGGAACTCTTCGATGATCAATATTCGTGTCTGGTTTTTTTAATCCCCAAATTTTTGGATATTTTGAAAAGTTGTTTTTCATATCTTCATGAACCTCTTTCTGCAAATCAATTCCTAATTTTCGATACGCACGAATCAAAACATCGGTGCAAACTCCTTTGTTTTTTGGTACATCTCCGTTGGGATATTTTATCGAAAAATACTTTCCGTCATATTCGACCTTGTCTTTTGTAAGCGAAATTGCGGCGTCAGAAAGTTTTTCATAAAATGTTTTTTCAACTTTTAGAGTAGAAATTCCGATAAAAAATAACAAGATGTAAATTGATTTCATACTTTAGTATTTGATATTCAAACGAATATAATTGTAAGAAAATTATAAACCAGTCAAAAAAATAATTGCCATATGGAAGAAAACACTCCTTTTTCGATAAAATATTGGGCCGAAGATGACAAGCCTCGGGAAAAATTAATGCTAAAAGGAAAAGCGGCTTTAAGCGACGCAGAACTGATTGCCATCTTAATTGGCTCGGGAAGCCGAAATGAAAGCGCTGTTGACTTAAGCAAAAGAATCCTTGCCAGTGTTGAGAACCTCAATGCTTTAGGCAAATTATCGCTCCAGCAGCTAACCACATTCAAAGGTATCGGCGAAGCAAAAGCCATTTCTATTATTGCAGCCATGGAATTAGGAAGGCGGCGCCGTTCAGAAGAAAGTGTCGAACTCACAAAAATATGTTCCAGCAAAACTGCTTTTGAAATTATGCAACCCCTTATCGGTGAATTGCCTCACGAAGAATTTTGGATTTTATATCTCAATAATTCCAATAAAGTGATTTATAAATACCAATTAAGCAAAGGCGGAATTACGGGAACGGTCGTTGATATTCGTTTGGTTTTTAAAGTAGCGTTGGAACAAAATGCTACCGCAATCATACTCGCCCACAACCATCCTTCTGGGACTTTGGTTCCGAGCGAAGCGGATAAACAAATTACAAAAAAGCTAAAAATGGCGGGCGATAATCTGGACATCAAGGTTTTGGATCATATAATCGTGACTGAAAAAGATTATTATAGTTTTATGGACAGCAATATTTTATGAATACAAAGATTATATTAGGATTTAAAATCGCGCCTCAGGAATTTTCCTTTTGATGAGTACATTTTTAAGTAATTTTTAAGTGGTTTCAAGGCATCTTTGATTAAATTGCGGGCTATAAATTACAGCGAGAAATCAGAATGATACATACAAAAGATATCACTTTTTCCTACTCTGAAAAAGTGAATTTTAGTTTTCCAGATATCCGGACAGAAAGTGGCGAGACGCTTTTAATTACAGGTGGTTCAGGGAAAGGAAAAACCACATTATTGCATTTGCTTGGCGGTTTGCTTCGTCCGAAAAGCGGTTCGGTTTCTATTGGAGAAACTTCCATTTCAAATTTATCTGAAAAACAATTAGACCAATTTAGAGGAAAAAATATCGGACTGGTTTTGCAGCAGTCCCATTTCGTGGAAGCTTTTTCAGTTTTAGAAAATGTAATTCTGGCCTCTTGGCTGGCAACAGGAAAAAAAGCAGAGGAAAAAGCAAAATCACTTTTGAAGCATTTGGATTTAGAAGACCAAATGCACAAACTGACTTCTCAGTTAAGTATCGGGCAACAGCAACGAGTATCAATTGCAAGAGCGCTGATCAATGAACCAAAATTGCTTTTGGCAGACGAACCCACATCAAGTTTAGATGATGAAAATGCTTTTAGAGTGGCCGATTTGCTGTCAAATTTATCAAAAGAATACAAAGCTTCGCTGGTGATTGTAACGCACGACCAAAGATTAAAAGACCGATTTTCTAACCAAATTTCTTTATAATGATTACAAAATTAGCTTGGAAAAACATTTGGTTTAAACCTTTGAATACGGTTTTAAGTGTCGTTTTATTGACCGCAAGTGTCGCCATAATTTCGCTGTTGATTTTATTGCAAGAACAATTTGAAAAACAATTCTCCAGCAATATTGACGGAGTTGATGTGGTTTTAGGCGCACAAGGAAGTCCGTTGCAATTGATACTTTCTTCGGTGTACCAAGTTGATGCGCCAACCGGAAATATCAGTTATGACGATGCAAAAGCGTGGATGAAACATCCGTTTGTGAAATCGGCAATTCCGTTGGCTTTTGGCGATAATTACCGCGGTTTTAAAATAGTGGGAACTACGCCAGAATATCTTGAAAAATTTGGAGCAAAGGTTCATTCGGGAAAA
The DNA here is from genome assembly GCF_003865365.1 of Flavobacterium macacae. Classification (GTDB taxonomy): domain Bacteria; phylum Bacteroidota; class Bacteroidia; order Flavobacteriales; family Flavobacteriaceae; genus Flavobacterium; species Flavobacterium macacae. Next base: position 63,708 of record NZ_RQVR01000002.1, on the reverse strand, counting down.
ATTTTCGAAAAAAACCTTGATGTTGTGGTCGGAAGCGAAATTGCCAAAAAGCTGAATATAAAAGTTGGAGACAAATTTTTCGGTTCGCACGGCGATGCTGCTGAAGGCGAAGTCCACGAAGATTTTGAATATGTCGTTACAGGAATTGCCAGCGAAACTGGAAAAGTTGTGGATAATTTAATTCTGTGTACTATTCAAAGTGTTTGGTTAATGCACGATCACGAACATTCTGAAGCCGAAGAAAATCCGGCTCACGGAGAAGAAGGCCACGTTCATTTTGAAGGAGATGATCATGAACATCGCGACCACGATCATGAACATCACGATCATAAAGAAGAACCTGCGGCTGTTTCCGAAAGCGGTAAAGAGATAACGGCTGTTTTAATAAAATTTAAAAGCAAAATGGGTTTTGTGACTTGGCCCAGATTAGTTGCGCAAAACACAAAAATGCAAGCCGCTTCGCCAGCCGTTGAAATTAACAGGCTGTTTTCTTTATTCGGAATTGGTTTGGAAGCCTTGCAATATCTGGCTTACGGAATTATGCTGATTTCTGGTATCAGTATTTTTATTGCTTTATACAATACTTTGAAAGAGCGTAAATATGAATTTGCATTGCTTCGTGTTTCAGGAGCAAGCCGTTTGCAATTATTAGGTTTAGTGCTTTTTGAAAGCATTTTACTTTGCGTAACAGGTTTTATTCTTGGCACTGTTGTTGGAAGAATAGCCTTGTTTTTAATTTCTTCTACAACAGATGAGCAATATAAAATGACTTTTAATCCGTTCGCTTTTGTGTGGGAGAAAGAGGGAATTTTATTTATAGTTACTATCTTTGTAGGAATACTGGCAGCGCTGATTCCTGCCATAAAAGCTTATCGATTAAACATTTCAAAAACTTTAGCTAATGCGTAAATTATATTATTTTTTAGGAGGAATTTTTGTTCTTTTTTTGGCATTGAACACTACTGATTTTTCAAAAAAAGAAACTTCCGTGCAGAAAATGCAAACAGCAGGATTTGTTCCTGATTTTAAAAATAGTTTTTTAGGAGAAAAAAAATCTTTTGTTGCTACAGATACTTTAAACTGGAAGCTTCTCGGGATGATAAAATTCGTAAAAAAGCAACATAAAGATTATCCGGAAGGAGTAATGTTTCCGGTCATAAATTCAACTTTAAAGGCAAAAAATAAAAAACGAATTGCCATGTCAGGATTTATTGTTCCAATTGACAACACTACGTATGCGTTGAGCAAGAATGTTTTTGCATCATGTTTTTTCTGTGGACAAGCCGGTCCAGAAACCATTATGGGTATCAAGTTTAAAGGTGCAACGCCAAAGTTAAAGACGGACCAATATGTGACTTTAGAAGGAAATTTCAGGGTCAATGAAAATGATATAGAAGACTGGATTTATCACATAGATGATGCCATAATAGTTAAAGGAAAATAACTTTGGAGACAACAATTTCAGACATCTTTTTTGACTTGGACCATACGCTTTGGGATTTTGAAAAAAATTCAGCAATGGCTTTTGAAACCATTTTAAAAAAACACGGAATCCCGGTTGATATTGCACATTTTGTTGCGTTATATGTTCCGATAAATTCAAAATATTGGAAATTATATCAAGATGATCAAGTGACCCAAGAACAACTTCGTTATGGAAGATTAAAAGATGTTTTTGACTCGATAGGATATGAAATTAGTGACGATGTGATTCATTTGCTGGCGGAAGAATACATTCATTATTTGCCACAGTACAATCACCTTTTTGAAGGTACAATTGAGCTTTTGGACTATTTAAAGCCAAAATATAAATTGCATATCATTACCAACGGTTTCAATCAAATTCAATTCAATAAATTGAAAAATTCTAATATTGACCATTATTTTGAAACGGTAACTAATTCAGAAAATGCTGGTTTTAAAAAGCCAAATCCGCAAATATTTCATTACGCTTTAGAAATTTCAAATTCAAAAAGAGAAACCAGTGTAATGATTGGAGATAATATTGAAGCTGATATTGAAGGCGCATTAAACGTTGGGATTGATGCCATTATGTTTAATGAACACAATATTGAAGTAGCTGAAAATATTAAGCAAGTGAATACTTTACTAGCTTTAAAAAATTACTTGTAATTCTTATAAATTAAAAATGAAAAAATACCTATTAAGCCTTTTTCTTCTCGTATCAATAGCTGCTTCAGCACAAAAAACATTGAATGATTACAAGTATGTGATCGTTCCTTTGAAGTATGAATTTTTTAAAGAAGAAAACAAATACAGATTAAATACGATTACAAAATTCAATTTGACTAAAATGGGTTTTGAACCTTTTTATGAAAATGAAAATCTTCCATCTGAAGCCAATGACCGTTGTAATAGATTGTTTGTGAATGTAGAAAGTGATGGCAGTTTTTTAGCCACAAAATTGACGGTTGTTTTTAGAGATTGTGATAATAAAGTGGTTTACACGAGTGAGCCTGGAAAAAGCAAAAGCAAAGAATATAAAATTTCTTATCCAGAAGCTTTGAATAATGCATTTGAGAATCTTTACAGCTTCGGTTATGCATATAACGGAACAATAGCTTCTTCAAAACCCATAACTAATGAGCCCAAAAAATCAGAAGCACCAGTTTCATCTGCACAAATTGATGAAACCAAAGACTATCTTTTTGCACAGCCCATTATCAATGGATTTCAGTTAATTGATAAAACGCCGAAAATAGTTTACAAGATTTATAAAACATCACAACCCGATTATTTTACCGTTCAAGGTGATGGAATTGTAGGTGCTTTGTTAAAGAAAAATGGCGAATGGATTTTAGAATATTATAAAGATGACAAGCCAGTTTCAGAAAAACTGCTAATCAAATTTTAATACCCATATTTATCTTTCCAGCGATTTTTCAAGAATTCTCTTGTAGAAGCTTCTCTCGAATTATTTCCTGGAACATAAAAAGCTGTACTTTTAATTTCGTCGGGTAAAAACTCTTGCTCGGCGAAATTATTAGAATAATCGTGCGAATATTTATAATCCTCGCCATATCCCAATTCCTTCATTAATTTTGTCGGCGCATTTCTCAAATGTATCGGAACCGGCAAATCTCCAGTCTGTTTGACCACTTGTTGCGCTTTTCCAATGGCCAAATAACTCGCATTGCTTTTTGGCGAAGTAGCCAAATAAACCGCACATTGGCTCAAAATAATTCGACTTTCCGGATAGCCAATTGTTGAAACTGCCTGAAAGGTATTATTTGCCATAATGAAAGCCGTTGGGTTTGCATTTCCAATATCTTCACTTGACAAAATCAACATTCTTCTAGCAATAAATTTCACATCTTCACCACCTTCAATCATTCTTGCCAGCCAATAAACTGCTCCGTTTGGGTCGCTTCCGCGGATCGATTTGATAAAAGCAGAAACAATATCATAATGCTGTTCACCCGTTTTGTCATATAAAACCGTGTTTTGTTGCACCAGTTTTAAAACCGAATCGTTCGTAATTATAATATTTTCATCGTTCGAAGCATTCACGACCAAGTCAAAAATATTCAGCAATTTTCTTCCGTCACCACCCGAAAGTCTTAGCAAGGCCTCCGTTTCTTTCAGTTCAATATTTTTTTGTTTCAAGAAAATATCGGTTTTCATTGCTCTTTCCAACAGCGATTCTAAGTCTGATTTTGAAAAAGCATTCAAAATATAAACCTGACAACGCGACAGTAAAGCGGGAATCACCTCAAAACTTGGATTTTCGGTCGTCGCGCCAATCAGCGTCACCCAGCCTTTTTCTACCGCCGCCAATAAGGAATCTTGTTGCGACTTGCTAAAACGGTGAATCTCATCAATGAACAAAATTGGGTTTTTAGCCGTAAAAAGACCGCCACTTTGCTTGGCTTTTTCAATCACGTCGCGCACATCCTTCACGCCAGAATTGATTGCGCTCAAGATATAAAACGGTCGCTTTGACTCTTGCGCGATGATTTGCGCCAACGTCGTTTTTCCCGTTCCTGGCGGTCCCCACAAAATCAACGACGGAATCAATCCTTTCGAAATTTGCTGTGTCAATGAGCCCTGAGGTCCCACCAATTGTGGTTGTCCCAAATAATCTTCCAGTGATTGCGGTCTGATGCGTTCTGCTAAAGGTGCTTCCATGTTGCAAAATTACGGATTTTGATTCGCTCTTTTTTATATTTTGAAACAGAAACGTTCTGAAATTTCAGGAAAGGGCAGTCCCGCTTTCCGTTACAATCTTTTGCCTTGAAAAAAATCAAGGCAAAAGGATTTTCACTTCAAACACGAAGAGTTCACCGAACACTTATGGAAATAAGTGTATTGTGAGGTAATCGGGGTTAGCAGTAAAGGGCAGTGCTTTTCTGGAAACGCTGACAAAATTGCGCATAAAAAAATTTGGTTGCATTTTTGAGTGTTCCTTACCAACAAACTTAGATTCTCAAAAAACGATGGAAGATAAAAACATCAAATTTTCGCCCTCGGTTTTGGCTTGGCCCTTGTTTTCTGTTGTTTTTATGTGGATTGTTTTTTGGGCAGAAATACGTTTCAAGTTAAATCTCACCGAACTCGGAATTTACCCAAGAACTTTTCTCGGATTAAGAGGTATTATCTTCAGTCCGTTTTTACACGGCGATATTGAGCATCTTTATAACAATTCGATTCCGTTATTTCTTTTGATAATGGCGTTGCGTTTTTTTTATCGAAACCAAGCCTTGCGAGTGATTGGTTATGGAATTCTGCTCTCCGGCTTTTTAACGTGGCTGATTGGCCGGGAATCGTATCATATTGGCGCCAGCGGACTGATTTATGTTTTGGTCAGCTTTATATTTTTTAAAGGAATTCAGACCAAATATTACCGATTGGTTGCTGTTTCATTGACTATTATTCTTTTATATGGCGGTATGATCTGGTACATATTTCCTGATGTGCAACAAGGCATTTCTTGGGAAGGCCATCTATCTGGATTAATAACCGGTTATGTTTTTTCATTAGCCATAAAAACGCCTGAATATCAAAAGCCAGTGGTTTATGAATGGGAAAAGCCTGAATACAATGCAGAAGACGATTTGTTTATGAAACATTTTGACGAAAACGGAAACTTTAAGCCGTTGCCAAAACCAGAAGAAATGGAAGTTATTGAAGCAGAATATTTTCAGTCTAATTATACTGTTTTTTATACGATTGTTTCCAGTGCTATTGAAGAGGTTCCCGAAGAAGGTGCAGGGATTCAAAAAGGATAATTAACCGCAGTGACCTAAATAAAAAGTCCGTCAGTGTTTTGAACGCTGACGGACTTTTTTTAAATATTTTTTTATCGCAAAGTTTATCGACAAAGATTGGGACTGACGCTGACGAAAATGCGAAAGGTTTCTCAAATAGCCCTGATGCTGGAATTGTTTGAGCTCTTAAACCTGTAATCCAACAGGTTTAAAGCGAGTTCCTGCAGCAGGAAATGCGATTGTACTATTGCTGGTGTTTCGCTTCAAATTATTTTAGCTTCTTTGACGAACAGCTTCGTAAAGAAATGCGCCACAAGCCACAGAAACATTCAATGACGAAATGGTTCCGAACATGGGCAGTTTTGCTTTTTCATCCACGATTTTTAAAACCGATGGGTTTACACCACGATCTTCAGAACCCATGATGATGGCAACAGGCTCATTTAATGCAATGTCGTAAATGTGTTGGTCTGTTTTTTCAGTTGCGGCAACCGTTTTGATTCCCGAACCTTGAAGGTGGAAAATAGCATCTTTAATATGTTCTACTTTGCAGATCGGCACGTTGAAAACGGCTCCAGCAGAAGTTTTAACGGTATCGCCATTTACGGGAGCGGAGCCGGCTTTTTGAACGATGATTCCGTTCACGCCTGTACATTCTGCAGTTCTGATGATGGCGCCAAAGTTTCTAGCGTCAGAAATTTGGTCTAAAATTAAAAATAGGGGAGTCTTGCCACTTTCGATGACAGATTCGATTAATGTTTCCAAATCTTGGAATGAGATCGGAGCGATTGTTGCTACGGCACCTTGATGGTTGTTGGGCGTTAATCGGTTCAGTTTTTCAACCGGAACGTAAGTGAAATTTACGCTGGCGCGTTTCATGACTTTCATTAAGTCTTTCATCAATTCGCCTGAAATGTCTTTTTGAATGAAGACTTTGTCAACTTCTTTTCCTGCTTGAATAGCTTCGATAATTGCCCTGATTCCGAAAATTTGGTGTTCTTTTTCCATGGCGCAAAGATATAAAAAAACCATCCGTTTTAGCGGATGGTTTTTAAAGAATATTTAGATTAATTTGTTAAGTCTGGCCAATCTGTACCGTCAGTTCTGGTAAGCGTTGTGCTTCCGTATTCTCCATAGGTATTGCTCCAGCTAAATGATAAATTGCTTCCGCTTGTGGTTACATTACTTATTGTGTAGGTGTCTCCGTAATCGTCTGATCCACCAAAAGATAAAGTGTTGCAAATGTCAATTAATGTTACGCCGCTTGCTCCTGGAGGTCCATAAAGGGCTTCCCATCCACCAAAAGATCCGTCAGAAATTGCGTAAACACCACCGCCATTGTCAGTAAATGTTACCGTTCCTGTTTCGGGACCTGGAACAACAAAGCCACCTGGCTCGCCGATGTTAATAGATACAAAATCATAAGTTCCGCCTAAGTCAGAAGGACATGATACAATGTAATTTTGGAAAACTTTGTAAACCGCTGAGTTGGCAATGTCTTGACCAAAATTAGGAGTCGCATCGTTATTTAAGATGTTTAGCTTGCTTCCGTTTGTTAAAGTGATGTCAGCAGAAACGCTTAATACATCTCCTACTTGGAAATCTGCAGCTGAGTTAAGTTCAGTAAAAGCTTCAATGATATCAAATTGTGTCAACGAATAGGCTTTAGGAAATGTTGTTAAATTTGATTCTAAAACGGTTCTGTAAACAGTTGTTCCGGTTTTGTAAAAAAGTACAACATCCATTGAAGCGATATTTCCTTGTCCTTTATCAACTGTGAAATTAATTGTAGTTTCTTCGCCTGATTCTAATGCAATTAAGTCAATAAACGTATTGCTTCCTGTAACTTTTAAAATATTAGGAACTGCACCTTCGTTTAAGCTAATTACAGAATCACCACCGTCATCTTCACAAGATGCTATTGTTAGCAATCCCATTGCTAAAAATGCAAATATAAATCTCATTTTTTTCATTTTTTCCATAGTTTTTAGTTATCCCAAAAGATAGTGTAAGTTGCAGGGTTTTTTTGGCTAGGTGCATTTTGGTTTGAGTTAAGCTCACTTTGAGGCCAAAATAATGATTGTTGGAAACTATTGTTAAGAACAGTTTGTGAATCAATCAAAGGAAAACCATCACCATTGTTTAATTGATATTCTGGAGAAGGCCCGTTTGGATTTGCTAAAACTGGGAATCCAGTTCTTCTGTAATCATTGTATTGATCAAAAGAATCTCCAAAAGTAGCTACCCATTTTTGTGTCATAATTATTTCTAATTTTTTGGTTGGGCTTGCAGGGGTAAACTCTGTCATTATGTTAGCAATAAAAGCGGTCACCTCAGGTGTTCCTGAAAGTACAGGGATGTTTTGTGAGCTTTGATTTCCGGCTACAACTTGATCCACTTTTGCAAAACTAGCTGTCATTGCTTCTTCAAGTTTACTTCCTGCATCGCCAGTCATTAAACCAACTTGAATTAATTCAGCCTGAATGTACAAGAATTCATCATAAGTTAATATTCTGTGAGGAGCTACTCCAGTTCCTCCATTAACGTCCATTTCTATTTTATCTCCATTAGAGTTAGTGTAACCTTCTCCGTCATCATATCTTCCACCTGCTGGAAAAATTCCAGGGTAAGTATACGAGCCTTCTGCGCTTGAATCTCTATCTGGACCTACACTTCCGAAACGGATACTGTAAAAGCCAGTTGAAGCATCCCAATAATCTGCATTTGGATCTCCAGTTGTTGTGTTTCCTTGATCTGGTGGAAATTGTCCTGGTAATAACTGATTGAAGAAATAATAAGGCATTCTTGGATCAGGATTACCATTATGAATATTAGGATTAACACCTTTTAAAATTTCATAAAACCAAGGGCTCATGTATGTAGAAAACTGAGTACTGTTATATGAAGCTAAGAAAAATTTGTTTCTTTCATCTGTTGGTGATTGGTTTCTTGTTTGTGTAAACTGAAAATCATCAGCATTAGACGTAAAGAAGTTACCTTCAGATACAAGAGCGTTAAAATCAGCAGCGTTAAACAAACTTGACAAACGGATTTGATTGTATAACTTTAATTTAAAAGTATTTGCAAATTTAATCCATTTTGTAGTGTTTCCAGAGTAATATAAATCATCAACTCCTGGTTTGTTTAAACCTTGATTGCTTGCAATATTTTCTTTTGCAGTTTCAATTAATTCTAAGATAGAAGCATAAATTTCTTGCTGGTCATCAAATGCAGGACTGATAATGGTTTGTAATTGTGTTGCTTGAGAATAAGGAACATCTCCCCATAAATCAACAGCAACAGACATTAAATACGCTTTTTGCATTTGCGCAAGGCCCACATAAACTAAATCTCCAGATTCAGTTCCTTGTTTGATTAATGTTTCAATATCGTTTAAAGTAAGATAGATATTGTTCCATTCGTTTGACAACAAGCTATTGTCAACTTTAGTTCCATATTGATCTTGCTCTTCTCTAACCACCATTTGATGGGTATATACTTGCAATATATCTCCGGCATAAAATTGAAAATCTGTTGCATTTCCAACGTTAACTTCGATATTTGTAAGTAAAAGATTTAATGGTGCTACCGTTGGGTTGTCACGATCGGTATCTACATCGAGATAGTCGTTACAACTTAAAAGAGAAAGTGCTAATCCGAAGACTAAGACCTTGCTTTTTTGGTTTTTAATATTTTTAAGTGTCATAGTGATTTTTTTTTTAGAAAGTTAAATTAAGCTTAAACCCGTATCTCTTAGCTGTTGGAGCTGTAGAAACTTCAATACCTTGAAGGTTTGATGAGCCATAACTTGTTGTGTCTGGATCAAAGTTTGTGTACTTAGGAACGTTAGGTGCATAATACCAAAGGTTATTTCCCATTACACTAAAACTAATTCTACCAAATGGAGTTTTCTCTAAAAGTTTTGTTGGTACATCGTAAGTTAAGCTTATTTCTCTTAATCTGATTACTGTTCCGTCATAAATTCTTGCTTCATCCACACTATTAATTCCGAATGTGTTTCCTCCTGCAGGAGAGAAATAAAGTTCGTTCATGCTAAGTTGTGTCGTATTTGGAATTTGATTTCCGTTTCCATCCAAAATAGGATTTCCGTCATTATCTCCATAAAAACCAGGAATAACAAAAGTTCTTTCTCTGTCTTCCGTATCTTTTGTTACACCACGACCAAGTAATGATTCGATACTAGAAGAAGAAACGTCTCCGCCTTGTTTCCAATCCACTTGTGTTCTTAATGAGAAACCTTTGTATGAGAATGTATTGATAAAACTCATTTTGAAATCTGCGTTAGGATCACCGATGATTCCTGGCTGTAAATCTTGGATGATTCCTCCTCCAGCTTGGTTAATCAAGTAATTTCCGTTAGCATCTCTTGCGAATTTTGTGCCATAGAAAACACCGAATGCTTCTCCTGGAATTACATATCCAATTTCGTTTACATCCAATGCAAATCGATCAAGTCCGTCAATAAGTTTTGTAACTTTATTTACGTTTTTAGTGAATGTTGAGAATAATGTCCATTTAAAGTTTTCAGTTTGAAAAGGTACAAGAGTTAATCCAACCTCAATACCTTTATTTTCCATTTCTCCAAGATTTGTATTGTAAGTTGTGAATCCTGTAGATGCAGGTACGCTTACTGGAGTAATAAGGTCAGTTGTTACTTTTTTGTATAAACTGAAATCCAAAACTACTCTTCTGTTGAAGAATTCTAAATCGGCACCAACTTCAAATTCTTCAGTAAACTCTGGTGTAATTTGTTGATCTGCAAAATCAGCTCTGTTTCCTAAAACAGGATTTCCGTTATAAGCTTGTCCTAAAGAGAATGTTGTATTTAAAAATTCTGCTGGAGCATCACGACCTACTTTTGCATAACCTCCTCTTAATTTTGCAAATGTCAAGACTTCACTTTCCAAATTTAGAGCTTCGGTTAAAATGAAGGAAGCACTTGCAGAAGGGTAGAAGTAAGATCTGTTGTCTGTTGGTAATGTTGAGCTCCAATCATTTCTTCCGGTTGCATTTAGGAATAAAAAGTCTTTATAAGATAAAGTAATATCAGCAAATACCGCTACGTTTCTTTTTCTGGCACTTTCATCAAGAAGGTTTGATACTGCAAGTGCATTTCTCAAATTGAAAACATCAGGAACAATCAATCCTCTACCATAATTAGCAAGTCTTGTTGTTGTATTCTGCAAAACGTTGTTTCCTAAGATTGCGTTAAGACCAATATCTTCAGTCAACTTATAGTCGAAATTTAATAAAAATGTTGACTCAATGTCTTCATTAGAAAAATCATCATAAGTTAATGAACCAACACCACCTTCAGCTCTTGAGCCAATGTCACGAATTTGTTTTCTGTTTAAGTTGTACTTGTTGTAACCAATTCGGTAGGAAGCGGAAATATTGTCGCTAAATTGATAGTTTAAGTTTAAACCAGCTACAGCTCTATCAGTGCTAGTTTGAATTTGATCATGTTCCCATGACCATAATGGATGATCGTAACCCGCATTTGGAGTTACTGATCTTCCGTCAACAGGATTAACATAAGGTAGATTGAAATCCCAGTTTCTAGCTAAGAATAATGTTCTAGCAAAAGAAGAAGAGGAGCCGTCAAATTGATTTTCTCCAAGGAAACCTCCTAATTGATCCGTTGTAGAGTAGCTTAAATTGGCTCCAACGGTTAATCCATTAGCTAATTTAAAGTTACCACCGGCAGAAATAGATGTTCTGTCATAAGTGTTAAATGGAACATATCCGTCTTGTTTTAAATCAGAAATTGTTGCGCTGAAACTTCCGTCTTCACCAGTATAATTGAATCCAATTGTGTTGTCAACAACGATACCTGTTTTGAACAAGTCTTTAACGTTGTTTGGATTAGCGACATAAGGACGTGTAGCTCCTAATTCAGGAAAAGCAGCAAGCATTGCTGGCCATGTAGGAATTGTTTCTAAGGAATCAAATCTTGGTCCCCAAGAACCATTTGCATTTTGGTAATTGAAATTTGCACCTGCTCCATAAGTATTTTGGTAATCAGGTAGATTCGCAATACTTTCAAAGTAAGTACCTGTCCCAACATTTACGCTAAGTTTATTTCCTTTTTTAGAACCAGGAGATCCTGATTTTGTAGTAATTACGATTACACCATTTACAGCTCTTGAACCATATAATGCCGCTGCAGCAGAGCTTTTAAGCACGTTTACAGAAGCAATGTCATTCGGATCTAAACTTGAAAGGGCGGATTCATATCCTCCACCACCAGTTACCTGGCTTTCTGTTGTTACTTGAGTATTGTTATAGGCGATACCGTCAACAATAATCAATGGTTGAGTGTCTCCAGTAAATGAAGTTGTTCCCCTGATAGTAATCTGACTCGCAGCTCCTGCCATACCAGAAGATACATTAACATTTACACCCGCAACTTTTCCGTTCAATGAACGAATTAAGTCTGGCTCCGCGTCTTCTGTAAGATCTTCAGCTTTAATACTACTCACAGAGTATCCCAAGTCTTTTGGGTTTCTTTTGATACCAAATGCCGTTACAACAACTGCTTCAAGTTCAGTAGCGTCATCGGCTAATTTTACATTAATTGCAGTATTAGAGGCAAGGATTTCTTGAGTTTTCATGCCTATAAAAGTGAATACTAATGTTTGTGTCGATGAAGCTTGAACTTGAAACTTACCATCTAAATCTGTTTGCGATCCAGCAGTTGTGCCTTTCACAGTAACACTTACTCCGGGAAGTGGCAGACCATTTGCGTCAGTAACAGTACCGCTAACTGCTCTCTCTTGAGCAAAAGCAAACTGTGCCACCAGAACCATGAAAAATGTCATGAGCCAGTTAATTTTTGTTTTCATTTTATTAAGGTTTGATTAGTTTATTCAAAATTCTTAATAAAACATTAACAAAACAACATTTTTTTTTAATACTTTTTTTGTATATTTATTGAATTTCAATTCTTAAGAAGAATAAGCTTAGAATTTAGCTTTAAAACTGATATGGATAATTGAGTTAGATAGCTTAATTTGTTGGTCATCTTTACTACCATTAGCATATATTAAATTAAATAATCCGTTTTTTGTTAAAAGTCCAAATCCGAAACCTAAACCCAGTAAATTCCCTTCGTTTTTAGTGGTTTTGTCTTGAAAGTATCCAAAGTCAATAATCGAATGCAGATAAATTGTGGGAGCGACAACATATCGATATTCCGTTAGAATCGAATACAAAGCATTGGCTTGCAAGCTATTTTCATTAAATCCGCGAATGGAGTTGATGCCACCAAAGCGATACAATTCATTGGTAATGTAATCTTCGCTTTGAAGATAAAAACTCTGGCTTCTGATATATATAATGTTTTTGTCATTCAAATATAAGTTTTTACGCAAATCAATATTGGCGAAAAACTGATTGTTGTTTGAGTTTTCAGACGTTCTTTTCCCGGTTCCGCCTTTTATGTTTACCAATGTTTTCTCTGGAAAAAAATAATCATCGTTTTTAAATTGTGTAAATTCAAAATTCCCTGTCAGGAAAGAATTTTCGAAATCACGGATAGTAGAGCCTTGTAAATTTTGAATATCGTTTGAAGTTGCGGACTGATAGCCGATGTAGGCTCTGGTGTTGTAATTGAAATAATAGCCCAAATCAATGGCAGTTTGCGTATTTTGAAACGTGCTGTCTTGTTTGAAAATGGTTAGCGAAGCCTTCATTCCGACCGGAGTCCTAAACATGTAGGGCAGTTCGAGCGCGGCATTAAAAGTAGTCTGTTTGTTTCCATCACTTTTCCAATACAGGTTAAAACGTTCGCCGACATTTAAAGAATTGACCAAAAGCAAATCTAGGTAACCGTTTATTTTTAAGTCGCCCTTGTCGTCATTTCCAAAACCGATAAATCCGTCAAAGCGGTTTGGTTTGGCTTTTTCGACATAAACATACACTTTCGTCGTATCGGTTTTGAATAAAATCTCCGGATATTTGGTTTGTGTCACAAACTGAAATTTCTCAAAATCAGCGTGAATGCTTTTCAGGGTTTCTTGGTTGAAAATTTTATTTTTATAACGCCTCCTGATTTCTTTTTTGTGGCCTTCTGGAAATTTATCATAGCCGTTAATTACGATATCGTTTACTTCCCGAAGCTTTTCGGTTTCAAAATTCAAATCGGCAGTCAAAATATTCTTTTCCGATTTTAAATTTACCAAACGCAATTTGGCTAAAGAATAGCCTTTTTGTTCTAGTTTGTTTAAAGTGGCGTTCAAAAAAGTTTCCGTTTCAGAAAAAGCCATCTTCAAAGTATCTTTTTTGCTGTCTAAAACGCCCAAGTTTTTCAGCTCTGAATTTGAACGTATGTTTATATATATGAAATCCGTTTTTTTGCCCAGCTTAAAATTGAAGACAAAAGTGCTGTCGTTCGTTTTTTTATTCGACACAATCTCATTCTCTAAAAAACCAATACGTTTCAGCTTTTCTGAAAATGAATTCGCTTCGTCAGTAATTCCTTTGGCGTTTGCATGAATTTTTTTATAAGAGATAGAGTCAATTGTCCTTAATTCCGAAGTGGCATCTGCCGTAATTTTCAAATACAGGTTTTGTCCCAAAACATTGAAACTAAAAAAAATAAACACAAAAAGGGGTAGGCTTTTTTTCAAAACAATAAAAATTTTTAGAAGCAAAAGGTTCTGGCTTTATCAGTAATCGGTTTTCTTGCTGAAGCCAGTACTCTTTTATTTTGACCCGAAAAAGAATTTAGGTTCCAGAAAAAAATAAAAGGATACTGGCTACCGTCACGGTTAAATGAAAAACGATTTGTATCTTTTTAAGCCTCAGTAAAAGTAACGCAAAAAAACACGAAAAAATATATAAAAAAATAAAGCAGTGCTAATGTGTGTGAAAATTAATTGATTAAGGTTTGTTTAGAAAAAAAATATTCATACATTTGCAACCCCGTAAAAAGCGGGAAATTTAAATCATAAGAAATTTTTAGTATTAATTATGCCAACAATTCAACAATTAGTAAGAACTGGAAGAACTCAGATGACTAAGAAGAGTAAATCGGTTGCTTTAGATTCTTGTCCTCAAAGAAGAGGGGTTTGTACGCGTGTTTACACTACTACACCAAAAAAACCAAACTCTGCAATGCGTAAAGTAGCGCGTGTACGTTTGACAAATGGTAATGAAGTGAATGCTTACATCCCTGGAGAAGGACACAATTTACAAGAGCACTCGATAGTATTAGTTAGGGGTGGAAGGGTAAAAGATTTACCAGGAGTTAGATACCACATCGTTCGTGGAGCGCTTGATACGTCAGGTGTTGCAGGAAGAACGCAAAGAAGATCTAAGTATGGTGCTAAACGCCCAAAAGAAGCAAAAAAGTAATCTTAAACACGTTATAAGTTAAAAGGGCACGTTTTTATACGATGTACATTAGCGAGTAACAAAAAAACGAAGAAATGAGAAAAAGACAGGCCAAAAAAAGACCTCTTTTGCCAGATCCTAAATTTAACGATCAGTTAGTAACACGTTTCGTGAACAACTTGATGTGGGATGGTAAAAAATCAACTGCTTTCAAAGTATTCTATGATGCATTAGAAATCGTAGAAAACAAGAAACAAGACGCAGAAAAATCTTCATTGGAAATCTGGAAAGATGCCTTGACAAACGTTATGCCTCACGTAGAAGTACGTAGCCGTAGAGTTGGTGGAGCTACATTCCAAATCCCAATGCAAATTAGACCAGACAGAAAAATCTCTATGGCAATGAAGTGGATGATACTTTATGCACGTAGAAGAAATGAGAAATCTATGGCTCAAAAATTAGCTTCTGAAGTTTTGGCTGCTGCTAAAGAAGAAGGTGCTGCTGTTAAAAAGAGAATGGATACTCATAAAATGGCTGAAGCAAATAAAGCATTTTCACACTTTAGATTTTAATTTATAGAAAATGGCTAGAGATTTAAGATATACAAGAAACATAGGAATTGCTGCTCACATTGATGCTGGTAAGACAACAACAACTGAGCGTATATTATTCTATACAGGAAAAAATCACAAAATTGGTGAAACGCACGAAGGTTCTGCAACAATGGACTGGATGGCGCAAGAACAAGAGCGTGGTATTACTATTACATCTGCAGCGACAACTTGTGAGTGGAATTTTCCATCAAACCAAGGTAAAGTGTTGCCGGAATCTATTCCGTACCATTTTAATATTATTGATACTCCTGGACACGTTGACTTTACCGTAGAGGTAAACCGTTCGTTACGTGTACTTGATGGGTTGGTTTTCTTGTTTAGTGCAGTTGATGGTGTTGAGCCTCAATCTGAAACAAACTGGAGGCTTGCTGACCAATATAGAGTTCCTCGTATGGGATTCGTAAATAAAATGGACCGTCAAGGTTCTAACTTTTTGAATGTTTGTCAACAAGTTAGGGATATGCTAAAATCAAACGCAGTTGCAATCACTTTGCCAATCGGTGAAGAGAATGATTTCAAAGGTGTAGTTGATTTGGTAAAAAACCAAGCTATTATCTGGCATGATGAAAATCATGGTGCTACATATGATATCGTTCCGATTCCGGAAGATATGGTTGATGAAGTTAAAGAGTACCGTTCAGCATTGATTGAAGCAGTTGCTGATTATGATGAGAATCTTTTGGATAAGTACATGGAAGATGAAACTTCTATTACTGAAGAAGAAATCAACAAAGCTTTAAGAGCGGCTACAATTGACATGGCTATTATTCCAATGTTATGTGGTTCCTCATTTAAAAATAAAGGTGTTCAGTTTTTATTAGATGCAGTTTGTAAATACTTGCCGTCTCCAATGGAGAAAGAAGGTATTTGGGGAATCCATCCAGATGACGCTGAATTGCTAGAAGAAGATCAAACGCCTATTTTGCGTAAGCCAGATGTTAAGGAGCCATTCGCTGCTTTAGCATTTAAGATTGCAACTGATCCTTTCGTAGGACGTTTAGCTTTCTTCCGTGCTTATTCAGGACGTTTAGATGCTGGTTCTTATATTTTGAACACGCGTTCAGGTAATAAAGAAAGAATTTCTCGTATCTACCAAATGCATGCTAACAAGCAAAACCCAATCGAGTATATCGAAGCGGGTGATATTGGGGCTGCAGTTGGATTTAAAGATATCAAGACAGGAGATACAATGTGTGATGAAAAACACCCAATTATTCTTGAGTCAATGAAATTCCCAGATCCTGTAATTGGGGTTGCAATTGAGCCTAAAACAAAAGCTGACGTTGATAAAATGGGTATGGCTTTGGCTAAATTGGCTGAAGAAGATCCAACATTTACGGTAAGAACAGATGAGTCTTCGGGCCAAACTGTTATTTCTGGAATGGGTGAGCTTCACTTAGATGTACTTATTGACCGTATGAGACGTGAATTTAAAGTTGAGGTAAATCAAGGTGAGCCTCAGGTTGAATACAAAGAAGCTTTCACTAGGTCTGCTCAACATAGAGAAACATACAAAAAACAATCAGGTGGTCGTGGTAAATTCGGTGATATCGTATTTAAACTTGAGCCAGCTGAAGAAGTGGACGGTAAAGTTCCTGTAGGTTTACAGTTCATCAATGCAGTTAAAGGTGGTAACGTTCCTAAGGAATATATCCCATCTGTAGAAAAAGGTTTCAGAGAGGCAATGAAAACGGGTCCTTTAGCAGGATACCAAGTTGATAGCTTGAGAGTAACTTTATTGGATGGATCTTTCCACCCGGTGGATTCTGATGCGCTTTCTTTTGAATTAGCGGCAAGAATGGGTTATAGAGAAGTGGCTAAGGCTGCTGGAGCTGTAATTCTTGAGCCAATCATGAAGATGGAAGTAATCACGCCAGAAGAAAACATGGGAGATATCGTTGGTGATATCAACCGTCGTAGAGGTCAGGTGAATGATATGGGTGATAGAAATGGTGCTAAAACAATTAAAGCTGATGTGCCATTATCTGAAATGTTCGGTTATGTAACAACATTAAGAACATTGTCATCAGGTAGAGCTACTTCAACAATGGAGTTTTCTCACTATGCTGAAACGCCTTCTAGTATTTCAGAAGCGGTAATCAAAAAAGCAAAAGGTAACGCTTAATTCTAAAGAAAATGAGTCAAAAAATCAGAATAAAATTAAAATCTTACGATCACATGTTGGTAGACAAGTCTGCTGAAAAGATTGTAAAAACCGTAAAAAGCACAGGTGCGGTTGTAACGGGTCCAATTCCATTGCCAACGCACAAAAAACTTTTCACAGTATTGCGTTCTCCGCACGTTAACAAAAAAGCGAGAGAGCAGTTTGAAGTAATGTCATACAAAAGATTGATTGACATTTATTCTTCTTCTTCAAAAACTATTGACGCGCTAATGAAATTAGAGTTGCCAAGTGGGGTTGAAGTTGAAATCAAAGTATAATTTTATTATATTTTCATAAAAAAAAGCGAGACAGAAATGTTTCGCTTTTTTTGTGTCTATCATTAAAGAAAAATAGTTTTCTTAAAATTATTTTGTGATATTTTATATTTCAAAGCAATTGCTTGTTTCAAGTATATTAGGGCTTTAGCTGTTTTTTTTGGTTTTATTCCGGGATTTTTTCTACCTATTTTTGGCGGTTTAAAATTCTTTCCAGCCATGCAGTTCTTGAGATTGCATTGGGTTTTTAAAGTGCAATTGTTTTGAAATCAGCTATATATTCAATTTAATTTTTTGTAACTGTTTGGTATATTCGATTTTAATAGCTACTTTTGCACTCCCTGTTTGGAAACTTATGTGGTTTTCAAATTGAAGGGAATTTTAATAATCAATAATTAATTATTTATGTCTGGGTTAATTGGTAAAAAAATCGGCATGACTAGTATTTTCGACGAAAACGGGAAAAACATTCCTTGTACAGTAATCGAAGCTGGACCATGCGTTGTTACCCAAGTCAGAACCAAAGGTGTTGACGGGTATGAAGCGTTACAGCTTGGTTTCGATGACAAAAACGAGAAGCACTCCACTAAAGCGGCTGTAGGCCACTTTAAAAAAGCTGGAACTGTTGCGAAGAAAAAAGTCGTTGAATTCAAGTTTGAGAACGAGTACAATTTAGGTGATGTATTGACAGTTGATGTCTTTGCAGAAGGTGAATTTGTAGATGTTCAAGGTGTATCTAAAGGTAAAGGTTTTCAAGGGGTTGTGAAACGTCACGGTTTTGGTGGTGTTGGACAAGCAACTCACGGTCAGCACAACCGTTTAAGAGCGCCAGGATCTGTAGGAGCTTCTTCTTATCCTTCTAGAGTATTCAAAGGAATGCGTATGGCGGGAAGAATGGGTACTGACAATGTAACGGTTCAAAACTTAAGAGTTTTGAAAGTTGTTGCAGATAAGAACCTACTTTTAGTAAAAGGATGTGTTCCAGGACACAATAACTCTTATGTAATCATTCAGAAGTAATGGAAGTAAAAGTTTTAAATTTCAACGGAAAAGAAACTGGCAGAACGATCACTCTTTCTGATTCAGTATTCGCAATTGAGCCAAATAATCACGCAGTATACCTTGATGTGAAGCAATATCTTGCTAATCAAAGACAAGGAACGCACAAAGCTAAAGAAAGAGCTGAAGTTGCGGGATCTACTCGTAAGATTAAAAAACAAAAAGGAACCGGTACGGCTCGTGCTGGTAGTGCAAAAAACCCTTTGTTTAAAGGTGGAGGTACAGTTTTCGGTCCAAGACCAAGAAGTTATTCATTCAAATTGAATAAAAGCTTGAAAAGATTGGCAAGAAAATCAGCTTTCTCTATCAAAGCAAAAGAATCAAATATTACAGTTCTAGAAGACTTTACTTTTGATGCTCCAAACACTAAAAATTTCATTAACGTTTTGAAAGCTTTAGGGTTAGAGAATAAAAAATCTCTATTCGTGTTGGGTGACTCAAATAAAAATGTATATTTGTCATCACGTAATTTGAAGTCATCTAGCGTTGTAAGTAGTTCAGAATTAAGTACTTATGCTATTTTAAATGCAAATAATTTAGTGCTTTTAGAAGGATCTTTAGAAGGAATTGAAGAAAATTTAAGCAAATAATAAGCTATGAGTATTATAATTAAACCAATTATCACAGAAAAAATCACCAAAGAAGGTGAGCTTTTCAATCGTTTTGGATTTATTGTAGATAAAAAAGCAAACAAAATTCAAATTAAGAATGCTGTAGAGGCTGCTTATGGAATTTCGGTTGTTGAAGTAAATACAATGAACTACAGAGCTGATAGATCAACGAAGTACACAAAGAGTGGTATCATTAATGGAAAGACAAATGCTTACAAAAAAGCAATCGTTCAAGTACAAGAAGGAGAAACCATCGATTTTTATAATAATATCTAAAATAAGGCAGAAACATGTCAGTTAGAAAATTAAAACCTATTACCCCGGGTCAGCGTTTTAGAGTTGTTAATGGTTTTGACGCCATTACAACTGATAAGCCGGAGCGTTCATTGATCGCACCGATAAAAAACTCAGGCGGTAGAAATAGTCAAGGAAAGATGACCATGCGTTATACGGGTGGTGGTCACAAGCAGAGATATCGTATCATCGATTTCAAAAGAACTAAAGATGGGATTCCAGCTTCAGTAAAATCTATTGAATATGATCCAAATCGTACTGCATTTATCGCTTTGTTGGCTTATGCTGATGGAGCAAAAACTTATGTTATTGCACAAAACGGATTGCAAGTAGGTCAGAAAGTAGTTTCTGGTGTAGATGCTTCTCCTGAAATCGGTAATACATTACCATTGAGTAAAATTCCTTTGGGAACTGTTATCTCTTGTATCGAATTGCGTCCAGGTCAAGGAGCTGTAATTGCTCGTTCTGCTGGAACTTTCGCTCAATTAATGGCAAGAGATGGGAAATACGCAACAATTAAAATGCCTTCAGGTGAAACAAGATTAATCTTGCTTACTTGTTCAGCTACAATTGGAGCGGTATCTAATTCTGATCATCAATTAGTTGTATCTGGAAAAGCAGGTAGATCAAGATGGTTGGGTAGAAGACCAAGAACAAGACCAGTAGCGATGAACCCTGTTGATCACCCAATGGGTGGTGGTGAAGGACGTTCTTCTGGTGGACACCCTCGTTCTAGAAACGGAATACCTGCTAAAGGTTATAGAACCCGTTCTAAGAAAAACCCGAGTAACAAGTATATCGTAGAACGTAGAAAGAAATAATAAGATATGGCACGTTCATTAAAAAAAGGACCTTTTGTTCACTATAAATTAGATAAAAAAGTTCAAGCAAACGTAGAAAGCGGTAAAAATAGTGTGGTTAAGACTTGGTCTAGAGCATCTATGATTACTCCAGATTTTGTTGGACAAACTATCGCAGTTCATAACGGTCGTCAGTTTGTACCAGTTTACGTAACAGAAAACATGGTAGGTCACAAATTAGGAGAATTTTCACCAACAAGATCTTTTAGAGGTCACGCTGGAGCAAAAAACAAAGGTAAAAAATAAGAAGCAATGGGAGTTCGTAAAAGAGAAAGAGCTGAAGGCATCAAAGAAGCTAACAAGCAGATTGCCTTCGCAAAATTGAATAACTGCCCTACTTCACCTAGAAAAATGCGTTTAGTAGCAGATCTAGTAAGAGGTCAGAAAGTGGAAAGAGCTTTGAATATTTTAAGATTCAGCTCTAAAGAAGCTTCAAGAAAGTTAGAGAAACTTTTGTTATCTGCAATCAACAATTGGGAGCAGAAAAATGCAGAAGGTAACGTAGCTGAAGCAGGCTTAATCGTTAAAGAGATCAGAGTAGATGGTGGAATGATGTTGAAAAGACTTCGTCCAGCTCCACAAGGTCGCGCACACAGAATTAGAAAACGTTCTAACCACGTAACAATCGTATTAGGGCAATTAGATAACACACAAGCAAATAATTAAGATGGGACAAAAGACAAATCCAATTGGAAATAGACTTGGTATCATCAGAGGATGGGACTCTAACTGGTATGGTGGAAATGACTACGGTGATAAACTTGCCGAAGACTACAAAATCAGAAAGTATATCCACGCTCGTTTATCAAAAGCTAGTGTATCAAAAGTAATCATCGAGAGAACTTTGAAACTTGTAACCGTTACTATCACTACTGCTAGACCTGGTATCATTATCGGAAAAGGCGGACAAGAGGTAGACAAGTTGAAAGAAGAACTTAAGAAAGTTACTGACAAAGAGGTTCAAATTAACATCTTTGAAATCAAAAGACCTGAACTAGATGCTTACTTAGTAGGTACTTCTATCGCGCGTCAAATTGAAAGCAGAATTTCTTACAGAAGAGCTATCAAAATGGCAATTGCGGCTGCAATGCGTATGAATGCTGAAGGTATCAAAGTATTGATTTCTGGTCGTTTGAATGGAGCTGAAATGGCTCGTTCAGAAGGTTTTAAAGAAGGACGTATTCCTCTATCAACTTTCAGAGCTGACATCGATTACGCTTTGGCTGAAGCACATACTACTTATGGTAGAATGGGAATCAAAGTGTGGATCATGAAAGGTGAAGTTTACGGTAAAAGAGATCTATCTCCACTAGTTGGAATGGATAAAAAACAAGCCGGTGCTGGTGGAAAAGGTGGCGATTCTTCAAGAGGAGATCGTAAGCCTTTCAACAAAGACAGAAAACCAGGTGGAGATCGTAAAAGAAAGTAATTTTTAAATTAAAGAAAAATGTTACAGCCTAAAAGAACAAAATACCGTAAGGTACAGAAGGGTAAAATGAAAGGGAATGCCAACAGAGGTCATGAACTTTCTAATGGAATGTTTGGTATTAAATCTGTCCATGAAGATGGAATGTTCTTGACTTCTCGTCAAATTGAAGCAGCTCGTATTGCTGCAACTCGTTTCATGAAAAGAGAAGGACAATTATGGATCAAAATATTTCCAGACAAACCAATCACAAAGAAACCTCTAGAGGTACGTATGGGTAAAGGAAAAGGTGCCGTAGAATATTGGGCAGCTGTTGTTAAACCAGGAAGAATTATGTTTGAAGTTGGAGGAGTTCCTTTGTCAGTTGCAAAAGAGGCGTTGCGTCTTGCGGCTCAAAAACTTCCAGTAAAAACTAAATTCGTCGTTGCTAGAGATTTCGAAGCATAATTAATATTTATTATGAAACAATCAGAAATTAAAGATCTGTCTATTGCTGAATTACAAGAGAAATTATCTCAGCTTAAGAAGACATATGCCGACTTAAAAACCGCTCATACTATCTCACCAATCGAAAACCCACTTCAGGTAAGAAGCGTTAGAAGATCGGTTGCTAGAGTAGCTACTGAGATAAGCAAAAGAGATTTACAATAATTGTATTCTGCTCAAAGATGGAAGATAAAAGAAATTTAAGAAAAGAAAGAGTTGGGGTTGTTACTAGCAACAGAATGGAGAAATCTATTGTTGTTTCTGAAACAAGAAAAGTAAAACACCCACTATACGGTAAGTTCGTGTTGAAAACAAAGAAATACGTTGCACACGACGAAACAAACGACTGTAACATTGGAGATACTGTAAGAATTAGCGAAACGCGTCCTTTAAGTAAATCAAAATGTTGGAGATTAGTTGAAATCATTGAAAGAGCTAAATAATTATGGTACAACAAGAATCAAGACTAAAAGTAGCAGATAACACAGGAGCTAAAGAAGTTTTAACTATCCGTGTTTTAGGAGGTACCAAAAGAAGGTATGCCTCTGTTGGTGACAAGATTGTAGTTTCTATCAAAGATACAACTCCAAACGGAAGCGTTAAAAAAGGAGCTGTTTCAACTGCAGTTGTTGTGCGTACCAAAAAAGAAGTGAGAAGAGCCGATGGTTCTTATATCCGTTTCGATGACAATGCATGTGTTCTTTTGAACGCTGCAGGAGAAATGAGAGGAACTCGTGTTTTTGGACCAGTAGCAAGAGAGCTTCGTGAAAAACAATTCATGAAGATTGTATCATTAGCACCAGAAGTGCTTTAATTATTTACAAGATGATAAAGCTAAAAATCAAATCAGGAGATACAGTAAGAGTAATTGCTGGAGACCATAAAGGTACTGAAGGTAAAGTTCTTCGCGTTGACCGTGAGAAAAATAAAGCGATCGTTGAAGGTGTTAACTTAGTTTCAAAACATACGAAACCAAGCGCAAAAAGCCCTCAAGGTGGAATCGTTAAGAAAGAAGCTCCAATTCACATTTCTAACCTATCTCTTATAGATCCTAAAACTAAGGAAGCTACAAAGACAGGTACAAAAATTGAAGGAGATAAGAAAGTAAGATTTGCAAAAAAATCTAATCAAGTACTATAGTAATGGAGTATACACCTAGACTAAAACAGGAATATAAGGACAGAGTAATCTCTGCACTTAAAGAAGAATTCGGTTACAAAAACGTAATGCAAGTTCCAAGACTTGAAAAAATCGTTTTAAGTAAAGGAGTTGGTGCTGCTGTATCTGATAAAAAACTTATTGACTATGCGGTTGATGAGTTGACAAAAATTACAGGTCAAAAAGCAGTATCTACTATCTCTAAGAAAGACGTTGCGTCTTTTAAATTGAGAAAAGGAATGCCAATTGGTGCAAAAGTAACTTTACGTGGAGAAAGAATGTATGAGTTTTTAGATAGACTTATCACTTCGTCTTTGCCACGTGTAAGAGATTTTAGCGGAATTAAGGCTACTGGTTTTGACGGAAGAGGAAATTACAACCTTGGAGTTTTGGAACAAATCATTTTCCCAGAAATTGATATTGATAAAGTTAACAAAATCTCAGGAATGGATATCACCTTCGTTACATCTGCAAAAACAGATAAAGAAGCAAAATCATTATTAGCAGAATTAGGTTTACCTTTTAAAAAGAATTAAGACATGGCTAAAGAATCAATGAAAGCCCGTGAGGTGAAAAGAGAAAAAACGGTAGCAAAGTATGCTGAGAAAAGAAAAGCTTTGAAAGAAGCTGGAGATTTTGAAGGTTTACAAAAATTACCGAAAAATGCTTCTCCAGTTCGTATGCACAACCGTTGCAAATTAACAGGAAGACCTAGAGGGTATATGCGTCAATTCGGAATTTCACGTGTAACTTTCCGTGAAATGGCTAATAATGGATTGATTCCAGGTGTTAAAAAAGCAAGCTGGTAAAAAATATTATTTGCAATTTTGATATTTCAACAGATAGTTGTAAGTTTGCACGTTTTTAACGGTAAGCTGACAGCTATCTGTTGATTATTAATAATTTGATAATTAGAGTTTTAATGGTTTCAGGTTCTACCGGATGGTCCGGAAAGAATACCAAAACCGCAATTTTATACATATGTATACAGATCCTATTGCGGATTATTTGACAAGGGTAAGAAACGCCGTGGCTGCAAACCACAAGGTTGTTGAGATCCCTGCATCTAATCTAAAAAAAGAAATAACAAAGATCTTATTTGATCAAGGTTATATCTTAAGTTACAAATTTGAAGACAACGCTGTACAGGGTTCGATCAAAATTGCTTTGAAGTATGATAAAGATACTAAAGAGTCAGTGATTAAAGACCTACAGAGAATTAGTAAACCAGGTTTACGTAAGTATGCAGGTTCTAGCGAAATTCCACGTATCCTTAACGGATTGGGAATCGCAATTGTTTCTACATCAAAAGGTTTGATGACTGGAAAACAAGCCAAACAACTTAATGTTGGTGGTGAGGTAATTTGTTACGTATACTAATAAAAAGCTAAACGATGTCAAGAATAGGAAAAAATCCCGTTGTAATCCCTGCTGGAGTAACTGTTGAAGTTGCTGAAGGTTTGATTACAGTAAAAGGAAAATTAGGTCAGCTTACTCAGGAATATTCTGATGTAACTGTAAAAGTTGAGGACGGTCAAGTTCTAGTTGAAAGATCATCAGATCACAAAGACCACAGAGCAAAGCACGGATTATACAGATCACTTGTAAACAATATGATTATTGGTGTTTCTGAAGGTTTTACTAAATCATTAGAATTGGTTGGAGTTGGTTATAGAGCTTCAAACCAAGGAAATAAATTAGATTTAGCTCTAGGATTTTCACACAATATCGTTTTAGATATCGCTCCAGAAGTAACTTTGGAAACGGTTTCAGAAAAAGGTAAGAACCCAATCGTGAAATTAACCTCTTTTGATAAACAACTTGTTGGACAGGTAGCGGCAAAGATTAGAGCTTTCCGTAAGCCAGAGCCTTACAAAGGAAAAGGAGTTAAGTTTGTTGGTGAAGTATTAAGAAGAAAAGCAGGTAAATCAGCTTAAAAATAAAAAGATTATGTCATTAACAAAATCTGAAAGAAGACAGAGAATTAAATTCAGAATCAGAAAAATCATTAGCGGTACTGCTGCTAAGCCAAGATTAACTGTATTCAGAAGTAATAAAGAAATCTACGCACAACTAATTGATGATGTGAACGGAGTAACTTTATTAGCTGCATCTTCAAGAGAAAAAGAAGTAAGTAAAGGTACAAACGTTGAAGTAGCTGCAGCAGTTGGAAAACTGATCGGTGAAAAAGCAAAAACTGCTGGTATTGATGCAGTAACTTTCGATAGAGGAGGTTATTTATACCACGGACGTATCCAATCATTAGCAGAAGGCGCGAGAGCGGCTGGACTTAAATTCTAATATAGTATGTCTAATAGCAAATACAAAAATGTAGAGTTAGTAAAGCCGAGTGGTCTTGAATTAAAAGATCGTTTGGTAAGTGTGAATCGTGTTACTAAAGTTACAAAAGGTGGTAGAGCTTTCGGTTTTTCTGCAATTGTAGTGGTAGGTGATGAAAATGGAGTAGTGGGTCACGGATTAGGAAAATCTAAAGACGTTTCTGAAGCAATTGCGAAAGCAGTAGAAGATGCAAAGAAAAATCTAGTAAGAATTCCTTTGAACGGTCAATCAGTTCCTCACGAACAAAAAGGTAAATTTGGTGGTGCACGTGTATTCTTAATTCCTGCCTCTCATGGTACAGGAGTTATTGCTGGTGGAGCTGTTCGTTCAGTTCTTGAATCAGTAGGTATTCACGATGTATTGTCTAAATCTCAAGGTTCTTCTAATCCTCATAACGTAGTGAAAGCAACTTTTGATGCTTTATTGCAAATGAGAAGCGCTTACACTGTTGCAAAACAAAGAGGTGTTTCTTTAGAGAAAGTTTTTAAAGGTTAATTCAAGGAAATTATGGCAAAATTATTAGTAAAACAAGTAAGAAGCAAAATCAATTGTCCTCTATCTCAAAAAAGAGGTCTTGAAGCTTTAGGTCTTCGTAAAATGGGACAAGTTGTAGAGCATGATTCAAACCCTGCTATCCTTGGGATGATAAACAAAGTAAAACACTTAGTTTCTGTAGAGGAAGCTAAATAACAAATTATAGTTATGAATTTAAGTAACTTACAACCTGCTGAAGGTTCTACACACAATCAAAATAAAAGATTAGGTAGAGGAGAAGGTTCTGGAAAAGGTGGTACTTCTGCAAGAGGTCACAAAGGAGCAAAATCTCGTTCTGGTTATTCTAAAAAGATTGGTTTTGAAGGTGGACAAATGCCACTTCAAAGACGTGTACCTAAGTTTGGTTTTACAAACATCAATCGTAAAGAATACGAAGGTGTAAACATTGATACGCTTCAAGCTTTAGTGGATAACGGAATTATTACTGACGGTACTGTTGATATGACAGTATTTGTAGCAAACCGTTTGGCAACTAAAAATGAAATCGTTAAGATTTTAGGTAGAGGTGAATTAACAACTAAATTAAAGGTAACCGCTCATAAATTTACTGCGACTGCGAAAGCTGCTATTGAAGCTGCTGGTGGAGAAGCCGTAACTTTATAATTCTTATAGTTAAGATGAAGAAATTTATAGAATCGTTAAGCAATGCTTGGAAAATTGAAGAACTAAGAAATAGAATTTTAGTGACTCTTGGGTTGTTATTAGTGTACCGTTTTGGTGCGCAAGTGACACTTCCAGGTATTGATGCGACTAAGTTAAATGGACTTACTGATCAGACTAAAGAAGGGATTGGATGGCTAATCGATGTATTTACAGGTGGTGCGTTTTCGCAAGCATCTGTATTTGCATTGGGTATTATGCCATATATTTCTGCATCTATTGTTGTGCAATTGATGGGTATTGCTGTGCCTTACCTTCAAAAGCTACAAAAAGATGGAGAAAGTGGCAGAAAGAAAATGAATCAAATTACACGTTGGTTGACTATCGTTATTACTTTAGTTCAGGCTCCGGGTTATATTTACAATCTAAACAGGACATTGCCACAAGATGCTTTCCTGTTAGGTTTTGATTCAGCACCTTTCTTAATTTCTTCTGTAATTATCTTAGTGACGGGTACAATTTTTGCAATGTGGCTAGGAGAAAAAATTACGGATAAAGGAATTGGAAACGGAATCTCGTTATTAATTATGGTCGGAATCATCTCAAGAATGCCGCAAGCATTCATTCAAGAGTTTTCAACTAGAGTAACAAACAATAATGGTGGGCCGATGTTATTAGTTTTCGAAGTAATAATTTGGCTTTTAGTTATCGTAGCTTGTATCTTATTGGTAATGGCTGTTAGAAAAATCCCGGTACAATACGCTCGTCGTACTGCATCTGGAGAGTTTGAAGAAGCTGGAAATAGACAATGGATTCCTTTAAAGCTGAATGCTTCTGGAGTTATGCCTATCATTTTTGCGCAAGCAATCATGTTTATTCCTGCAGCTTTGGCTGGTCTATCTAGTTCAGAGACAGCGACTTCTGTAAGTACGGCTTTCCAAAATATCTTTGGATGGCAGTATAATTTAGTTTTTGCCTTGTTAATCGTGGTTTTTACTTACTTTTACACCGCAATTACGGTACCTACAAATAAAATGGCTGATGACTTGAAAAGAAGCGGCGGTTTTATCCCGGGAATTCGTCCTGGAGCTGAAACTTCTGAATTTTTAGATAGAATTATGTCTTACATAACGTTTCCAGGATCATTATTTCTTGCTTTAATAGCTGTGTTCCCAGCAATTGTTGTGAGTGTTTTGGATGTTCAACCATCTTGGGCATTGTTTTACGGAGGTACATCGTTATTGATTATGGTGGGAGTTGCAAGTGATACGATCCAGCAAATTAATTCATATTTGTTGAACAAGCATTACGACGGTCTGATGAAGAGCGGTAAAAACAGAAAAGCAGTAGCTTAATTTATGGCAAAACAATCAGCAATAGAACAAGACGGATCAATCATTGAAGCATTGTCAAATGCGATGTTCCGAGTAGAGTTAGAAAATGGACATATTGTGATCGCTCACATTTCTGGTAAAATGCGCATGCATTACATCAAATTATTGCCAGGCGATAAAGTGAAATTAGAAATGAGCCCTTACGATTTGTCAAAAGCAAGAATTACTTATAGATATTAAGGATATGAAAGTTAGAGCTTCAGTAAAAAAGAGAAGTGCCGAGTGCATCATTGTGCGTAGAAAAGGCAGATTATACGTGATTAACAAAAAGAATCCTAGATTTAAACAAAGACAAGGATAGTTATGGCAAGAATAGCAGGGGTAGATATCCCGAAAAACAAAAGAGGAGTTATCGCTTTGACTTATATCTTCGGAATAGGATCAAGCAGAGCTATCGAGATTTTAGAAAAAGCTCAAGTTAGCCAAGATATCAAAGTTCAAGATTGGAATGATGAGCAAATCGGAGCAATTCGTGAGGCTGTTTCATTTTTCAAGATAGAAGGTGAATTACGTTCAGAAATTTCATTAAACATCAAACGTTTAATGGATATCGGATGCTACAGAGGAATTCGTCACAGATCTGGTCTTCCATTAAGAGGACAAAGAACTAAAAACAATTCTAGAACAAGAAAAGGTAAAAGAAAAACTGTTGCGAACAAGAAAAAAGCAACTAAATAATAAGTAATATGGCTAAAGCAACTGCAAAAAAACGTAAAGTTATCGTTGAATCAACGGGAGAAGCTCATATTTCTGCTACCTTTAATAACATCATCATTTCTTTGACTAACAAAAAAGGTGAAGTTATTTCTTGGTCTTCAGCTGGTAAAATGGGCTTTAGAGGTTCTAAAAAGAACACTCCATACGCAGCTCAGATGGCAGCAGAAGATTGTAGTAAAGTAGCGTTAGAGGCTGGACTTAAAAAAGTGAAAGTATACGTGAAAGGACCAGGAAACGGGCGTGAGTCTGCGATCCGTTCTTTACACAACGGTGGAATCGAAGTGACTGAAATCATTGACGTTACTCCAATGCCTCACAATGGATGTCGTCCTCCAAAAAGACGTAGAGTTTAATAAATATTTAAGTATAACTAGGTAGATAATAGATTATCGGAGGATATGACCTGAATTCATAATCTCTACCTTAATTAATTTTTTAGAAATGGCAAGATATACTGGTCCAAGTACAAGAATCGCACGTAAATTCGGTGAAGCGATCTTCGGAGATGACAAATCTTTCGAAAAAAGAAATTACCCACCTGGACAACACGGGATGGCTAAAAAGAGAGGTAAGAAATCTGAATATGCAATCCAGTTGATGGAAAAGCAAAAAGCTAAATACTCTTATGGTATCTTAGAAAAACAATTCAGAAACTTATTCGAAAAAGCATCTGCAACTAAAGGTGTTACTGGTGAAGTTCTTTTGCAATTATGTGAAGCAAGATTGGATAACGTAGTTTTCAGAATGGGTATCGCTCCTTCTAGAAGAGCTGCGCGTCAAATCGTTTCTCACAGACACATCACTGTTAACGGTGAACTTGTAAATATTCCTTCTTACCACTTAAAACCTGGAGATAAAGTAGCAGTTCGTGAAAAATCTAAATCTTTAGAGACTATCGACCGTTCATTATCTAATTCAAGTCAAGTTTACGAATGGATCACTTGGAATAATGACCTTAAAGAAGGTGTTTTCGTTTCAGTTCCAGCTAGACTTCAGATTCCAGAAAACATTAAAGAGCAGCTAATCGTAGAGTTGTATAACAAATAATAGACACTAGTCGAACATATGGCAATATTTAATTTTCAGAAGCCCGATAAAGTTATCATGATCGATTCAACCGATTTTGAAGGTAAATTTGAATTCAGACCTTTAGAACCTGGCTATGGATTGACTGTTGGTAATGCACTTAGAAGAGTCTTGCTTTCCGCTTTAGAAGGATATGCAATCACATCTGTTCGTATCGAAGGTGTAGATCACGAGTTTTCTACAATTTCAGGAGTAGTTGAAGACGTTACAGAAATTATCCTTAATCTTAAGCAAGTACGTTTCAAACGTCAGATTGAAGATATCGATAACGAATCTGTTTCCATCTCAATTTCTGGTAAAGACCAGATTACTGCTGGAGATTTTCAAAAATTCATTTCTGGTTTTCAAGTTTTGAACCCAGAATTGGTTATCTGTAATTTAGATAGCAAAGTTAACTTGAATATGGAGTTGACTATTGAAAAAGGTAGAGGATACGTTCCTGCAGAAGAGAACAAAAAACAAAATGCTGCAATCGGTACTATTTTTACAGATTCAATCTTTACTCCGGTAAAGAATGTAAAATATGCAATTGAAAACTTCCGTGTAGAGCAAAAAACAGATTACGAAAAATTAGTTTTTGAAATTAAAACTGACGGATCGATCAATCCAAAAGACGCTCTTACTGAAGCTGCAAAAGTTTTGATTCACCATTTCATGCTGTTCTCTGATGAAAGAATAACACTTGAAGCTGATGAAATCGCTCAGACAGAATCTTATGACGAAGAGTCATTGCACATGAGACAATTGCTTAAAACTAAGCTTGTTGATATGGATCTGTCAGTGAGAGCATTAAATTGCTTAAAAGCGGCTGAAGTGGATACACTCGGAGATCTAGTATCTTTCAACAAAAACGACTTAATGAAGTTCCGTAACTTCGGTAAAAAATCATTGACTGAGCTTGATGAGCTTGTGGCTGTGAAAAACCTGCATTTCGGAATGGATTTAGCAAAATACAAATTAGATAAAGAATAAATTACTTCATATTTTGCTCTCCAAAGAGGATAGAAGCAAGATGAAGTTAAATAAAAACACGTCATGAGACACGGAAAAAAATTCAATCACTTAAGCAGACAGACAGCGCACAGAAAAGCAATGTTAGCTAATATGGCTTGTTCTCTTATCGAGCACAAACGTATCAACACAACTGTCGCTAAAGCAAAAGCGCTTAAACAATTCGTTGAGCCTTTGATCACAAAATCAAAAGAGGATACAACTCACAACAGACGTATTGTTTTCGCTTACCTTAGAAGCAAATATGCGGTAACTGACTTGTTCAGAGACGTAGCTGCTAAAGTTGGAGATCGTCCAGGTGGATACACTCGTATCATCAAACTTGGAAATCGTCTAGGAGATAACGCTGATATGGCGATGATCGAACTAGTAGATTTCAACGAACTTTACAACGGAGGTAAAAAAGAAGTTAAAAAAGCTAAAAGCCGTCGTGGTGGAAAAGCTAAAAAAGAAGAAAATGCTGTTGAAGAAGCTCCAAAAGCGGAACCAACTGCAAAATCAGAACCAACTTCTACTGACGCTGCTGAGTAATGAAGAAATTCATATCATAAATAAAAAAAGGATAAGCTATTATAGTTTATCCTTTTTTTTTGCTTTATCCTAACAGGTTTTCAAAACCTGTTAGGTATTAAATAATTTTTTTAGAAGCGAATGGTCAGGCTTTTTTAGCCATCGCAATTCCCGGTGCAATTGCCTGAGCTCTTACTGCTGTTCGGCCACAGCAGTAAGAGCTCAGGCAATTGCAGCATCGGGGCTATCTGACAAGCCATTTAAATAATTGTAAGCGCCAGTCCCAACCGTTGTCAACTAACATAACGAATAAACTAATTAAAAAAATATCAACGCCAATCAGTCTAATTCACCAAAATCCGGGTTGCAATTTTTACGCAAAAAACACCTGGCCTTGCTTTTCTAAAGGCGTTAATGATTAAAAAAAATAAATTTTCAAATCACCGCAAATTAAATTAAATTTGCACCCGCAACTACACAGCAACTACGAGGAAACGAAGCAAAGCAAGTTCCACTAAACCGTTAAAAAATAAATAGCTACAACCAATGAAATACACAACACGACAAAAAGCAGTTCTACTATTAAGTGACGGAACCATTTTCCACGGTAAATCAATGGGAATCAGCGGAACCACTTTTGGAGAAGTTTGCTTTAATACGGGAATGACCGGTTACCAAGAAATCTTTACCGATCCTTCTTATTTCGGACAGATAATGGTAGCTACCAATGCACACATCGGAAACTACGGTGTCAATGAAGAAGATATTGAAGCCGACAGCATCATGATTTCGGGTTTGGTTTGCAAGAACTTCTCGTTTAATCATTCGCGTGTAAATTCTTCTGAAAGCTTGGAAGAGTACTTTAAAAAACAAAACCTGGTTTGCATTTCTGATGTCGATACCAGAGCTTTGGTAAGCTACATCCGTGACAACGGAGCGATGAACGCCGTTATTTCAACAGACGGAAAATCAATCGAAGAATTAAAAGCGCTGCT
The DNA here is from genome assembly GCF_003865365.1 of Flavobacterium macacae. Taxonomy (GTDB): domain Bacteria; phylum Bacteroidota; class Bacteroidia; order Flavobacteriales; family Flavobacteriaceae; genus Flavobacterium; species Flavobacterium macacae. Next base: position 30,968 of record NZ_RQVR01000002.1, on the reverse strand, counting down.
TGCAGAAGTTCCAGATATGAAAGGTTTGGAATTAGCTTCTAAAGTTTCCACAAAAGAGCCTTACTTTATCGGAGAAGCAACAGCCAAATATAAAATTGCAGCCTTAGACTTGGGAATCAAGAAAAACATATTGAGAAACTTGGCTAAAAGAGACTGTTATATTAAAGTTTTCCCTTTTGACACGACTTATGAAGAAATGAAAGCTTTCAGTCCTGATGGATTTTTTCTTTCGAATGGTCCTGGTGATCCTGATCCATTATTCGGAGCGATTGAAATTGCTAAAAAAATCTTGGAGAATGACGAGCCGGTTTTCGGAATCTGTTTGGGCCACCAAGTATTGGCCTTGGCAAACGGAATCTCGACGTATAAAATGTTCAACGGACACCGCGGTATCAATCATCCGGTAAAAAATGAATTGACTGGAAAAGGCGAAATTACGTCTCAAAACCACGGTTTTGCGGTAAACAGAGAAGAGCTTGAAAAAAATCCTGATCTTGAAATCACGCATACGCACATCAATGACGGCACCGTTGCCGGAATGCGTATGAAAAATAAAAACTGTTTTTCTGTACAATACCATCCAGAAGCGAGTCCCGGTCCACACGATTCTTCTTATCTGTTTGATATTTTTATAGAAAATATAAATAAGGCGGTAAAAGCTTAAGTAAAAAGACGCTCCTGCAGCGTCTTTTTTTGTTTCCAACGGAAATGCGAATGATGCGCTTAGAAAATTTTTAGTACTTTTATTCAAAATAAATTTTTTAAAATGTCTCAAAACAGCAAAGAATTAAAGCTTGCGGTACTGATTGATGCCGACAACGTTCCTTACAGCAATGTGAAGGGGATGATGGAGGAAATCACGAAATATGGAACGCCGACCACCAAAAGAATTTATGCCGATTGGACGCGCCCAAATGCCAACGGTTGGAAAAACGTGCTGCTTGAACACGCCATCACGCCCATTCAGCAATACAGTTACACTTCAGGGAAAAACTCTTCTGATTCGGCATTGATTATTGACGCAATGGATTTACTCTATTCTGGAAAATTAGACGGATTCTGTATCGTTTCCAGCGACAGCGATTTTACGCGTTTGGCCATCAGGCTTCGCGAATCAGGAATGAAAGTCATTGGAATTGGGGAGCAGAAAACACCAAAACCGTTCATAAGCGCCTGCGACCGATTTATTTTTATAGAGGTTTTAGACGGGGCTATAAAGAAAAAGACCGTTAAAACCGCCAACGTGGCTGCCGGAATCAAAAAAGCAGCCGAAAAAGAGATTGCCAAAATTGCTGAAAAGCCCGCCCAAAAACCGCTTAATAAAATTGACGAAGATAGTATCGAATTGATCGAATCTACCATTGAAGACATTGCTGATGATGACGGATGGGCTTTTTTAGGTGACGTCGGGAACCTGATTGTGAAGAAAAAACCAGAATTTGATTCTAGAAATTATGGTTTTATAAAACTGACTCCCATGTTGAAATCGCTGACCGATATCTTAGAAATAGATGAAAGAGAATCGGACAAAAAAGGTATCAAGCATGTGTATGTGAGGCTAAGGTTTAGCTGATTAGTACTTTCAATGAATTATTAAAGAGTAGATAAACGTTCGGTTAAAACAATTGTAACTTCAGTGAGGAAGCTGCTTGTTAGATTTCTCTTCATTCGCAACAACTCTAAATTGCACCATTTTCTCCACCAATTCAAACGGAACAGCATCTAACGGAAATTGAACCGAACCTTTTCCTTGTTTGTATTTTGAAAGTTCGTTTGCAAATTCACTATGGCCTGTTGGCGTAGCATAAAACCCGATGTGATTTTTATATGCTGCAAAATACACCAACGGTTTCCCAAAAGTTTTGTACGCTGGCATTCCGTACGAAATACTTTCCACCGCATCAGGAGCATTTTCTAAAATGACCGCACGAAGTTTTTCTAGAAGAATTTGAATCTCTTTTGGAAAGCTTTTGATGTAGTCGTTGACAGTGGTGAAAGGTGTCATGATATTTGAACTTTAAATTTATCATTTTTAAATATGGAACTACAATATAAATATAGCAATTCTATATTTTATTTGGAAGACTAAGACCTAGAACAAAATCACAGCTTGTTAAAGATTTGTGGTTTTTGGATTTTTGCTGATTTAATTTAAAATCTCATTTTTTATAGATTTCATTTGCTACAAAGTATGGAAAGAACAGTTTATAATATGAAATGGCAGTCGGGAAGAAGAAAAGCGAACGCAAGAAGACTAGACCTAAAGCAAAATAAATTGAAAACCCATTTACGAGAGTAAATGGGTTTTTTATAATACTAATTCTCTAGTCCAATCTGTACTTTTTTATAGTTTCGTTAAAAGAATTTCTGTTGGACTAATAAAATCAATTTGAACTTGATCTCCAATTTGAGCATTTATATGGTACCAATCTCCTAAGAGTTTTAAATCTCCTGAACCGTGAAATTGTTTTGCAAATTCTTCTCTATTTTGATTACCTGAAGCTAATAATTTAGAATTTGAAATAAAACCATCGGAGGTGCTAAAGTCATATTCAGCGCTTCTGATGTTAGATTTGGTGTTTGTTATTTCTATGTTATAAGCAAAGTCTGAGGGTATTTGTAAATAACCTTCTCCATATATAATTCCTCTGGAATTGGTATGTCTCAGACTTCCACATTCTAGATGGGCTTGTAGCAATGTTGTTTTAAATGAGTCTCCTGTTTTTGGCATAATGATAAAAATTATAATTAATAAAGGTGTAAAAATTATTTTTAGTTGTTTATACTTTACATTCTTTTATAAAGTATTTGCCATAAGATGTTAGGTTAAAATCATCTGATTTAATGTAGCTTGCAGAAACATCGATGTCTACATTGATTTTTTGCCCTTGTTTGTCTTCTTCTAATGCTGCTTCTGGATAGCCATTGTCAATTTCAATTTCTGGGTCTTCGTAACGAACCAATCTCAGAGATTCCAAGTTATCGATGTAGATTGTAGTAAATTCGTCATTGAGATTAAATTTTTCTTTTATGGATTTAGAAGTAATTTGGACAAGATTAGGATTTATATCATCGATGTTGTTAAATCTACTTCGTTTAGAATTAATAGATCTTTCAAATATTCTTTTACGCTTGTATTCGAATTCTTCGAAAATTGTGTCCAAAATTGATGCCTCTAAAGAGGAAAGATTTGAAAGTGTATTTAATAATTTTGGTTCTAATCCTGTTTCGGGAGTTGAAGCTATGTTAGCAATCCAAATTAGCCCATTTGTCTTGCAATTTTTCATCATCCTCTAGTGAGGATTTTTCAATAAGTGGAATAAGTGTTTTTAAATTAAGTTGTCTAGTTTCTAATCCATTTTCATCAAGAATTTTAATTGTCTTAGTGAAAATTTTAATTTGATTATTCAGTCGTTTCGATCTCACTTTATCTGCGAAAAGTTCGCTAAATTCTTTAATTGCAGGACCAAATAACGTCGATAAAAATTTGTCTGTTTTGTAAAATTTGTTTAGGAAGATTTAGACCTTCAATTATTTCTTTCATAGTTTCTCAATTTTAGAATGTAATCTTATGGAATGAATTAGAAAATTGCATTTCAGAAAAATTTCTTCATTACAATAATAATTAAATTCAATGAATAATTCCTACAAAATCGACCAACTCACAAAATACTCCTTAAAATTACTATACCAAAAACAAAAACCATTTCCAATAAATTAATCTCCTAAATCGTTTGCGTTTATAAGTTTTTAAAAATAGTAGGAATCTGTTTTTTAAATTGCTTAAATTTGTTTTTCGTTCCAAAAAAGCAAACAAATAGTATCAAATAAACAAAACAAAATGAGCATAATTATCAAAGTTCACGCAAGACAGATTCTTGATTCAAGAGGGAACCCTACAATTGAAGTTGATGTAGTAACAGAACATGGCGTTCTTGGAAGAGCGGCTGTACCTTCTGGAGCTTCAACGGGAGAGCACGAAGCGGTGGAATTAAGAGACGGCGGCAAAGCATTCATGGGTAAAGGTGTTTTGAAAGCAGTGGAAAATGTAAACATTAAGATTGCTGAAGAATTATTGGGGACATCAGTTTTTGAACAAAACTTGATTGACCAAAAAATGATTGAATTAGACGGAACTCCAAATAAATCGAATCTTGGCGCCAATGCAATCTTGGGTGTTTCTTTGGCAGTGGCTAAAGCAGCGGCTAATGAATTAGGAATGCCATTGTACCGTTATGTAGGCGGAGTTTCTGGAAACACGCTTCCGGTACCGATGATGAATATTATCAACGGTGGTTCGCATTCTGATGCGCCGATCGCATTTCAAGAATTTATGATTATGCCTGTAAAAGCAAAAACGTTCACGCACGCAATGCAAATGGGAACGGAGATTTTCCACAACCTTAAAAAAGTATTGCACGACAGAGGTTTGAGTACGGCTGTAGGTGATGAAGGTGGTTTTGCTCCCAACTTAGCTGGTGGAACTGAAGATGCTTTAGATTCTATCAAATTGGCAGTTGAAAACGCTGGATATACTTTTGGTGATGACGTGAAAGTGGCTTTGGATTGTGCTGCTTCTGAGTTTTTCCTAAACGGAAACTATGACTACACAAAATTTGAAGGAGAAACAGGAAAAATCCGTTCTTCAAAAGAACAGGCTGAATATTTAGCTGAATTGGCTTCTAAATACCCAATCATCTCTATCGAAGACGGTATGCAAGAAAACGACTGGGACGGTTGGAAATACTTGACTGAATTGGTGGGAGATAAAGTACAGTTGGTTGGAGATGATTTGTTCGTAACCAATGTAGAGCGTCTTAAAAAAGGAATCGATTTAGGAATTGCAAATTCCATCTTGGTAAAAGTAAATCAAATCGGAACGTTGACGGAAACGATCGCAGCAGTAAACATGGCGCACAACGCTGGTTATACATCTGTAATGTCACACCGTTCAGGAGAAACCGAAGACAACACGATTGCTGACTTGGCTGTAGCATTAAACTGCGGGCAAATCAAAACGGGTTCTGCATCCCGTTCTGACCGTATGGCAAAATACAACCAATTGCTTCGCATCGAGGAAGAATTGGGAAAAACGGCATACTTCCCTGGAGAAAATGCTTTTAAAGTGAAATAAGCTTCTTTTTTAGTTTAAAAATAAAACCCTGATTGCCATCAAAAGCAGTCAGGGTTTGTTATTTAGAATAATCTAATAAACGGCTGTTTATCATAGTTTTGTTAGATAGGTGTCGTGACTTTCGCTCAATAAATTAGCCTATAATTTAAAGATGAAATAGGAGTGCTAAAAAGTCAAAACACTCGCAAGTAAAGCCCAAAGCACCAAAAGCAATGGAGTTGGTCGAAAGTTCAAAATTACTTATTTTGACCACCTTTGATGGTGATGAAAATCCAGTTTCAAGTTACGCGCCATTTGCTTTCATCAACGGAAGCTATAGGCGGCCACGGTCACGGAATACCTCCGGAAAACTAGCGATTTCAGAAATGAAGTTGCTTATTTGTTCCTTATAAGTTTGAAAAAGAAGATAAAAGTAGTAAAAAGTAGCTTCGGGCTTTTTAATTTACGATTTATGTATAGCAAATTCGCAAAATTTAATGAAATATTAACGAAATCGTTTCCGTATTACTTTTCAGTTAATAATGAATTGCTTAATTTTGTTAAATTAAATTTCACAATTTTAAAAAATTCCCACATATATTATGTCAAAAACAGCAATATTAGAGCTCGATGGTAACAAGTATGAATTTCCAGTAATCGTTGGAACAGAAAACGAAGTTGCAATTGATATCGATAAGTTACGCAGTGCAACAGGTGCAATAACAATTGATCCAGGTTATAAAAATTCAGGATCTTGTAAAAGTGAAATTACTTTTCTTGATGGTGAAGAAGGAATTTTGCGTTACAGAGGTTATTCAATTGAGCAATTGGCTGGAAATGCAAACTTTCTTGAGGTTTCTTATTTAGTTATCTTCGGAGAATTGCCCACTGCAAAACAATTAGAGCAATTTGAAACTGACATCAGAAAATATACTTTGATCAACGAAGAAATGAAAAACATCATTGATGGTTTTCCAAAAAACGCACATCCAATGGGCGTTTTATCTTGCTTGACAAGTGCATTGACAGCTTTTAATCCAAAATCGGTTAATGTTGAAAATGAAAAAGAAATGTATGAGGCTGTTTGTAAAACGATGGCTAAATTCTTAGTTATTGCAACTTGGACGTACAGAAAAAGCATGGGTTATCCATTAAATTATTATGATAACACAAAAGGTTACGTTGAAAACTTCATGAGATTGATGTTTGAATTGCCAACCGGACCGTATGCTGCAAACCCAACAATCGTTGCTGCTTTAGATAAATTATTCATCCTTCACGCTGATCACGAGCAAAACTGTTCGACTTCAACAGTAAGAATGGTGGGATCTTCTCACGCAGGTTTGTTCGCATCTATTTCTGCGGGAGTTTCTGCGCTTTGGGGACCGCTTCACGGTGGTGCTAACCAAGCGGTTTTAGAAATGCTTGAAGAAATTCAAAAAAATGGTGGTGACGCTGACAAATATTTAGAAAAAGCAAAAGATAAAAACGATCCTTTCCGTTTGATGGGCTTCGGACATAGAGTTTACAAAAACTTTGACCCAAGAGCAAAAATCATTAAAAAAGCAGCGGACGAAGTTTTAGCAACTTTAGGAGTTAACGATCCAATCTTGAATATTGCTAAGAAATTAGAAGAATCAGCTTTGGTGGACGAATACTTCGTATCAAGAAAATTATATCCAAACGTAGATTTCTATTCTGGAATTATTTACAGAGCTTTAGGTATTCCTACAGATATGTTTACGGTTCTTTTCGCAATCGGCCGTCTTCCGGGATGGATCGCACAATGGAAAGAAATGCGTGTGAACAAAGAGCCAATCGGCCGTCCAAGACAAGTATATACGGGTCCGGCTTTGAGAGAATTTGTTCCTTTCGAAAAAAGATAATAGCATTAAATAAATTTAAAAAGCTTCGCTTAATCGTGGAGCTTTTTTTTGCCTGAAATTTTCCCAACCTAATACAGCAATTATAATAACAATGCCTTGCAATAGAACCATGTAACGGCAGGTGTTTACAGGTCCAGATATTAAAATTGAATATCCACAAATCAGAATCAGATACATATTTCTAAAATTCCAAAGCTTTCTGTTATTCCATAAATAAGAAAGGGCGAAAAACCATTTAAAAATATTTGTCAGAAATATAGGAATCAAAATTAAGATTACGATTTTATATTTGTATTCTAAAAGGCCTTTTAAAACAGACATGAAATCTTCTTTGTTTAATAATTGCATAAAACCTTGGGAAGCATCTTGCTGTTCGTGAAATGTAATCAAATCAAACCTCCCTGGGTCAAACATGCCTCTAATCGCACCTTTTACATGGAAAAATGCATAAGGAATCAAGTTGTTTTTAATTTCGGATTTTCCTGTTTTGTCTAGATAGGAACTATATTCTTCAAAAGTTTTAAATTTTTCGGATTCTTCATAAACACTTTTTTTCCATAGTTCAGCTTTATCTATACCTTCTTGTTTCATCTTGAATAAATACAGATTATAGTCAATTAAGTTGATGTTTTGTATCGAAGAAAAATGTGAAAAACCAGTTCGGTGTTGATTGTATCCGATGTAAGAAATAGACATCAACAGCGGGACGAAAACAGAAATTTGGAATGTTTTTGTACGGATAAAATAAAAAATAAAAAAAAGCAAATTCACAATCGTGAAAAGGTAAAAGGCAGGTTTTAAAAAGAAGAGTAAACAGAGTAAAATTTGGATATAAACAATTTTTCGATTGTCCAATTTATTTTGAAATTGCCTAAAAATCAAGAGCATCACTGTACTAGCAATTGTTTCCGTCATAATCAAATGCGTGTTGATAAAGATTGATGGCGTGAGAAAAAGTAAAATGGTGATTAGATAATATGATTTTCCTCCAAGATTCTTGAAAATTTGCAAGACTAAAAATAAGTTAAAGATGCCTAAAATTGTTTGAAAAAGAACGATGACCAAATCGTTCAAAAAACCAAGGAACAAAATTAAAAGGGGGTATAAAAAAGGACGTTTTGTCAAGTTTATGGATTCAATGATATCAGTTGTTTGACCGAAATACTTTCCGTTTTTTAGTAATTCTGCTGTTGCAAAATATTCGTTGGAATCTGTTAATCTAAAATTCCCATGAACAATTCGGGCTATCAAAAAAGCAATCATAATAAAAATCAAAACTAAAAAGTTTTTTTTGAATTTAGAATTAGAAAATAGGTTTTGAATGCTTTTCAAATTGCTTTTTTTTAAGATTTTTAAGACAAACAAACTTACTGAAATTATTGGAAACTAAGTTTAGGAAATGTAGATTTGTCAATCGTTGTAATGATATGAAAAATAAAAAAGCAATAATTATTGGAGGTGGTCCTGCAGGTTTAACTGCTGCTTTTGAGTTTATTCAAAATACCGATATTCAGCCAGTAGTTTTAGAGCAAAGCGAATATTGGGGAGGTATTTCACGAACGGTAAATTACAAAGGAAATCGAATCGATATTGGCGGGCATCGTTTTTTTTCAAAGTCGGATGTTATTATGGATTGGTGGTGTAAAATTTTACCAATACTTTCTGAAGAAAAATCCATTAAAATTTCATATCAAAATAAATCTAAAGAACTAAATACGATTGGTTTTCCTTCGGATGGAAAAAATAACGATAATGTAATGTTAGTCCGAAGCCGAAAATCAAGAATTTATTATCAAAAACAATTCTTTGATTATCCTATTTCTTTGACTCCAGAAACCGTTTTGAAACTGGGCATTTTTAATACTTTTTTAATCGGAATGAGTTATCTGAAAAGCGTAGCATTTCCGATAAAAGAAGAGAGAAACTTAGAAGATTTTTTCATAAACAGATTTGGAAAAAAACTGTATCAAACTTTTTTTAAAGATTATACTGAAAAAGTTTGGGGAATAAAATGTACAGAAATTAGTTCAGAATGGGGCGCTCAACGCATAAAAGGACTTTCGATCAGAAAATCAATTGCTCATTTTTTAAATAAAAAATTTTCTAAATCGGATGAAACCCTAAGTCAGAAAGATACCGAGACTTCATTGATTGAATATTTTTTATATCCAAAATTTGGTCCAGGACAGATGTGGGAAGAAGTTGCTGAAAAACTAATTTCAAATAATGGGGAGTTACATCAAAATTTAAAAGTAAAAGAAATAAAAACAGACGGAAATAAGATTGTTTCTGTGATTGCTCAAAATCAAATCACGAAAGAAGAAATTCTTTTTGAAGGCGATTATTTTATTTCTACAATGCCTGTCAAAGAACTGATTTCTTCCTTAGATTGTGAAGTTCCAGAAAAAATAAGTGAAGTTTCTGAAGGATTGATTTATCGCGATTTTATTACTGTTGGATTGCTTTTAAGTAAGATGAAGAAGCAGGAAATAACTGATAATTGGATTTACATTCAAGAGCCTTATGTTAAAGTTGGGAGATTGCAGATTTTTAATAATTGGAGTCCGTTTTTAGTTAAAGATGAAAATACAACTTGGGTAGGTTTAGAATATTTCTGCTATGAAAATGATGCGCTTTGGAATAAAAATGAAGTACAAATGAAAGAATTAGCAATCAAGGAAATGGTCGAAATCGGGATGATTAACCGAGAAGATGTTTTAGATAGCGTGGTCATCAAAATGCCGAAAACATATCCAGCTTATTTTGGGACTTATGAAAAATTTGATCAAATTATTGATTATACCAGTCAATTTGAAAATTTATTTTTGATTGGTAGAAATGGAATGCATAAATATAATAACCAAGATCATTCGATGTTAACAGCAATTCAAGCAGTTCAAAATATTAAGAACGGAATATTTTCAAAAGAAAATCTCTGGTCAATTAATACAGAGCAAGAATATCACGAAGAAAAGTAAGCAAGAGCTATTAATCAATAATTTAAGAGGTTAAAATTTAGGAAAAGTGCATTAATAAAGTCCGATTTTCTATATTTGCCTAAAGCCATTTTTTTATGCTACAAATAAATGTAAAGAATGAAACTTCAAGATTGCGGGCTGTCGTTTTGGGATCTGGGATCAATAATGGTCCAACTCCCACAGCCGATGAAGCGTATGATCCCAAATCATTAGAGCATATTTTGGCAGGAACGTATCCTGTTGAAAAAGATATGGTCAATGAAATGGAAGCTTTCAACCAAGTTTTTCAAAAATATGGCGTAAAGGTTTTTCGTCCGCAAATGATTGAAAATTACAACCAGATTTTCGCCAGAGATATCGGTTTTGTAATCGATGACACCTTTATAAAAGCCAATATCCTTCCGGATAGAGAAAGAGAATTAGATGCAATCCAATATGTAATCGACCAAATAAATCCAGCAAAAGTAGTGCGTCCGCCCGAAGAAGTTCACATTGAAGGTGGCGACGTGATGCTTTGGAACGACTATATTTTTATCGGAACTTACAAAGGTTCTGACTATAAAGATTATATCACGGCCCGAACCAATATGGAAGGCGTGAATTACATCAAAGAATTATTTCCAAACAAAATTGTAAAAGAATTTGACTTGGTAAAATCTAAATTAGAAGCCCGCGATAACGCGCTCCATTTGGATTGCTGTTTTCAGCCCGTTGGTAAAAATAAGGGAATTATATACAAAAGCGGATTCCGCGAAGAAGCCGATTATTTGTTTTTAGTCAAGCTGTTTGGAAAAGAAAACCTTTTTCATATTGACAGAAACGAAATGTATAATATGAATTCCAATGTGTTTTCTATTGCCGAAGACGTGGTGGTTTCTGAAAGAAATTTTACACGACTTAACAATTGGTTAAGAAGCCAAGGATTTACAGTGGAAGAAATTCCTTATGCAGAAATTGCAAAACAAGAAGGATTATTAAGATGTTCAACATTGCCATTAATTAGAGATTAATATATCCAAAATTAGTATGAAAAAAGCACTTTTAATCTTCTTAATCCTTCTGTCAATTAATTGCGTTGGGCAAAAGAAAACTGAGAAAGCGAACGGTATTCAAGTTCAAAATCAAGTTACGGCTAATGATTCTGCAATTAAAGTGATTTATAAAGAAAATAAAAACAATGCTAATGAAGCAGCTTTTTTTCTAAATGGAAAATTAATCGACCAGACTGCTTTAAGGACGATAGATCCGAAAAACATAGAAAAAGTTGACGTTAAAAAAGGAGAATTTGAAATTGAGAATGTCAAATTTTCTGGAAAAGTTTTAATTCAAACAATTGAAAAATATAATCCAATATGGATTTCTTTAAATGACTTGAAATTAAAATATACCAGTATTAAAAATGATTTGGTGATTTTTAAAATTGATGATAATATTATAAATACTGATTATGATAAAGCTATTGTGGATGAAAATTACTTGCTTAGAATTATAGTAGAAGATTTCGAAAATAAAAATGATATCAAATTAAAATTTATAAAACTGACCACGAAGTCAGAAGAAAATATAAAAAAATCAAAGCAAATCAGTGTTCGCGGAGATGAAGAATTATAATAAAAAAAAGAGATTTTGCCTTAAACTTTTCACACTAAACCCTAAAAGAAAATGAAACAGACAACAAATTCCATTTTAATGATTCGTCCGGTGGGGTTCAGAATGAACGAGCAAACAGCGGTTAACAATTATTACCAAAAAGTTTTAGACGGATTGCTTCCGGAAACGGTCAATTTAAAAGCACAGTTAGAATTCGACGAATTTGTCGTGAAATTGAGAAATGCGGGAATCAGCGTAACGGTTGTTGAAGACACAAAAAGTCCAGACACGCCAGATTCTATTTTTCCAAACAATTGGATTTCTTTCCATGAAAACGGCGATGTGGCTTTGTACCCAATGTTTGCTGAAAACCGCCGTGAAGAACGCCGCGAAGACATCTTGGATTTATTGGAAGAAGATGGCTTCAAGATTGAAAACATCGTGGATTACACTTCTGCGGAAGAAGATCAAATTTACTTGGAAGGCACCGGAAGCCTCTTGATCGACCGTCCAAACGGAAAAGTATACTGTGCGCTTTCGCCTCGTGCTGATGAAGAATTGGTCATTGAATTTTGTGAAGATTTTGATTATGCGCCCGTTATTTTTGAAGCGTTCCAAACTGTAAATGGCGAAAGAAAATTGATTTACCACACCAATGTAATGATGTGCCTAGGTGAAACTTTTGCGGTAATCTGTGCCGATTGCATCGATGATAAAAAAGAGCGCAAGATGGTTTTGGACAATCTAAAAGCAGATGACAAAGAAGTGATTTTGATCACAGAAGATCAAGTGAACAACTTTGCAGGAAATATGCTAGAGGTAAGGGGAAAAGACGACAAAAGATATTTGATTATGAGTGACGCAGCTTACAAAAGCCTGAAGCCAACTCAAATCGAAAAGTTAGAATTTCATTGCGAGATTTTGACTTCAAGCTTGGACACGATTGAAGCGTGCGGTGGCGGAAGCGCTCGTTGCATGATGGCAGAAATCTTTTTGCCAAAAGAATAATTTGATTCTAATTATAAAAAAAAATCCCAAATCTAATTTGGGATTTTTTTTGTTTTAGCGATATTCTTGATCATTCCGGCAAAAATAAAATAATGAAAGGGAACCAGTGAATACCAGTACAGTCTTCCGAAAATGCCTTTGGGCCTGAAAGTTGCAATTTGGTGCAAGACATTTTTATCATCAATTCTAAATTCAAGCCACGCTTCACCGGGAAGCCGCATTTCGGCAAAAAGCAACAATCTTTTCTCGGATCTATTTGCTAACAAAACACGCCAAAAATCTAACGCGTCGCCATTGTCCAAATGTGTTGGATGCGTCCGGCCTCGGCGAAGGCCCACGCCGCCAAATAATTTATCCATAAAACCGCGCGCGCGCCACATCCAATTTCCATAATACCAACCGCGCAGGCCGCCGATGGCCCAAATATTTTCTAAAACTTGTTCGGTATCAGCCAATTTTAGCTCTAATTTTTGATGGTCTTTCAAACAGCCATATTTGGGAATTTCTATAAACTGCGACAGATTTTGTTTAAACCGGCCCGAAACCATGCTGTCTTTCCAGCTGGAAATTACTAAATTCTGTTCGATTTTTTTGAATGCTAATTTAATCGCATCGGTGTAAGAAAGGGTTTTTATTCCTAATAATTCCTGCAGTCTTTTGTCTTTGGCCACGACTTCCATTTTCATGCTGTCGACTAAATTCAGGGCTAGTTTATAAGAAGTGGAAGTCACGAAGTAAAGCCAATAAGAAGAAAGCTTGGGCGTCATCACGGGAACGGTAATGATCCAGCTTTTAATGCCACGTACTTTAGCATACAATTGCATCATCTGTTTGTAAGTCAAAACATTTGGCCCGCCGATATCAAAGGAATCGTTGTAACATTCTTTTCTACCTAAAACGCCGATTAAAAACTGAATCACATCCCGAATGGCAATGGGCTGTGTTTTGGTCAAAACCCACTTTGGAGCAATCATCACGGGTAATTTTTCGCATAAATCTCTGATGATTTCAAACGAAGAACTTCCAGAGCCGACAATAATTCCGGCTCTTAAAACCGTCATGTTGAAGTTGCCTTTGTATAAAATGTCTTCAACGTCTTTTCGGGATTGTAAATGTTTTGAAAGTGTTTTGTTGTTCACAATGCCGCTTAAATAGATCGACTGTTCAATGCCGATGTGATTCATGTACGCATTGAAATTTTGAGCTGATTGGGCTTCCATGGCATCAAAAGTTTCTGTGGAAGAGGACATGGAATGAATTAAATAATAGGCAGCATCGGCTTCCTTTGGGCAGTTGTCAAAGTTGGGTTCTTGCAGAAAATCAACTTCCCATAACGTTACGGCTTCTAGCAAATTTTCTTCCAAGCCAAAACGGTTTTTATCCCGCACGCAACAAATCACTTCGTGGCCTTGCGCAATTAATTCGGGCAATAAGCGCCTTCCAACGTAACCATTTGCGCCAGTAAGAATAATTTTCATGGGATGTTTTTCTTAAAGTTAAGGAGAAAAACGTCTAAACAGTAGTTAAAGTTTTGAGAATGTTAACCACCGCGCTACTGATGTACTGTACTCCGATAGCGATAACAATAAAACCAATGATCCTTGAAATGGCAACGATTCCTGAAGCGCCAAGAATTCGAGACAGATAATTTGCGCTGCGCAATACTAAAAAGATGACAATCGCAACCGCAGCAATGGCGATACAAACCAAAATCTGCTGGTTTAGTGCTTCATAATCTTGATAAAGCGCAATCAAAAGAGACATGGAACCAGGTCCTGCAAGCATGGGAATGGCTAATGGAGTCAGGGCAATATCATTTCTTTTTTGGGCATCATTTTCTACCTTTTTGTTCACGCCCCGCGTTTTGTTAAACCTTCCGGTAAGAAGTGCAAAACCTGAATTTAAGATTATCAGTCCACCAGCAATTCGCAAGGCATCAATACTGATTCCGAAGAAATTTAAAACATATTGGCCTATGAAAAACGAAATAATCAATATGATGAAAACATTAACTGCCGTCCACAAGGAAATTCGGGACCGTTCTTCTTTGGTATCATCTTGTGTTAATCCTACAAAAATTGGAACGGCTCCAAGCGGGTTGATTACTGAAAAAAGCGCAGCAAAAACATAAATAAAAATCTCCATAGTTTTTTTGTAAAATTAAATCGCAGACTGGTGGTTGTGAGTAAAGTTAAAAATAATTAATCATTATCAAATAGAAACCCGTATTTTCTTAAATCATTTACGTTGCGGTATAATTCTTATATTTGTCAAAATTGTGTGACTTAAATGATTTTATGAAAAATATTTTGCTTGTATTGTTTTTAGGATGTTTCATAAATGTTTTTTCACAAACCCTGGAAGGAACAATTTATATAAAAGGTACTGAAATTCCGTTGCAATCAGCGAATGTTTATTTGGACGGAACCACAATTGCAACTACAACAAACGACCAAGGATATTTTAAAATTGACAGTCGAGGAAATACAAAAAGTGACTTGGTTATCAGTTATATTGGTTTTCTCACGACAAGAATTCCGTATCCATCCCAGCAAAAAAAGAGGATTATTTTTTTAGAAGAAGATGCTATCGCTATAGAAGAAGTGGTTATCGGTCGAGGTCCTTTCTCTAGAAAAAGTATGCTAAAAGCTTTTAGAGAACAATTTCTCGGAACTTCAAAAGCAGCTCTTTCCTGTAAGATTTTAAATGAAGATGATATCAATCTTTATTTTGATATTGACACCAATATTCTTTCGGCAACAGCAAGAAATCCGTTAAAAATTAAAAATTCTTATTTGGGTTATGAAATTAATTTTGATTTGGTTGATTTTCAAGTAAAATATAAAGTGCAAAGCTTGAGTAGTTTTTATATTCAAAATAGTATGTTTGCAGGAACTACTTTTTACAAAGATTTATCTAAAAAAAATAAGGCTGCAAAAAAGAGAAAAGATACGTATCTGGGTTCTTCTCCGCATTTAATGTATGCTATTGCTCAAGAAAATTGGCAAAAAGAAAAATTCAAGCTTTTTGTAGACCGCTTTCAAGTGGATCCAAAAGAATATTTTCAAGTTAAAGACACTTTAGATATGAAGCAGATTAGCATCATAAAAGAGCCAATGATGAAAGTTGAAAAAGTGAAAAAAAATGCGGTCAATTTTATAGATACTTCAAAACCTCAAGTGGTTGAATATGAAGATAAAAAAGCATACTTTCAGATTTTGTACGACGGAAATTTACAATCAATAGCAGACTTTGGAACAAAACTATTTTATGTTGATGAAAACGGAAATTACGATGCTTTTTACAACATACTTTTTGGAGGATACATGGGAAGTCTAAAAGCAGGAGATATGCTTCCTTCGGATTATTTCCAAACCATAAAAGAGAATCATTGATGTTATATTTTTTATAAATAGAACAAAAAAGAATACAAAATTAATTAAATTTATAGAATATAAAAAAGTTATGAGAAATAAAAAAACATTGGTACTGGGAGCTTCGTCAAATCCGGCGAGATATTCTTACATGGCCATCAATAGCCTTACGGCAAAAGAACATTCGGTAGTAGCCATCGGCCAAAGGGAAGAAGAAGTTTTGGGCGTGAAGATCCAGACAAAACAGATTCCGTTTACCAATATTGATACAGTGACATTGTATTTAAATCCGTCGCGTCAGAGAGATTATTACAACTATATTGTTTCGCTTTCGCCAAAAAGAGTCATCTTTAATCCCGGAACCGAAAATCCAGAGTTTTATCAGCTCTTGAAATTAAACAATATCAAAGTTGAAGTGGCTTGCACATTAGTGATGCTTTCCACAAAACAATATTAAGATTTCAGTAATTATAAAAAAAACGGCAACCTATTTAAGTTGCCGTTTTTTTTATGTTTAAAATTTAGTCTGTCCTTCGGCAGGTTTGCTGATCAGCATCAAGCCTAAGAAAGTCAAGGCTCCGTTTAAAATAATGAGTTCTTCTGCAAATTCATAATTTCCAAAAATAACTTTTGAATTCAAGCTGATTAAAAAAGTGATTGCGGGTGCCAAAATACATACAATTGGAACAAATTTATCTTTGACGGTTTTGTTTTTCATAAATAATCCGAAAGTGTATAATCCTAAAAGAGGGCCGTAAGTATAAGCAGCAATCTTAAATATCAGGCTCACCACAGAATCAGAATTGGCCCAATAAATTACTAAAATCACTACAAACATCAATAATGAAAAACCAACGTGAACAAAATGTCTTGTTCGCACCATATTTGGTTTTGATGCATTTTCAGGCTTGTCCATTCCTAAGAAATCTACGCAAAATGACGTTGTCAAAGCGGTTAAGGCAGAATCTGTCGTTGCAAAAGTGGCAGCCGTTAATCCGAGTAAAAAAATTACTGACGGAATAATGGTTAAGTAATTGAAAGCGATTTCTGGAAATAATAAGTCTGTTCTCGGTTTTCCGGTAACGGCATCCATCGGAACATTAATTCCATTTTTTTCTGCGTATAAATAAAGCAAAGCTCCCACGCTCAAGAAAAAGATATTGATAACCACAAAAATGCCGGTAAAGGTGAACATGTTTTTTTGGGCTTCGCCAATGTTTTTACAGCTGAGGTTTTTTTGCATTAAATCTTGGTCAAGACCTACCATTGCAATGGTTACAAAAATACCGCCTAAAATTTGTTTCCAGAAAAAATTACTTTTCAGCCAATCTTCAAAGAAGAATATTTTAGAATAATTACTTTCTTTTACTGCTTCAAAAGCTTGTGGGATATTGTAATCTAAACTGTCGCAAATAAAATAAATTGTAAAAATAACAGAGGAAACTAGAAACAAAGTTTGCAAAGTGTCGGTGATAATAATCGTTTTCAATCCGCCACGATAGGTGTACGCAAAAATAAGTGCCAAAGAACCTAAAACGGTAACCCAAAACGGAACCCCGAACGAATCAAAAACATAGCGCTGCAAGACAATTACCACCAAATAAAGACGTGCGGCCGAACCAATTGTACGGCTTATCAAAAAGATTGTAGCAGCTGTTTTATAAGAAGCAAAACCCAATCGCTGTTCGATATAACCATAAATAGAGGTCAGGTTCATTCGATAGTAAAGTGGTAAAAGCACTTTGGCAATCAAGATAAATCCGATGGCGTTTCCTAAAACAAACTGAAAATATTTAAATTGAATATCTGGCGAACCCACTTGCCCTGGAACCGAAATAAAAGTCACGCCAGATAAGGCAGTTCCAATCATTCCAAAGGCAACAAAATACCATTTTGAGTTTTTATTGGCTTTAAAAAAAGCATCATTTCCAGAGTCTTTTTTGCTGACGGCATTGGAAATCAGGATTAAAATTCCAAAATAAACTATGATGATGAGTAAAATCGTTAGCGGCTGCATGTTTGAGTGTTTGCTGCAAAGCAACTAAATTTTAGGGAAATAATTGTGTTTTTTGCATTTATTCTTTGGCTGTTTCCCGAACGGCTTTCATACAGTATCCATACATTAACCATGCTTTATCCATACATTAACTATGCTCTGTGTCTCGTCCTGACCCGTCCTAAAATAACTATACAGGTTATTAAATTAATCCTGCTTTAGCTATACAAATATAATTTTTAATCCTGAAGCAGCTATACCGCTGTCTTAAGTGTTGCTGCCCTTTGGGATTCCCTCTTTTTTCCGATTGCAGGTGCGTTCCGGAGCCGGGCAGGTGAATTTTCCTTTCTTATTTTTCGAGGCCTGGCCAAGAATTTCCCTGACGTGGGCCGCACGGATGTCCGGCTCTGCCATCATGGGTGTTGCGCGGCTTGATGTTCATCTGGGCCTTCCCAATGTTTTTTTTAAGCTTCGGGCTGTGCGGTTACGGGTTTTTTTTTTGCTGCTGCCGGTTCGGCTATCCGCCAACGTGTGCCTTTTTTGGGCTTGCGGCCGCCGCCTTAAAACACGAATCGGGGAAAAAAAGGCGCGCCCAAATGCCATTTTTGTGTTGTTAATCGGCGATAAAGGCTTTTCATCGAAAAACCGAACGATTTTATTTTTGAGGTGTTTTTTGATTCTACCTTTGCACAGAATTTTAAAAAAAACAAATTAAATTTAATACCACATTCCCCATGAAAAAAATGATTTTAGCCTCTTTTATAGTACTAGGCATGGTTCAAGTTAACGCACAAACCGCTACCCTGAATGTAAAATTGAAACCGATCCAAACCTTGACGGTCAATACCGCACAACAAACCGTTAATTTAGAATACGTGACTACCGCGGATTACCAGGACGGTGTAACGGCATTAAAGCAAGACCACCTGTCTGTGTACAGCACCGGAGGATTTCAAGTACAAGTAAAATCTGCCGAAGCAGCCATGCAGACCGGTACGAAGACTATGCAAGTGAGCACCATTAAAATTAAGGCAGCGGCAGGGAGCGATGCTGTAGGAAATGCGAGTTATGCGCCGGCCATCAGCTTGTCGAACCAAGAAACGACCTTACTGTCTTCCAGCAACGGTGCCGTAAATAAAAAGATCAATGTGGAGTATAAAGGTGCCGGTGACAATGCTTATATCGACAACTATATTGCAGGCCAGAACCCAACGGCTTATACGACTACACTTACGTATACCATTGTAAGCCAATAAGCTTGCCGATCCAAAATAAATAATAAGTGCTGCAAGTAATTGCGGCACTTTTTTATTTCGCTAACTTTGTGCCCTAAATCACTCCGGCGCCACGGCGCTGCCAATTCGATATGAAATGAAACAGCTTACTTTATTATTTTGCCTGTTCCTTGCCCAGGTGCAGGCGCAAACGGGTATTTCAGTATCCCCGCCCCGTGTTTATTTTGATTCCAGTCCGGGAAGCAGCGGCACCCAGAAAATAACCATCACCAATGTGAGCGATAAAAATTCGCTGGACCTGGCGGTAAGCCTTGGGGACTGGGAGTATGATTTCAAAGGGGAAAATATGATGTATCCCGCCAACACGCTGCAGCATTCCTGCGCGAGCTGGCTTTCTGTCAAGAACGAGGACACTTATTTTACCCTGGAGCCGGGACAGCGAAAAGAGCTGGACGTCACGCTGACGCCACCCATGGCCCAAGACAGCCTGGCGGCGCACACGGCTATCTTGTACGTGAGCCAAATGAACCCCGTGGATGATGTTGACAGCAAAGGCACCAATATAAAGGTAAGCGTCCGTTCTGGCATCAAGGTATTTCACAAGGCACCCGAGGCGGACAGCCGAAAGATTGAGATTGAAGATTTGAAATTCAGCCAGGCTGCCCATGCCTTTACCCTGAAATTTCAAAACCAATCTAAAATTTGGGTGGACGGAAAGGTGATCACGGAAATCCTCAATACCCAGACGGGAAAGAAAACAGACGTTGATACCCTCGTATTTTATACCCTGCCGGGCAACCCGCGGCAGCTGACGATTCCGCTCGGGAAGACACTCGAGAAAGGAAACTATACCGCTTCGGTCCTGATTGATTATGGCGACGCCTCGACTATGGAAATGGCAGAATTAAACTTTACGTATGAATAGGCTATTCTTTCTGGCGGCGGCCTGCAGTTCTTTTTTTGGCTATGCGCAGGTGTCTTTCGGCTCCTGGACGAACGGCTATATGCAAATCAACTCCTACAACGGCACCACCAATGCTGACGCGATCACCATGACGCTGTCTGGAAACGGCACCATCAACATGCCCCATTGGCGCATTGCGGCCAAGGTGCTGCAGCCCATTACCAGTGCCAACGGGCAGCATGTGATTCCTGCGAACAAAATTTCTGTACAGCCGATTTCCTCTACCGGGCAGGCCCATCCCAATCCGATTCCTACGATTTCTGAGATCGGCGCCCCCCTGAACGTGTTTTTACAGCAGAGCACCGACGTTTTTTTAATCCCGCAATCCAATGTGCCCCTTTACAATGCACCCGCGCAGCCCAACGGCTATTACAACCTGCAGCTGAAGTACGCCATGACGCTGAACGGCGGGGCGTACCTGGGAAGTTTTCCAGCGTGGACTGATTTTTACGCGCCCATCGAGCTTACGGCCTACGACCGGTACAATACGGTTATCGGCAGGATGACCCATACCTTCCGGTTCCAGATCGGCAACATTACCGATGCTCCCGCACCGGCGGTGCTGTCGCTGACTGTCACTATGGGGGCGTCTAACGGGGTGCTGGAATTCAACAGCATGCAGGATTACAGCAACGGCGTCAGCGTAACCTATCCCAACGGCCTTGAAGCGCGCAGCAGCACCGCCTTCCAGATCAAGGTCAAGGCGCAGGGGGATCTGCGGTCTGCCATCGGCAACGTTGTTCCTATCGGCGCGGTGCACCTGGCCCTTTTGCCGGCGGCCGGGGCTTCGCAGAGCAGCGGGCCGCCTGTAGCGCTGAGCCTGACCAACCAGATTCTGGCCACCGGCAGCCACACCAATGGCGGCGCCTACCGCTATGATGTCAAATACTACACCCTGGCGCAGGACGAACGCTTGGTCAATGCAAAGCCAGACCACTATGCCGCTACCTTGCTCTATGAGATTACTCCCCAATAATATCCCACCCATGCCCCGTTCTTTTTTTACAGCCGCCGCCTTCCTGCTTGTTTTTTTTATGGCGGGCCAGGCTGTGGCGCAAGACGGCGCGCGCGGGATTTCGATCGCGATCGAAAAAGACCTTTCCCCTAAAAATTCCAGGCTGGTTACACTGGTCGTGGTCCTTAAAAACCTGGAATCCAAAAGCGTTTCCGGTCAGCTGACCTTCAGTGTGCCCGAAGGCCTCCAAAACATCAATGCGGCGGCCATTGCCGTGGCACTGCAGCCTCTGGAAACCCGCTACCTTCCCGTGAAGTTTCTGGTGGGCACTGATGCGGCGGCCGGCGCCTCCGTGCTGGTGGCCAAATTGACCGGCGCCTCCGGCGAATTGCTTGCGTCTGCCCGCACGGTCCATTCGATCGAGATCAACAAGGATCTGGTCATTGCCCCGCTGGCCGGCACGATCTACCGATCGGATGCCCATGGGCCGGTAACGGTCAGCGTAAAAGTGGATAATTTGGGCAATGTGGCCCAAGACGTCACGATCCTCTGCAAGTTTCCGGATCCGGCAACTGCCCACCCATTTGCAACGCAGCTGGGCACGATCGGTGCCCGGAAAGATTCTGTTTTTACCTTCACGTTCCTTCCTTCCAAACTTTTGGCCGCGCAGCCGCGGTATTCGGTCAGCATCTCCGGGTTCAGAAATCCAGAGAACGAGCTGTTTGGGGGCAGTACCGTTGTCGTGCAAAATACCTCCAGCGTTCAGTTTTTCCAGCAGACCGACTACAATCGGTTTTCGGACGAAACGCAAAATTACGTGACCACCAGCTATCGGTCTGTTGGGAGCGATACGAATGTATTCCAGCTTTCTGGAGCGGGCGGCGCCAATCTGCCTGGAGGCAGCCTTTTTGTGCGCGGCAACATTGCCCTGATCGACGGCCAGGAAAATCCGCTTGTGACCAACACCAGCATCACGTTTGCCCAGGCACGCAACCAGCTGACTGTAGGCAGCATCAACAAGCAGCTCGACATGCCGCTGTCGGGAAGGGGCGTGTCGTTCAGCCACGTGTTTGAAGACACCAAAAAAATTACGTTCGGCTTTGTGGACCAGAACTACAACCTGGCCGAGAAGGACAGCTGGCTGCGGCAGGGCTATGGCTTTTACGGCCAGGCCACGCTGTTCCATGACAGCAGCTCGAAAAACCTATCGGCCTCCTATGTCTACCGGCACGACCCTTTTGAAAAGGCAGTACACCAGACCCTTGGTTCTGAGCTTCAGTATGCGTTCCACCCGGACTGGCATTTCAATGCCAGTGTCAACGGCGGTCTCAGCCAGTACGATTCGAACGGCTCGGTACAGCCTTCTTTTGCCGTGCAGTCCAACTATTCCGGCAAAATAAAAAACGTCCGCCTGAACGGGAATTATTTCTTCAGTTCTGATTTTTATCCCGGCAACCGCCGGGGCAGCCTGCAACTGCAGCAGCATGCGGTGACGGAGTTCGGTGGCAACAGCCTGCGTGCCAGCGCTACCGTGTCCCACTTTTCGCCCAAGTTCCATCTGTATGACAACACCCAAAAGTCGGGCACTATGCTTTTGGAATTGGGGAACCGCTTCCCTAAGCTCAACGATTTTACGCTGGGCCTGGTCTATCAGTTCCAGAGCGAGCGTTCGAATACCTACGGTTCTTTTTTCGGAGGGGCGCCCCATGCGACGCTCCAGCAGCTGCGCGCGCACCGGCTGATCGAGCAGGTTTCGTGGGTGGGTACCGCTTCGCGTCAGGCGGCGGTGCTGGCGGCAGAAACCGGCCTGGCCTCGCGTTCGTGGGACCGCGGGCCTGAATTGCAGCTGAAGTTCAACGGGAATTACAGCTTTCGGAACGTGAACCTCAACGCGGTGTACCAGCGTGGCGGCTATTACCTGTCTGAATATGCTTTTTCCACCTTGCCGGGCGGGGATCGAAAGTATACCAAGCTCAATACCTCCTTATTTTACAACAGCCAATTCTGGAAGGACCAGGTGGTGGTGAATACGGGGCTTGCCTATATTGATGATGCGGTCTACGGCCAATCGCCATCGGTCTTTGTCAATTCGAAGTACACCGGGCGCCGCATCAGTTCATTTTTAAATACCTCCTGGTACCAATATTCGTCGGGCACGGTGCGCAACAGAATCCTTACGGTGGAAGTGGGGCTGACCGTACAATTGGGCAAAACGATTCTGAATCCCAATAAAAAAGGAACGCTGCAAGTCCTGGCCTTTTACGACCGCAACACGAATGGCGTTTTTGACGAGGGGGAGGCCGCTGCCAGTGATTTTAACATCAAGCTGGGCGCCATCGTGCTGCAGACCGACAGGGACGGCACGGCCTATTACAAGAGGGTGCCTTTTGGAAGCTATGCGCTCCAGCAGCTGACCCAGCAGGGCTGGTATTATGACGATGCGACGGTGGTGGTGGACCAGTACACTGATCTACTGCTGGTGCCGCTGCGCCAAAGCGGGTCGCTCCAAGGCGCGGTTGTTTTTGATTATAATGCCAAGACCGACCTGGTCTTTGAGCAGCGCGCTTCCGGGATTGCGTTTGCGGTCCTTAAAGACAACCAGCTGGTGAAGAAACTGTACACCGATGACGACGGCAAATTCACGTCGTTCCTGCCGACCGGTACCTATACGCTGGTGCTCGATGAACGCTCCCTGCCTGCCCAGACGTTCTGTGCTACCAAGAGCGCTGCCATCGAGGTGGCGTCGGGCCAGATTCTGGTGGTTCCCGCGTTCCACATCCGCGTCAAAGAAAAGAAAATCAACACTAAAAAGTTTACGAACTAGCCCTGCGGGGACGGGGCAGGCCCCGATCCGTGCGTTGCGGCGGTATCGGGCATCCCGGCGCCTGCCGTAACGGCCTGCGCTTTGCCTGCTGTTTTTGTTCCCTGAGCAATGCATTGCAACATCCGTCCAACGCGATTGCCGCTGCAACGGCCTGATTTTTTTTTGGGGAATTGCTACTGTCTGCCCTGAAGCATTTTTAAAATGGCTGCGGTGGCGAGCGCCCCAATTACGTAGTAGCCCACCGTCATTGCTTTTACCTGCGTGTTTTTTGCGACGGGCTTGGCATCCAGTCCAATCTGTTCCGGAACCGTAACGGCACCGATTCCGGCGACAAGTCCCAGGGAGACGGCTTTGCCAAACAGCTGGTTCGGACTGTTTCCAATCATGCTGTAATAGGCCGCATTGCTGATCAGATCGCCTGCCAGAGTCGCATTGTATATGGTCTGCCTGCTGTTCATTTGGCTTCCGAAAAAGCCCACGACCTTTTGCAGCGCTTCTTGCCCCACAAGATCCACCCTGGGCGCATCCACCTTTGATTTTTTAAACGATTCGTGCAGCAGGTTTAATACGATGGCGCCGCCAAGGCCGGCTAGAAAGTTTTTAGGACTCATAACTTTTACATTTTTAGGTTAGCTGTTTATAAAGTTCCCTTTTTTTTGGAAACCGGCCGTTATGCTATTTCTCCAATTGTTTACACGGTTTCCCCCTATTGCCCGGCGTTCAAGCTGGTGCGCCGCAGCCTCTTTTAAAAGCTCCAAAACGGCCTAGGAAATTTACATACTAAAAACTAAATACTTATCTTTGCGGCCTATGGAATTCAGCTCAAAACTTTTAGAAAAAGCCGTGTACGAAATGTCGCAACTGCCCGGCATCGGAAAACGGACTGCCCTGCGACTGGTGCTCCACTTGCTAAAACAGCCCAAGGAGCGGACCCGATTTTTATCGCAGGCACTCTTGTCGCTTCGCGAAGACATCCAATTTTGCCAGAGCTGCCACACTATTTCTGATACTGCCCTCTGCGAAATCTGTTCCAATGAAAAACGGGACAAAGCCCTGATTTGCGTGGTAGAGGATATCCGGGACGTGATGGCTATTGAAAATACGGGGCAATTTAGGGGGACCTACCATGTCCTAGGGGGCAAGATTTCGCCTATCGACGGCGTCGGGCCCAGCCAGCTAACCATTTCCAGCCTTGTTTCAAAGGTGCGGTCGGGGGGCATCCGCGAACTGATCTTTGCGCTGAGTTCTACGATGGAAGGCGATACCACCAATTTTTATATTTACAGGCAGCTGCAGGATGCGGACATCATTACTTCCGCGATTGCCCGGGGCATCTCTGTGGGCGATGAACTGGAATATGCCGATGAGGTTACGCTGGGGCGCAGCATCCTGCACCGCGTTCCGTTTGAGAATTCCCTGAAAAATAAGTAGAAAACTTGCCCCGGCTGTAATGAAAAACTATATTTGTTCCCTTAAAATCCCATCCATGAATAAGGCCTTATTGATCTTCGTGCTTCTGGCAGGTATTTTTTTTACTTCGTGCGTTCCGACACAAGACCTGATCTATCTTCAAGATAAAAATAATTCAGGCGCCGTTCCGGCCATACATCCAGTGGTGGCAAAACCCTACCGCATCCAAATCAATGACGTCCTGAGCATCAAGTTAAAGGCGCTTGATCCTTCGCTGGTGGCGATGTTTAACGCCGGAGATACCGGTGCGGCGGGGGAGACCGAGCAGTCGCTTTACTTCAGCGGCTATACTGTGGACGACCATGGAAACATCCGAATGCCTGTCTTGGGCGAGATGAACGTCCTGGGCTTTACCCTGGAAGAGATCCGCCTTATGATTGAAAAGCAACTGCTGGACGACTATTTCCATAAGGAAGCCAATATTTTTGTCACTTTGAAACTGAGCGGCCTGCGTTATACCGTGAATGGAGAAATCGGCTCGCCGGGAAGCAAAGTCCTGTTCCAGGAAAAGGCAAATGTCATGGAGGCTATTGCCAATTCTGGCGATATAACGATTACCGGAGACCGAAAAAATGTCATGATAATCAGGCAGTTTCCGCATGGGACTGAAAATGCACTCCCTTGACCTGACCGATATCAGCGCCATGAATTCTCCCTATTATTATCTGCAGCCCAACGACTACATCTATATCAAGCCGCTGAAGCAAAAATCTTGGGGAACCGGAACCACCGGAATTTCTTCGCTGGGCACTATTATCACGCTTATTTCGTTAGTAACCACTACCATCGTTCTGTTAACCAGATAAACTGATCTTAATTTATGCTTGATCCAAAAGACTTTTCTTTTTTTGAAAACCAAAATAATTTCGATTTCAAAGGCTTTCTGCTAAAAATATTGAGCTACTGGAAATGGTTCCTGCTCAGCCTTGCCCTCTGTCTTTTTGCCGCCTACCAGCTGAACATCCGGAAGCAAAAGATTTACGGAATGGAGAGCACGATAGCCATCCGTGAAGAAAGCAATCCGTTTTTTACTTCCAATACCAGCCTTGTCTTCAACTGGGGCGGCACTTCCGACAAGGTACAGAGTGTCATTACCACCTTAAAATCACGGTCGCACAATGAAGCGGTGGTGGCCAAGCTCCAGTATTACATCAAATACCTGAAGGACGGCGAATACCAGATGGAGGATGCTTATGGCGAATCGCCTTTCAGGGTCTCCATCGACCCGCACAAAGGCCAGCTATTAGGCCTTCCGATCAAGATCAAATTCGTCACGCCCACCGAATACGAACTGTCCGTGCCCTTTTCCTCGCCTTCGGCGGCGGTCATGACCTATGCGGACCAGTCGGTGCGCCACGTTGCGGTTTCGCCGCAAGAATCCGTCAAAAGGGCTGCGATCGGCACCCCGCTGGACCTGCCTTACCTCCACTGGAACCTGCAGCTGCAGCCCGATGCCAGCGGCTACGTGGGCCGGGAATTTTACGTGCGCTTTGATGATTTTAACGGGACGGTGGCCCAGTTCCAGGGAATCCAGGTGGAAGCCGACCTGAAAGCGGGATCCATCATCCGCCTGGGCATGCAGGGCACCAACAAAGCCGTTATGGTGGACTACCTGAACGCGACCGTTGACGTGCTCCGCAAGAACCAGCTCGACAGCAAGAACCAGTTTGCGATCAACACCATCGCCTTTATCGACAGCACGCTTGTTGCCATGGAAGGCGTGCTCAAGGGAACCGAAGGCCAGCTTAAAGAATTCAGAAAGGGAAAAAATGTGCTGCAGCTTGAGGAAGGCGGCGAAAAGATTTCGGAAAAACTGTCGGAGCTCGACCTTGAGCGCGACGGCATCCGCCGAAAACTATCCTACTATACTACGCTCAAGTCGTATCTGAACAACAGCGTCGACTATTCAAAGCTCCCGGCTCCGGCCGTAGCCGGAATCGAGGATCCCAATGTGGTGGGCAATGTTTCCCGCCTGATTGCGCTTTCCGTCCAGCGTTCGGAAAAGGCCTATGCCGTAAAAAATGCGCGCTTCTTCAAGGATTTTGACAATGAAATGGAAGCCATCAAAAAAGTGCTTCTTGAAAATATCGAATCGGCCAAGGCCGTCATGGAAAACGACCTCTCGCTGGTCAGCACGCGTATTGCGTGAACGGAAGGCACCATCCGGAAGCTTCCCGAGGAACAGCAGGACCTCCTGAAAATCACGCGCGCCCATGACCTGACCGAAACCGTCTTCAATACTTTTATGGAGAAGCGGAATGAGGCCAATATCGTCAAGGCAGCCAACCTTTCCGATATCCATTTTATCGATCCGGCAAAAGATACCGGCGGGGGGCTGATCGGGCCGAAGACCAGCGTCAATTATGTCATGGCCTTGTTTTTAGGGATGCTTTTTCCGCTTTCCGTGGCCTTTGTCATTGTTTTTCTTGACAACAGCGTGCATACTGCCGATGATATTGCCCAGCTTACCAAGATCCCGCTTCTGGGCGTCATCGGGAAGAAAAAAGGAGCAGGGAACCTTGCCGTCTTCGAGCGTCCGAAATCAGCGCTTGCGGAGTCTTTCCGGGCTATCCGGTCGTCGCTGCAGTTCCTTTACAAAAAGCAAAACCGCACCGGCGCCAAAACGCTGATGCTGACTTCCTCCGTGAGCGGGGAGGGGAAAACCTTCTGTTCGATCAATATCGCGACGGTTTTTGCCTTGAGCGAAAAAAAGACGGTCATCGTGGGGCTTGACCTTCGAAAGCCCAAGATCTTTGCTGATTTCAACCTTCAAAACGAGGTGGGCGTCGTCCATTACCTCATCGGGCAAAAAACGCTTGCGGCCATCACGCAGCGGACCGAAATTCCGTATCTTGACGTCATCACTTCGGGGCCGATCCCTCCCAATCCGTCGGAACTTCTTTTGGGGGAATCGATGTCCGAGCTTTTGGAGGAGCTGAAAAAAGAATATGATTATATCATCCTGGACACGCCGCCCGTAGGGCTTGTTTCCGATGCGCTGGAACTTGCCCCTTTCTGCGACGCCATCCTTTATGTGGTACGCCAGCACGTTACCAAAAAAGCCATGCTGCACCTGGTCAACGACAAGCACAAGCGCGGGGGCTTTCCAACATCAGCATCATTTTAAATGGTTTTGAGAGCAATGCGCGTTCTGGCTACGGCTACGGCTACGGTTATGGCGATTACGGTAAGGGCTACCATGAAGAAGGGGGCGCACCCGGCGTCCTGAACCAAATAAAAAGCAAATGGCTCAAAAAATAGCACCGCCCGAAGCCGCACTTGAAAACGAGCCGTGGCTGTATGAAATCGCGCCGAAGAACAAGCTTCTGGCTTTTAATTTTAAGGAAATCTGGCGCTACCGCGACCTGCTTTTTCTTTTTGTGAAGCGGGATATCGTGACGTATTACAAGCAGACCATCCTGGGCCCGCTCTGGTTCCTGATCCAGCCGGTCCTTACCTCGGCGGTGCAATTTGTCATTTTTAACAAGATTGCCCAGATCGAATCTGACGGGATCCATTATTTTCTGTTTGCTTTGGCAGGAAATACGCTCTGGTTTTATTTTGCAGATTGTTTTAAATCTACTTCTGATACTTTTAAGTCCAATCAAAACGTTTTTGGAAAGGTTTATTTTCCAAGGGTAATTGTGCCGATGTCGGTTACTATTTCCAATTTGCTGAAGTTCGGAATACAATTTCTCTTTTTTATTTGCATGCTGGCTTATTTTATTTTTAAAGGTAAGGCACCGCTTCCCAATTGGGAAATTGTTTTCTTGCCCATTTTATTGTTGCAGATGGCTTTGCTTTCCTTAGGTTTTGGGATGATAATTTCTTCAATGACCACAAAATATAGAGATCTTTCTTTCTTGGTTGGTTTTGGCGTGCAATTGTATATGTATTTGACGCCGGTAGTTTATCCCACTTCTTTAGTAGTTAGTAAATTAAAGCCATATGGATATGAAAATTTGGTCTATCTGAATCCTTTGACTAGTATTTTTGAATTTTTTAAATACTCTTTTTTAGGTAGCGGAGAATTTACTGCTTTCGGGCTCATTTATTCTGCAACATTTTCTATAGTTATTTTTTTAGTAGGACTTTTAGTTTTCAATAAGACTGAGAAAAATTTTATTGATACGGTTTAAGTTGTGAGACACTTTTGGTATAATCCGATTTAAACTACTTTTTAGACAAAATTTCAAAGATGGATTTTTCATCAATGCAAAAAAAATATACTTCTGTTTTTAATTTTTACTGTACGCAAAGAAATTAGGCCGACCTTTAAGAAATGGTAAAATCTATACTGTAACTAAAACATTTTTATTTTCTATTTTACATAATTGTTTTCATACTCTCCCTATGCACTATCCATGCCTAGGATAGGGAGTATCTGGCGATGTGACCCGTCCTAAAATAACTATTGACCCGTCCTAAAATAACTATACAGGTTATTAAATTAATCCTGCTTTAGCTATACAAATATAATTTTTAATCCTAAACTTGCTATACAATTGTTTTTTGGTCATAAAAAATTCTGTTATAGTTCTTCCATCGTTTGTTTAATTTTTCTGATTGTAAATGTGTCTCGTCCTAATTTAGCCTCCTCGTGTGCAAATCTGCGCTATCGGGTTTGAAAAATATTGCGAGCACGGATTACTTCGTGAGTTTGGCTGACGCCTAGGGTACAAATCCGCGCTCTCGGATATTAAAATTTGGTCTATCTGTATTTTCGAATTTTTTAAATACTCTTTTTTAGCTAGTGGAGATTTTACTTCTTTCGGGCTCCTTTATTCTGCACTATTTTCTATAGTTATTTAGTAGGGACTTATAGTTTTTAATAAGATTGAGAAAAATTTTATTGATACAGTTTACTTTATATAAACTAAATTTTGTCTCAAAATGTTTATTGCTATGTGATTGATGTAGCTTTTGTTTTAAATTTTGTAACTTACCTACTGTTAAAATAATTACTTTTGCCAAAATTTAATTCCAACAGCGTTGTATGAAAACACTTAAAAAAGAAATAATCCTAATTACAGGCGGTGCAGGTTTCATTGGATCTAACCTTTGCGAGTATTTTCTTTTTAAAGGATATGCAGTTCGGTGTTTGGATAATTTTTCAACGGGTCATCATCATAATTTGGCTCCGTTTTTAGATAATGAAAATTTTGAGCTCATCGAAGGAGACATTCGTTCGATCTCAGATTGTGAAAAAGCAGTTTCCCATGTTGATTTTGTACTTCATCACGCTGCATTGGGTTCTGTTCCAAGATCCATTAATGATCCCATTACTAGTAATGAAGTCAATGTTTCAGGATTTTTAAATATGCTTGTCGCTTCTCGCGATGCAAAAATAAAACGCTTTATCTATGCAGCAAGTTCTTCCACGTATGGAGACTCAGAGGCATTGCCAAAAGTAGAAGACCGTATTGGTAAACCTCTTTCTCCTTATGCAATTACCAAATATGTCAATGAATTATACGCAGCGATTTTTGGAAAAACATATGGTTTAGAAACCATTGGTTTGCGCTATTTTAATGTTTTTGGAAGAAAACAAGATCCAAATGGTGCGTATGCGGCA
>NZ_RQVR01000019.1 GCF_003865365.1 Flavobacterium macacae | reverse complement strand
GGTTCCGTTCAACACGAGTTTCATTGTTCGTCTTTCAGACGCAACGAAGCCTTAGCTGTTAGCTACAGTTATTTTTGATTTATCATTCTCTTTAATCCAGATAAGTCGCTTGGGTCGTCCAGTTTATGTATCATTCGATGACAATTACTACATAAAACAGCAAAATCTTTTTCAGGATCAATTCTATGATAACCAAAATCTAATTTAGATATGGGATATAGATGATGTGCTTCAATAAATTTTTCACCCAAATGTTTATATTTATCAGAAAATTTAAAACTACAGCATTCACATTTGTACCCTTTTATTTTTTTTACTTGCTTAGCTAAATTTGAATTTCTTTCAATTCTATAATGATATTTTAATTGTTTTTTTTCAAAGAAACCTTTTTTCTCATCTTCATCAATTTCTTCGTTATCGTTATAAACCAACTCTTTATATTTATCTAAAAAATAATTTAGGTCTTTAATAATTTCTTCTTTTGCTGGAATACTTTCTTTAGAGTAAAATTTAGAATAAATATTTCCAAATTCGTATAACTTTGAATCTGAATTATTGTTAGATATTTTTAGGTCGATTTCGGTATGATTGTATGCTTCTAGCATATCAATTTTTGCTCTGTAATTATTGGCTCTTATTAGAAGAATGTCTTTTTTGTTTTTCTTATAAGTTTTAGCAACTTCAGTTATTCCTTGGTTAATAGAAAGATAAACACCTGTCATGTCTTCACAAAATAAGTAAACAAGATAATAACCCTCTTGTGCAGTTTTTGTAATTAAAGGATCAAAAATAGCTATCCAAGGACAATTTGCCCAATTTCCATTTCCTACAGAGTTTTTAACTATATAATGTTTATCTGAAATTGCATTTTCGATGATTTCCTTAAACTCTGATGTAAATTTTTTTGCAAATTGATTATCTTTTAGTAGTTCTTTTTTGACAATCAAATATTCGGTTAAAGGTTCGTTTAATATTCTATCCATAGTTTTTTTATAATTGTAGCTACTTGTCTATACATCTGACAAAATAAAACATCTACACCCAATTTAAGTTGTATTGGTCTGATAAATACAGCCTTTAGTTACAACCAAATATATAAAAAAAATACTACAAGCCGTCAAATACACAATTTATTTGCGGCAAAGTTTCAGGCGTTTCATGCCCTTATTACTAAAGAGTTACGCAGGGAACGGCCTTTGGCTAGAACGAAACCCAGCAGCTCTGGATTTCCTACTGTTGCTGTTGCAACCTAAAAAAGCTGCCCGGTTATTCCTCGCTCTTTTTCGCTTCTTCTTTCCGGTTTTGCGTAACTTTGATAAATATTATTTTGTAAGATGGAGCCACTCGATCACATATCAGCATTTAATTCATCGCCCGAATTAGTCGAAAAATTATATCAAAACAGCATCCGGAAGGAATACCAAGCGGGAAGCATCATTCTTAACGAAAATGCAAATATCCGCGCCATTCCGATTGTTATCAAAGGAACCTTGAAAGTCATCCGGACAGAGGAAGACGGCAGGGAAATTCTGCTGTACTACATCAAAGCTGGCGAAAGTTGCATCATGTCTTTTTTAGGCGGCCTGCACAATGAAACCAGCAAGGTGAAAGCCGAAGCGGAAGAGGATGCCGAAATTCTATTTCTGCCGATGGATAAAGTTTCTTTGTTTATTAAAGAATATCCGCAATGGCTGGATTATATTTTCAGGCTGTACCACAAGCGTTTTGAAGAATTATTAGAAATAGTCAATGCGATTGCTTTTAAAAAAATTGATGAAAGAATATTGAACTTGCTGGATAAAAAAGCAGCGCTTACAGGAAGTAAGACCTTGCAAATCACCCACGAACAATTGGCCAACGAGCTGGGTACGGCGCGGGTTGTGGTTTCTCGGCTGTTGAAACAGCTGGAAGAGACCGGAGCCGTGCAGCTGGGCAGGAACAAAATTATCCTTATGTAACCAAAGTAGCTGTGCAGGTTTTTAAATTGGCCAACTTTGCGGCATCAAATTCAAAAACCATGGACACACTAGGTTATTTTGTTTCAATTTTTATAGGCATCTCCTTAGGACTGATCGGGGGCGGGGGCAGCATTCTTACCCTGCCTGTTTTGGTCTATCTATTTGGCATCAATCCGGTCTTGGCAACCGCCTATTCTCTTTTTATAGTAGGGATTACAAGTCTTTTCGGCACTTTTTCCAACTTCAAAAAAGGATTGGTCTCTATCAAAACGGCTCTTGTTTTTGGCATTCCGTCGATTATTTCTGTTTTCCTTACCCGAACTTATGTGCTTCCGGCCATTCCGGAGGCCGTTTTGAGCATCGGAAATTTTACCCTCACCAAAAATATTTTCCTGCTGTTGCTTTTTGCCGTGCTGATGATCTTGGCATCCTACAGTATGATCAAGAAAAGCAAAGCGGCTTCCGAAGAAACTTCTCAAAAAACGTTCAATTATCCATTGGTTTTAGCCCAAGGGATTTTTATTGGACTCATTACCGGCTTAATAGGCTCAGGGGGTGGATTCTTAATCATTCCCGCTTTGGTAAATTTATTAAGATTGCCCATGAAAACAGCCGTCGGCACTTCGCTGCTTATCATCTCCCTCAATTCATTGGCCGGTTTTTTATTTTCACTTCACGATACGGCCATAGACTGGATTTTTCTATTAAAAATTACGGGCTTTGCCATTGCGGGAATTTTTATCGGCATGGCACTTTCTAAAAAAATCAAAGCCGAAAGACTCAAGCTAGGCTTTGGCTGGTTTGTGCTGGCAATGGGCCTTTACATCCTCATTAAGGAAACGCTGCTTCATTAAAATTCCTTATGTAACCAAAGTAGCTGTACAGGTGCTTTAAGAAGGCGAAATTTGTACCATCAAAATAATAGATAACGATTTAAAATAAAAAATTATGTTTTTTCAACACGTATATGATAAGAGTTTAGCGCAAGGAAGCTATTTTATAGGATGCCAAGCCACAGGTGAAGCCATCGTTATAGATGCGCAAAGAGATGTAGATGTGTACTTAGAAATTGCCAGGCAAAATAATCTCACGATTACGCATATTGCCGAAACGCATATCCATGCCGATTTTCTTTGCGGGTCTAGAGAGTTAGTGGCTGTAACGGGCGCTAAAATGTATCTTTCTGAAGAAGGTGGCCCAGATTGGCAGTATGAATTTCCGCACGTTGGGCTTACAGACGGCAGCGTGATAAAAGTCGGCAATCTTACTTTAGAAGTGATGCACACTCCGGGACACACGCCCGAAAGCATCAGTTTTCTTTTGACAGATCATCCTGCTACAGAAAAGCCAATTATGATTTTTACGGGTGATTTTGTCTTTGTAGGAGATGTTGGCCGTCCTGATTTATTAGAAAAAGCGGCAGGGCTGATTGGTACCAAAGAAGCCGGTGCCAAACAGATGTTCCAATCCTTGAAAAAGTTTGCGGCTTTGCCCGAATATGTACAAGTGTGGTCCGCACACGGAGCAGGTTCGGCTTGCGGGAAGGCTTTGGGAGCAGTCCACAACTCTACGGTGGGTTATGAAAAAATCAGAAACTGGGCTTTTCAGCATGGGGAAGATGAAGCCGCTTTTACCGACTATCTTTTGGCCGGCCAGCCCGAACCGCCTAGATACTTTGCGATGATGAAACAGCTCAATAAAGTAAGCCGTCCTTTGCTGGTGGAGGTTCCTAAACATCCAAAATTATCAAAAGAAGACTTCTTATCGGCCTACCGAAAAGGAATACAAGTAATTGACACGCGCAACAAAGTGGATTTTGCCAATGGATTCCTGCCTGGGAGCGTCAATATTCAAAACAACAATTCACTTTCTACGTGGGCCGGGTGGCTTTTGAATTACCAAGAGCCCTTTATTTTGGTGGCAGAAGATAACCAAATGGAAGATTTGACCAGGAAATTAATGCGTATCGGGTTGGATAATATCTTAGGATACGTTTCAACCGTTTCAGATTTGGATATAGCATTGCACAGTGCTGCTGTGATTTCTATAGAAGAATTTAAAACATACATCGGAAAAGATCATGTACAGGTTGTAGATGTAAGAGGTGCAACTGAATATGAAGCTGGACATGTGGAAGGAGCAGCGCATCTTTTTGTAGGAACAATTCAAGATCATCTCGATAAAATTAGTAAAGACAAACAAATAATTATTCATTGTCAAGCTGGTGATCGTTCTGCGGTAGCCTATTCAATACTCGCTAAAAATGGTTTCAAAAATGTAAAGAATTTTTCAGGAGGAATGAAAGAATGGCTGAAGACTGGTGAGATAATTAGTCATAAATAAACGCAATACATTAAAATTAAAATATATAAACATGGGATTTTTTTTAGCATTATTTGGAAACACAGATAACCGCAATCTTATTGAAGCGCTAAAAAGCGGAGCCTATTTAGTAGATGTTCGCACACCTGCCGAGTTTTCGATAGGTAGTGTAAAAGGGGCGGTAAACATTCCGTTAGAAAAAGTATCAATCCAATTATCAAAATTCAAAAACAAAGAAAATATTGTGGTTTTTTGCAGAAGCGGCAATCGGAGCAGCCAAGCTAAAACTATTCTAGAGCAAAGTGGCTTTCATAATGTGATCAATGGGGGCACTTGGCAAAATGTAAATAAAATAATAGCGTAACTTTAAAAGAAACAAAAATGATGAACTATTTAAAAAATTGGAACGTGATGCGTCTGTTGCGATTGGCATTGGGTATTTTTGCAATCGTTCAAGGTATACAAACAGCACAATGGTTTCTAGTTGCAATGGGCGGAATATTTTCCATAATACCTTTGCTCAATATCGGCTGTAGTGGCGTTTCGGGATGTACGGTTCCTATTTCAAAAAGCAGTAAAAAAGTTAAAGATATAGATTATGAAGAAGTTCGCTAAAAAGCATTTGCTAACTATCATCGGCGCAGCTGCAGGCGCCATAGCCGGTTATATTTATTGGCAGCAAGTGGGTTGCAATTCGGGAACGTGCGCCATCACTTCTGATCCGATAAATAGTACTGTTTGTGGTGCTGTCATGGGCGGCCTTCTGCTTTCTATTTTTCAAAAAGACCATAGAAAATCAGATGTAAATCCCAAAAAATAACCAATTACAAAACCGTTTTGGTACAATAACTTCCTTGTATAAAAAAGCAACGTTGGCTCCCGCTATACTGTTGCCGTTGGCAAGGCATAAAAATAATTAAAAATGATAGAATTTATTAAACAGCCTTGGGCCTGGTATGTAGCAGGTCCGCTGATTGGCTTGACTGTTCCCGCATTATTGATTTTGGGGAACAAATCTTTCGGTATCAGTTCCTCACTGCGGCATATTTGCGCTTCGTGCCTGCCCGCCAATATTTCGTTTTTCAAATACGATTGGAAGAAAGAAGCGTGGAATTTATTTTTTGTATTCGGTATCTTATTGGGCGGAGCAATCAGCATAAATCTGCTGTCCAATCCGCTTCCTGTTGAGGTCAATCCCAAATTAGCCGCAGAATTGGCAGGTTACGGCATTACTGATTTTAACAATCTTGTGCCGACAGATCTTATGAATTGGCAGTCCCTGTTTTCATTAAAAGGATTTCTGGTCATGGTAGTGGGCGGTTTTTTCGTCGGCTTTGGAACCCGCTATGCAGGCGGCTGTACCAGCGGCCATTCTATCATGGGATTAGCTACATTGCAGTGGCCCTCACTGGTAGCCACCCTCAGTTTTATGGTCGGCGGTTTTGTTATGGCCAACCTAGTTTTGCCTTTTATTCTTTCCCTTTAAATTCAGTACAATGCAACAAAATACAGATAATAAACTAGAAACTCGTGAATTAGACGCGATCTGCTTAAATGAAAGCCGTTTGCAACACAAATGGCATTCTAATCTAAAATACCTCTTGGTAGGTCTTTTATTCGGCATCGTATTCGTTAAAGCCGAAGCAGCAAGTTGGTTTCGGATACAGGAGATGTTTCGCCTGCAATCTTTTCACATGTTTGGACTGATTGGCAGTGCAGTCGCTGTGGGCTTCATTTCCGTTTTCCTAATTAAAAAATTTAAGATCAGGACCATTTACGGCGAACCCATCCAATTTTCGACCAAGACATTTAACAAAGGGCAAATTTATGGTGGCTTGATTTTTGGCTTCGGTTGGGCAATTACCGGCGCTTGTCCAGGTCCCTTGTTTGCGCAGATCGGAAGCGGTGCAACCGTTATTGCCGTTACGCTGTTGAGCGCTATTGCCGGAACTTGGGTCTATGGCTATTTCAGGGAGAAATTACCGCACTAAAACGCTCCATTTAACTCAATTCCTGCTGCAGCAAAGCAGCTCCTGCGCCGGGAAGTGGAGGCCTTGCAAAATTTTGGAAAGGAAAAGGACAATACAAAATGAATATGATTACTTTTAAAGATCAATACCCAACTGTCTATGTCCTATAACTTACCCGATCATTTAAAAGGCCTTACTGATAGTGAAATCGCCACTTCAGTAAAGAAACACGGCAGCAACCGCAGAGAGGCCTCCCATAAAAACACGTGGCTGGAAATG
Organism: Flavobacterium macacae; assembly: GCF_003865365.1. Classification (GTDB taxonomy): domain Bacteria; phylum Bacteroidota; class Bacteroidia; order Flavobacteriales; family Flavobacteriaceae; genus Flavobacterium; species Flavobacterium macacae. The sequence goes on along the minus strand of NZ_RQVR01000019.1, from coordinate 38,749 downwards.
CTCATTGGCATTCTTAAAGAACCGATGCTGCTGTTGCTGGTGGCCATTTCGATCCTCTACCTGATCCTCGGCAACTATGGCGAAGCCTTGTTCATGCTTTTGGCAATTGTTGCCGTTGCTGCCATATCCCTGTACCAAGATACCCGAAGCAAAAAAGCACTAGATGCCTTGGAAAAGCTGAATGAACCGTTGAGTACAGTTCTCCGCAATGGAAAAGTTGTGGCAATACCGACCCACGAAATTGCAGTCGGCGACCTCTGCATTACCGAAGAAGGAAAAATGATCAATGCAGACGGAAAGATTGTGCACAGCAACGATTTTTCTGTTAATGAATCCTCCTTAACCGGCGAAAGCTTCTCGGTATTTAAAAGCAGCGAAAGCGAAGACAATAAAGTATATAGCGGCACTTTGGCCGTATCGGGCTTAGCCGTTTTTGAAGTAGAAAAGATCGGGAAAGAAACCCGCCTGGGCAAAATTGGCGTTTCCATTTCTGAAATAAAGGAAGAAGCATCGCCCTTGCAGCTTCAAATCCAGAAGTTTGTAAAAGGTATGGCCCTCATAGGCATTGTTATTTTTGCGATGGTCTGCGGCTTCAGCTACCATCATACCGGCAATTTAATCGACAGCCTGCTCAATGGGCTCACTTTGGCCATGTCTGTCCTGCCCGAAGAAATTCCCGTGGCATTTACCACCTTCATGGCATTGGGCGCGTGGAAGCTGATGCGGGAAGGGATCATTATCAAACGAAGCAGCATTGTGGAAACTTTGGGCAGCACTACGGTGATCTGCACCGATAAAACCGGAACCATTACTGAAAACACGATGCAGCTAAAGCATCTCTACGATTATCAGAAAGATAAAATTTTTGACGAGAAAGATTTCGGCGATCCCCAACTTTCGGCGCTGATTGATTATGCGATGTGGAGCAGCGAGCCGGTACCGTTCGACCCGATGGAAAAGACCCTGCACGCCGTGTATGCTCAGACGCAGGCATGTGACCAGCGGAAAGCTTTTCAAATGATACACGAATACCCGCTGGAGGGCAGGCCACCGATGATGACGCATCTTTTTGAGCAGGAAGGCAAACAGCGCATTATTGCGGCAAAAGGGGCGCCGGAAGCCATCCTGCAGGCATCCACGCTTTCAGAAAAGGAGAAAAACAAAGTACGTGAGACCATCCAGGCTTTGGGGAAACAAGGCTTCCGGATTTTAGGCGTAGCCAAATCCAGTTTTGAAGGCAATAACTTCCCTGTAAAGCAGCAGGATTTTAAATTTGATTTTTTAGGGCTGACCGTATTTTATGATCCGCCCAAAGAAGGCATACAGCAGGTTTTTCGACATATCTATAATGCCGGAATTAAGGTAAAGGTAATTACAGGAGACAATACAGAGACCACCCAAAGCATTGCGGCACAGGCGGGAATTATAAATACAGCCGGCGCCATAGAAGGCCAAGAGATTATGCAGTATTCAGAAGCCCAGCTTTTGCAGGCCGTTGAAGAAAAAACAGTGTTTACGCGAATGTTTCCAGAGGCCAAACTAGCCATCGTGAATGCCCTGAAAAAGAAAGGCGAAGTGGTGGCGATGCTTGGCGACGGCGTAAATGACGGCCCGGCTTTAAAAGCCGCCCACATTGGCGTGGCCATGGGCAGCAAGGGAACGGAAATAGCAAAAGCCGCGGCAGCCTTGGTCATTACAAATGACGATCTGGACAAGCTTATTATCGGCATTGCATCCGGCAGAAGGATTTATGCCAATATCAAAAAAGCCATTCAGTATATCATATCCATCCATATCCCAATTATTCTGACCGTTTCCCTGCCGTTGTTTCTGGGCTGGATATTTCCGCAGATCTTCACGCCGGTACACGTGATTTTTTTAGAGCTGGTAATGGGGCCTACCTGCTCCATTGTATATGAAAATGAACCCCTGGAGCGCCATGCCATGTTGAACAAGCCCAGAAAGATGACCGACACCTTTCTCAATTGGAAAGAATTGGCTATCAGCATTGTCCAGGGATTGGCCATCACAGCGGGCGTATTATTCGCCTATCAATATACCGTTCAAAATGGCGAGAGCGAAGAAAAGACAAGGGCCATGGTTTTTACCACCTTAATTTTTTCAAACCTATTATTGAGTCTGGCCAACCGTTCGTTCTATTATAGCCTTTTACAGAGCTTTAAGAATAAGAATGTGCTGTTTGCAGGAGTCAGCGCCCTAACGCTCGTGCTGCTATTTGTGATCTTGTATGTAGATTTTTTCACCGCTTTTTTCCGCGTGACCGACTTGAGCGCTTCGGAATTAGCGGCTGCGTTTGGCATTGCTTCCATAGCAGTATTGTGGTTTGAACTCTATAAATGGGTGAAACGCATGCGGTATCCGTACAAGAATTTAAATTAAAAAAAGGGCGGTTTTTATTCTTTTCATGTAAAAGTAATTAAAAAAGGGCTTTGTCTTTTTGACAGCGCAGCCGTAACTGGAGGGACTTCGTTTGCAAAGTATTTTATTGAAAATTGCTCGATTAAAAACTCCAGATTTAGTTAAAAGCAAAATGAGAAAGCTTAAATTGGGAGAATGCAAATTTCAAAAATAAATAATTCTAAAAATAATAGATAAACTAGCTGCTCTATTATTACTTATATTTATGCTGATGTAAGTGAAATTGCAAACTCAAAGCTATTTTTTTAGGTCTAATTAATTGAAAATTAGTTATAAAAAAAAGCTCCTATTTTCATAGAAGCTTTAAATTTCGTGACCTCGACTGGATTCAAACCAGTAACCTCTTGAGCCGTAATCAAGTGCGCTATTCAGTTGCGCCACGAGGCCTTAATGCGGGTGCAAATATAAGGATAAATGTTTATCTTGCAAGACTAATTTCAATAAAATTTTAAAAAAAATGTCAATAGAAAACTATATCCGTGATATTCAGGATTTTCCGAAACCAGGAATCGGTTTTAAAGATATAACGCCACTTTTGGCCAATCCAGAAGCCACCAAAGAGTGCTTAGATTTGTTAATCAAAGGTTTAGGTGATAAAAAGATTGATAAAGTGGTGGGAGTGGAAAGCAGAGGCTTCTTTTTTGGAACACTTTTGGCTGAAAAATTAAAAGCAGGTTTTGTTCCGGTACGGAAACCAAATAAATTGCCTTTTGAAACTATTTCGGCTACGTATGCATTGGAATATGGTACAGACACCTTAGAAATCCATACAGACGCGATTCAAAAAGGAGATAAGGTTTTGATTCACGATGATGTTTTGGCAACAGGAGGGACGGTAAAAGCGGTTTGTGAGTTGGTAGAAAGATTAGGTGGAGAAATCGTGCAGTGCAATTTTATTATGGAGCTTGCTTTTTTAAACGGAAAAGATAAAATAAAGCAATTCGAAGTATATGCTCCGCTAAAATATTAGTCCAAAGCTCTTGTGGTTACAAAGTATTTCCAGGCAATCACCGCTTTTTGAAACTTTGTAGCTTTAGCCAAGTCAAGCTGTTCCTTGGTGTAATTTGGCAAAAGCCACTTGTTTATTTTTGCTAATAATTTGAACATAACGATTTGTTTTATTTTAAAGATACAAAAAAAGGCTGTCATTTTTGACAGCCTTTTTGATTTGATTGAGGAAATTATCGATTGGCTGACTTTTCCATTTTTTCTTGGTAGGCTTCCATTTCTACTTCAAAGGCTTCCATCTTTTTTTCAAATTCAGCCATCTGCTTTTCAAATTCTGGGGTAAGTGTTTTTTCTAGTTGCTGGCCATATTTTTCCATTTCTTTCTCAAATTTGGCAAATTCACCTTCTTTTGACTTCATCTGAACTTCAAATTGTTTCATTTGTTCTTCAAATTTTTTCCAGTCTTTATTGTTTTCGTCATACGCAACATTTGGTGCAGATGGTGCAGCTGGCATAACTGGCGTTGCGGGAACGGGAATATTTAGGTTCTCCATATTTGGCATTATAGGGGGAACTGGCGGAATTGGCATTTCAGATTCTGAAGAATAGCCTGAAATTGAAACACTTTTATTTCTAGATCTCTGGCGTACTGTTGAGCTTGCGCTTACAATTGAAACCGAATTATTGTTTGTTGAAATGATAAAAGAAGCAATCGGCTCATTGCCTTTTTGATACGTTTCAGATGAATTTCCGTTTTTATCTTCATACGAAGTTTTAATGGCAATGATTTCCTTTTTAGAATTTCTTTTTACTTTCGAGAAATTTAAAGTAATTCCTGATTTTTTAGCCTCTTCCGATTTTTTTTCTAAATCGGCATCTGTTGTATTTTTGTCAACGACAATTTCAATATCTGATTGACCAGGATGGTTTTTGGCTTGTGCCATTTCCTGCGCCACACTTTTTACTTGAAATTGCAGCATAAAAACAGTTAACAATGGCAAAACGGCCAAGTACTTCCAAGAATTTCTTCTGTTTGATTGATTTTTGTTTAACATAACGATTCGTTTTTTGATTAATGATTGAAAAAAATGATTTGTGATTGGAATGCAATGATGAGGCGCACTTACTTTTAATAACGTTTTTTGGTATGTAATTCGGTCTGAAACCGATTTTAAAGCCGTTGCATCGGCAATGAATTCAAGATTTTGGACAATTGCTTTTCTGTGCCACCACGCAAAAGGATTGAACCAAAACGCGATGCAAAAAAGCTGGCTGAAAATCATATCGGCCGAATGCAGCTGCGCGCTGTGTACTTTTTCGTGTTCCAAGATATTCTCTAATTCTTCTTTTTTGAAAATGCTGGAATTATATACGATGTAATTAAAAAATGAAAAAGGAGATTGAATTTTGGCGGTGTCAATAAATTTAAAATCACCGCTATTTTGAACGGTCTGCCCTTTAAATATAGTCCGAAGTGTCCAAAAATCTTTTGAAAATTGTATTAAAAAGTAAACCACTCCCATAAAATAAATTCCTGCGATTACATACAGCCCATTTATTTCAAAAAAAGCTTCTTCCATAATTGGGTAAGCGGTTGCTTCACCTGAATCCAAAGTGGTTTGCGCAACAAACCGATTAATGGAAGGCTGGATCCAGACAATTTTTTTAAAAATAACCCAAGGTAAGGACAATGAAGTTATGATTCCGGAAAGCAAAAACCACCGGTTGGCTACAAAAAACGTTTCTTTTCTGAGCAAAAGATAATAGGCCAAGAAAAAAAGGGCCAAAAGAGCCGAAACTTTTCCAAAATAAAGAATGAAGTTTTCCATAATTATTTTTTGTTTTCAATAAGATCTAAAATTTCACGCAATTCATCGGCAGATATTTTTTCTTCTTCGGCAAAAAAGGAAACTAAGTTTTTATAAGAACTGCCAAAATAATTATTGATTGCAACAGTCAGAAACTTTTTTCTATAATCTTCCATCGCTACGATCGGGTAATATTGATGCGAGTTCCCGAAAGCAGTATGGGCCACAAAACCTTTTTCTTCTAATATTCTGACAATCGTCGAAAGCGTGTTGTAATGCGGTTGATCTTCTTTAATTTCTGCCATAATTTCTTTTACAAAAGCTTTTTCAAGTTTCCATAAAATGTGCATAATTTCTTCTTCTTTATTGGTCAGCTTTTGCATAAAAATTTATTTTAAAATTAGGAAGTTTTTTTGACAGTCTTGCTTCTTAAAATCAATTCAAAAAGCAATTCCTCGACTGTAAATATTTTAACTCAAAACAAACATACAACTAAAGATTTAGTTTACAAACTATTTTTATAGTTTAATAACTAAATTTTTAGTTTTAAAAGGTTAAATTATTGAAATATAGGTGTTTTTATTTGTATCGAAGCAACATTCTGTTTAAAGTGATAAAACTGAAGCAGGCAGCAAGTCCCATAGATCCCATCACCATCCAGTTGGTTTGGTAGCCAAAGCGGGCAATTATTTCCAAGCCAAGTTTGGCGCTGGTAATGTGGGCGAGGCTAAAACTCATCGTGTACAGCGCCATATAGCGGCCTTCGTGGCCTTTGGGCGCGCGACTCATAGCAAAAGTATTGGAAAAGGGGAAGTTCAGCATTTCTCCAATGGTGATTAAAAACATACTGATCACCAAAATTCCAACCCAAACATTGATGAGCAAAACAAAGTAACTCAAACTTAATAAAAAAGTTCCCAAAATGATAATCTTCAATTTGTTCACGTTTTTACGCTCGAAATAATTCACCATCGGCATTTCTAAAAAGAAGATAATCAGTCCGTTAAATGACATCAGCAATCCGATTTGAAATTCACTGATATGATACCATTCTGATTGATACAAAGGCATGGTCGTAAATAATTGGAAGAAAACCATGGCAGTCAAATAGCTTCCCAAAAGAAAAACCCAAAACGGAGCATCCTTGAATACTGATTTCACAACAACTTCTTCACTATTTTTATTTTCTTCGTAAGGCAGTTTCTTCTTTTCTTTGACCAATAACGCAAAAAGGAGGATAGCTGTAACACAGGACAAACCGTCAATCCAGAATAATCCTTTGTAACCCATTCCCATAATAATCAGGCCTCCCAAAGCAGGTCCCGCCGCAAAACCAAGATTTACGGCCAAACGAACCAACGTGAAAGCGCGAGTTCTATTCTCGGGTTTGGCATAAGCGCCCAGTGAAACATACATGGCTGGACGAAACATATCGGCTACTATCATCACGACGAACATGCCCAGACACAATCCGATAAAAGAGGTTATGAACTGAATGCAAAAGATGAAGATACCACTCGTAAATAGACTGAAAATCATTATCTTATAAAAACCAACTTTGTCGGAAAGTTTGCCTCCAAGCCAAGAACCAATCATTGAACCAAGTCCAAAACAAACCATAACCCAGCCGACTTGACCGTAAGAAAAATGCAAATCTTCCTTCAAATATTTTGATAGAAAAGGCAACACCATCGTTCCGGCGCGATTGATGAAAGTAACTAAAGTCAGGATCCAGATTTCTTTTGAGAAACCCCTGAAAGAATCAATATAGCGTTGGAAGGCTTTTTGGAGCATTGATTTGTGAATTTTGACACAAAGTTACAAAGATTGTAAAGCTTTTTTAAGAAAGAAGAACGGATAATTTTCTTATTTTTGCACAAATTAAAAAGATGAAAAAGCTTTTGACGATCTTCTGTCTGTTAGTGTTTGCGGTTTCTTTTGGGCAAAATAAATTTGTAAAAGATTCCGCCACAGCCTTTCAAAAACAGATTAATTCAGAATATAAAGACGAAAAGAAAAGTCCGTTATTGGCAAAGGATTTGAAGAAATTCAAATCGCTCCATTTTTATCAGATAAACGAAAACTTTTTTGTTTTGGCCAAATTCGTAAGGACTCCAGACGAAAAGCCGTTTGAAATGCCGACAACTACTGAAAGAAAGCCACTTTATGTAAAATATGGCGAAGCGCATTTTTCAATTGGCGGAAAATCTTTCAAATTAAATGTGTACCAAAGCCAAGATTTAAAGAAAATTGAAAAGTATAAAAACAGCTTGTTTTTGCCTTTCACCGATTTGACTTCGGGCGTAGAAAGTTATGGAGGCGGTAGATATATAGATGTAGAAATTCCGGAAGGTGATGTGCTGCCCATAGATTTTAATAGGGCTTACAATCCTTATTGTGCTTACAATCACAAGTATTCTTGCCCGATTCCGCCGTCAGAAAATGATTTGGCAATTGAAATTAAAGCGGGCGTTAAGAAATTTAAATAATCGATTTTGTATTACAATCTTCACACGCATAAAGCTACAGGACAACCCGATATTTTTGAATTGGTCAATCAATATCCCCAAGAATTTGATGCCGAAATTTTAAAATATTCTATCGGAATCCATCCGTGGCATATTGCTGAAAACCGAATAGATGAAGATTTTAAGATTATAGAAGAGCAACTTCTTGATAAAAATTGTTTGGCGATCGGCGAGTGCGGTTTGGATAAAAGAACCGAAGTTCCGTTTGATTTGCAGGAAGATGTTTTCAGAAAACATTTGGCCTTGGCCGAAAAATTTCAGAAACCAATTGTAATTCATTGCGTTGCTTCTTTTCAGGAAATTATCAAGATAAAAAACGAAATGAACGTGTGCGTTCCGATGATTATCCACGGATTTTCAAAAAAGCAGGAATTGGCAAAACAGTTGCTGGATAATGGATTTTATCTTTCTTTCGGAAAATATTTACTTAGGAATCCCGAATTGGAATCTGTTTTTCAAAGCGTTCCGAATGACCGGTTTCTGTTGGAAACTGACACGGTTGAAGAAAAAATACAAGAAGTTTATCAAGTAGCTTCAAGATATAAAAACATAGCATTGAATAGTTTAAAAGACACAGTTGAAACCAATTTTAGAACTATTTTTTCTGAAAAATAAAATGTAGATTATGGCAGAATGGACTGAAAGAGCCGAATTGTTATTCAAAAAAGAAGGCCTTGAAAAATTAAAAAACGCAAATATATTGATTGTCGGGGTAGGAGGCGTTGGTTCTTTTGCTGCGGAATTTATTGCAAGAGCCGGAGTCGGAAAAATCACCATTGTTGATGGCGATGTGGTGGATATTACCAATATTAACCGTCAGTTGCCCGCATTGCATTCCACCGTTGGAGCGGCAAAAATTGATGTGGTCGGCAACCGTTTGATGGATATCAATCCCGAATTAGAATTGACAAAAATCAAAGAATTTCTTTCGCCTGAAAGAGCTTTTGAAATCGTGACTGACCAGTTTGATTTTGTGATGGATTGCATCGACAGCGTGACTCCAAAATTAAATTTGATTATCGCCGCAAAGCGCAAAAAAGTCAAAATTATCAGCAGTATGGGCGCCGGCGGAAAAATGGAAGCTTCAAAAGTGAAAGTTTCTGATATCAGCAAAACCCAAAATTGTTTCTTGGCAAAAGCCATCAAAAAGCGCTTGAAAGAGGTTAAAATTGATAAAGGCGTAAAAGTCGTTTTTTCATCAGAAATTCAAGATGAATCCAGCTTAAAAACGACAGACGGAAAGAATTATAAAAAGTCTTTTTATGGAACAAACAGCTATATGCCGGGACTTTTCGGACTTTATGCTGCTGAAACAGTAATCAGGTATTTATTAAAAACAGAAGAAAACGAAAATGATTAAGACAGTAATTTTTGATATGGACGGCGTGATCGTCGATACAGAACCCGTTCACAGGTATGCTTATTTCCACCATTTTGGTGAATTGAATATTCCGGTAACAGACGAAATGTTTGCCACTTTCACGGGAAATTCTACTCGGAATGTGTTCCAAAAGCTGAAAGATATTTTCAATTTAGAGCACGAAGTGGAAAATTTGATACAGCGCAAGAGAAACATTTTCAATGACGCCTTTGATACCAAGGAAGATTTGCATTTGCTGGAAGGTGTGGAGGATTTAATCAAAGATTTGTACCAAAACGGCATCCAGCTGATTGTTGCTTCTTCTGCTTCAAAAGTAACCATTGACCGCGTTTTCAAGCGTTTTCATCTGCACCGATATTTTTCTGATATTGTCAGTGGCGAAGATTTTCCGAAGTCAAAACCGCATCCTGCTATTTTTGAGCACGCGGCTACTTTGTCCATAGCGCCCAAAAACGAGTGTATCGTCATTGAAGATTCAACCAACGGAATTGAAGCTTCTGTAGCTGCCGGCATTTTCTGCGTAGGCTACAACAGCGAACATACAAAGTTGCAAGATTTATCAAAAGCCGATTTGATTATCAATCATTTTAATGAATTATCTGCCGAAAAAATTAAGAATCTAAAATAAGATTTTACAATGGTTAAGACCGTAATTTTTGATATGGATGGCGTGCTGGTCAACAGCGAGCCATTGCATCACGAAGTCAGTTTGGTACAGTTTAAAAATTTGGATATCGAAGTAACGGATGATGTATTTGCCACGTTTACAGGTAATTCCAATAAAATGATTTATCAAAAGTTAAAAGATAGATTTGCATTGCAACAAGAAATCGGCGATTTGATTGCGACCAAAAATAAGCTGTTTATTGAAGCTTTTGACAAAAAAGAAAATTTGAATTTAATACCAGGCGTAAAAGAACTGATTGTTGATTTGTATAAGAATGGCGTTCAGTTGATTGTGGCTTCTTCTTCTGAAATGGAAATTATCAACAAGGTTTTTGAACGTTTCGATTTAGACCCATATTTTACGCACAAAGTGAGCGGTAATGATTTTCCGGAATCAAAACCGAATCCAGCGATTTTCGTGAAAGCGGCTTCTTATTCAAAAGCACCCATTGATGAATGCGTCATTATCGAAGACAGCACGAATGGCATCAAAGCGGCAAAAGCTGCCGGCATTTTTTGTATCGCTTATAAAAGTGAAGAAGTGGATAATCAAGATCAATCTTTGGCTGATATTATAATTTATGATTATAAAGATTTGGATTTTGAGAGAATCAAGAATATTAATTCATAAAGTTGTATTCCCTGTTTCACGAATTATTTCTATTACATTTGTGAAGCAGGGTCAATTTTAAGCCACCGCTTCTTTATAAACTCTCAAGCATCGTTCCCGTGCTTCTTTGTGATCCACAATCGGCTTGTAATCAATATTTTGAAATTCTGGAACCCATTTTTTGATGTATTTGAAATCTTGATCAAACTTTTTTACCTGCTCGCTCGGATTAAAAATTCTAAAATAAGGTGCCGCATCAACGCCAGATCCAGCAGCCCACTGCCAATTTCCGATATTGCTGGATTGTTCGTAATCCAAAAGTTTTTCGGCAAAATAAGCTTCGCCCCAGCGCCAGTCAATCAAAAGATGCTTGCATAAAAAGCTGGCCACCACCATTCTCACTCGATTGTGCATATTTCCCGTGGCGTTTAATTGGCGCATTCCGGCATCAACTATTGGATAGCCTGTTTTGCCTTCGCACCAACTTTTGAATTCCTTTTCATTATTTCGCCATTTGATATTGTCATATTTCGGACGGAAACTTTCCGTGACCGTATTTGGAAAATGCCACAAGATTTGCATAAAAAACTCGCGCCAAATCAATTCGTTTAAAAAAGTTTCTTGTTTAAATTCAGAAGCTTTTTTAACGATTTGACGAATGCTGACCGATCCAAAACGCAAATGCGGACTCAAATGTGATGTTCCGTCAATGCTTGGGAAATCGCGAGTTTCTTTATAATTTTCAATTATTTTTTTTGAAACATCAAAATTTTCTACCTTAATTTCTGACTTTTTAAAACCAATATCTTTTAAGCTCAAAAACGGATAATCGTGTTTTGCAATCTGGTCTAATTTGTTTTCTGAAGGATGCTGGCTGACTTCTTTCGATGTAAATTTTTCTTTCCATTTTTTTGAGAATGGCGTGTAAACCACATAGGGTGTTCCGTCGTCTTTGACCACTTCGTCCTGTTCAAAAATCACTTGGTCTTTAAACGTATGAAATAAAATACTAGTTGATTTTAAAAGACTTTCGACCTTCGAATCGCGATTTTCAGCATAAGCTTCATAATCTCGATTGGTAAAAACGGCTTCAATTTTATGTTCCTTAATTAATTTTTGGAATACTTTTTCTGGTTCGTCATAAAAAACGGCCAGAGATTTATTTTCTTTCGATAATTGATTCTGAATGTTTTCTAACAATTCAAAAATAAAACTGACACGGGCGTCGTTCTTAGGAAGCTCTGCTAAAATATTGGGATCAAAAATAAAAACAGGAAGCGTTTTTCCATCAGATAAAGCTTCAAAAAGTGCCGTATTGTCTTCTAATCTTAAATCGCGCCGAAACCAAAATATGTTCATTCTTAATTTGTATTTAATGTAGAAATCCCGCCGTCCACGCCGTAAATTTGGCCCGTTATCCAAGACGATTCTTCGCTTAACAGAAAGTTTACCATTACCGCAATATCTTCGGCCTTGCCAACTCTTTTTAACGGATGTCTTTCTGCAGATTTTTCTTTTTTGATATCATTGTTCAATAATTTTTCAGACAAAGGAGTTTCTGTCAAGGACGGAGCGATTACATTTATCCTGATTTTTGGTGCATATTCTGCTGCAAATGATTTTGCAAAACCTTCAATTGCACTTTTTGAAGCAGCAATGCTGGTATGGAAGGGGAGTCCGTTTTTGGCAGCGACCGAACTAAAAAGTACAATGCTCGCCTGTTTTGAAAGCAACAGCTTTGGAAGGATCTGCTGTAAAATTGAAATCATTCCCAAGAAATTTATTTGGAAATCTTCTTGAAAATTTTCAGCTTTTAAGGATTTGAAAGGCTTTAAATTAATGCTTCCGAGACAATACACAAATCCGTCTAAGGTTTCCGGAAGTTGGGAAGCATCAAAATTTCCCTCTTTTACATCAAAATAAATGTGTTTTACGTTTAATCCTGATAAATTTTCATTGGTTCGGGAAGCAGCAATTATATTGTTTTCAGCCTGTAATTTTTTGATGGACGCTAAGCCAATTCCGGTGGAACCACCGATGAATAATATATTTTTCATAATTATTTTGATTAAAATTCGCCAAAAAGTTCAACCAGTTTTTTTTGCCTGAATGCAAATATTTCTTCCAATTTCGGTTTCATCAAAAACGGATGAACCAGCTGTCCTAAAATTCCCATCGGAACTTTATAGTGCACGATATCTTCCATTTCCACGCCACCTTCGATTTCTTTTAGAAAATGTTTGTGATGCCAAAACGCATACGGACCAAAGCGCTGTTCATCGACAAAGAATTTTCGGTCTTCTACGTGAGTAATTTCAGTCACCCACTGCAATTTGATTCCGAATAAAGGCGTAATGTAATAATGGATGATTTGACCGGCAAACATCTCCTTGTCATCGCCTGAAAGTGTTTTAAATCCCATTGATTTAGGAGTGATCACTTCTAGATTTTTTGGATTGGCAATAAAGTTCCATGCTTCTTCTAAAGAAATTGGGAGGTTTTGCTTCGTATGTATCGAGTATAATTTCATATGGCAAAATTACATATTTGTTTAAAGATATTTACATAAAGTTAAACAAATATTTTATTTACTAAGTTTTATTTAACTATAAAAACCAATTCAAAGTATTAAATTCGCAGTTAAATTAATAAACTAACAAAACATTTTTATGAAAAAGATACTGATTGCCACCGGTTTGCTTTTAACGACTTTGACATCTCAAGCACAAGTAAGAACACCTCAAGCGAGTCCGAAATCGGATGTGCACCAGATAGTTGGGTTGACAGACGTTCATATTGATTACTCTCGCCCCAGTACAAAAGGCCGAACTATTTTTGGAGATTTGGTTCCCTTTGGCAAACTGTGGAGAACGGGAGCAAACAATAATACGATTGTAACTTTCAGCGAAGATGTGAAGATCGGAGGGAAAGATTTGCCAAAAGGAAGTTATGGCTTGTATTCGATTCCAAGGGCAGATTCTTGGGATGTGATTTTCTACAAAGACACGAACGCGTGGGGATTGCCAGAAGATTGGAGCGAAAGCAAAATCGTTTTAAAGACTTCAGCTAAACCAGAAAACTTGAACAGAAACGTTGAAACCTTGACGATTGCTGTAAATAATCTTTCGATTGATTCTGGACACTTGGAAATTTCTTGGGAGAAAACGTTGGTTGCTGTAAAATTTGATGTTCCTACACAAAAAACGGCTACTCAAAGCATTGAAGCTACTTTGGCCGGACCCTCTGCAAATGATTATTTTTCTTCGGCACAATATTATTACCAATCCAATGGCGACTTGAACAAAGCGTTGGTTTGGGTAAATAAAGCAATTGAAAAAACAAAAGGAGATGCGCCTTTCTGGATTTTGAGACAAAAATCGTTGATCCAATCCAAATTAGGAGATAAAAAAGGAGCGATCGAAACTGCAAAATTATCTTTGGCGGGTGCAGAAAAAGCGAACAACGCTGATTACGCAAAAATGAACAAAGACAGCATTGCTGAATGGAGCAAAAAATAGTCTAAAATAAATTACAAAAAAGCCGAATGTTGATCACATTCGGCTTTTTTTATGCTTTGATTTCTCTGTAATTTCTAAAATATTGAATTAGTGATGAAACTACAATCGTGATGACAACTCCAATGAAATTCAGCCACAAATAGCTCAGTTGTTCTTTCCCGGAAGGATAAATATAAATGGCAAAATAATAAATCAGGAAGATGGCGATTTGGCTAAAAACCGCTCCCCAGAAAATGGCTTGCGCCTTTACATATTTCACATAAAAAGCAACCAAAAAGATTCCCAAAATTGTTCCGTAAAAGATAGAACCGATGATGTTTACAAACTGAATTAAATTTTCAAATAACGTTCCGAAGCAAGCAAACAAGATGGCGATTAATCCCCAAAGCAACGTAAATCCCTTGGAAGCTTTCACATAATGGGCATCTGACTTTTCTTCTTTCAAATTTCTTTTGTAAATGTCAATCACGGTTGTGGAAGCCAATGAATTAATTCCGGCGGCAGTTGACGACATTGCCGCGCAAATAATTACGGCAAGCAACAATCCGATAAAACCTTTTGGCAAATAATTGATAATGAAGTGAATGAAAACATAATCACTATCAGTTGTTTTATTTTTTTGATTGGCTTTGCTAATTAAAACTTTGGCATCTTCTCGAAGCGTTTTTTCTTTTTCTCCTAAAGAAATAATTCTGTTTTTTAGTACTTTATTATCTGTTTCAATGTTTAATTGATTGACATAAGCCAAAGTAACTTGCTTTTTTTCGGAAGCGACCTCAACCAGCTGTCCTTCTAAATTTTTATAATCTTGCGCATAAACTGATTTCTCAATACTTGCTTTTGAATTCGGATTAAAATTAATGGGAACAGCTTGAAATTGGAAAAAGACATACACCATGATTCCGACCAAAAGTATAAAAAACTGCATAGGAACTTTTAGCAAAGCGTTGAAAACCAGTCCCATTTGGCTTTCCTTGACTGATTTTCCCGATAAATAACGTTGCGCTTGCGATTGGTCTGTTCCAAAATAGGAGAGTGCCAAAAACAAACCGCCCGTCAAACCGGTCCAAACCGTGTATCTTTTTTCTTTATCGAACGAGAAATCCAAGATATTCATTTTGTCATTTACACCAGCGACTTGAAGCGCATTATGAAATGTAACTTCTTCTGGAAGCAGGCTCAAAATGATAAAAAAGGCAATTATCATTCCTGACATGATGATAAACATTTGCTGTTTCTGCGTTACGTTCACCGCTTTTGTGCCGCCCGTCATTGTGTAAATAATAATCAGGACTCCAATGACGATGTTCATCAAATTTAAATTCCAACCTAAAATAGAAGACAATACAATTGCCGGTGCATAAATAGTGATTCCAGTAGAAAATCCTCTTTGAATCAAGAATAAAATGGCCGCAAGTGAACGCGTTTTTAAGTCGAAACGCTGTTCTAAAAACTCATAAACGGTGTATACTTTTAATCGATGGTAAATCGGAATAAATGTGATGCAGATGATAATCATCGCCAACGGCAGACCGAAATAAAACTGCACAAAACCCATTCCGTCGTTGAATGCTTGACCTGGAGTGGAAAGGAAAGTAATCGCGCTGGCCTGTGTGGCCATCACCGAAATTCCTACGGTGTACCAAGGCGTTTCGTTGTTTCCTAAAATATAATCTTGAACGTTTTTACTGCCTTTGGTTTTCCAGGCGCCATAAAAAACGATAAAAGAAAGTGTGATAATTAAAACTACCCAGTCAATTGTCTGCATTTATGAAAAATATTGCATTATGAAATAAAAAATAAGAATATAAAGGGCATTCATTACCAGCACCAAAGTGTAATTTCTTTTCCAGTTTCTGATTTTATTTTCTTTCATCGAGTTATTTTTTTTCCTGTTTTCCTATTGAAATTAGGTTGGTAAAAAGCTTAAAAGCACCTGGAACGCCAGCCGGCAATTCCCTGAAAAAGCTTAATCCCGTGTAAATATAATATCCTTTTCCGTATTTCGCCACTAAAAGGCTTCCTTGTTTTTCACTTTCGCCCAAATCTTTCATCCCTAAGATTGGCGTAAATTCTTTGGCCCATTTATCAGGAAAATACAAGCCGCGCTCTTGAACCCAGCCTTCAAAATCGGCATCCGTTATTTTATTAGGATGGTTTAAAACCGAATGTGTTGCGTTCAAAAAGGAAACTTTTGCGTTTTCATCAGTAACTCTGTCGGCAGAAAACTGCAATTCATACGGAGAAACATTTGGAAAACTAAAACCACGGCGGCCAACGGTGTTGTATTGAACAATTAGATTGCCACCATCTTTTACATAGTCTAATAAATACCGCTGTTTAAATTGAAGTTCGGGAATTACATTGTAAGCTCTAATTCCCATTACGATGGCGTCATATTCTTTCAACGAATTTTCCGTTATTTCAGCAGGCTTGATAATGCGGACATCATAACCAATTTGTTTCAAACTCTTCGGAATTTCATCATCAGCACCTTCAATATAACCAATAACTTGTCCTGCTTTTTTGATATTTAATCGAACAACAGAAGCTTCGGATGGCATTAAAACCGACTGTTTTGGAATATGATCGTATTGAATGGTAGTTAATTTTGAAGTATATTTTTTTCCGTCGGAAGTTATCGTTGGAGCAATAATTCCCTTGCTTTCAAACGAAGGAGGCGTTACCGTGAAAGAAACAATTTTCTCGTCGTTTTTCATTGCGATTTCAAAATCAATTTCTGATGGAGAAACAATCCAATCTTTAGGAGCATTCAAGCTGATTTTTCCTTTTAAAGTAGCTTTTCCGGCTTTTACTTTTACCAGAACATTCTTTGGTGCAGCATCCGCAAAAATCGTCACATCGTCAATAACGGAAGCCGTTGCTTCAGGAAGCACTTCAAAAGGCTGGTAAATTTCGCCTTTTTCAGGATCTGAATATTTGTAAGCGATTTCTCTGTAGAATTCAAAAGGCTGGCCACAGATTTTTAAATTCCATTTCAGTTTTAATTTTTCGCTGTCTGGCTTTCCAATTAAATTTGGATCGTTAACGGCATACATTCCCAAAGTTCCTTTTTCGTTCAACCAATAGGGCGAAGTGAAAGCAGTATTTTCGTTTACTTTTAAAACTTTTTCCATTTTAAAAGGTTTGTTTTTCTCTAATTTTTTTCCAGCAGTCAAGCCACTTTTCGGATTGTTTAAAAACTCAATTCCTGTAAGTTCAATATCTTGATTGCTACGGTTCAACGCTTCGATTCTTAAAGTAAATTCACCACCCGGATTGGTGCTTTGTTCTGAAGAAATTCCTTCTAAAAATAATCCGGCAGAAGCCAAAATAATGCTTTCAAGTTCTTGTTTTTTAAGTTCTCTCCAATGCTTGTCTTCCAATTTAGTAACCAAATTATAAGCTTCAACCAGCTTTGGTAGGTGAACCGAAGGATCTTTAAAATTGAAATTAGCTTCAATTTCATTCATTATTTTTCCGATAGCTTCACCGCCTTTTACGCGCGACCAAGTAGTATTAATTCCTTCAAATAGATTGTTTTTGTCTTTTGGAAAATCACCTTTTAAAAATTCAAGATATTCCATTTCATCGCCACGAGTTCCTGAAGCTCCAAAACCTTGGCACTTGTGCTGGCTTCTTGAAAGTGCTGCAATTTCTCCGTTGCTTTTTCCTTTTACGCCAAAATAAACGCCGGCATTTATGGCAAGCATTTTACTTTTATCAGCTTTTTCAAACTTTTCTTCGCTTCCATAAAACCACCACGATGTATTGAAAAAGATTCGTTTTGGTTGCCAAACTTCATAATTTGAAAGTTGATTTGAATAGCTATTTTTATTGTTTGCTAAATCAAAAGCTTCCAAGCTCAACATTGCCGATGCCGTGTGATGGCCGTGCGTTGTCCCTGGACTTCTGTGGTCAAACCGATTGATAATTACGTCAGGTTTGAACTTTCTGATTGCCAAAACGACATCGCTCAACACTTGATTTTTATCCCAAATTGAAAAAGTTTCATTCGGTTCTTTTGAAAAGCCGAAATCATTGGCGCGGGAAAAGAGTTGCTCGCCACCGTCAATTCTTCGGGCGGCCAAAAGTTCTTGAGTTCTTAAAACGCCAAGCATTTCGCGAAGTTCAGCTCCAATCAAATTTTGGCCGCCATCACCGCGGGTTAAAGAAAGATAAGCGGTTCTCGCTTTAACTTCGTTTGAAAAATAGGAGATGAGCTTGGTGTTTTCATCATCAGGATGCGCGGCCACATACAAAACCGAACCTAAAAAATTCAGTTTTTGAACTTGTTCATAAATATCGCCAGAGGATGGTTTTTGTGGCTGCTGCGCATTCAAAAATTGGAATGAAAAAAGAAGCAATAGCAACGATTGAAAAGATGTTTTCGGTATCATTTTTAATTTTAGTAATCTCAATAGCTTCAAATATAATAATAAAAAATCCGTGAGCCTTTTTTGAAAAGTTATTTAACAAAAAAAGAGAGCCGAATTGGCTCTCTCAATGTTATTAGTGACGATCGTGACCACGACCTTTATGGTGTTTTTTTTCTTTGTGTTTGTGCTGTTTTTTATCGTAATGGTGGTGGTGTGTTTCTTTTACGATCACAGTCTGCGGGCGATGCCCTTTATATTTTACTTTGTGTGTTTTAAAATAAGTATAAGGCCTGTTGCCACGATAATCTGTCAAAACAATTTTTGGACCTGCATAAAGATCATAACCTCGATATCGGGAAGGCAATGTTCTCGCTGCAATCCAGGTTCCGTTGTTTGCATAAATAAAATTAGACTGCCTTACATCATAATACGCTTCCACATCAGGCAAATAATAATAATTTGCTTCTGTGTAACCTACAGGTCCCCAATCAGGGCGGGCACCAATATTGACACTGACTGAAACTTGTGCCGGAAGCGAATTTGCCACTAACAGTGCAAATCCTGCGATTAAAATTTTTAGAGTTTTCATAGAGTTGGGTTTTTTATATTGTTATTGAAGTAAATCCAAGAACTGTGCCAGTAGAAATTATTTTAGATAATTTTAACTATTGGTACGGAACAATTTGAGGTTTTCCATATTCAAAATTCGGCATTCTGTAATCTGTTGTTCTAAAAGAATTTGTTTGCAACGGATTGTTGCCATCTCTTGGTACCGTTGGGTAAAAAGAAAACGAAAGCTGAAAATTATTAAAAACTAAGAAGTCATTGGTGATCATAATTCCTACACTAATTTGAGAATACGCTTTTCCATTAAATAGATTATTATTTTCATCACTTAAGGCTCCAATTGCATAACTCAAAAATGGATTTAAACGAAAGCCTCCAAAAACCCAAGGTGAATACGATTGTGTTTGCAACGTAATTAAGGCCCGTTTTGTGCCACGAAGTTTAAAACTATTGAATCCAGAGATGCCATATTGATCGTTAAGCGTTAGTCGATCTGCCACAGTTTCAAACCGATTTGTGCCTAACACAACTGTGGGTTTCACAAATTGTCGGAGTCGCCATTTGCCGATTTGTATTAAATTGGTAAAATAATTAATTTCAAAAGACATCGTGCTTTGTTGTGTAATTGCGCCTCTAAAAAACGTTCCATATTCAATATTTGTACTGAAGTAGCCCCAATTGAAATATTGTCCAAAAGCAAATCTTCCTCCCAAATAAAGACGATTGATATGATTTTTATTTTGGTACCCAACCGTCAAAGCATAAACTTTTCCGATGGCAACATCTTCGGTAATTCCATAGTTGAAAAGGTATTTGTCTTGAATAAATTTTCTGGAAGTAACTCCAAAACCAGCAAGATAAAAGCGTTCATCAGAGAAAAAACGTAAACTATCATATTCTCTCGTTGGAAATTCAGTGTAATTTCTTCTCAAAAAACGCAAAGAAGTAATAAAATTCGTGGTTCGATCTTCTTCAGAATCGCCATCAAATATTTTCAAAGATTTACCAACCCAAGCATCCTGAGTTCCTACTTTAAAATTTTGAATACCATATCTTCCTGTTGGATCGGGAAGTGAATCTACACCAAAATCTTGGGCAACATAAACTCCAGCTCCCCATTTTGCAAAAGCAGAGAAAAAGGGACGATCAATGTTTACGCTTTTTGAATAATTTCCAACTTCATCAATTTTATAAGCTATTGAAGTTTGGATGTACGTATTTAAAATATTCGGAATCGTATATCTTGAACTCACAGCGCTTCTACCATTGTCGAATCGTTGTCTGTACGTATTGTCCCATTCGTGGCCGGTTCCTAAAAAGTTTCGTTCTTTTAGCTCAAATGTTGTTTTGGAAGTTGAACCCGAAGCATTGGGAATTAAGCTCCAAGAATCTAATGCGGTAATAAAAATGTCAACAGAATCTTTGCTGTTTTCTGCAAATTTGGTAACCAGATTCACCGATCTGATATAACGTTGACTTCTGATTAAACGTTCTGATTCTTTGACTAAAAGCGAATCTAACGGACGATTTTTCCTGATTAGTAACAGGTTTTTGATTGTCAATCCACTTGTTTTGACGTGAATTTTGTTTCCAAATCTTTCTAATCCATTTCGAGGTTTTTTGGTAGAATCCACTTCAGATAAACCAAAAGGATCTAAGGTTTCAATTGTAATACTTCTAATTATTTTTCCTTCATATTGATTATAGTTTTTCTGTACTACCTTGTCTTTTTTTCGATTATCCGGTTTTTTGGAATCAACAGGTTTGAAAATTAACTTGTGTAAAAACTTAGTAACGCCTCGTTTTTTTGAATAGCGTTCAATGTTTCGATACCCGCGAAGCGAATCTTTTTTGACAGGTTTTTCCTGAGCAGACAAGATTTGACAGCTACACAATACTAGTAAGAATAAAAGTAATTTTAATTTTTGGGGCATTGGCAATTTTTTCTATTCAGGAAACAACTTTTATAGTGAAATTACGAAATAGTTTTCACTGAAATTTGCCAACACATAGTTAAATTAATCAGTGAAATCTTGTTCTTCTCGGGTAACATTTACAATAGAAACACCTTTTTGTAACAAAAGATTGTTTGGATAGGTCACCAATTCGCCCTCTTTGGTTCTCAAATACGTATGGAAAGCTTTAATATCATCGATTTCTGCATCAAAAGGAAAATCTTTATCGTGAATTCTGATGGTGTCACCAATTTTAAAAGGAAAAGAAAAAAACAAAATGACTCCGGCTGTTATATTGCTTAGAATCGACCATTGCGCAAAGAACGCCACTCCAATTATGGTGATTACAGAAGTAAAAGCCAAATAAATTTGGTCTGACTTAACACCCCAAATAATGAAAACAGCAGCTAAAGTAAGCAACATAATAACGATATTGATGTACTTGCTAACTAAAACGGCTCTATGTTCATTAATTTCTGCGTGTTTTGCGTAACGTTTGATCAGTGTGGTAACCGAATATCGAATAACCGAAACTGAGACCAACAAAATTAGTGTAGTTAAAATTTCAGGAGTATATTCTTTAATGATGGACATTTTTTAGCTGTTTTTTTCAAAGTTACAAAAATATTCATATACCTTTTGAACCGGAAGCCCGACTACATTTGAATACGAACCTTCAATTTTGCTGATTCCGATGATGCCAATCCATTCTTGAATTCCATAAGCGCCGGCTTTGTCATATGGTTTATAATTTTCAAGATAATAGGCAATCGCTTCGTCGGAAAGCGTGGAAAAAGTAACCTTTGTCACGTCGTTCAAAATAGCAGTCTTGTGGTAGCTTTTAATGCAGACCGAGGTGAAAACTTCGTGCGTTGAATCAGATAACGTTTTTAAAATCTGAAAAGCATCGTCATAATCTTTTGGTTTCCCCAAGGCTTTTCCGTTATGCCAAACGATGGTATCGCTGGTTACCAAAATATCTTTTTGTCCCAAATCCTCTTGAAAAGCATCGGCTTTTAAAACTGCTAAAAAATCAGTGATTTCAGAAGCTTTCAAATGATCTGGATAAATTTCTTCTACTTCTTTCAGACGCACTTCGAAATCCAAATGCATGTCTTTAAAAAATTGCTGTCTTCTTGGCGAACCTGAAGCCAAGATTATCTTATGGTTTTTGAGATTATCTAGCATATAAAATGTTCCAATTAATGACTGCGATAGAAAGAATTCCGAAGAAAATTACAATTTTTAAGACATTGCTTAAATGTCCAAAATCTTTCTTGTTTTTTGCGCCTAAGATTTTTACCGTAAAATATAAAAGCGGTGCCAAAATCAATAGGAATCCATAAGCAGAAGCATAATACAAATCATTTGAAAAAAGATTTTCATTGATATAATAAATTATAAATCCGATGGGAATAAAGCTTAATCCAAAAACAACTTTTACAGTTCGTGCAACTCCTAAAGCAATGGGCAATGTATTCATTCCGTGGTTATAATCTCCTTTTATATCTTCTAAGTCTTTAACTATTTCCCTAATAAAATTAAGGACAAAAGCAAAAACAGCATAATCAATAAATATTTCAAAAATGATTCCCATGCCGACTTGATTGTGAGGAAAAATTACAGGCAGAAGGTCAAAAACAGGAATGATTAAAATGCTTAATGAAAGTAAAATGGCTACAATAAAATTACCAATCAAAAGACTTTGTTTCAAACCGTTTGCATACACATAAAGTGTCATCGCAATAATGATAAAAACGGCGGCAAAACTTGGTTTTCCAACAATATTAGCGATGTAAAATCCTAAGGCAAGACCGATAACATTTAAGGAGATGTAAAGATTATAACCCATAGTTTCAGATATTGCGTTTCCAATCACCACATTTTCGGGTTTGTTTTCTTCGTCAGTCTCTTTGTCAATGATGTTGTTGATCAAATAACCTCCGGCCGCAATGCAGACAGTTGCAAAAACCAACAAGCCATATTGCCAGTGGTTCAAAGCTTGAGGAATTCCTTGGAAATCAATGAAACCATACTTGAAAACCAGTTGCATCAAGGCAAGCATTAGTAAATTTTGATACCGAATGAGTTTTAAAAAAGACATTTTTTTAATTATAAGTTAATGAATTATGAGTTTTTCAAATTTGACATCTGCCAACTTAAAACGTAATTTTTTTTAATCGTGTTGACCGTTAAAATAGTCCATCCATTTTCCTTGTACTTTCATCACTTGTTCGATCACGTCTCTTACGGCACCGCGGCCACCGTTTTTGTGAGAAATGTAGTTGGAAATTGCTTTAATTTCCGGACTTGCATCTTGCGGACAGGTGGGCAGGCCTACCAATTTCATCACGTGATAATCCGGAATATCGTCGCCCATATACAAAACCTGTTCTGGCTTGATATTGTATTTTTCAGTGTATTCTTTAAAATTTTGAACTTTATCCGGACAAGCCAAATGAATGTCTTTAATTCCCAAGTTTTTTAATCTGATTCTTACGCCTTCGTTGCTTCCGCCAGAAATAATACAAACGTGATACCCGCTTTCAACGGCCGCTTTCATGGCAAAACCATCGCGAATATTCATAATACGAAGCATTTCGCCAGTTGGTGTAATATGTACAGAACTGTCAGTCAGAACGCCGTCCACATCAAAAATAAATGTGGTGATGTCGTTCATGATTTCTTTATAACTTTTTGACATGAGAATGTTGGATGGATTGTGTTAGTATTTTGTAAATTTCTTTTTGAGTTTGATCAGTAAGTAACGCTAAATGGCTGTCAATCGTATTTTGATCGTGTCTTTTTGCCGGACCCGTTTGCGCTTCAAGAGGCGATAGGCTTTGCACTTTTTGAGCCGTTTCAGCAATTAAAGGTTTTAAAATTTCAAACGGAAGCTGGTGTTCATCACAAATAGCTGCACCGATTTGATATAAATGATTGGTGAAATTATTGACAAAAACCGCGGCAACGTGCAAAGATTTCCTTTGGCTCGAACTGATTAAATAATGCCTGCTGTTAATGGCTTCGGCGAGATTTTCTAAAATGGTGTAATCATCATCGATTTCGCTTTCCAGGCAAGTGGGAATGGTTGAAAAATCAACTTCTTTATTTTTTGTAAACGTTTGCAACGGATAAAAAACGCCACGCTTATTTTTTGAATCTAACTCTTCTAATGGAACGCTTCCGGAAGTGTGGACGACAAAACGATTTTTAAATGGCAGTTTTGAGGAAACTTCAGCAATGGCACTATCAGAAACCGCTATGATATAAATATCTGATTCTGAAAGAGAATCATAATTGTCTGTGATTTTTGAACGATCAACCAAGTGTGAAATACTTTCTTTATTTCTGGAAAAAACTTGGCAAATTTCAATTTCACTGCTCTTTAAAAAAGCCGCAATAAGGTGCTGTGCCACGTTTCCTGAGCCGATAATGGTTACTTTAATCATGGCGCTAATTTAGTTATAAAGTTTGAAGTATCAAGTTTGGTGAAGGTTTTGAGCGTATTTTTTCAATGTTTTTATTGGAAGTGTATTCCTAATTGAATAGAGCTAATTTTTTTTAAAAGATTTTATCGCCATAGATTGATCCTGAGGCCACCAAAAAATCAAAAGGTTTCTCAAAATAGCCCCGATTGGCGGGAGTAGCCTTTTCTTCCGTTTTTTCGGAGAAAAGCTACTGCAGAAAGCGGGAAAATGTCGGGCTGAAATTGAAAAAACCTTTCGCTTCTGATAAAATAGCAGAATTTTTAGAAAATATTAACAGCCAATTAGGAAAACACGGGGTTGTGAATGCGAATTCTATCAAACATTTTTGCTTACTTTTGTGGCACTTTTAAAACTATGTAATTCATACCCATGGATAAGATTTTTACTACCATTTCCTCCTTTCTGTTCTCAACTCGTTTAATGGCCGTTCTTTTTGTTGGTTTTGCCGTTGCGATGGGAATCGGAACTTTCGTTGAAGATGCTTATAACACTGATGTAGCCCGACTTTGGATTTACAATGCATGGTGGTTTGAGGCAATCATGCTTTTTTTTGTAATTAACTTTGTTGGAAACATTAAAAGGTACCAACTGTATAAAAAAGAAAAATGGACCACCTTGTTGCTTCACCTTTCTTTTATTTTAATATTGGTTGGTGCTTTCTGGACGCGATACATCAGTTATGAAGGGATGATGTCAATTACTGAAGGGCAGTCTGAAAACCAGATTTTCTCTGAAAAAACGTTCTTGAATGTTTTTGTAGACGGCGAATATAAAGGTGAAATGAAACGCAAATCAGAAGAAAAAGAATTATTGCTTTCACCAAAAGTGAATAACGATTTTTCAATTACCGGAAAGTTTGACGAAACGCCTTATGAGATTGAATTTAAGGAGTTTGTGATGAACGCCAAAGAAGTGATCAAAGAAGATCCAAACGGAGCGACGTATCTTAAAATGGTGGAATCTGGCGATGGAAATCGTCATGAGCATTATTTAAAAGAAGGCGAAGTGCAAAATATTCACAACGTGCTTTTTGCTTTTAACAAACCTACTGAAGGCGCCGTAAACGTGAACAAAGTTGGTGATAAATACACATTTAACGCTCCGTTTGGAGGCAGTTTTATGCGAATGGCTGATCAAATGCAAGGTACTGTTGCCAAAGATTCAGTCCAAGACTTGATGTTTCGTTCCTTATATAATGTAGGCGGTGCGCAATTTGTTTTTCCGGATGCGCCGATTAAAGGAAAAGTGGCTTTTGAATCAAACAATGATTACAAAGACAAAACAACTACAGACGCTTTAATTGTAAATATTAATTCAGGTGGGAAAACGCAAGAAGTGACTTTAATTGGTTCCAAAGGAAGAATGGGCGAGCCTCAATCTTTTAAAATGGGTGACCTTGAATTCACTTTATTCTTTGGTAGCAAGATTTATACATTGCCTTTTAAAATCAAACTGAACGATTTTATAGCAGAGAAATATCCAGGAACTTTAAAAAGCTTTTCTGCATTCAGAAGTAAAATTACGGTGGAAGACGAGAAGCCTTTTGATTATGAAATTTTTATGAACAATGTTTTGGATCACGGCGGGTATCGTTTTTTCCAAGCGTCTTATGATTACACAGACAATCATTTGAGAGAGACTTATGAACCAAATGTAACAATACTTTCTGTGAATCACGATTATATCGGAACATGGATTACTTACATCGGATACTTCCTTTTATACATTGGTTTGATGGCAATTATGTTTGATAAAAATTCTAGATTTGGAGAAGTGAAGAAAAAATTAGCAAAAATCGAAGCGAAAAAAGCCAAGTTGCTGACGGTATTATTTTTATTCTTGAGCGTTGGAAGTTTTGCGCAATATGAGCACGACCACAATGCACCAGGCCATAAACATGGAGCTAATGCTACAGGCAAAACCGCAGAATTGATAAAAATTCCGTCTGATGCTGATATTGATTCTTTTATAGAAAAAATTAAAGTGTCGCCTGAACATGCTTCAAAATTTGGAAAGCTGGTTATTCAAGATGACGGCGGAAGAATGAAGCCAATCAATACTTTCTCTTCTGAATTGCTTCGAAAAGTAAGTAAAAGCGATACCTACAGAGGTTTGAATTCAGACCAGGTATTTTTATCAATGTCGCAATATCCTGAATTTTGGGTAAATATTCCTTTTATATATGTGAAGAAAGACAATGACAGTCTTCATAAAATTTTGGGAGTGGAGAAAAAAGGTAAATTTGTTTCTTTCATCAACTTTTTTGATGCACAAGGAAATTACAAATTGTCTCCCTATTTAGAAGAAGCTCAAAAAGCAGCGGTTCCGAACCAGTTTCAAAAAGATTTTATTGAAGTTGATAAAAGAGTAGTGCTTTTAAGCGCCGCCTTGAGCCGAAGAATTTTGAGGGTCTTCCCAATTCCTTTTGATAAAGGTAATAAATGGATTTCTCCTTTAGAACTAAATGAGTCAGGAATTACGGGAGTAGATTCTACCTATACCAAAAATGTGCTGCCGGCTTACATGGGCTTTTTAGAGGAAGCAAGAACTTCTGGCGGCTACAACCAAGCAGATGAAATCTTAAAAGGAATCGAGCTTTTCCAAAAGAAATATGGAAAGTCAGTTCGTCCGAGCGATGAAAAAATTGACTCAGAAATTATGTATAACAAGTATGATATCTTTAAGAATTTGTACTACTTATATATGATGGCGGGTGTTTTCATGTTGATATTTACGATTATCAAAATTTTTAAAAATAACAAAGGAATCAATTTTGCTGTAAAATTCTTCCACATTTTAATCGGAATCTTTTTTGCACTGCATACGGCAGGTTTGATCATGAGATGGTACATTTCAGGCCACGCACCTTGGAGTGATGCGTATGAATCGATGATTTATGTGGGTTGGGCAACCATGTTTTTTGGTTTGGCTTTCGGAAGACAATCACAATTAACCGTAGCTTCAACCGCTTTTGTGGCGTCCATGATTTTGATGATCGCCCACTGGAGCTGGATGGATCCGGCAATTGCCAACTTGCAACCGGTTTTAAACTCGTATTGGCTGATGATCCACGTGGCGGTTATCGTGGCGAGTTATGGACCCTTTGCTTTAGGAATGATTTTAGGATTGGTTTCGTTATTGCTGATGATTTTTAGCAATAAGGAAAATAGCAAAAAACTGGAACTTAGCATTAAAGAAATTACATACATCACTGAATTAGCGTTAACAGTTGGTTTGGTAATGCTCACCATCGGAAACTTCTTGGGAGGGCAGTGGGCCAATGAAAGCTGGGGCCGTTACTGGGGATGGGATCCAAAAGAAACTTGGGCTTTGATCAGCATCATGGTTTACGCTTTTGTGATTCACGCCAGATTGGTTCCGGGATTACGCGGTACTTGGATTTTCAATGTATTCAGTGTTTTGGCTTTCTATTCAATTATGATGACTTATTTTGGAGTAAACTTCTACTTAACCGGACTGCATTCTTATGCAAGTGGAGATAGAGTGGTAACACCAAACTTCGTGTACATTTCGTTTGCAATTGTAGTGTTGATTTCAGCATTGGCTTACTTTAAGCAGAAAAAATATTTGAGAAGTTAAATTCTATAATTATAAAAAAGCCCGTAATTTAAATATTGCGGGCTTTTTTATTTAACAAAAGTTTTAATTGAAATCCGAAGCTAATTTTTAATTTTATAAAAAAAAAATGAAAATGAAAAAGTTAGTCCTTGCGTTTGCATTCATCAGCTGTTTTGCGTGCCAGCAAAATCAAGCTCAAAATAAATCAGAAAAAGCGTCAACCCAAAATAGAAAAACAATGGCAAAAGAGACCATCTACCAATTTAAGGTAAAAGATTTAGAAGGAAACGATTTTGATTTTGCTTCTTTAAAAGGAAAAAAAGTACTGATCGTGAACACGGCGTCAAAATGCGGTTTAACGCCACAATACAAAGATTTGCAAGCGATTTATGACCAATATAAAGACAAGAATTTTGTGATCGTAGGTTTTCCAGCCAATAATTTTGCATCGCAAGAACCAGGAACAAATGAAGAAATCGGAGCTTTTTGCCAGCAAAATTACGGCGTGACTTTCCCGATGATGGATAAGATTTCTGTAAAAGGTGATGATATGAACGAGGTTTATAAATTCTTGACAGAAAAATCTAAAAACGGTTTGCAAGATTCAGAAGTAGAGTGGAACTTCCAAAAATATTTAATTAATGAAAAAGGAGAATTAGTAAAAGTAATTTCTCCAAGAACATTGCCAACCGATCCAGAAATTGTTAACTGGTTAAAAGCATAATTTTATAATAGCAATTGCACAAATTGCAAATCAAGCCATTTGTCAAATTTATAGCCGGATTCTTTTAAGATTCCGGCTTTTTTGAACCCAAATTTCTCGTGAAATGTAATGCTTCCGGTATTTTCAGCATCAATGCATCCAATCATAACGTGCATTTTCTGGGCTTTCGCCAAAGCAATTAATTCTGATAAAAGTGCTTTTCCAATACCTTTTCCAGAAAAACCTTCCTTTACATAAACCGAATGTTCAACGGTAAATTTAAACCCAATTTTCATTCTAAAAGTTCCGTAGGTTCCAAATCCAGTAACTTTATCATTTTCGTCAGTAGAAACAATTACCGGAAAACTGCTTTCTTGTTTTTCTTGAAACCAGGAAATCTGCTCGTTTAAAGTCCGCACGTCATAATCATAAATTGCCGTTGTATTTAAAATGGCATCGTTTACAATTTCTAAAATTGTTTCTAAATCTTCAATTCTTGCGGTTCTGATAATTGGTTGCATAGCTGTTGTTTTTTCCTTCAATCAAAGATAGAAAATCTTGTTAAGTTTGTCTAGAAAGCTTTGGTATTTTGTACCTTTGATACTTTGAAACACTACAGATGACTTATCCAAAAATACCTTTGGCGCAGAGCATAATTGAAATCTGCAAGGCCAAGGGACTTACCGAAATCGTGATTTCCCCAGGTTCCCGAAATGCGCCGTTAACTATTGGTTTTGCTAGCAACTCGGCCTTTAAATGTTATAGTATTGCTGATGAAAGAAGCGCCGCTTTCTTTGCATTGGGAATGGCGCAGCAAACTGGAAAGCCGGTGGCTGTTGTCTGCACGTCGGGTTCGGCGCTGCTGAATTATTATCCGGCGGTTGCTGAAGCGTTTTACAGCCAGATTCCGTTGGTGATTATTTCTGCCGACCGTCCTTTGGATAAAATCGATATTGGCGACGGACAGACAATACGCCAGCAAAATGTATATGCAAATCACATTTTGTACAGTGCAAATTTACTAGCAGAAGCTTCTCAAGAAAATGACTTGAAGATTTCTGATGCGATTACTTTGGCACAGGTGAAAAAAGGTCCGGTTCATATCAATGCGCCTTTTGAAGAGCCTTTGTATGAAACGGTTTCTGATGTTTCTGTAAATCCGCTGATTTCTGAAATGACTTTTGAAAACGCCAATTTTGCTGAAGATTTAACTGAATTTGCTTCCAAATGGAATGCTTCGGCTAAGAAATTAATCTTGGTTGGTGTAAATGCACCAAATGAAATTGAACAAAATTTTATAGATCAATTGGCGAATGATCCCTCGGTTGTGGTAATGACAGAAACGACATCAAATTTGCATCATCCTAATTTTGTAAATAATATTGACACGATAATCACTCCTTTTACTGAGGAAGATTTTAAAGAATTTCAACCCGATATTTTAATGACTTTTGGAGGAATGGTGGTTTCAAAAAGGATAAAAGCTTTTTTGAGAAAATACCGCCCTAAATCACATTGGCACATTGATTCTTTAAGAGCTTACAATACTTTTAATGCGTTGACAAAACATTTTGAAATAAGTCCGAATGAGTTTTTTGAAAAGTTTTTGCCAAAGACAAAGGATGTCGAGTCAGATTACAATCAAAAAATGCAGGAATTAAAAGCCTTCCGAAAAGAGAAACACGATTTGTATCTTTCTAAAATTCCTTTTTCAGATTTTAAGGTTTTTGAAAAAGTAATGCCAAGCCTTCCACAGAATAGCCAATTGCAAATCAGCAACAGTTCTGCGATTCGTTATGCGCAATTGGTGGATATTGACGAAACGATTTCAGTTTTCTGCAATCGCGGAACAAGCGGTATTGACGGAAGTACTTCAACGGCTGTCGGAGCTTGTTTAGCAAGCGGTCAGGAAACGATTTTGATTACCGGCGATATCAGTTTTTTATATGATAGCAACGGACTTTGGAACAATTATATTCCGAAGAATTTCAAGATAATTCTACTGAATAATGGAGGCGGAGGTATTTTCAGAATTCTTCCGGGGCACCAAGAAACGCCTGTATTTAATACTTACTTTGAAACTTCACATTGCTTGACGGGCGAACATTTGGCAAATATGTACAAATTTGATTATTATACGGCAAGTGATGAAGAAAGTTTAGACAATAGCTTGAATGAATTTTATGAAAGTAAAAACCAATCGATTCTAGAAGTTTTTACGCCAACATTAAAAAATGATAAAATTTTAGTAGATTATTTTAAGGAATTGGTAGATTAAGAAATTATAATACTGTTACTTAATTATGACAAAGCACTTTTTTACATTTAACATTTGTACCTTTGCGCCTTGCAATTAAGAACTTTGCAATATTTTATAGAAAATGATTGAAATAGGAAAATACAATACGTTAACAATTGATCGCGACACGCAAGTCGGACTTTTTTTGACGAACGGAAAAGAGGATGTTTTATTGCCAAATAAATATGTCCCAGAAGTGTTTGAAATCGGTGATGAAATATCTGTTTTTGTATATCTTGATCACGAACAAAGACCTGTAGCGACCACGCTGGAGCCTTATATTTTGTTGAATGAATTTGCACTTTTGCGTGTAAGTTATGTCAACCAAGTGGGTGCTTTTATGGATTGGGGAATGGAAAAAGACATTCTGGTTCCGTTTAAAGAGCAAGCGCGCCCGATGGAGCAGGGAAAACGTTATTTGGTGTATCTTTTTATGGATGAAAAAACCAAACGTTTGGTAGCTTCGAGTAAGACAAACCAGTTTTTAAGCAATGATGAAATTACCGTAGAAGTTGGTGAAGAAGTTGATTTGATTGTTTCTCACATTACCGATCTTGGAATAAATGTGATCATAAACGAGCAACACAAAGGCTTGCTTTACAAAGACGAAGTATATGATGAAACCATTAGAACTGGCGACAGGAAACGGGGATTTATCAAAAACATTCGTCCTGATGGAAAAATCGATGTGGCTTTGCAAAAGCAAGGTTTTGAGGCAGTAGAACCTAATGCAGAAAAGATTTTGGATGAGCTTCGGGCCAACAGAGGTTTTCTTCGTTTAAACGACAACAGTCATCCTGAAGATATCAAGACGGTTTTGAAAATGAGCAAAAAGACATTCAAAAAAGCGATTGGTGTTTTATACAAGCAAAAATTAATAGAGTTAAAAGAAGACGGAATTTATTTGGTTAAATAATTGAATTGCGAATTTGACTAGCACAATCTAACAAAAAAAACGCTTCCGATAGGGAATCGTTTTTTTTTATTTAGGAAACTGTTTTGGTGCGTGTTTTTATAGATAACTGGAGAAATACTGCTTAAGAAGCTTGGAATGCTTGCAACGCATAAGAACCAATTGTAAAGCAGTCGATTCTTGCGCTTTTCTTCTTTTTATTTTCTATAATAAACCTTTCAGCTACATTATATTCAATTCGCGTAAATATAGCGTATTTGATGGTATTTGATTTTCCCAATCAAGTTAACGGATTTTCTGAGGCATTTAACATCGGCTTTTATACATGGGTTACTTATTTATAGCTTCTGTTATGTTGAGATGTCTCATTCGATTGCTTGGATAATTTATAATTTAAAAAACATAGTTAAATCTTTTGTTTACGCTTTAATATCGTGCTTGTAAACTTTTCATATGATTAATTTTTTATAACTTTATTTTAGTGTAACCAAAAAAGGCCATCCATTACAGACAGCCTTTTTAAAAGTATAACAAAAAAGTATTATTTTTTTGACTCTTCGATAGAAACTTTTCTGAACTCTTTTAAAAGTTTTTCAAGTTCCAATGTAGCTTTACGTGCTCTGGCTCCTGCCGCTTTAACGCCTTTTTCAGTTAATGAATCAGATTCCGTTTTAAATGTTTCAAATTCTGCGTTGATTTTCTCGATTAGATCTTTCATGATTCGTGATTAAGTTATACAGCAAATTTAAGGCATATCCAGTAGCTTTTAAAGAATTGAACCCGTTTTTTTCTAACAAAAACACCAATACAGCGCTTGCAGAGTGAACCTGAACGCTTTAAAAGGGAATAGAATCACAAAATAATGCTTGAAAGGGTCAAAAAAAAGCGCTCTTTCTGCAAAAAATCTTCGCATAGAATCGCATAAAGTCTTCACACAACTCAGATCTAGAATGGGTTCAGTGCTGATTATATAATTATCCAATTCAACAAATGAGCAAATAATCGACACTCTACAGGTGTAGAAAACGGGGCAATTTGTAAAGAATTTCTACACATTTACCCACCCACAAGTAGCAGAAACACTTGTATTTGCTACTAAATCGCGAATGGCACAAGACTTGCCTAACTGTTTAAAAAAAATGTATATCCAAATAGATTAATATATGAAAGGCGATACCATTACTTCAAACGAACTTTACGCAGCAGAAAAAGAATCAGGAACTATTGAAGAACAAGTTTTAAACAACTTCCTGCTTCAGGTCAACAAACTTACATTCAACCAAACTTTTTTAAATAATGCATTCGCAAGGATCAGCAAATTAAATACTTCCGTAATTTTAGGAACCTTTGCATTGCTTATCGGAGGAGCGTATCTGGTATATGAATTGCAAGGTGATTTTGAACAATTCAACTTGCAGAGAATGGGTTCCGCCATTGGGCTCTCCTTTATGATCTTGGCGGGCGCTTTACTGGCATTCAAATTGTGTTTCTTTATTTACAATGTCTTTCTTTATTTAAAATACAAACCGGTAGCTTCAGTAACCGACGAAGAATTGCCTACGGTAACGATTATCGTTCCGGCCTACAACGAAGGAAAGTTAGTTTGGGATACACTTTTAAGTGTTGCAGCAAGCGACTTTCCAGAGCAAAAAATGCAATTGTTAGCCATTGATGATGGAAGCAAAGACGACACATGGTCTTGGATGCAGGAAGCTAAAAAAGAATTAGGAGAGCGATTGACAATCTTAAAGCAACCTGAAAACAAAGGAAAACGCCACGCATTATACCGTGGGTTCAACATGGGAACTGGAGAAGTTTTTGTAACGATTGATAGTGATTCGATTGTAAAACCAGACACATTGAGAAACTTGGTTTCACCATTTGTAAAAAACGAAAAATGTGGAGCTGTTGCCGGAAATGTAAAAGTATTGAACAACAATAAAGCGATGCTTCCAAAAATGTTGAAAGTAAGCTTCGTAATGAGCTTTGAGTTTGTCCGTTCGGTAGAAAGTATGTTGGGAACGGTACTGTGTACTCCCGGAGCTTTAGCGGCCTACAGAAGCACAGCGGTTTTTGAATGCCTTCCGGAATGGATTGACCAGACTTTTATGGGACAGCCTTCTGATATTGGAGAAGACCGTGCGATGACCAACATGATTTTAAAACAAGGAAAAGAAGTTTTGTTCCAAAGAAATTCTCACGTGCTGACAAACGTTCCAGAAACCTACACCGGACTGTATAAAATGTTCATCAGATGGGGAAGAAGCAATGTTCGTGAAAATTTGATGATGGCAAAGTTTGTTTTCAAAGATTTTAAAGAAGGTTCAAAAGCAGGAGCAAGGTTGCTGTACATCAACCAGCTTTTATCCATTGTCATGGCGTATCCGTTTATGATATTTATGTTTTTCTTCATTGCGATGCACCCCGTTTTGTTCATCAGTTCCACTTTTGCAGGAATCTTGATCGCGTCCAGCTTTCCAGTATTGTTTTACGCCAAAAGGCACGGAATCTCAGAATCGGTTTGGGCCTATACTTACAGCATCTTATACACTTTCGGGTTATTCTGGATCATGCCTTATGCTATTGTTACAGTAGGAAAAAGAGGTTGGTTAACGAGAGAGCTTTCTTAAAAAGAAACACAAAACACAATAAATTAAAAATCCAAGAAGCAGTTGTTTCTTGGATTTTTTATATACGTCAAATTTTCAAGATCTTGAACACAAAGTCTTAAAGCGATATTAATAGTACAACCTAAAATCAAGTAATTTGCAAATCGTATAATGCTTTTCGTGCAAGTCTTCCACAATTTGCACCACATCTGTTTCGTCTTGGCACAAGCTGAAAAAAACTTGGTCCAGTTTACTGCTGCTTACTTTGCTGGTATAGCCACCATAACCCGAAATCGCTTTGGCTCCCGTAACATCTAAAAAATATTGTGATTCTTCATTTGTCAAGTCTAAAGGTTTTGAATTAGCAAAGTGAATGATTTTGCCACGCATCTTTCCTTCAAAAAGCTCTGCAATTTCTTCAAGGCTGTAATAATAATTGTTCAGGCAAATATTATTTTCTTCACCTTTCATAACCAGATAAATGATTTCATAATTCTTGAAATTGTGGTCGTCGTAAAGCAAGGTGGTGAGGCTTTCTTCAATGCCTTCAATGGTATCACATGTTTTATAAATGCTGTCAATGCCTTGAATGGCAAGATGCTCCAAGCTTTTTACAGTTTCGGTTTCATACTCTTTTTCTACATCGGGAACCGCTTCAAGGCAGAAAATAAATTTATCATAATCCATACAAGTAGGTTTAGTGCTTTTAATTGGACTACAAAAATAAGATTTTATGGATAAGTGCTTGTTATTTAATAGTGCCGTTTTATTAGTTAATTATAAGGAACGATATATTTTAAAAAGTACAAATCGATTTATAAGAATGTTTATCTTTAACGAATCAAAAAACAATAAAATGAAAAAAACAATTGCATCAGTAGCATTGGCTTTGGTACTTTTTTCGTGTAACGAAAAAGAAAACGCTTCTGCTAACATTGATAAAAGCTTTGACAATTACAAAGACTATTTTGTAAATGAACTTTGGAAACTAAATCCGGATTGGGCAGCGAACCAAGGTTTTCATAATTACGACAGCATTTTAATTATTCCAGATGCAAACAGCAAAACGAGACAGCTGGATTTTTCAAAGACGCAATTGGATTCCTTGAAAAACTATTCGCTTGAAAAGCTTTCTGACAATAATAAGACTGATTTTTATATGATCAAGAATCTTTTAGAAGGATTTGCATTTTCAATCAACGAAGTAAAAGCGTCAGAGTGGGATCCTTCCAGATATAATGTCGGCGGTTCTTTTGCAGAAATCTTAAACGGAAATTACGATTCGTTAGAAGACAGGCTTAGCAATTTCAACTTGAAGATGGATAACATTCCTCCCTATTATGAAGCTGCCAAAAAGAACATCAAAAACCCAACAGTAGAACACACCAATTTGGCAATTGCGCAAAACCTTGGTGGAATTTCAGTCTTTGAAAATGAATTGAAAGTGGCAGTTGAAAAAAGCAAACTGTCTCCAACAGAAAAAGAAGAAATTTTGGCGAAAGCCAAAACGTCTGTGAAAGCAATTCAAGATTTTGCTTCTTGGTTGCAAAAATTAGAAAACAAAACGCCTCGTTCTTTCCGTTTAGGGCAAGAATTGTATGCGAAAAAGTTTGATTTTGATATCCAATCGGGTTATAATGCGGAGCAGATTTATCAAAAAGCGGTTGCGCAGAAAAAAGAACTGCACGATAAAATGTTTACGCTAGCGGACAAGCTTTGGGAAAAGTATTTGGGCAGAGAGCCGAAACCAACAGATAAATTAGCGTTAATCAAACAAGTGATTGACAAGATTTCATTACAGCACACAACTCCTGAGAAGTTTCAGTCTGAAATTGAAAAACAGATTCCCGAATTGACGGCGTATGTAAAAGAAAAAGATTTGTTATACATTGATCCGTCAAAACCGTTGGTGGTAAGAAAAGAGCCAGATTATATGGCGGGCGTTGCTGGAGCATCCATTTCTGCACCCGGACCGTATGATAAAAATGCAAATACCTATTATAATGTAGGAAGCCTTTCGGGTTGGTCAAAAGAAGATTCAGAGAGTTATTTAAGAGAATACAACGATTATATCTTACAGATTTTAAACATTCACGAAGCCATTCCGGGACATTACACCCAATTGGTTTATGCCAATCAATCGCCAAGCATCATCAAGGCTATTCTTGGAAACGGCGCGATGATTGAAGGTTGGGCGGTTTATACCGAGAAAATGATGCTGGAAAGCGGATATAAAAACTCAGACGAAATGTGGCTGATGTATTATAAATGGAATTTGAGAACGGTTTGCAATACCATTTTAGACAATAGCGTCCACACTAGAAATATGTCAAAAGAAGAAGC
The DNA here is from genome assembly GCF_003865365.1 of Flavobacterium macacae. Lineage (GTDB taxonomy): Bacteria > Bacteroidota > Bacteroidia > Flavobacteriales > Flavobacteriaceae > Flavobacterium > Flavobacterium macacae. The sequence goes on along the minus strand of NZ_RQVR01000019.1, from coordinate 2,013 downwards.
ACTTCATTTGTTGACCCAAGAAGCGTTTCAGCAAAATGCGGAAGCCGAAGGAAAATGGAAACGCGCGACTTTGTCTCAAGTGCAATTGTGTTCTTATTTCACGGGTTATTCTGAGATTTATGATTTTAGGGAAGAGCTGAAAAAGAAACAAGGAAAGGATTTTAAACTAAAACAATTCCACGAAAAATTCTTGAGTTACGGAAGCGCTCCGGTAAAATACATTAAAGAATTGATGCTGAAGGAAGAGCAGTAAAAAACAAAAGCCCGAATAATTTCTTATTCGGGCTTTTAATTAAAACTAAATTAGATTATTTTTTTTTGATAAAGATCGTGGCGATATTTCTTCTTTCTAATTCAGATAAATCAGAAGTTTTTTTCAACTTATGGGTAAATTCAGCCACTTCTTCTTGCGAAGCGGGACAGCCCAAGTTTTGCCCTTTAGAATCAAAAGCGTCTGCCAAGATTTTTCCGTCAGTGTCATAAATCTGCCAAAAAGGTATTCCAGAATTCTCCGCTTTTGATTGCTTCAAATAATCCATCGCTCCCGGATTTTCAAGATTTTTATTGTCACCGCGTTCTTGAACCGTTAAAAAGACAGTCACATAACTTCTATCAAAAAAAGGCTTGATCAAGGGAACATTCATATTCTTTTCCATCAATTTACACCAGCTACACCAAGAAGCGTGATACATCACAAAAACTTTTTTATTTTCTTTCTTGGCTTGGGCCATGGCTTTTTCAAGTAAAACAGAAGCTTTTTCTTGAGCAGTGGCTGTAGAAATTGTTCCTAAAAAGAACAGACAAACGAATAGTGTTTTTATTTTCATTGTAGTACGATTTTTTGAGATGATGAAATTACGGAATTCCTTTTAACTATTTAGAAAGGCAACTTAAAATAATTAAAAAAGCCACTGCATGAGTGGCTTTTTATGTAAAATGTAGTACTTAATTATTGTTAGTTTTTTGGAGGAACTTCCCCTTTTACAGGAACTTCACCCGAATTATTTTCCATTGATCCGTTTTCAATTCCGTTGGTGTGATCGTTCATCGTGTCTTTTGTTCCCGTGCTCATTGTTCCCTCACTGGTGTAGGTCTGTTCCGTTTCAGTAGTAGAATTTTGCTGTAAAACTTGTTCTTCGCTATTGGTCTGTTTGCAAGAAGCAAATATCATAATCAGTGACGCAATTAATAAAAACGCAAAAATATATTTGTCTAAACCTTTCATAATCATTTAATTTTTTTGGTTGATTACAAAGTTGGCCCGACTTTAGAAAAAATGCGTTACACGATTTTAAAAAATACTTACAGCTTTAAAATCTGTTGTCTCCGTCGAGTAAATTTCCTAAACCGCCAAGAAGACTTCCTTCATCTTTATTTTTTCCACCGCCTTGAGGCGCTGACGCCCAGACACGTCCGGCCAATCTGCTGAACGGAAGCGATTGGATATACACAATTCCTGGACTTTGCAAAGTAGCATAAAACAAACCTTCGCCACCAAAAACGGTATTTTTAATGCCACCTACAAATTCAATGTCATAATTTACATCTTGCGTAAAGCCTACAATACAGCCTGTATCTACTTTCAAAACATCGCCCATGGCTAATTCTTTTCGGGCTAAAGTGCCGCCGGCGTGAATAAAAGCCATTCCGTCACCTTCTAATTTTTGCATAATGAATCCTTCGCCTCCAAAAAGGCCTCTTCCGAGTTTTCTCGAAAATTCTATTCCCACAGAAACCCCTTTTGCTGCGCATAAGAAAGCATCTTTTTGGCAGATGAATTTGCCACCATACCGGGTCAAGTCAATGGGTACAATTTTTCCAGGATAAGGAGAGGCAAAGCTTACCTTTCTTTTGCCATGGAACTGATTTAAGAAAACGGTCATAAAAAGACTTTCGCCTGTTAGCAAACGTCAGTCTGTGAAAAAACCTTCGTTTAATTACTTCCAAATATAAAAAACTATTTGCATAAAAACAGGAATATTCGTATTTTTAAAGATGCAACACATCACCGGA
>NZ_RQVR01000018.1 GCF_003865365.1 Flavobacterium macacae | reverse complement strand
GAAACGTTATTCCTTCAACAGCAGCTTTAGTTCCTGGTGTTTATTTTGCAACATTACAAAATGCTGCTTGTGAAAGCGAAACGAGATTGGCCATTACAGTTACAATCAGTACGCCTTCTACTCCAACAACTTTAGATACAACTCAAGATTTCTGCCAAAGTACGAATCCAACGGTTGCTAATTTACAAGTCAACGAAGCTAATGTGGTGTTCTATACTTCAGCGACTGGAGGAACTGCTTTAGCTCCAACAACTGCCTTGACAAACGGAGTGTATTATGCTTCAATTGTTGACGGAACTTGCGAAAGCACAACACGATTAGCGATTACAGTAACAATAACAAATCTTGCAACGCCGACTACAACTGACACGACGCAAGATTTCTGTCAAGCAGAAAGCCCTACGGTTGCTGATTTGCAACTAAATGAAACCAATACCGTAATTTATAACGTAGCAACTGGAGGTACATCGCTTCCGTTGACAACGGCTTTGACTGCAGGAACTTATTATGTTGCGTTAAGCGATGGAAATTGCGAAAGCACTGTTCGTCTAGCCATTACAGTTACTTTCCTAGCTGATGATTTAGCAGAGATTACCGGTGGTGGAACCGAATCTTGTTTCTCTCAACCAGCAACTTACACTACTCTTGCAGGAATGACGGATTATATTTGGGACGTAACTGGCGGTACCATTACAGCAGGCGGTCAATTAACAGACAATACTGTGACTGTAAACTGGGATACTATTGGAACAGGAAATATCAGTGTTTCCTTCACAAATGCAACGGGTTGTTCAGATGCTAATTTTGCAACTAGAGCTATTAATGTTACGGTTTGTTCAGACATTACAATCACTAAAGTCGTAGATAATTTTACGCCAAACATTGATGATAATGTCACATTTACAATAACAGTGACCAACGGCGGTCAAAGTAACTTTACTGATATTGTTGTGGACGAAGCCTTGCCTTCTGGATATCAATATGTTAGTTCAAACGCTTCTGTTGGAAATTATTCTCCAATTCTGGGAACTTGGAATATCCCAACATTAGCAAGTGGCCAATCTGCAATTCTAAATATAACTATGAAAGTATTAATCTCTGGAGATTATATGAACATTGCAACTATTGGAACATCAAATCCACCCGATTCAGATATTCTAAACAATGTTGCCTCAGCTTGGGTTGAACCAACTTGTTTGATTGTTTACAATGAATTCAGTCCGAATGACGATGGTGATAATGACTTTTTTAGAATTGACTGTATTGAAAATTATCCGAATAACACGCTTCAAATCCACAACAGATATGGTGTTGAAGTGTACCGAGCTCGTGCCTATCAAAATAACTGGGACGGAACTGCAAACGTAAATTCTCCGATCAATCAAGATAACAAGCTTCCAATCGGAACCTATTATTACATTCTTGACATGGGCGATGGTTCTGGAACCAAAACAGGATGGGTTTACTTAATTAGATAGTTAAAAGGAATTTCAATTTAAAATTTTAAGAGTATGAAAATCAATATATATAACAACTTAGCATTCCTTTTTCTATTTATTACCATTAAAAGTAATGCCCAACAAGATCCTGGATATACCCAATATATGTATAATCCAATGACTGTTAATTCCGCGTATGCTGGTTCCACAGGAAATTTAGAAGCTGTCCTAATTCACCGTTCGCAGTGGGTTGGAATTGAGGGAGCTCCTTCTACACAAGCATTTGCAATTCATAGTCCGTTAAGAAATGACAGAATCGGACTTGGTTTTTCAGCAGTAAATGACAATTTAGGGCCGTCGAATGAAATTTATTTAGACGGAAATTTCTCTTATACATTGCCATTAAGCTATGATGTGAAATTGGCGCTTGGTGTAAAAGCTGGAGCCAGAGTCTTAAATGTAGATTGGTCAAAAGGAAGATTTTATGATGGAACCGATGTTTTACTGAACACAAATATTGACAACAAAATAACACCTTCGGTGGGAGCCGGCGCTTACTTATATTCTGAAAATTGGTATTTCGGAGCTTCTGTTCCAAGTTTTATCAAAGGTGATTATTATGACGATATACAGCAATCGGTGAATATTGAACGACTACATTATTATATAATGGGAGGATATGTTTTTGATTTTTCTGATAATTTCAAGTTTAAACCGGCATTCTTGGCAAGAGGTGTAAATGGAGCTCCAATTTCTGTGGATGTTTCTGCCAACTTCTTGATTCAAGAAAAATTCACGCTGGGTGCAGGATATCGCTGGGATGATTCCGTGAGTGCTTTGGCAGGATTGCAAATCTCCAAAGACCTGTTTATTGGTTATTCTTATGATTATACTACCACAGACTTGAACAAATACAATGACGGTTCACACGAAATTGTGTTGCGCTTTCAGCTAAACAAAAAATCAAATCAAATCAAATCCCCTCGATTCTTCTAAAACCTACGTATATGAAAAAATTATTTATATTATGTTTTAGTTTTTGCATTACCATAGGTTTTGCACAAAACAAACTAAGCAAAGCCAACAAGCTCTTCAAAGAATATTCTTTTGTTGCAGCGGCAAAAGCGTATGAAGAATATCTTGAAAAAGAAAAATCTCCATCAACGCAAGCTTTAAAAAATGCTGGCGATTCTTATTATTTTATTGATGATATGAGAAATGCTTCAAAATGGTACCAGCGTCTTTATGACGTTCAAGGAACCAGTGTTGACGAAGAACATTTTTTGAGATATATTGAATCAACAAAAGCCATCTTAGATTATGATCGTGCTGATAAAGCAACTAAAGAATATTTGACCAAGCGCGGTGACCAAAAAAGGATTGCACATTATGCAACTCAAAAGCGCCAAATGGATAGCTTGTCAAAATCAAAGTCACTTTACACGGCATTTAATCTTCCGTCGAATTCAGATAAAGCCGATTTTGGAACTGCCTTTTTTGGAAATAAAATTGTTTATTCTTCCTCAAAAGATACGACTAAATTTAATCAAAAGCTTTACAACTGGAGTCAAGAACCATTTCTGACCTTGTATGTTTCAGAAAGAAATGTCGAAAATGGATCTTTTTTCAATGAACAAGTTTTTCTTCCAAATGTTCAGTCAAAATACCACGAATCTACCGTGGCTTTTAACAAAGACTTGACCAGAGTATATTACACTACAAATATCTTAAAGAAGAAAAAATTGGTCAATGATGAAGAAGGAACAAATAATTTCAGGATTGTTCGCGGAACCATTGAAGACTTAAAATTAGTGCATTCAGAAGATATTTTCTTTAATAGTCCAAAATATTCAGTAGGGCATCCTGCGGTGAGTCAAGACGGGAAATGGCTGTTTTTTGCTTCTGATATGCCAGGTGGTTATGGCGGTGCAGATTTATATGTAAGTTCAATTGCTGATGATGGCACGATTGGTACGCCAAAAAACTTGGGTCCTGAAATCAATACTGCGGCAAATGATATGTTTCCTTCATTTACAAACGGAAAGCTTTACTTTGCTTCTGACGGGCATTTTGGTTGGGGCGGTTTAGATATTTATGAAAGTACATTTTATGGCGATTTAAAATTTACCGAACCTCGAAATCTTGGCGCGCCAATTAATAGCAACAAAGATGATTTTGGATATATCGTTGATTCTTCGGATGATTTTGGCTATTTTTCTTCCAATAGATCTGGCGGAAAAGGTGGCGATGACATTTATTATTTCACGAAAGAAAAAGCACCTTGTGACCAATTTATTTCGGGAAGAGTCACTAATTCTAAATCGAATGCACCAATTGCCGACGCAAGCATAAAAGTTTTAAATGCATTTGGTGACAAAATTACGGAAGCGACAACGAAACCAGACGGAACCTATCGCGTAACAGTACCTTGTAATTTAAAGGTAAAAGTGGTGGCTTCAAAAGTAAATCACAGCCAGGATGAGGAGGAAGTTCAAACCAACAAAGTCAATGGTGATGAGCTAAAAAACATCAATTTTGAACTGAGTGCTTATGAAGATTTGATAGTAAAACAGGGAGAAGATGAAAAAATTGATATTAATCCGATTTTCTTTAATTATGATAAATCTGAAATTACGCCACAAGCAATCATTGAGCTTGACAAAGTAGCTTTTGCTATGAATAACTTTCCAAAATTGAAAATCAAAATTGAATCACACACTGATTCTAGAGGGAAAGATGATTATAATTTAAAACTTTCTGATGAAAGAGCAAAATCCACGCAGGCTTATTTAATTTCAAAAGGAATTGATGTAGCGCGAATCAAAAGCGCTATAGGATATGGTGAAACCCGACTAACTAATAAATGTGCAAACGGCGTAAAATGTTCAGAAGGAGAACATTTTGCCAACCGTCGTTCTGACTTTATTGTTATTGAAAAATAAGTTTTTTTTTAGATTAGGGTTCAATAAGGTCACTTTTTAAAACAAGTGGCCTTATTGTTTTTTGGGCATTATATAACTTTTACTATAAATTCTATAATATAATTAAGGTTTAAAAATACGAACTTTGATTATAGAAACCTTTAAAAACAAATATGTTATGAAAAGTGTAGTACCTAAATTATTCTTTGGAGCAGCAGTTATAATGATGAGTTCAATGATCTCTTGCAAAGATAAAGATGCAAACGATCCTGATGTAGACATGGACACAACAACCATAATTGTAGATCCGATAACTCCAGCTCCTGAAACCGGAATGCCGGACGACACTACGGGAATGTCAACTGATACAACCACAGTTACACCATAGTAAATAATCTAAAAAATCATTTTTTGATATAAGAAATTATGGAAAACAATCAAAATACAGATAACCCAAATTTTAATCTTGGTTCTGGAAACCAAATTGACTTGATGAGAATTTCGATGCCAGAATGGCTCCAGGAATTATTCAAAAAACCTTCAATTTGCTCTTTTCCAGATATTGATGAAACTATTATTGAAGGATATCCCCTTGATGATGAATTTTAAAATTTCTTGTATTCCAAAAAATAGTTACGCTTAAAAAAGCTATTATTTTAGGGATTATTTATTTTAAGAATCCCTGCTTTATAAATTTTTATTGAGCAGGGATTTTTTTCAAAAAAACTTTCAAATCAATAAACTAAAAAAAATGAGTACAAAAAAAATAATCATAGGAATCGCAGCCGGAGTCGTAGCTGGGGCTATTGCAAGATTAATTTTAAAAAAAACAGGCCATTGGGATTCTGTTTGCGACAAAGCTTCTGACTTAGAAGACAAATGGCGTCATAAAGGAAATAAAAAGAGAGAAAGTGAGTCTTTAAGCAATTTGCCAAAAGGTGAATCTAAAAATGTAAAAGAGCAATATTACAATTCTTCAAAGCTTAAAAACGCTTTATAACTTTTTGTGTATTAAAACTTAAACGGCTTATTACATTTAGTTTTAGGCCGTTTTTTATTTAACCCTTTTCGTATCGTTTTTTTAAAATCAAATTCTATGGACTATATTCAAATTTTAGGATTGGTGGCCGCATTTTTAACAACGGGCGCCAATTTACCTCAAACTTATAAGGTGATAAAAACGCGATCAACCAAAAGCCTTTCGGCTCTGAGCTTTTCAATGCTTTTTTTAGGAAGCATCACTTGGGTCATCTATGGGATCTATAGGAATGATATTCCGGTAATGATTGCAAATGGTCTAGCAGGATCACTTCACGGCATCATTTTATTTATGAAACTCACCGCAAAAAATACGAAATCATAATTATGTAAACTAAACCGCTAATGGTGTAATTTTTTTACTTATTAAAATCAAGAAATTTGCAAAGAAATCTAGACTATCAGTGAGGAATCAATTGGATTCTTGATTTCAAAACAACTCTGACAAACCATAAAAACAATTGGGAGAAACTGCTATGAATCCGAAATAAATTTGCTAGAGTCCATAAAAAACTGGAGCGCTATTTTGAATAATAAGTGCTCCTTTTTTTTTGTCTGAATTTAATTAGCTGAAAATCAAACACATTTATTTTATAAACAATTAGAGTCTTTATAAACTAAAATAGTGTATAATAATATACTCTAAAAAGTTGGAAAACTCAAACATTTTTTAATAAATTTATACCTCCTTAAACTCAATAAATTTATGAAACTTTATATTAAATATGATATCAATCAAGCGTGCAGAGTAATAATTCAAGAACAGCTTGAAAAATTCAATATAAAATACCAGCTTCTTGATTTGGGAGAAATTGAGTTTAAAGATGTAATTTCTAATGAGACTTATGCAGAGCTTAGAGATGCACTTGATCGTTATGGCATTGAACTGCTTGACAATCAAAAAAGTCAATTAATTCAAAGAATCAAAGACACCATTGTGGAAATGGTTTATGAAAAAGACAAACTTCCGACTTCTACTATATCTTCTTATTTATCAGATAAGTTAAATTTAAGCTACGGCTATATTTCAAATATTTTCTCTGAAAACACCTATACTTCGATTGAGAATTATATCATTATGCAGAAAATTGAACGGGCCAAAAAATTGATTATCGAAGACGGGCTCACACTAACAGAAGTTTCGTATAAATTAAACTACAGCAGTGTGGCACACTTATCTGGCCAATTTAAAAAAACAACTGGTTTAACCCCTTCAATGTTCAAAAGAATCGTTGACAAACGCCGTGGAAACATAAAGGAATAGGAATTTTGTTTATCTTTGATTTTTTAAAATTTAAAGCCATGATTAAAGAGGATCAAAAACCGGTACACATACTTTTAGCTGATGACGATGAAGACGATCGTAACTTTTTCAATGATGCCATAAATGACTTGAAAATTGCAAATAAATTGACTTTATTCAAAAACGGCAAAGATCTTATGGACTATCTTGAAAACCCTGATTCAATCTTGCCTGACATCCTGTTTTTAGATTTAAATATGCCTTGCAAAACAGGAAACGAATGTTTAAAAGAAATTCGCTTGAATCCTCGTTTTAAAAATATTTCAATTGCCATATATTCTACTTCCTCATCTGAAAAAGATATTGAAGAAACTTTTGTGGGTGGCGCAAACATCTATATCAAAAAACCAAACGATTTTTCAAAACTGAAGAAAGTTTTAAAAGAAGTAGTGAACTTAAATTGGCAATTCCATACTTCAAAATTAAACAAAGACACTTTCTTCTTCAGCATTTAAAGCTCAAGAATTTATGAAATTGAAAGATTTTTTCACTCCAACTTTGATTTACAGAATCGCACTTGGGGTTTCTTTTATATTGGTCATTGGTGTCTCAATTGTATTTCACATTCAAATGAGTAGCCTGAACAGGTCTGTCGATTTAATCTCAGATTCCAATAAAAAGCAATTTGATCTTGAAAAAATCACGTCTGAAATTATCCAAAGAGAGAACACGCTTCGCAGTTTTATCATCACCAAAGACAGTGCTTTTCTAGAAGATGATTTAAAAGTAAAAAGAAATATCTTTCAAGCGTTAAACGCTATCAAAGAAAAACTTCCCGAAGACTCTGAAGATTATGAACATATGGAAGTTTTAACTTCTTTAATTCAAAGCCGTTTTGATAATTTTGAAGAAATTCTGCTATTGGCGACTGCAGAAGACACCAATACAAAATTATTAAACTTAAAACTGACAGAAGGTTCTGAGAAGACAAAAGTGCTTCGAAACACCATTTACAGCCTCATTGACAAGGAAGTGAACAAATTAAAAATTCACAATATCAATCATCGTTATGATATTGAAACCTCAACAATAACTGCATTTTCGCTGACTATTTTTGTTTTGGTAATATTGCTTTTTTCACTTTCAAAAGTAAACACCGATTATCAACAAGCACAAAAATTAAACAAAGAGCTAAACTTTGCCAATCAAATTGCTGATAATGCCGAAAAAGTGGCAGGAATAAGCCATTGGAAAATAAATGTAAAAACAGGAAAATATTTTTATTCTGATAACTTTTTCAGAATTATGGGACTTGAACCTTCTTCACAAATTGTCGGTCCAGAACATTTCACACCTTTCATCCACCCTGAGGATGTTGATGAAATTTTGAAAATTCACGAGGAGTCAATGGCCAATAAAACGGCATCTTCTTATATATACCGAATTATCAGGCCTAATGGCGAAATAAGATACATCAGTTCCACTGGCGACTTTACGAATAATACCAAAGGAGAATTGGTTAAAATAGGCGTGAGTATTGACATTACTGAAGAATATGTAAGCAAACTTGCATTGGAAGAAAAAAACATATCATTGGTTGCCATCAATGCTGAACTAGAATCTTTTAACCAAATTGTAAGTCACGATTTGCAAGAACCTTTGCGAAAAATTCAGATGTTTATTTCAAGAATTGATGATACAGAATCTGCTACTATTTCTAAAAAAGGGCAAGATTACTTTGAAAAAATCAGGACTTCAGCCAACAGGATGCAAAATTTGATGATTGACCTGGTCAACTATTCCCGAACAATTAAAGAAAATAAAGTTTTTGTAAAAACCAATTTAAATGACGTTTTAAGTGACGTTACGCAAGAATTGGCCTTAAATATTGAAGAAAAAAAGGCAAAAGTAAAAATTGGGAAACTCCCGAAAATAAATATTATTGAATTTCAAATTCACCAGCTTTTTGTGAACTTGATTTCAAATTCATTGAAGTACAGTAAAGAAGGTGTTACTCCAATTATAAAGATTTCTTTAGAAAAAATTGATTTTGAAGACCGTTTCAACGACTTGGTTTTCAAAGAAAAAAAATTCTACAAAATCGTGGTTTCTGATAACGGAATTGGTTTCAAACAAGAATTCTCTGAAAAAATATTTATGCTTTTCAGACGTCTTGAAACCGAAATGGATTACAACGGAACCGGTCTTGGACTTGCCATTTGCAAAAAAATCGTAGAAAACCACAATGGTTTCATTAAAGCCGACGGCATTCCCGGAACCGGTGCGGTTTTCACGATTTACTTACCTAAATAAAATTATTATTGCTCTAAAGGTTTTCCTGCTTCTGACCAAGAATCAGTACCGCCGTCAAGTTCGATGATGCTTTCGAATCCGTGGTTTTGCAAGATTTCAACAGCTTCAGCGCTTCTTCCGCCTGCTTTGCAATACACATAAACCGGTTCTTTTTTGTCTAATTTATCAATTTGAGTTCCGAAATCTTGCTCATACAAGTGTACGTTTTTAGCATTTTTCAAATGACCTTGCTTAAATTCTTTTGGCGTTCGAACATCAATTAATTGCACATTTCCAGAAGCCACTTTCGCTTGAAAAGCTTCCGGAGAAACCAATTGCGCTTTTCTATCTTGCGCTTGGCACGAAGCAAAAACAAACACCAACATTAATAAAGAATATATCTTTTTCATAATTTTAAAAATTGTATTGTAAATAAAAATGCAGTAATCAAGTTCCAAATAGAAACAATTTAGAAAGTTGATTCCTGCATTTAAAAGTCTTGTATTTATTGTACTTCAACCGGCCCGTCCCATTCAGACATACCGCCAAGCAAATTGTGCGTTGTTGCAAAACCCAGCTCATTCATTACGCTACACGCCTTTGCGCTTCGCATTCCGGCTTGGCAATACACATAATAATTTTTGGTTTTATCTAATTCTTCCACTTCATAAATAAATCCTTGGCCTTTATAAATATCAATATTTTTGGCACCTGGAATAAATCCGCGGTTAAATTCATCTTCTGTTCTAACGTCAACGATTACAGCATTTTCATCTTCCTGTAATTGCGACCACCATTGTTCTTTTGTCAAATTCATCTTAAATTTTTGTAAAAGTATTATGCTTTAATTGAACATCCAATAGCTTTTGTTTCTTTTACCGAAACTTCTTTGTTTTTCAACAACGCATCCACTGCATTCTGGACATATTTTTGCTTAACAGCCGTTTCATCGCCATAATTATCGTCAATGGCACCAATGTATTTTACTACATTTCCTTTTGGAGTTTTCTGTAAAACATATACGTGAGGTGTTTTTGTAGCACCATATTGTGGATACACTTTTTGTCCTTCGTCAAGCAAATAAGGGAAAGTAAATCCTTTTTCTTTTGCTTTCACTTTCATCAAATCAAAACTATCCTCTTTTTGTTTTTCTGGATTATTCGGATTGATTGCGATTACAGGATACCCTAATTTCTTGTATTTTTTGTCTAAAGCCACAATTCTGTCTTCATAAGCTTGCGCATACGGACAATGGTTGCAAGTAAAAATTACGATGTAGCCTTTGGCATCCTTGAAATCTTTTAAAGCTACTTTTTTGCTATCGATGTTTTTTAAGCTGAAATCCGTAGCGATGTCCCCTACTTTATAACCAGCTACAGTTGTTTTATACGTAAATGCACTTGCCAAACCAGCAAGCAAAACGAATGCGAAAATTTTAATTGTTGTTTTCATATTGATTTATTAGATATTTGGATTATTAGACTTCTTAGATTGTTAGACTTTAAGATAAAAAAAATTAAACTTAGAAAATTAGAACCTTAAAAACTTTCTTTATAAAAACTTGTTTACTTCTGCTTCTAATTCTTCATAAGTAAACGCTTTTTCATAAAATTGGCGTTTCTCTTTTTTGTAAATTACGGTAGCCGGAATCGCTCCTGACCAAGTTGGATCTACTTTATTAATCCACGAATTAGCATCGGGATCGTTTAATAAAACCACCTCTGATTTTAAATTATTATTTTTGATAAAAGGCAGTAACTTACTTTCAGCCATCTTTGGAAAATCAATGCTGACTAACAAAACTTTTACTTTTTTATCTTTATAGGTAGCATTCAGTTTTTCAAAGTGAGGCAATTCTTCTACACAAGGAACACACCAAGTTGCCCAAAAATTGACAACATAAGTGGTATCATTATCCTTTTTCAAAAAATGTTCCAAACCTGAAAAAGTATAAGAATTGACAGAAACATTTCCTTCTGTATAGGTTTTCAAAGGTCTTGGCGCTGGATTTTCTTCTTTTTTGTTACAGGAAACTAGTAAAATGATGGCAAAAAGGGATAAAAAGTTCTTCATAATAAAAATTAATTTTCTTTTAAAGTCAATAAAATTAAGCTTTCTAATCCTTTGGTAACTCAATTAACAAAACTTTAATACACACTTGTATATACAACTGATAAAATGTACTACATTTGTACATACAAATTTTGTAAATGCAATTATGAAAATAGAAGAAATTATCAAGACGACATCGCCATTGGCAATCGAGAAGAGAACAATTCTCAACATAATGTATACCCAAAACCTTATAGGAGAAAAACTCAATGAAGTGTTGAAAAGCTATGATTTATCACCAGAACAATTTAACGTTTTGAGAATATTGAAAGGCCAACACGGTAAGCCAGCGAACATGTGCGTTATTCAAGAACGGATGATTGCAAAAACCAGTAATACTACACGACTAGTGGACAAACTATTACTTAAAGAGCTGGTTACCCGAGAAATTTGTCCAGATAATCGTCGAAAAATGGAAATTGCAATTACAGAAAAAGGACTGGCTTTATTAAACGAAGTCAATCCAAAAGTCGATGCACACGAAGCCCTTTTTACCCAAAATCTGACAGTTGCAGAATTAGAACAGCTGAACAACCTACTAGAAAAATTTAGAACAATTTAATTACCGAAAAATGAGCAATTTATTAGAAAGCCTTAACTGGAGATATGCGACAAAAAAATACGACGCCTCGAAAAAAATCTCTCCAGAAGATTTAGAAACATTAAAAGAAGCGACAAAACTGAGCGTTTCCTCAATGGGATTACAACCTTTTAAAGTAATCATCATTGAAAATCCCGAATTAAGAGCGAAATTAGCTCCTTCGGGCTACAATCAATCCGGAATTACAGAAGCTTCACAACTTTTTGTTTTTGCAGTAGAGAACAATGTAGGTGCAAGACAAATTGAAGCGTACATGAAAAACATCAGCGAAACTAGAGAAATTCCCGTGGAAAGCCTGCAAGGTTTTAGTGATATGATTTTAGGTTCCATAGCCGGACTAGACCAAGAAGGAAGAAACAATTGGTCAATTAAACAAGCGTATTTGGCTTTGTCAACCTTGATCAACACGGCCGCAGTATTGAAAATTGACGCTACGCCAATGGAAGGTTTCAATGCACAGCAATTTGACGAAATCCTTGGATTAGAAAAACAAGGGCTGACAACTGCAGTTATTGCTTCGGTTGGATACCGACACGAAGAAGATGCAACACAGCATTATAAAAAAGTGAGAAAATCAAACGAAGAATTCTTTATCAATTTATAAATAAACCTCAATTAATTACAACAAAATGAAAAATTTAAAAACAATTGCAATCGCTCTTTTAGTAGCAGTATCTTTCTCAGCTAACGCTCAAGAGAAAAAAATCAACGTTCAAAAAAGTAATATCAGCTGGGTTGGCAAGAAAGTAACGGGACAGCACTCAGGAAATATTGCATTTCAAGACGGAACTTTAATCTTCAAAAAAAATGAATTAGTTGGTGGTAATTTTACTGTTGACATGAATTCGATCACAGTTACAGACCTTAAAGCAGGTGAAGGAAAAGAAAAATTAGAAGGCCATTTAAAAGCTGATGATTTCTTTGGAACAGCTAAATTTCCTACTGCCAAATTAGTTATCAAAACTATTGGAAAACAATCTAACAACATTTATGCAGTAACTGCTGACCTTACTATAAAAGGAATTACAAATTCTGTAAAATTTAAAATCACCGTTAACAAAGACACTGCAACTGCTGCATTAACAGTAGACAGAACTAAATTTGATGTAAAATATGGTTCAGGAAGCATCTTTGACGGTCTTGGAGACAAAGCGATCGATGACAATTTTGAATTGGCTATCGACTTGAAATTCTAATTTCTACATCCTTAATTTCCCTGAAAATCCCTGCTAATTTAGTTTAGCAGGGATTTTTTTTATTGCAACACGTCCTATTCAGCACCTATTTTAATGCTGGATTATCTTCTTTTTTTAGTTTTATGCATAATGTCAGAATGCCTTTTTGGTGCAAAACGCATCATTGAAAACCAAGAAAAAACTATTTTTAAATCTAAAAAAAAGTTTTTTCCAACGCGTTTTTTAAGTTAAAAATGCAGTGAAAAAACACTTCTCACAGCAGTCAAAAACACTTGTTTATCAATAGTGATTTGGACTATTTGTGCATCAAAAAACATCCCTTTTTTAATCCAGAAACAACATACTATTCAAATTAACAAAACCAAAAATCAAATCATTTGACTTCATCTGATTTGTAATAACAGGTTTATTTAGGCCTTAAACAAAGCATTAACGCAATAGTAAATACGAGATTCTAATAGATGCTATTTACAAAATTGTTAACTATTATTTGTTTCAATCTTAAGAAATACCCTATTCAAAACATCAAAAAAAGTCAATAAAAAACCATTTCCAAAAACAATAAATTTAGAATTTCAGGCAAAAAAAGAAGCACTTTTTAGCCTAAAAATAAACGCTTTTTTATGGCTTTACTATATTTTTTATACGTAGATTTAAACTTCAAATCTTCCATTTTAATCTAAAAATAAAAAATTTTCTTTCTAATTTCGTTACTTTTAAAATTTCAAAAACCTTACTTAAAGCTTTGCTTTAATACAAATCAATAGTTTAGTTAATTTTATACAATTTGTTGGATAACAAATATTTAATATATTACGATAGATTTTAACTATGCAAGATTTGAAATCTTTTTTTGTTAATTTAATGTTAAACAAAAATTAAACAATCGTTTGATTTAAACAAGTGTTTAACTTTGTGCTTTATTAAACACAATGAATTATAATGAACGAATTTAACGAAAAGCAAACTGAGATCCTTCACGTCGCTGAAGCTCTTTTTGCACAGAAGGGATTCGACGGAACTTCGATTAGAGAGATTGCAAAAAAAGCAAAAATCAATATTGCAATGGTCTCCTACTATTTTGGTTCAAAAGAAAAATTATTAGAATCATTAATACTCTTTCGTACTTCTGATTTAAAAATGCAACTGGAAAATCTTTTCACTGAAGAGTTGTCGCCAATGAAAAAAATTGACAAACTTATTGAGCTTTACATCAACCGCCTGATCAAAAATAAGTGCATGTACCAAATTCTGCATTTTGAGTTTTCTTCAAAAAAAAGGGTAATGGATTTCAAGGTTTTTACAGACATGAAAAAAGACAATTTGAGGTCATTAAAAAAAATTATTGCCGAAGGCCAAGAACAAGGCGTTTTTGCAAAAGATATTAATGTCCAGCTTTTGCCTCCCACCATCATGGGAACCTTTTTTCATTTTCAGATGAACCGATTTTATTATGAAGAAATTTTTGATTTTAAGAATGAAGAAGATTTTGACAACTACATAAAAACAGACTTGACAAATCACATTAAGAAAACAATTAAAGCCCTTTTAGTTTATGAAAACTAATTCCCTATTTTTAGGAATGCTTTTGATGCTGGGTTTCACCCAAGGCCGCGCTCAAGAAAAAAAGCAACTGACATTATCAGAAGCCATTTCACTGGCAACCACACAAAGCAATCAAGCCACATTGGCGGATACTAAAATCGCAACTTCACAATATGAGGTGCAAACTGTAAAAAACAACCGCTACCCCAGCCTGAAACTTTCTGGCCAATTCCAGCGATTGACTGGCGCAGAAATCAATTCAAAATTAGGAAGCTCCACTCCTGCTGACGGATCTGAACCTGCAACCGCTTCTCCAAAAGTGGATCAGCTGATTATAGGCCAGGCGAGCTTGTCGCTTCCTGTTTTTTCTGGATTTAAAATCAAAAACAACATCAAGGCTTCTGAAAACAGGCACCGGGCTGCAGTTTTTAATGCCAAAAGCACAAAAGAGCAATTGGCAATGAACACGATTGTTCTTTATGTGAATCTGTACAAAGCACAGCAATCGGTTGTTTTGATCCAAGATAACCTGAAAGCATCGCAACAGCGCGTGAAAGATTTTACGGCTATGGAAGAAAACGGATTGATTGCAAGGAATGATTTGCTTAAATCGCAATTGCAGTCGTCAAACATCCAACTTACTTTAGAAGAGGCCAAAAAAAATGTTTCGACAATCAATTATCAATTGGTAAATCTTTTGAAACTGAACGAAGGAACGCAAATTGTTCCAGAAGAAGGCGTTTTTCAAAATTCCTTGGCAGAAAGAGGTTCGTTTAATGCAAATGACGCTCTTGCCAGCCGAAGCGATTTAGAGTCTTTAAAATGGATGCAAAAAGCTTCAGAAACAAATATTAAGGTTGCTGAAGGAAATTATTATCCTTCTGTGAATTTATTGGGCGGTTATGCCGCTTTAAATTTAAAAAATGCGTTGGAAGTAAATAACGCGATGAATTTTGGCGTTGGCGTTTCCTACGACCTTTCTTCAATTTTCAAAAACGGAAAAGATGTGAAATTAGCACGCAGCATCGCTTCTGAAACCAAACAATCTGCCGATATCTTGACAGACCAAATCAAAATTGAAGTGCAAGAAGCGCAAGAAAATTATACGCTATCGCAAAAACAATACAAAGTTTATCAAGAAGCCGTTACGCAAGCTGGCGAAAATTATAGAATCGTAAAAGACAAATATGATAACGGACTTTCAGATACAAATGATTTATTGGAAGCTGACATTCAAGACTTGCAAGCCAAATTAAATGAAGCTTTTTCAAAAGCTGACATCGCGCAAAGCTATTATCAATTGCTACACGCATCCGGAAAATTAACTGACTCATTCAACCTTACCTCTAAAAACTAATTTCTTTCAAAATGGAAAATACAGAAAAGAAAGCAACAAATACTAAATTCAAGTACATCCTTGGAGCCCTTGTCATCATCGGCGTAATCTATGGCATTTACAAATATGTGCACTCCTTGGCGCACGAAACTACGGATGACGCGCAAATTGAAAAAAATATGAACCCGATTATTCCAAGAGTTACGGGCTATGTGACCAAAGTTTTTGTAAAAGACAACGACTTTGTTAAAAAAGGCGACACACTTTTCATGATCGAAGACAAAGATTACCAAGTAAAAGTGGAAGAGGCAAATGCTGCTTTAATCGCTGCTCAAGGAAATCTTGAAGTTTCTAAAGCAGACATCAGCGGCGCCCAGGCCAATATTTCAGTGTCAGAAGCGAATTTCTCTTCTGCTGGTGGCAACATCAAAAGTGCAAAAATTAGAGCTAACAGAGCTAATAATGACTTTGTCCGCTATCAAAATTTATACAAAAACAAATCAATTACCAAACAGCAATTTGAGCAGGCCGAAGCCACAAAGCTAGAAGCGGACAACGAAGTGAAAATTTTGCAGCAGCAGCAAAAAGCAAGCAACTACCAAAAAAGCATTGCCGCATCGCGCTCCAATGTTTCAAGCAAACAGACAGAAGTTGCCGCTGCAAATATCAAAAGAGCACAAGCCATCTTAGACGCTGCCAAATTGAATTTAGGATACACGGTGGTAACGGCTTCAATCGACGGCCAGGTTTCAAAAATCAATATCCAGCCAGGTCAATTGGTTGCTCCAGGACAATCTTTGTTTTACATCATCAATAATGCAGAAGCTT
This sequence comes from Flavobacterium macacae, assembly GCF_003865365.1. GTDB lineage: Bacteria > Bacteroidota > Bacteroidia > Flavobacteriales > Flavobacteriaceae > Flavobacterium > Flavobacterium macacae. The sequence continues at coordinate 32,638 of NZ_RQVR01000018.1, read as the reverse complement.
GGGTTATAGCTAATTTCAAAGAAACGCAATTGAGCAAAATGGTGATCGGTCAAAAAGTAGGAATCCACGTTGATGCTTATCCTGATTATGAATTTCAAGGTACAATCACATCTTTTTCTCCTGCAACAGGAGCCCGTTTTTCACTTCTTCCGCCTGATAACGCAACCGGAAACTTTGTAAAAACAATTCAAAGGCTTCCTGTAAAAATTAGTTTGGATAAAGAAAATGACGCCAAAAAGATGGAAAACCTTCGTCCGGGAATGAACGTTGACGTTGATGTTCATTTGAAATAATTTATAGTTGCAACCTACAGTATTTCTCAATACTCACTTCTAGCATCTCAATAGTAAAAAATTAAAAATGGAAGCAACTTCAGGAGAAGACAGTTTAGTTGAATACGGCTTCAGAAGGGTGATCATCACGATTACGGCAGTACTTTGTGCTTTGCTGGAAATCGTCGATACCACCATCGTGAACGTCGCTTTAACTGACATGCGAGGAAGTCTTGGCGCCACATTAACGGATGTCGCCTGGGTAATCACCGCTTACGCAATTGCCAATGTAATCGTGATTCCGATGACGAGCTGGCTTTCGCAGCAATTTGGCCGAAGAAATTATTTTGCCGTATCAATCGTCATATTTACCGTTTCCTCTTTTTTATGCGGAAATGCCACAAATATCTGGGAACTGGTCGCGTTCCGATTTGTGCAAGGACTCGGCGGTGGCGCATTATTAGTAACTGCGCAAACCATTATTACCGAAAGTTATCCGATTGCAAAACGTGGAATGGCGCAGGCAATTTATGGTCTGGGCGTTATCGTGGGACCAACCTTAGGACCGCCTTTGGGAGGTTATTTGGTTGAAAATTATTCTTGGCCTTATATTTTTTATATCAATATTCCTTTGGGCATTATCGCCACATTTTTGACCATTACGTATGTGAAAAGTCCGAAATACGGAGAAAAGCTAAAAGCCAATCAAGTCGATTGGTGGGGAATTCTTCTTTTGGCGGCATTCATCGGTTCCTTGCAATTCGTTTTAGAACACGGCCAGCAAGACGATTGGTTTGATAACAATTTGATTGTAACTTTAAGCATAGTCACTGTTTTTGGCTTGGTTTTATTTATTTGGAGAGAACTCACCTACAAACATCCTATCGTGAATCTAAAGGTTCTAAAAGATGGAAACCTCCGAATCGGAACCATCATGTGTTTCATCCTTGGTTTCGGATTGTATGGTTCCACTCTAATTTTGCCGATTTACACGCAGTCTGTTTTAGGATGGACCGCTTTAGATGCCGGATTATTGCTGATTCCAGGTTCAATTACAACTGCCCTGATGATGCCAATTATTGGCAACCTGTTGCAAAAAGGCGTGCCGCAAGGATACATGGTTGGATTAGGATTTTTTATCTTTTTCATATTCACTTTCTGGATGCACAACGTGATTACGCCAGATACTGGAACCGAACATATGTTTTGGCCGTTGATTTTAAGAGGAATTGGTTTGGGATTGCTTTTCGTTCCGATTACCACTTTATCGCTTTCCACCTTAAAAGGAAAACATATTGGCGAAGGCGCCGCTTTTACCGGAATGATGCGCCAATTGGGAGGTTCTTTTGGTATCGCCATTATCACCACTTTCATCACGCGATTCAGCCAAGAGCACCGCGTAAATTTGGTTTCAAATTTAAGCATGGATAAATTAGAAGTGCAAAACCGAGTACAGCAATTGCAGCAAGGATTTATGTCAAAAGGATTTTCGGCAAGCGAAGCACTCGGAAAAGCCTACCAAGTTTTAGATATATCGGTAATGAAACAAGCGACCGTTTTATCGTATATGGATATTTTCATGTACTTGGGAATAATGTTCTTATGCTGTATTCCGATTATATTTTTCATCAAACGTGGAAAAAATAAAATCAATCCCGCAGATGCGATGCACTAAAAACAGAGCTTTGCCTAAAGAACAAATCAAATTATAATGGAAAAGAAACATAACAAATACCGAATTACTTTAGAACATTTGCATTCGCCAAAAGATTTAGGCTTAAACGAAACCATTGATTTTGAATTTGAAAACCACGATGAAATTTTTTCAATTATCGAAAGAATCCAAGAAAGCAATCCGTTTGAAAAAGAAAATCAAGCTACAGAATTTGCTGTCGGTTTAAAATTGTTCAGCGAAGTACTGCTCAAAAACAGAGACAACGAATTGCTTGAAGAATTTTTACCCCAATTTGGAGCTTTTATGAAAAAATTAAAAGCCAGTTTGAAAACCTAACACAACCTGAAACTTTCATTCCGAGGAATAAGGAATCTTCGCATTGCACTCTGCATTGCAAAGATTCCTCCTTCGTCGGACTCGAGGAGATATTCGAACCTGCGAAGCAATGAGAAAATCTTTGATTATACAATTAGAACCTCTCAATTATCTTGTAAAAACCAACGAATTCCCTTTTGATAAATTAGCATCAAATTGATATCCTTCATAATCAAAGCCTTGTAAATCTTCAATTGTTTCGGCATTGGTATCGATAATGTAGCGCACCATCATTCCCCTTGCCTTCTTGGCAAAAAAGCTGATAATCTTTAGTTTTCCGTCTTTGTAATCTTTAAATTCTGGAGTGATTACCGGAACTTTTAATGCTTTTACATCTACTGCATCAAAATATTCATTGCTTGCCAAATTGATAAAAAGTTCATCTTTTGTCAATTCTGAATTTAATTCTTTGGTAATTTTTGCTTTCCAAAATTCATACAGATTTTTGTTTTTTCCAATCGGAAGCTTCGTTCCCATTTCAAGACGATACGGCTGTATCAAATCCATCGGTCTTAATAAACCATACAATCCTGATAAAATGCGAAGTTTGTCTTGCAATTCGTCTACTTTTTCAAGAGGCAAAGTATACGCATCCAAACCGGTGTAAACATCTCCATTAAAAGCATAAATCGCTTGGCGGGCATTTTCTGGTGTAAAAGGTATTGCCCATTGTTGATTTCTTTCCCAATTTAAATCGGCCAATTTCTCAGAAATCGACATTAATTCTGAAAGTTGCTTTGGCTTCAGCTTTTTCAAAACGTTGTGGACCGTGTTTGATTCTTTTAAAAATTTAGATTCTGTATATTTTTTAGAAGGAAGTGCTGTTTCGAAATCAAGCGATTTTGCAGGAGATAGTACGATTTTCATGGTATCAATTTTGAATTCAAAAATACGAAATGAAATTACAATTCAAACCACCAAATTAACAAGAAAAACTATAGAATTATAAATGAAATCTATTAACAACAAGAGTAACACGGTCACGACTAGTGTTCAAAAACTTTTAATTATATTTGTCTAAACTCAAAAAAAAACCGCGACTTTGTATTCTCAAATCAACGAAAGCATCAGCAGATATGTTTCTTTTTCTAAAGAAGAGTTAGATATTTTCAATTCATTAGTTGAATATAAAAAAGTACCCAAAAAAACCATGATGCTTCACGAAGGCGAAATGTGCAATTTCGAAGCATTTGTGATTAAAGGTTGCGTCAGAAAATATTATATTGACACGAACGGCTTCGAAGTTATTTTGCAATTTGCGATTGAAAACGCTTGGTTAAGCGACATTTCATTCAGTATTTATGAAACAAGGCCCTCGCAAGTTTACATTGAAACTTTAGAAGATTGCGAGTTTTTCACGTTTACGCCAGAATCAAAAGAAGCCCTTTTTGAAAAAGCGCCTCGCTTTGAAAGAGCCTACCGCATTTTAATGCAACGCAATTTAGCAGTAACCCAAAACCGATTGTTCCACAATATTTCGCAAACGGCTACCGAAAAATATTTAGAGTTTTTAGAATCATATCCAACGATTCCGCAAAGAGTTGCACAACACTACATCGCTTCTTATTTGGGAATTTCTGCAGAATTTTTAAGCAAAGTGAGAACCAAATTGGCAAAACAATAGTTTTTACCGCCGATTCTCAGATATTTTCCTATACCTCTACTCTTGAAGTTTTGATGCAACAGCTTCTTTCATCGCATTACTCCATACTGAAATCTGAAATCTAACTTCTACATTCATTTCTTGTCCTAGTTCAATGCCCATGTTTTATTTCTGTCCGAAATTTGTATTATCAAATAAGAACAAAAATGGAACGCAAAGATTTTATAAAAAAGGGGTTAATGGGAACCGGAATGTGTATTACTTCTGCAACCATTAGCGATGTGATGAAAAACGAAACTGACAAAATCACGCCATTAGAGCCTATCGGATACAATCATTTACCCAACCCAAATTCACTAATTATGGAAAATACAATTTTGCACAAAGCAAACACGCGCGGTCACGCCAATCATGGCTGGCTAGAATCATTTCACACTTTTAGTTTTGCCAATTATCATAATCCTGACAGAATGAATTTTGGGGTTTTGAGAGTTTTAAACGATGATAAAGTCGATGGCGGAATGGGTTTTGGAAAACATCCGCACGATAATATGGAAATTATCTCTATTCCGCTAGAAGGCGATTTAGAACATCAAGACAGTATGGGAAATACGGCGGTTATCAAAAAAGGCGACATTCAAGTGATGAGTGCCGGAACCGGAATTTTTCATAGCGAAAGCAATAAAAACAAAGACCAACTGACGAAGTTTCTTCAAATTTGGGTGTACCCAAATAAAAAGAACGTAACGCCACGATACGATCAAATTACGTTAAACGAAAGCGATCGCCACAACAACTTGCAACAAATTATTTCTCCGAATCCAGACGATGCTGGGGTTTGGATTCATCAAGATGCGTGGTTTCACATGGGAAAATTTGAAAAAGATTTTACAACTTCGTATGATTTGAAAAAACCAGGAAACGGAATTTATGCTTTCGTCTTAAAAGGAGATTTTAAAATCGGAAATGTAGATTTGAACCAAAGAGACGGTTTGGGAATTTGGAACGTAGGTAATATCCAAATTCAAGCCCTGTCTGAAAATTCAGAAATTCTTTTGATGGAAGTCCCAATGGCTTTGTAATCAAAAAGTTGTAAATTAGAAAATTATAAAAACAAACGCAAAGCGAGAAATTTCAGGAACTTTGCCTCTTAATAACTTAGAAACTTTTAAACTAAAAAATTATGGCTACAACAAAATGGGCAATTGACCCAGCGCACTCAGAAATTGGATTTAAAGTAAAACACATGATGTTTACAAACGTTTCTGGAAACTTCGAAAAATTTGATGCTTCCATTGAAACGGAAGGCGATGATTTTTCAACTGCAAAATTTGATTTCTCAGGAGAAACAAGTTCGATCACTACAGGAAATGCCGATCGTGACAATCACTTGAAAAGTGCTGATTTTTTTGACGCAGAACAATTTCCAAAGTTAACTTTCAAATCAACTTCTTTTGATAAAATCAGTGAAGGTGAGTACAAATTAACCGGAGATTTATCGCTTCACGGAGTGACAAAACAAGTAAAATTAGACGTTGAATTTGGCGGACTGGCAAAAGATCCATGGGGAAATACAAAAACCGGACTTTCTGCAACAGGAAAAATCAACCGTAAAGACTGGGGATTGAACTGGAACTCTGCTCTTGAAACAGGCGGTGTTTTAGTGGGAGAAGAAGTAAAATTGAATATCGAATTGCAGTTTATTCAAGGATAAATTTTTTTAAAAAATTTCAGAGTTCCAGAGTTTAATTTGAGACTTTGAAACTTAAAAGAAAAAAAAATGCTAAACATTCTCTACATCGGAAGACATCCAGAAATTCTTGAAACGGTCGTCAGATTGCTTAATGCAAATGAAGATTGGTTTGGAGCTGGAGCTGAAACTGACGAAACTGCTCAGGATTTATTTGAAAAAATAAATTTTAGAATCGTACTTCTGGGCTGTGGAATTGAAGAAGAAAGTGAAAAAAAACTTTGTAAATTCTTTCAAGAAACAAATCCAGATTGCAGGATCATCCAGCATTATGGTGGCGGAAGCGGTTTGCTTAAAAACGAGATCCTTCACGCTCTAGAGAATTAAGTAATTTTAAAACTCAGCATAAAAAAGCCCAGTTTTCTTAAAAACTGGGCTTTTTTCGATTACATAAAACTGCTAATTTTCGTTTAGCTCTTCATAATCTTCATCATCCGTTGAAATAGACTTATTTTGGTCTTCGTCTAAATCTAAATTGTCTTCCAAAAGATAATCGTCTTGGCTGAACGCATCAGAATTTCTGCTGTTGCCGCCATTTTCATCAAATTTATTAGAGTTGGTTCTGCCGCCTTTATCAGATTCTAAGCTGAAATCATTCTCTTTCGTGTATTGAACGCCAGGTTGCTCCATCGCCAGATATTTGTCGGTATTATCGTTTTGATAATCGTCGTTATCTTCGCCTTCCGCGGGAACTGCCTTGATGTCACCGTTGCTTTTTAAATCTTTTGCAGTAGCATTGTCAGCATTAATGTCAGGCTGTTTTTCGTTTCTTTTAGCATTTTCATTTTCCATAGCACTATATTTTAATCTTTAGAACAAAAGCATCGAGTTGATGTCATTGCTTTTAAGCAGTTCTAAATTGGTTTTTAAAAGATTTTTTAACTGGAGATTTTTGTCTTTTACTTTTTTCTTAATCGATTCTTTTTTACTGAAAAGTTCTTCAGACAACGATTTAGGAGTGCTGTACTCTTCCCCTTTTCCAGAAGTAATTTTGGTTTCCATAACTGTAGTATTTTAGGTTGATTGGTTTTTGTCTTTTTCTTATACTACAAGTTACGGAAATATGTTGAATTATGCTTAAGCTAAATATTAAATTATTGCAAAAAGAAACCCATTAAATTCTTACATTGCAAAACAAGCGTAAAATTTCACAAAACATTGCTATGTACAAATTCTTGCTTTTTTTACTTGTTGGATTTTCAATGAATGCACAGTCGGTTTACAAAACGCCTTCTGGTAAAAAATTTCACAAGCACAATTGCCGAATGGTAAAAAACGTTTCACAAAAAATAGATGAAACTGATGCTTATAATTTAGGACTGGAACCTTGCAAAATATGCAAGCCCTCCAATACAAACGCCCTTTTTTCTAATTCAAAAAAAGCAAAAGGAATTGCTTCAACAGTACAATGCAACGGAAAGACTAAAAAAGGAAACCGATGCAAACGTAGGACAAGCATTGCAAATGGCTATTGTTTTCAGCATAATCCTATTTAATTTTTTTTTTCCTGCACAAGTTCCATAAATCTTTCTGAAAACGAACATCGACAGCCTTACAGCCCCGATAGCGACTTTGTTTGAGCGAGTGCTGATGCGGTTAAGCAACAGCACAGCGAGTGCCATCCAGCAGGAATTGCGTTTAAAAAAATGCCTAAAGCTTGGCTTCAAAAAAAAGATTGTTTCGTTGCTCGCAATATCAAAAAAAAAAAAAAACTCCTTGATTTCTCAAGGAGCTGTTTGCTAATTTTCTTCTTCCTCAGTGGTGTGAGAATTAGAATAAGAACGCCATTTCAAGATACATTCTTTCATATCTTCGGGAAGTTCGGTGTCAAAACTCATAAACTCTTTGGTCGTTGGATGAACGAAACCTAACGTCTTGGCGTGAAGCGCCTGTCTTGGCAAAACTTTGAAACAATTGTCAATAAACTGTTTGTATTTTGTGAAGGTTGTTCCTTTTAAAATCAGGTTTCCGCCATAACGTTCGTCGTTAAAAAGCGTGTGTCCGATTGATTTCAAATGCACGCGAATTTGGTGTGTTCTTCCGGTTTCTAATTTGCAAGAAACCAGCGTCACGTATCCAAAACGCTCGAGAACTTTGTAATGCGTCACGGCGTGTTTTCCTTCGCCGTCAGGCACCACTGCCATTTGCATTCGGTCTTTGGCATGTCGCGCAATATCTCCTGTTATTGTTCCTTCTTCTTCGGCTACATTTCCCCAAACAAGGGCAATATATTCTCTTTCTGACGTTTTTTCTTCAAATTGTTTGGCCAAGAAAGTCATTGCAAATTCTGTTTTTGCAACCACCAAAAGTCCTGAGGTATCTTTATCGATTCGGTGGACCAATCCGGGTCTTTCACTGCTGTTTAACGGCAAATTCTCGAAGTGGAAAGCCAATGCGTTTACTAAGGTTCCGGTGTAATTTCCATGTCCTGGATGAACGACCAAACCGGCCGGCTTGTTGATTACCAAAAGCGCATCGTCCTCAAAAACAATATCCAGCGGAATGTCTTCGGCCAAAATCAAATTTTCAAACGGCGGATGCGACAACATAATGCGAACTACGTCAAAAGCTTTCACTTTGTAATTTGACTTTACGGCCACATCGTTCACGATAATATTTCCGGCTTCAGCGGCCTGTTGTATTTTATTTCGGGTAGCATTTTCTACCAAGTTCATTAAAAACTTGTCCACACGCAAGGGCATCTGCCCTTTTGTCGCTTCAAATTTAAAATGCTCATATAATTCTTCGTCTAACGTTTCGTCAGCAACTGGATTTTCTATCATTCTGCGTTTTCTGTTTCTGTTTGTGTACCATTTTCATTTTGCGTAGAATCGACTTCTTCCTCGAATGCTACTTTTCCATCTCCTAAAACCAAATCAATCACAGAAGATTTTTTCAATTTGTCGCCGGCTTTTAATTTTTTTCCGCCAGATGACATCTCAAGAACCATATCTTTTCCTAAATAAGGCTTGTATGTTTTTTTGCCAATTTCAAAACCAAGTGCTTTTAAGGTTGGTTCTGCCTGGCGCAAAGTTTTTTCGATCAAATCTGGAACGGTTACATCTCCAAATCCGTTAGAATTTACTTTGATATAAATTTTTCTACCATCTTTCACTTTCGCTCCTGGAAGCGGGTCTTGCTTTACCACTGAATATTTTGGAAAATCAGCATTATAATCAACCGTATCAAGCAAAACATACTCTAAATTAAGTTCGTCTAATTTGCTTCCGACTTGTTCTTCTGTTAATTTTCGAAGGTCTGGAACTGTGATTTCGTTTCCGTGGTCAGTCGCAAAACTCAAATATTGCAAAACTGCAAAAACGATAGCAATTACGATAACCAACGCCAACGCCAATCGCTTGAAAAAAGATTTACTTGTAAGATATTGTCCTAAAGTCATAAAAAATGTATTTGGTGCAAAGATATAAAAATCCTAAAGGTTTTTAGTTTCAATAATTAGTGATAATTTTGTTTTCAGTTGACGGTTGTTTCAAGAGCTATTTTTGGCTTTTAAAATCACCTTAAACCCTAAACCTTAAATCTTAAGCCAAAAATGAACATAGCCGTTGTTATGGGTGGATATTCTGATGAATCAGTAATTTCACTTCGAAGTGGTCAATTAATTTTGAGCAATCTCGATCAAAACAAATACAAAACGTTTGAAATCCACATTTTATTGGATGGATGGAATGCAATTGTGGACGGAACTAAATTGCCGATCGACAGATCTGATTTTACGTTCACCGAAAACGGACAAAAAATAAAATTTGACGCCATCATCAACACCATTCACGGAACGCCAGGCGAAGACGGACATTTGCAAGCGTATTGGGAACTTTTGGAAATTCCGTACACGGGCTGTAATTTCTATCAATCAGCTTTGACTTTTAACAAGAGAGATACGCTTTCAGTGCTTTCAAAGTTTAATATTCCAAAAGCTGATTCGATTTATTTATCAAAAGGAGACGTGATTTCGGGTGAGGAAATTAAAGCCCAGTTAGGCTTGCCTTTCTTTGTAAAACCAAATCAATCTGGAAGCAGTTTAGGAGTTTCAAAAGTAAATGACTTGGCTGATTTTGAAAAAGCGTTGGATTTCGCTTTCGCGGAAGACAGCGATATTTTGATTGAATCGTACTTAAAAGGAACCGAGGTTTCTGTGGGCGTTTTAAATTATAAAGGAGAAACCAAAGTGCTGGGCTTGACCGAAATTGTTTCAGAAAATGATTTCTTTGATTATGAAGCCAAATATTTAGGCAAGTCAGAAGAAATTACGCCAGCCCGATTGTCGCCAGAAACAGAGAAAGAAGTGATTGAAATGGCAAAAAAAGTATATGAAGCTTTAGGAATGACTGGTTTTTCACGAAGCGAATTCATTATTATGGACGGCGTGCCTCATTTTATTGAAATCAACACCAATCCAGGATTGTCGCCACAAAGTATTTTTCCGCAACAAGCGACTTATGCCAAATTAAATTTCTCTGATTTATTAGACAATGAAATTGAAATTGCTTTGAAAAGAAGAAGTTTGTGGAAGAAATAGCAGTATAGTTGGCAGTTTTCAGATATTAGTTGGCAGTCATTGATTACTACAACATTATTCAAATTAAATTCGTGCGAATTCGCATAATTCGTGGCAAATAACAAAATATGGAAAAAATAGCAGTATTCCCAGGTTCTTTTGACCCCATTACTTTAGGTCATTATGACATCATCAAAAGAAGCATTCCGCTTTTTGACAAGATAATTGTGGCAATTGGTGTCAATGCCGAAAAAAAATATATGTTTTCTTTAGACGAAAGAAAGCGTTTTATCGAAGAATGTTTTGAAAACGATCCCTCGGTTTCGGTTCTGACGTATGAAGGATTGACGATTGATTTGTGCAAAAAAGTAAAAGCAAAATTCATTCTCAGAGGTTTGCGCAATCCTGCTGATTTTGAATTTGAAAAAGCAATTGCCCATACGAATAGAAAACTTTCAAAAATTGAAACCGTGTTTCTTTTGACCGCCGCAAATACTTCATACATCAGTTCAAGCATCGTTCGTGATGTGTTGAGAAACGGTGGCGAATATGAATTGCTAGTTCCAGATGCTGTTCGGGTAAAATAATTTTAATTTGTAAGAAGCACTAATAAACAGTACTTTCGCCAAAAATAACAACCTATAAAATGAGTATAGAAAGAGAATTGATCAAAAGAAGCGGTGGAAAATGTGAACTTTCTGGAGCGACAGAAAATTTAAAAGTGTACACTATTCTTCCTACAAGAAAAGGCGGTATTGACGAAAGCATTTTGGCAAGCCAAACGATAATCGACCAAATTGAAAATCCAGAAACAATGGATGCCAATCTTTGGAGATGCTTAAACGACAGCATGTGGAGCGAGCATTTGCCGGTTCAGGTGGTTTCTTGGAGAATGTTAAGCCGTTTGAAAAATCAAGAATTAGTAGAGCAGATGTATCTTGATGAAGACGATTTGGCGTGGGCACAAGCAACGGGAGAAGGCGATGACGACGAAAATAAATTGGTTCACAGAGACAGCAACGGCGTGATTTTGCAAACCGGCGATTCTGTTGTTTTAATCAAAGACTTGAAAGTAAAAGGTTCAAGCATGGTGGCAAAACAAGGAACTGCCGTGAGAAACATCCGCTTGGACCACGAAAATGAAACCTATATTGAAGGAAAAGTGGATGGCCAGCAGATTGTGATTATCACTGCTTATGTGAAGAAAATATAATATTTTTTAAGAATAGAAAAAAGAAGCAAGAGAAAAGACATTCCAATCTTTCTTCTTGCTTCTTTTTTCTTAAATCTATTCCTCTTTCTTAACAACTTTCCGCGCCACTTCAATCTTAAATTTCTTGCCTTTCATTTTTTCATCCTTGATATTTTGCAGCAAGTCTTTTACTTTCCCGAATTTCACGGCTGCGAAAGAAATGAAATCTTTTACTTCAATCAAACCTAAATCGCCTTTTTCTAATTTTCCTTTTTGGGAAAAGAAGCCAACGATATCAATCTTATTCAATTTATTTTTCTTGCCGCCCGAAATATAAATCGTCTGAAATTGGGGTGGTTTCGGAAGATTTACAGCATTTTCTACGTTTAAAACTGGCATTCCATAATTGATGTAATCCATTTTTTTCTCGCTTTCGTGCGCCAAGATATACGCTGTTCCGGAAGCTAACATTCTAGCAGTTCTACCGTTTCTATGTGTAAATTCGTCTTCTTTTGACGGCAAATGGTAATGAATCACGTGCTTCATTTCTGGAATGTCCAACCCACGCGCGGCCAAATCGGTCGTAATCAAATAACTCACGCTGCCGTTTCTGAACTGGATCAAAGCGCGTTCGCGCTCGTCTTGATCCATGCCTCCGTGATAATACGTCGCGTAAATTCCTTTCTCGTTTAACGTATCGCTGATTCGTTCTGCAGCGTCACGATGATTGCAAAAAATCAAGGCCGATTCTGATTTCAAACTGCATATCAAATTGAAAAGTGTGTTGATTTTATCTTTTTCCTTCGAAACCACCATCTTCATCGAGAGATTGGTTTTCTCTTCTTCTTTCGGAATAAAATCTAAAATCGCAGGATTTACAACTCTTGTGTATTTTGGAATTTCAATATCAGAAGTTGCCGAAACCAAAACTCTTTTGTTCAATTTCGGTAATTTCCCGATGATAAAAGACATTTCTTCATGGAAACCCAATTGCAATGATTTGTCAAATTCATCTAAAACCAACGTTTGGATTTTATCCGTACGAAAGGTTTCTCTGTCAATATGGTCGGCAAGCCGCCCTGGCGTTCCGATTAAAACTGCCGGGGGATTGCTTAAATTTTTAATTTCGGTATCTAAAGAATGGCCGCCATAACAAACGTTTGCTTTGTAGCCCGTTCCCATTTTTTTCCAAACCTGCTCAATTTGCAAGCCCAATTCCCGAGACGGAACGATGATTAAACATTGAACCGAAAGAATTTCGGGTTGCAACATTTCAAAGATAGGCATCAAGAAAGCCAGCGTTTTCCCCGAACCTGTTGGAGAAAGCAACAAAACATTGCTTTCTTCTAAAATAGCTTCTTGTGCAGCAAACTGCATTTCGTTCAGGCTTTCGAAACCTAAATTCAAAAGCAGATTTGTAGAATGGTGATTATTGTTCATTTTGCAAAGGTAAATGAATTATGAGTTATGAATAATGAGTTTTGAGTTTTTCTTAGCTTGAAAAATCGACATAAAAAAAACTCCTATTTCAGGAGCTTTTCGCCTCAAACAAAAGTTTGATATTTTCAAAAGAATTTTTCAAGGCTTCTTTAATTTCGTCAGGATTCAGCCACGCTACTTTTTCAATCCCTTCCTCTTCTTGGGGCATCGGAGTACCTTCAAAATCGGTTTGCATTTCAAACCAATGCACTATTTTTAATTTGTATCTGCCATTTCGGATAAATACGTGATAGGTTTTCTGAAGTTTCTTGTTAATTTTTAATCCAGCTACGCCAGTTTCCTCTTCCACTTCGCGAATTGCCGTCTGATCAATCTCTTCTCCTTTCTCAATTCCGCCTTTTGGAAGGTCCCATTTTCCGTTTCTTAAGATGAAAAGAACTTCCCCTTTTTTATTGTAAACAAGTCCTCCACCCGCTTTATTTACAGGAATTTTTTCTTTTAGCATTTTCATAATCTCCTTCTCGTCAGGATGATACAAATAGGCTTTTTGAATTTTATTTTGGAACATTTTCACGATAAGCTGATGAATATCAACACTTTCTAACAAGAAAAGTTGAAAATCGGTTTCTTTAACTATTTCATTAGTTAAAAAAAGTGGCCTATCGTTGACAAAAACTTTATACATTTGTGGTATGATTTTTAATAAAGACACCGCACAGAAAACTGCCGAATTGCTTTTACAAATAAATGCAATTAAATTGAATCCAAAAAATCCTTTTACATGGGCTTCTGGATGGAAATCACCAATTTATTGTGATAACCGCATAACGCTCTCATTTCCACCGATAAGAAATTACATCAGGGAAGAATTTTCTAAAAATTTAGAAAAACAATTCGGAAAGCCAGATGTTATTGCTGGAGTTGCTACTGGCGCCATTGGAATCGGCATCCTTGTTGCCGAATATATGGGACTTCCATTTGTTTATGTCCGTCCGGAAGCTAAAAAGCACGGAAGACAAAATCAGATCGAAGGCTTCTTGCAAAAAGGTCAGAATGTGGTGGTGGTTGAAGATTTGATCAGCACCGGAAACAGCAGTTTGATGGCCGTTGAAGCTTTAAAAGAAGCAGGCGCGAACGTCAAAGGGATGGTAGCCATTTTCACGTATGGTTTTGATGTAGCGACAGAAAATTTCAAAAAAGCCAATATTGATTTGTGGACTTTGAGCAATTATGAAAATTTATTAGAATTGGCTGTTGCCAAAAGATATATTACCGAAGAAGAACAAGAAACATTGCAAGAATGGAGCAAAAGCCCATCCACTTGGAATGTGGAAGTATAGTTTTTAAAGATAAAAAAGAACGAGATTGCCTCGTTCCCCGCAATGACAAATTTGAGGATGAGATTGCTTCGTTCCTCGCAATGACATAAAACATGAATTTAGATAGTCCAAAAGTTAGCGTACCCAAATCGGCCCAATATTTATTTGACCAATTGATTGACGCAAAGAATTTTGAAAAATTAATGCCTGACAATATTGCCAAATTTGAAGTGACAGGTGAAGATGCTTTTATCTTTGGATTAAAAGGGATGCCTGAAATAAAGCTAAAAATGAAAGACAAAATTGTTCCGACAAAAGTCGTTTTAGGCGCTGCGAGTGATAAACTTCCGTTTACATTAACCGGAAACATTACGCCAACTTCTGAGGATGCAAGTGATGTCCAATTGCATTTTGAAGGAGAATTCAATGCCATGATGGCCATGATGGTCAAAGGGCCAATCACCAAATTTATCGAGACACTAGCAAATAACATGCATAAATTATAAAAGTAAATATAAGCTTATAAAAAAAGCCTTTTAGTTCGTTCTAAAAGGCTTTTTTTATATCAAATTCAGACATTTTACCATAAGTTTGACGTGATTTTAACATGAAATTTATTTTGCTTTATTTATATTTGTAATAACGCGCTATAAAAAGAAATGATTATGAAAAATGAGTTTACCATATTTTACACAGACGACGATCCTGAAGATTTAGAATTTTTTATGGAAGTCACGAGCGCCTTAGGAGAGCACTTGAATATAGTTACCCAAAATAACGGAAAAAAATTATTGCATGATTTAAAGAATCCACCGCCTAATCCGCATATTTTATTTTTAGATTTAAATATGCCCGGCTTCACCGGATTTGATGTTTTGGAGCAATTGAGAAGTTCAGAAGAATATAAAAATCTTCCAATCGTAATATTTTCGACTTCAAATGACGAACGAACGATTTCAAAAAGCAGGGAAATGGGTGCCAGTTATTATGTTCCAAAACCTTCTGACTTTTCACTTTTGAAAAAAACAATACTGCATACTTTGAATATAAACTGGAATACATTCAAGCCAAGCAAAGAAAATTTTGTGTATTTAAACAATTAACAAACCCACAAATGAGCGTTGAAAATTTAAAAACTGACGAAGTAGGCTCGATTACTTTTTTAAACAATTTGAAAGCTAAAACTTCAGAGCCCCATAAACAACTGGAAGCTTTGCCGATTTCAATGTCAATAATTGCTCCAACGATAACCGTGGAAGAATATGCTTTGTATTTAAGTTTAATGCACGATGTTGTCCAAAATTTAGAGAACGACATTTATCCTATTTTACAGGAAGAAATCGCTGATTTAGACGAAAGAAAAAAAGCGCAACAAATTTTAAGCGATTTAAAAGTGGCCGGAAGCGAAAAAAAACAGACAGTTTCTCCTTTTAAAAATGCTTCAGAAATGTCCGTGGCTTTTGCCATGGGAATTATGTATGTCGTAGAAGGTTCCACGCTTGGCGGAAGATTTATCTTGAAAAATGTTCAGAAAAATTTAGGCTACAATGAAGAAAAAGGAGCTTCCTATTTTTCAGGATACGGAAATAAAACAGGAAGTTTCTGGAAGAAATATCTGAATTCTTTGACGGAATTTGAATCAAAAACAAATTCTCACGAGGAAATTATTGCAGGTGCTGATTATGCATTTAGAGTTATTGGCAAACATTTATCTGAAAATTCTACGTTATAGTTTATGAAGATTAAGGACATTGTCAATCGCGACATCGTGAATTTAACCAATTGCGAGTTTGAACCCATTCACATTCCAGGAAGCATTCAGCCTCACGGTTTTTTATTAGGAATCAATTCAGAAACTTGGAAAATTGATTTCTGTAGCGGAAATATTCAAGATTACATTTTTGTAGATCACAAATCGGTCTTGAATCAAACATTTGAAGCTGTTTTTGGCCAAAACCAACAGTTTTTAGTTGAAGATTATATTTCAAAAAACTTGTTACTTTCTTCTTCTCTTTTAAAATTAGATTTAAACGGAGCCGATTTTTTGTGCACGATCCATAAAAGCAATGACAATTATATCTTAGAAGCGGAACCTTTTTCTGAAACCACAAAAAAACTGACTGATGTTTATGACCAGACTTCCCAGTTTTTATCTTACATGAACGACACGCACACTTTGAAAGAATTGTGCGACATGGTAGCAAAAGGCACTCGAGAAATCACTGGTTATGACCGTGTCATGATTTACCGATTTGATAAAGATTACAACGGAGAAGTCTTTGCAGAAAGTGTTCGTGACGATTTAGAGCCTTTTTTGGGCTTACATTATCCGCATACCGATATTCCTTTGCAAGCGCGCGAATTGTATATGCAGAACCTTTTGAGGCTGATTGTCGATGTCAATTACCGACCGGTTCCGCTCTACACGATTGATGATGGAAATGATTCCAAAAATCTTGACTTGAGCCTTTCCATTTTACGAAGCACTTCACCAATTCACGTGCAATATTTGCATAATATGGGCGTTGGGGCAACTTTGACCATTTCATTGATCCACCAAAAAAAATTATGGGGATTGATTGCCTGCCATCATTACAGTCCTAAAAATTTAACGCCTGAAATTCGCTTGGCAGCGCAATTGCAAGGCCATTTCATTACGTCACAAATTGATATCCGCCAGTCAAATGAAGAATATGAAGTGGCCAGAAAATCAAATATTGCCTTAGAAAAATTAAATTCTTTTAATCTTCCGGCAAGAGAAGAATCTTTTGAAAATATTGCGCGAAGTCCTGAGATTCTTGAAATCTGTAATGCTTCTGGCGTGGCCATTCTTTTTAATTCCACTATTTACAAAAGCGGTGTGACACCTGACGATGCCAATATTGAAAGACTTTCATTGTGGCTATCGGACCACACCAAAAAAAGAACTTTCCATACGGATAAATTAATGGCTTCGTTGCCAAATCCCGAGGATTATTGCCAAGAAGCTTCTGGAATTATTTATCATTCTTTAAATGCTGAAAGCTATGATTGTGTCATTTGGTTTCGGCCAGAATCGCTTACGGAAATAAATTGGGCGGGCGATCCGAATAAAGCAATCGTGAAAGATGAAAAAGGTTTGTATCCGAGAAATTCTTTTGAATTATATCGAGAGATTGTAAAATGCCAAAGCAAGGTGTGGTTACAGCCTGAATTAAATGCCGCAGCAAATTATGCACACACGCTTGAAAAACAACTCAACCTTTTGATTATTACGCAAGAGGAAGAAAAATATAGAAAACTAAGCGAGATTTTAAAAGAAACCAATTCAGAATTAGAAAACATCAACTGGATCAGCACGCACGATCTGCAGGAACCACTGCGAAAAATTCAGATGATTTCGTCTCGCCTTTTAGGAAAAGAAAACGAAAATTTCTCTGAAACAGTCATCAATTCGGTGCAGAGGATGAATAATTCAGCACAAAGGATGCAAACGCTTTTAATAGATATTTTAAAATATACCCGAATTCAGCATATTGACGATTCTTTTGAAATTGTAGATCCAAATGAAGTCTTTGGCGAAGTTATTTCTGATTTACAAGAATTAATCAATGAAAAAGAAGCTCTTTTAAACATCGAAAAACTTCCAAAAATAAAGGGAATGCCGTTTTTAATGAAGCAATTATTTTCAAACTTGGTACAAAATTCGCTGAAATATTCTTTTCCAGACAAAGCGCCAATTATTACTGTCAGATCAACCGCAATCCAAAAAAACGATTCTGAACAACTGTTCCAAGTTTTAGAGTTATCTGATAACGGTATTGGCTTTGAGCAAAAATTTTCTGAAAATATTTTTAATATTTTTTCAAGGCTTCATGCGCAAGATGAATACAAAGGATCAGGCGTTGGATTGGCTTTATGCAAGAAAATAATGCAAGTTCACAAAGGAATAATTACTGCCGAAGGCAAACCAAATGAAGGTGCTATATTTAGGCTTTATTTCCCTGTAAACACCGATTAATACAGCATTTTTATTTGTTTTATATTAAACTTTTTAACTGACTCATCTTCTAATTTTATCAGCAGTTTACCTTCTTGGTTCACGTTTTGAATTATACCCATAAATTTTTGTCCATGCGTATTTTCAAAAGGCATCGGTACGTTTTTTTTATATAAAACTGAGTGGTATTTTTCCCATATCGGTTCGGTATTTTTATTCATTACCAGTGAAATATTTCTGCCTAAATTCTGCAGAATTGTTGCCAAAATTTCTTGTTTGTCAAATTCTTGATTTTTCAAAATTGAAATTGAGGAAGCTTTTTGTAGATTTTCAAAGTTTTTTTGATTCACATTCAATCCTATACCTACTATTGAAAAGATTTCTCCGTCACTTTTGATACTGTTTTCGATAAGTATGCCACCAATTTTTTTTCCTTCTGCCATAATGTCGTTAGGCCATTTGATTGCTAAATCTTTAATTTGTAAAAAAGATAAAGCCTCCACAACACTTACAGCAACAGCCACGTTAAGATGAAAAATATGGCTAATCTCAAGAAGCAAATCTTTAACCAACACACTAAACGTGAGGCTCTTACCCTGTTCCACACTCCATTCAGAACCCATCTGGCCACGACCATTAGTTTGGTTTTCAGCACTTACAATCGTGAAATTCTCCACAAACTGTCGTTGCAATAGTGTTTTTAGGTAATCATTGGTTGAGTTAATGGCATCGAGTTTGATGATGTTCATAGAAAATAATTAAAGTTATGTTTTAATCTTGTGTTAAGGTTCAAAAATAAAGACAAAAAATGATAACTTTGCGAAAACATATAAAATTTAAATGGCGAAAAAGAATATAAGTAATGATGATTTGTTAGCCAACATCATTAAAGGGATTGAAGAAGTTAAAGGAAATGATATTGATATTCTAGATTTAAGAGCAATCGACAACACCGTTTGTGATTATTTTGTGATCTGCAATGGTACTTCAAACACACAAGTTAACTCTATCGTTAACTCTGTTCAAAAAATAGTTTCAAAAGAATTAAAAGACAAGCCTTGGCACGTTGAAGGTACTGAAAACGGCGAATGGGTGTTGATGGATTATGTAAACATTGTGGTTCACGTTTTCCAAAAGCATATTCGTGAGTACTACAACATCGAGAGTTTGTGGGGTGATGCCAAAATCACAACTATTCAAAACAAATATTAAAGAAATAAACAGCAATGGCTAAAGAAAATAATCCAAATTCGAATCCAAAAAAATTTAAAATGAGTCCGTGGTGGATTTATGGCGGTTTGATTGTATTCTTCTTGATTTTGAATTGGGCTTCGGGCGGTTCAAAAATTGAAGAAGGCGGTAAAATCAGTGCTTCAGAATTCCAACCTCTTTTAGAAAAAAATCAAGTTGAAAAAGTTATTATTTATAACCGAAGTGAGGCTGAAATTTTCTTAAACAAAGCTGGTTTAGCTGATGCTGCAAATAAAAAAGTTACCAAAGACATTTTTGACCGACCAAATACCGGTCCTCATTATGTAATTGAAGATGTTGGTGACACCAAGTCTTTTCAAGAAAAACTAGAAGTAGCCATGTCTCAAGGCAAACTTAAAAGTTTTGACTACAAGGCTAAAAATGACTGGAGCGGTATCTTAATCGGTCTTCTTCCAATAATTTTAATCGTTGCCATTTGGCTATTCATCATGAGAAGAATGTCTTCTGGCGGTGGAGCTGGCGGTGGCGGACAAATTTTTAATATCGGTAAATCAAAAGCTAAATTATTTGATGAAAAAACGGATGTAAAAATTACATTTAAAGATGTTGCCGGATTAGAAGGTGCGAAAGAAGAAGTTCAAGAAATCGTTGAATTCTTGAAAAATCCAGAAAAATATACCAATCTTGGAGGAAAAATTCCAAAAGGAGCTCTATTAGTCGGCCCTCCTGGAACAGGAAAAACATTGCTTGCAAAAGCGGTTGCCGGAGAAGCAAAAGTACCTTTCTTTTCTCTTTCAGGTTCTGATTTCGTAGAGATGTTTGTGGGTGTTGGAGCTTCACGTGTTCGTGATTTGTTCAAACAAGCCAAAGAAAAATCTCCTGCAATCATATTTATTGATGAAATTGACGCTGTTGGCCGTGCAAGGGGAAAAAACAATATGTCTGGTTCTAACGATGAACGTGAAAATACTTTGAACCAATTGCTTACAGAAATGGACGGTTTTGGAACAAATACAAACGTAATCGTTTTGGCTGCTACCAACAGAGCTGATGTTCTTGACAAAGCTTTGATGAGAGCGGGACGTTTTGACAGGCAAATTTATGTTGACCTTCCGGACATCAGAGAACGCAAGGAGATTTTTGAAGTGCATTTGGCTCCCTTGAAAAAAGCAGAAGGTCTAGATACTGACTTCTTGGCAAAACAAACGCCAGGATTTTCAGGAGCTGACATTGCAAATGTTTGTAACGAAGCCGCATTAATTGCAGCACGTTATGACAAAAAAGCGGTTGACAAACAAGATTTCTTAGATGCTGTCGATAGAATCATTGGCGGTTTAGAAAAGAAAAATAAAATCATTACGCCAGAAGAAAAACGCGCTATTGCAATTCACGAAGCAGGCCACGCAACCATCAGTTGGATGTTAGAACACGCTGCACCGCTTATTAAAGTAACAATTGTTCCAAGAGGGCAAAGTTTAGGAGCTGCCTGGTATCTTCCGGAAGAAAGACAGATTGTGAGAACCGATCAAATGCTGGATGAAATGTGCGCTACAATGGGCGGACGTGCTGCTGAAAAAGTTACTTTTGACAGAATTTCTACTGGAGCGCTGAGTGATCTTGAAAAAGTCACCAAACAGGCCAGAGCAATGGTAACTATCTATGGCTTGAACGAAAAGCTTGGAAACATCACCTATTATGATTCTTCAGGGCAAAGCGAATACAGCTTCGGAAAACCATATTCAGAAGATACTGCAAAGGTAATTGACAAAGAAATTTCAGATTTAATTGAAGGCCAATACCAAAGAGCAATCACAATTCTTGAAGAAAACAAAGATAAACTGAACCAGTTGGCCGATATCTTGATTGAAAAAGAAGTTATTTTTAAAGATGACTTGGAAACAATTTTTGGCAAACGTGCTTTTGGAGAAGCAGTTGAAGAAGTTTTTGAGGAATAAAAAATAAATGTTAAAAGTTTTTACAAAAATCTTAATTCAAAAGTACTTTTGAATTAAGATTTTTGTATTTTTGAATGTTTTCAAATTACAAATTAAGTTTTTGGCTATTTATGAGTCTTTTCAAGAAATTTTTTGGTACCGGAGAATCCGATGAGGAAAAAGAGGGCAACTTAAGTCCATTTAACCCCGAAATTATTATTCCGGCAGACGAACTATTTACGCTCAATTTTAAAAAGAATGGAGGGAAATTTCTGTATTGTGAAAATTTAGAAGAAGTCAAAGAACATTTTGAACATATCTTAGAAGAAAATGATTGGTTTGAATCTGAAGCACTGTGTTTTGAACCAAAATTATATAGCCTTTTAGAAGAGAACAAATTAGAATTTACAAAACCTGCTCATCCGAAATTTCTTTTTGCAAGTTGTGAAAACTTGATAGCTGACGAAGGTTCTGTTCTGTTTTCTTCCAATCAGATTAAGCAAAACAAGCCTAATGAATTACCAGTAAACATTATAATTCTTGCTACTACAAGCCAAATTTTGGCCAGTAAAAGCGATGGTCTTCGTGAAATCAAAAAGAAATACGAAACCAACTACCCTACAAATATTACCACAATAAAATATTTCGAAAAAGCCAAAGAAGAAGATTTTTTGCAGTACGGAAGTGTTGCCAAAAATTTATACCTATTGCTTTTAGAAGATCTTTAAAATGCGCGAAACCCTCACGAGATCCTTATCGGGCTTAGTCTACATATTTTTACTCATTGGGGCAACACTTTACTCTATTGAAAGCTTCTTGTTGCTTTTTGCTATCTTTCTAGTAATCTGTACTTCAGAATTTTGCAATCTTTTAAACTTAAAAAAACCTTTACCAATTGCAATTGCACTTATCGGATATGCTTTATTTGCCTTCTTCAATAATTTCAATAGCACGAATGACTTTTTGCTGACCCTAGCAACGCTTTTTATTTCATTCAAACTGATCCGTTTTCTTTTTTCTGACAGAAGGCAGCACATTGACAAACAGGCTAAATTTGTTTATTTGATCGGGTATATTATTTTACCTTTTATTATCATTGCCAAGCTTCCGTTTGAAGGAAAAACATTTGCGCCCACAATATTGATTGGAATATTCTTAATCATCTGGGCAAACGATACTTTTGCTTACATAGTCGGAAAATCTATTGGAAAAAGAAAACTTTACGAAAAAATTTCTCCAAAGAAAACCATCGAAGGATTTTTAGGAGGCTTGTTCTTCGCCATTATCTTTAGCTATTTTATTGCAACCTATCTTGTGGAACAGCCTGTTTTACATTGGATTATCATCTCATTAATTTGCGGTATCTTTGGGACTATTGGCGATTTAATTGAATCAAAATTCAAGAGAATTGCCGGAGTAAAAGACAGCGGAAAGATAATGCCAGGTCACGGAGGTATCTTAGATCGTTTAGATAGTATTATATTTGTATCACCATTTATATTTTTGTTTTATCAAATTTTAAATTATGCTTAAATTTCACAAAGAAGGCGCTAAAATTATTTTTATTACTTGCGCAGTTGTTGTTGCCATCGTTTTATTGTCAGATTCATTGATAACAAATTTTTATATTTTAAAATTCGTTCAAATTCTTTCACTAATTTTTCTTATATTAGTGCTACAATTTTTCAGAAATCCGTTACGACTTACTGACATAAATGACACCAAAATCATTGCTCCAGTTGATGGTAAAGTGGTTGTTATTGAAGAAGTTTATGAAAGTGAATATTTCAAAGAAAAAAGACTGATGGTTTCGATTTTTATGTCTCCGATCAATGTACACGTAACGCGTTATGCCATGAATGGGATCATAAAATTCAGCAAATACCATCCAGGAAAATATTTGGTTGCTTGGCATCCAAAAGCAAGTGAAGAGAACGAGCGTACAACAGTGGTTATTGAAAACCAAGTATTTGGCGAAGTTCTATACCGTCAAATCGCTGGGGCTTTAGCCCGAAGAATCGTGAATTATGCCAAAGAAGGAATGCAGGTGGTTCAAGGAGAAGATGCCGGATTTATTAAATTTGGATCTAGAGTCGATTTGTATTTGCCAATCGGAACTGAAATTAATGTAAAGCTTAATCAAAAAGCAGTGGGAGGAATAACCGTAATCGCAGCCAAATCTTAATGAGTGCCAAAGATATAGATATTGAATTTGAAGAAGCTTTTGAAAGAGCTTCAAATATGACGGAAGCTTTGCCACAAGACGTAATGCTTCGAATTTATGCCTATTACAAACAAGCAACTGTAGGAACAATGCACGCCAACAGAATGGGAAGCGTTGATTTAAGAGATGCCTTCAAAACCAACGCCTGGATGCAGATCAGCCATCTTTCATCTGATGAAGCCAAACGCTTTTATATTGAAACTATTAATTCACTTACCAAATAATATTCTTATGAAAAAGACTCAATTATTTCTTTCGAGCTTAGCATTCGCATTAGTTTTACAATCTTGCGGTAAAGACAAACAATTAGAAGAAGTTGAAGTGCCGCTTCCGACAGAAACAACTTCAGAAAAAGCCCCAATGGGAAATCCTGATGATGTTGCTGCAGATCCGGGAACATTTAAGATGATGAAACTTCCGTATGCATATGATGCTTTGGAACCACATATTGATGCAAAAACCGTGGAAATTCATTTTTCAAAACACCATGTTGGTTATGTAAACAATTTGAACAAAGCAATTGCTGGAACTGAATTGGAGAAACAAACCATCGAGGATATTCTCAAAAAATTAGATTTAGAAAATAAAACGGTTCGCAACAATGCGGGTGGTTATTACAATCATAATTTATATTGGGAAATTTTGGCTGCTAAAAAAGGTGGCGAGCCAACGGGTGCTTTAGCAGAAGCAATCAATAAAGATTTTGGTTCTTTTGAAGCGTTTAAAACACAAATTTCTGAAGCTGGAGCAAAACAATTTGGCTCAGGCTGGGCTTGGCTGGTAGTTGACAAAACCGGAAAATTGGTTGTAGGAAGTACTGCAAACCAAGACAATCCGTTGATGCCAAACCAATCCGTTTCAGGAACTCCAATTTTAGGATTAGATGTTTGGGAACACGCCTATTATTTAAAATATCAAAATAAACGTGCTGATTATATCACTGCATTTTTCAACTTAGTAAACTGGGATGTGGTTGCTAAAAAATATGATGCAGCAAAAGCTCCGGCTCCAAAAGTATAATCTCGAAAAAAATACCTATTTTTAAATCCGCTTTCCAGCGGATTTTTTTTTAACCAAAAACAACCAAAATAATATAATGAAAAAAATTATTGCTTCCATTCCTCTACTCCTTTTACTTTTGACTTCCTGCGATAAAAAAGATGAAAATGCAACCTTTCAAAATGATTTAAAAACATACAATTTAAACGGAAAGGTAAAATCTATTCAAGAAAAGTCCTATGAAATTGTGGGAGGTGACGCTAAAGGAAACCTAAAAAGAGAAAATTCAGCCACTTTTGACACCGAATTAGAATTTGATTTGAACAAGCAATTAATTTCTGAAAAAAGCTTTCTTTCTGACGGAAAATTAATCAAAACTAGAACATTTGAAAATAAAAGCAAATTGCTGTCAGAAGACGAATTCCTGCCCAATGATGTAGTTTACAAAACTAAATATACATTTGACAAAGGGAATAATACCATAATTTCTAAGAGGGACAAAGAAGGAAGACAAATATATAAAACCGTAAACACTTTTGAAAAAGGCCTTTTGACACAAAAAAGATTGTTTGACAAAAGTGATCAGCTGATGGAAAGATTTACGTACAAATATGATAAAAAAGGTAATCTTATTGAAGCGACCCTTCAAAACGATTATGAAGTTTTATACAAAGATGTTTACGAATACGACACTAAAAACAACAAAGTTTCAGAGGCACGACTTGATAGGTCAAATACTCCGGCTTATAAAATAGCAACCCAGTTTAAAGATTCGTTAATTACCGAAATAAAAAGCTATGATTCTAAAGGAAATCTAATTTCACTAGAAAAAAGAAACTATGACAGCAAAGGAAACATTGAAAGCAAGTCATTGGAAGATTTGGAAAACAAGGAGTACTCAAAAGAAGCTTTTAAATATGATAGTGCCGGAAATTTAGTTCAATGGATGCAATCTGTTCAAGATCAGAAACCGCAAATCATTAACTACCAATATGACGACCAAAAAAATCTGGTTCATTTACAACGAATTGATAATGAAGGAAACGTTCAAGAAAACAGGAAATATGCATATGAGTATGATGAACAGGGCAATTGGATAAAAAAATCAATCATTAACAACGACACGCAAACCTTTGTCATAGAAAGAAAAATACAATACTATTAATAAAAAAAGTCCCGAATTATCGGGACTTTTTAGTTTTATATCGGCTTGGTTCTTATTTCAAACTTGCCAAACTTTGTTCAATTGTCGCAATCTTCGATAATGCATCAGCTTCTTTCTTGCGTTCCATTTCCAACACTTTTTCAGGAGCATTGTTCACAAATTTCTCGTTAGATAATTTGGCCTGCACCGATTTCAAGAAACCTTGGTTGTATTTTAATTCTTCTGACAGTTTTGCAATTTCTTCTTCCACATTGATAGCGCCACTAATCGGTACAAAATATTCGTTTGATTTTGCACGGAACGTCAAGGCACCATTTACTGCTTCAGAAACATATTCTAATGAGCTGATATTTCCTAATTTGGTAATAATCGAATCAAAATGCGTTGATACGTTATCATTGTTAATCGCTTTCAATTCGATCGCATCCTTAAACGGAATATTTTTGTCTTTTCTAATCGTTCTGATTCCAGAAATTACTTCAGAAGCAAAATCAAAATCAGCAATTAATTTTGCATCAAAAGTTTTTAGTTCTGGCCAAGTTGAAATAATCAACGCTTCCTCTGGAGTTCTTTCAGCAATAATCTGCCAAATTTCTTCGGTCAAGAAAGGCATAAACGGATGCAATAATTTCAAGTTGCTTTCCAACAATACAATCGCTTTGTCAAACGTTTTTCTGTCGATTGGCGCTTGGTAAGCTGGCTTGATCATTTCAAGGAACCAAGAACAGAAATCGTCCCAAACCAATTTATAAATTCCCATTAAAGCGTCAGAAATTCTATATTTTTCAAAGTTATCTTCGATTTCAGCTAAGGTTTGTTGCAACTTCGCTTCATACCATTCGATGGCTACTTTTGAAGATTCAGGTTGCTCAATCGAGTCACTTACCTCCCAGCCTTTTATCAAACGGAAAGCATTCCAAATTTTATTCGTAAACGCTTTTCCTTGGTTGCAAAGTTCTTCGTCAAACATAATGTCGTTTCCTGCAGAAGCGCTCAAAAGCAAGCCTACACGAACGCCGTCAGCACTGAATTTCTCGATCAAGTCTAACGGATCTGGAGAATTTCCTAATTGCTTAGACATTTTTCTACCTAATTTATCCCTAACGATTCCCGTCAAATACACATTTGTAAATGGTTTTTCTCCCGCATATTCATAACCTGCAATAATCATTCTGGCTACCCAGAAAAACAAAATATCCGGACCTGTAACCAAGTCATTTGTTGGATAATAATATTTGAAATCTTGGTTTTCAGGTTCCATAATTCCTCCAAAAACCGCCATTGGCCAAAGCCAAGACGAAAACCAAGTATCTAATGCATCAGCATCTTGGTGTAAATCTTCAAATTTTAAATCTGCATTTCCTGTCACTTTTTGAGCAAGGATTACCGCTTCTTCTTTAGTTTCAGCAACTACAAAATCTTCTTTTCCATCACCGTAGAAATAAGCCGGAATTTGTTGTCCCCACCAAAGCTGGCGCGAAATATTCCAGTCGCGGATGTTTTCCAACCAATGACGGTAGGTGTTATCGAAACGTTTTGGATACAATTTAATTTCTTCCGTTTCTAAAACCGCCTTGATTGCCGGTTTTACCAATTCTTCCATTTTCAAGAACCATTGGTCTGACAAGCGCGGTTCGATTACGGCTTTTGTTCTTTCAGAAGTTCCTACTTTATTAAGGTGGATTTCCGTTTTTGCCAGGCTTCCGTTGGCCTCTAATTCTTTTGCGATTTCTTCACGAACCACAAAACGGTCTTTTCCTTGATAATGCAATCCAAAAGAATTTAAGCTTGCATCTTCGTTGAAAATATCAATTACTTCAAGATTGTGTTTGTCTCCCAAAGTCTTATCGTTCATATCGTGCGCCGGAGTTACTTTCAAGCAACCCGTTCCAAATTCGATATCAACATATTCGTCTTCAATAATAGGAATTACTCTTCCCGCAATGGGAACAATGGCTTTTTTGCCTTTCAAATGTGTGAAGCGCTCATCCTCTGGATTGATACAAATTGCGGTATCTCCAAAAATAGTTTCCGGACGCGTGGTTGCCACCGTCAAGAAATCAGAACTTCCTTCGATTTGGTATTTTAAGAAATATAATTTTCCTTGTCTTTCTTCAAAAATTACTTCTTCGTCAGACAATGTTGTTTTTGCTTCTGGATCCCAATTTACCATTCGATAACCACGGTAAATCATTCCTTTGTTGTATAAATCAACGAAAGATTTGATTACAGAAGCCGACATATCTGGATCCATTGTGAATTTTGTTCTTTCCCAATCGCAAGAAGCTCCGAGTTTTTTTAATTGGTCAAGAATTACGCCACCGTATTTATCAGTCCAATCCCAAGCGTGTTTCAAGAATTCTTCACGAGTCAAATCATTTTTGTTGATTCCTTCGGATTTTAGTTTGGCAACCACTTTTGCTTCTGTGGCAATGGATGCGTGATCTGTTCCCGGAACCCAGCAAGCGTTGAAGCCTTTTAATCGCGCACGGCGAATCAGCACGTCTTGAATCGTGTTGTTCAGCATGTGTCCCATATGCAAGACTCCGGTTACGTTTGGTGGCGGAATGGTGATTGTATAAGGTGTTCTATGATCTGGTTCTGAATGAAAATAATTGTTTTTCATCCAGTAGTCATACCATTTTTGCTCTACTGATTTGGCATCGAATTGTGCTGGAATTGTCATATTTCTTTGTGTTCGTTTTTTATTTTATGTGGCAATATAATTGCTAAACTCTAAACTTGTGAATTGAAAAAATAATTATATGTAGAAATTAAGCCTACAATAAAAATGATTATTGCAATGATTGCAATTGCAAAACATCCTCGTCCCAACGCCTTATCTTTCCATGTATCTTCAATTTCATTTTCTTTATTTTCTTCAGGTTTTTCAGAAATTATTTTGACATAATCGAAAAATGCCAAACCTTTAAGCCAATTTTCTGTACTGTCAAAATGAGTAATTCTTTCGTTTGTACTTAAAACTTCTTCTGAATTCAATGCAACATTTAATAATTCACTGGCAAATAACTGAAGCCCAGAATTATTCGCTTTAATATACGTTCCATGCTCTTCCCCATCTGTATAAGAAACTTCAAAATATGCTTGATCTTTAGAATTATTTGCTTCTAAAACTTTGATGATTTTCTGTAATTGCTCTTTTTCCAAAATATTTCTTTAAGTGCGATTGCGTCACTGGTTCTGGCGTTTACAAAAATGCGAAAAGTTTCTCAAATAGACCCGATTGTAGCGGAAATCCTTTTTCGTTTTGCACAATGCCTCTCTCCCGAAATTTCGGGAGCGCTCGAGGTGACAAACGAAAAAGATTGCAGCGGAAAGCGGGAACTTCAATGGCTGAAATTTTACTGACCTTTTGCTTCAAAACCAAAAAAATATTTGGTATGGATTTTGTAAAATACGTAGCACAAAAGTAATTAAGTAAGGGCAGTTTAAAAAATTAAGGAATAATAATTTGCACTTTAAGAGAAACTATTTAATTTTACAGATACTATTTAAAAATTTTTATGATGAAAAAACTACTGAGTGTATTGGCAATTGTGTTATTTAGCGCTTCGGGAATGGCTCAAACGGGTCCGAAAATCGAGTTCAAAAAAGAAACTATTGATTATGGCACGGTGGCAAAAGGCGAAGATAACGGGTTGAGGGTTTTTGAATTTAAGAATATCGGAGATGCGCCGTTGGTGATTTCTGATGCAAAATCGAGCTGTGGCTGTACTGTTCCAAAAAAACCCACAGAGCCGATTGCTCCTGGAAAAACTGGCCAAATCGAGGTTCAGTACAATATGAATCCAGGGCCGATCAATAAAACGATTACGGTGACTTCAAATGCGGTTAATAAAGATAGCGGTATGATTGCGTTGCGCATTACCGGAAATGTGATCGTTAAAGAAGAAGTTAATTTACTGGAAAAGAAAAAGGCGATGCCAAGTTCATAAATTTAAAAGTCCGCAAGCTGCGGACTTTTTTTTAGATTATTTTTTTGAGTTGGAATTTGAATGCGATGGAAACACCTTTTCTTTCAATGTCAATGTAAATCCATTTTCCTTCTTCAGAACGCATCATCTCATTGATTTGCTGTAGCGAATAACGCTGTATATTTTTTTTATTAATTCTTTTGATTTTATCTCCAACCAAAATTCCGGCAAGTGCCGCTGGCGAATCTTTTTGAATTGTTGCGACTTCAAAAACAGGTTTTAAAATAAACTTGTACAAAAATTTTTCAGTTCCATTAGCTAAGACATCTAAATTTTGGCTTGAATTTAATTTGGATGTTGCCAAGGGTACTTTTTCATTAAAATATTCAACGCCATTGTGCTGAATTTCTAGTCCACTCATATTATAATTAAATGGTTCAGAAAACTTTGAATTGGGATATATTAATATTCTATTTTGTTCGTAATCAAAAATAAGATGAAAACGGTACAAAATCCCTGCTCCAATCGATCCATTTCTTTCTTCAGAAAATTGAAAAAGCGGAAAGAATTTTGAGTATGGATAAGAAACTAGAGCATCCTTAAATTCAAAGTTTGCAATTTGTACACGATCTACTCTTGACTTCTTGCCGACAATCTCTCCGTTTAATCCTCTGCCTAAAACATCTTCAAAATAATTAGCATTCGATTTTATTTTGTCTTTTTCAAAAAGCCACAAACCATCGCTTAAACCGATATCAACCAAAAGATTTAGGGCAACATCTATTTCATTTATTCTAGCATCTAAATTAACATAAGGTCTCTCTTTGACAATTCGTACAGGAATTATTTCAAATGTATCAAGCCTTTTCTTTTTTAGTTTCTTACCATTTTTATGAATCAACATTTTCTTTTTTATGTAATCAATCTCTATAATTCGACCTTTAAAAAAAGAGCTATTCAAAATACCATTCACTTCAACACCTAATCTTTCAGAAATATTTATATCTTGATTTAAAACAATGAGCAATGGAAAATTTTTAGTTTTGTAACCTGATAAATCAAGCTTGTTTTGTACAGAATACAACGCCTCAATCTTTTCGGTTTCTCCAAGTCCTCTAATAAATATTTTTTTTACATCACGAAATTCAATTGAATCATTTTCGGGTAAGCTAAAAATAATGGAGCTTTCTGAGCCTGTATCCAAAATCATATTTAGTTCAACGTTGTTTATTTTTACAGGAAGAATAATCAAATTTGAAACCAGCTTAAAGTCAATAGAAATTTTTTCTTTTTTTGAAGTCCATTCAAAAGAATTTTGAGCCAAAAGTAAAATTGGAGTTAATAGGAATAAAAAAGAAAATCTTTTCGCCATCATTCTCAAAATTTATATAAATATAAAAAAAATTAACACATAATTTATGCGAATTAATCGTTTTCAATGTGCTTTTTCTATCAATTACTTAAATATATTTTGCAAATTTGCAATCAAAATTAAATAATCATGCCTAGAATTTCTACTAAAGGTCAGCAAATGCCCGAATCACCAATTAGAAAATTGGTTCCTTATTCTGAAATAGCAAAAAAGAAAGGACATAAAGTATATCATTTAAATATTGGCCAGCCCGATATTAAAACACCTGACGTGGCTTTAAATGCTGTGAAAAATGCAGATATTACCGTTTTAGAATACAGCCATTCTGCAGGTTTTGAAAGCTATAGAAATAAATTATCCCAATATTACCAAACGCACGGACTTCCTATAAATACTGCTGACATCATCATTACGACAGGTGGTTCAGAAGCCTTGCTTTTTGCAATGGGAAGCACAATGGATCAAGATAATGAAATCATAATTCCAGAGCCTTTTTATGCCAATTACAACGGATTTTCAACTTCTTCGGGAGTGAAAGTGGTTCCGGTTATTTCAACAATCGATGAAGGTTTTGCATTGCCTCCTATTTCGGCTTTTGAAAAATTAATTACGCCAAAAACAAAAGCAATCCTTATTTGCAATCCTGGAAACCCTACCGGTTATTTGTATTCAAAAGAAGAAATTCTTCAATTGGCAGAAATCGTTAAAAAGCACGATTTATTTTTAATTGCTGATGAAGTTTATCGCGAATTCATTTATGACGGCGAAGAGCATTTTTCTGTAATGAACGTTCCTGGTTTAGAAGAACACGCAATTATGATTGATTCTGTTTCAAAACGTTACAGCATGTGTGGCGCAAGAATCGGTTGCATCGTTTCAAAAAATAAAGAAGTTATGGCCACTGCAATGAAATTTGCACAAGCACGGCTTTCTCCTCCAACGTATGCTCAAATTGCCAGCGAAGCCGCATTAGAAACCCCACAAAGTTATTTTGATGACGTTATTACTGAATATAAAGACCGTCGAGATACCTTAATCACAGAACTTCAAAAAATTGAAGGTGTAAAAGTGGCTACGCCAAAAGGAGCTTTTTATTGCATTGCAAAATTACCCGTAAAAAGCGCTGACGATTTTGCACAATGGCTTTTAGAATCTTATGATTTCAATGGCGAAACGGTAATGGTTGCTCCTGCTGCTGGTTTTTACTCCACGCCAAATGTTGGTTTAGACGAAGTTCGAATCGCCTATGTATTGAAAAAAGAGGATTTGATTAAATCCGTGCAAATACTTAAAGAAGCACTAATCACTTACAACAAATAAAAAAAGAGCCTCATGAAAATGAGGCTCTTTTATGCCCAATAGTTTTATTATTTGAAGCCAAACACAAGGTTTCCTTTAAATCATTTTCCTGCTGTCTCGAAATATCTTTTGTTCTGAACCCCAGAACAAAAAGGGTATTTTCGAACATCAGGGCTAAATTCAAACAATCCGTTTCTTTTAAACTTCCTCCTCACTTTGTCGACGCTCAGACTTTAAAATAACAAGCACAAAAAAAGGCTTCCTATTTAGGAAGCCTTTTTTAATATTCAATTATAAATTATCTCTTAAGAGAAAAATGCGCTCTAAATTCTTTTGCCACTCCTTGCTCCACATATTCTACTCTAAACCAGTAG
>NZ_RQVR01000017.1 GCF_003865365.1 Flavobacterium macacae | reverse complement strand
CTACTGGTTTAGAGTAGAATATGTGGAGCAAGGAGTGGCAAAAGAATTTAGAGCGCATTTTTCATTAAAAAGATAGACCCCATGAATTTTAAAAAGAGGTATTTAGCAGTATTATTGTTTTTATCACAAGTTTCATTTTCACAAGAAGGAATTGCAGTATATTCAGATTATTTGTCAGACAATTATTATTTGATACATCCATCAATGGCGGGAGCCGCAAATTGTGCTAAAGTTAGATTGACTGCACGTCAACAATGGTTTGGCCAAGATGATGCCCCAGCCTTACAGACTTTAAGTTTTAACGGTAGAGTGGGAGAACAATCAGGAATGGGAGTTATTTTATTTAATGATAAAAATGGTTACCACTCACAATCTGGAGCAAAAATTACTTATGCACATCATATTATGTTTTCTAGAGGAGAATATGATTTGAACCAATTATCATTTGGTATGAGTGCAGGTCTCGTACAAAGTCAATTAGATGAAACTGCTTTTGGTGGTGAATTTGATCCAGTAATTGTTGGAGGTGTTTATCAAAAAGATTCTTATTTTAATGTTGATTTTGGTGCATCTTATAATTATCTAGACTTTTATGCGCACTTTACAGTTAAAAATGCAGTGTCAAATATTAAAAGAGAAATCTATACTGATTTTGAATCGGATAACTTAAGAAAATACTTGTTCAGTGCTGGATATGTTTTTGGGGATGCGGATAGACTTCAGATAGAGCCTTCTTTCTTGTTTCAATATGTTGATGAAACCAAAGAGAAAACAATTGACATTAATGCAAAAGTTTACAAAGAATTAGAATTTGGAAGACTTTGGGGTGGATTATCTTATAGAAGAAGTTTTGATGGAGCGCAATATATTGATGGAAACAGTATTTCTGATCAAAAATTGCAATACATTACTCCAATTGTTGGTTTAAATTATAAAAATTTCATGATCGCCTATACTTACTCTCATTTAACAGGAGATGTTAAATTTGACAATGGTGGTTTTCACCAAATTACATTAGGTATAAACCTTTTCTGTAAAAGAGAAAAATGGGATTGTAATTGTCCTGCGGTTAACTAAATTTCAGTTGATATTAATTCATGTCCCGATATTATTTATAATTTTATCGGGATTTTTTTATTCTATAAAGTTATGCTAGTAAAATCTGTAAATGGTAAAAGTCCATTAATTCCTGAAGACTGTTATGTTGCTGAAAATGCAACAATAATTGGTGATGTTAGTTTTGGTTCCTCTTGTAGTGTTTGGTTTAATGCTGTGATTAGAGGAGATGTAAATTATATTAAAATAGGGGATAAAGTAAATATTCAAGACGGCGCGGTAATTCATTGTACTTATCAGAAACATCCAACAATCATTGGTAATAACGTTTCAATCGGCCACAATGCCATTGTGCACGGCTGTGAGGTTCACGATAATGTTTTGATCGGTATGGGAGCCATCGTAATGGATAATTGCGTAATTGAAAGCAATTCTATTGTTGCGGCGGGTGCTGTGATTACACAAAACACAACTGTTGAATCAGGGTCAATTTATGCAGGTGTTCCGGCAAAGAAAGTTAAAGACATTAATAAGTCTGATTTTGCTGGAGAAATTGAAAGGATTTCAAATAATTATGTCATGTATTCAAGTTGGCTTAAAGAAGACAAATAAATTTATTTTAGAAATCTTTTTGAGTAACTACATATTTGTTTTGAAGAATATTCTGTAAAACTTTGGGATTTGAGTTTGTGTAAAAAAGATTACTGCTTTTAAGCTCGTTATTAAGTCCGATTTTGTCTTCTAGTACTTTGAGTGTTTGTTTTGCAACGGCTTGGCCAGAATCAATTATTTTGACATTTGGAGGGAGTATTTTTTTGATTTGTGGAATCAGATAAGGATAATGACTGCAACCCAAAACAAGATAGTCGATATTTGCTTGAATCATGGGCGTAAGGTATTGTTGCAATAAAGAAGTCATTTCTTCGGAATACATTTCACCATTTTCAATCAATTTGACCAGATTAAATCCCACTTGTTCAATGATGGTTGTTTCATGGAATTTTTCTACATTCTTATTAAAAAGTTCACTGTTTAAAGTTCCCTTTGTAGCCAAAATGCCTATTGTTTGCGTTTTTGAATTGTTTGCTGCGGGTTTAATAGCTGGTTCAATTCCGATGAAGGGAATCTTAAACTTCTCTCTTAATTCTTTTATAGCGTTTGTTGTTGCGGTATTGCAAGCCACGACAATCATTTTTGCATTATGATTTAATAAAAACTCAGTATTTTTAAAGCTTAGATCTATAATTTCTTCTTTTGACTTTTGTCCGTAAGGAGCATTTTTACTGTCAGCTAGGTAAATTGTATTTTCGTTTGGAAGCAGGTTATGAATTTCTTGCCAGATGGAAGTGCCACCAATTCCAGAGTCAAAAAGGCCGATTGGGTTCGAGTTTGTCATAGAAACAAATATAAAAAAAAACTGCTCAAAAATATTGAGCAGTTTTTAAAATTTTTATTTTCAGATATTAAAATCCTAAATCTTTTTTGATGTCAGCAGTTAAGTTTGGACCATCAGCAAGAAGTAATCCTGCAGAGTTCAAAATATACTGGTATCCTTTTGCTTTACCAACTTTTGAAATTGAAGCTTTTACTTTTTCTTCAATTGGTTTAAGTAAATCTGCTTCCTTTTGTTGTAATTCTTTTTGAGCATTTTCAGAATAATCTCTCATTCTTTTTTGCATGTCTTGTACTTCAAGACCTCTTTCTTGATTTACTTTATCACCAGCTGTTGGCTCTTCTGCAGTATACTTCTTGATTTTGTTTGTATACTCAGTTGAAAGAGTAGTATATTCAGCAGCGTAAGTTTCTTGTAGTTTTTGAAGTTGTTTGTTAGCTTCAATAACCGCTGGCATTTTCGTCATGATTTCAGCAACATCTACGTGTGCTGTTTTTGCTTGAGCATTAGCGGTTTGGTTAGCACCGATTATTAACAATGCGGCGATTAATAAAGATTTCAATTGTTTCATCATTTTAAAGTATTAATTAATTTAGTTTTAATTTTAATTTTCTCCTGCTGGTGGAGTTGTTGTGTTTTTATTTTCTTCTCTTTCTTTTTTCAGCGCTTCTCTATCTTCAAGAATTTTTTTTCTTTTTTCTTCAAGAGCCGCTTTTCTTTCGTCAAGTTTTCTTTGTCTTTCTTCAGCAGCTGCTTGTCTCACTTGTTCAGCAGCTTCTCTTTTTTCGTTTACTGATTCTGTTGGTGTTTTATTAGTCTCTGTAGTTGAATTTTCTTCACCTTCGCCAGCTTTATTTCCTTCACTATTTGGTTTAGCCGCATTTTTCTTTGCTTCTCTTTCTTCTAAAAGGCGAGCTCTTCTTTCAGCATATTCCAGTTTTTTAGCTTCTGCAGCAGCAGCGGCAGCAGCTTTTCGATCCTCAATCATTTGCTGTCTGGTTTCTCTTTTCTCTTCGTTCGCTTTTTCTCTTTCAGAAAGCTCCGGATTAGAGTCAATTAAATCTTGCTTGCGTTCTCTTTCTTCTTCATCTTTCAATTGCTTGCTTGTCAATTGTTCTCTTTTTTCAGCTCTGACCAATTGTCTGACCACTTGGTCGCTAATGTTTCTGTTTTTTGCTGCAAAAAGCATTGTCAAATCAGATGATTTATCAAATACAAAATCATATTTTTTTGCAGCAGCAATATCTTGAACGATAGTAAAAACTTGGTCTTGAATGGGTTTAACTAAAACAGCTTTCTGCGTCATTAAATCACCCGTTGGTCCAAATCTTTTTTGTTGAAAATCGGATAATTCCGTTTCTAAGAATGAAATTTCTTCTTCTTTTTCTTCAATTAATTCTTTAGTTAAAAGAACTCTTTCTGTTTTTAGATTTTCTTTCAGCTTTGTGATTTCATTTCTCTTAACTTCGGCTTCTTGTTTCCATTTTTGAGCTTTAAGTTCTAGCTGATTATTTGCTTCGGCATAATTTGGAACTTTCTCCAAAATATATTCCATATCAATGTATCCGATAAGGACTCCACGACCAGATTGAGCATTAACGGCTACTGTGGCTAATAAAAATAATATTAAAAAGTTTTTTTTCATATTCTTATAAATGTATTAGAAAATATCGTGCCAAAATTATTTTTCTTAAAACTGTTGTCCAATGATAAAGTGTGTTTGCCATCCACTTTTTTGCGTTGTTCCTGGAGCGGCATCAAAACCGTGACCAAAATCAATACCTAATAATCCAAAGGCAGGCATAAAGATTCTTAAACCAACACCGGCAGAACGTTGTAAAGAAAACGGGTTGTAATCTTTAAAACCATTCCAAGCTCCACCCGCTTCTAAGAAAGATAAGGCATAAATCGATGCAGCACCTTTTAAAGTGATTGGATATCTTA
Source organism: Flavobacterium macacae (assembly GCF_003865365.1). GTDB lineage: Bacteria > Bacteroidota > Bacteroidia > Flavobacteriales > Flavobacteriaceae > Flavobacterium > Flavobacterium macacae. Next base: position 54,375 of record NZ_RQVR01000017.1, on the reverse strand, counting down.
ATTCTAAAGAGAATTTATTATAAATTGTTGCTCCGTCTCTAGATCCATTTATTAAAGGTGTCAAAGATTGATTTTCATAACCCCTTAACTGAATGACCTCTCTACCATCTAAAGAATAATTGGCCAAACCATCACCTCCAACAAAAAATCTTTCAAAAGGAACATCGCCTCTGTCACTGTTGTAAGCGCCTAAATATCCAAATTCTCCTAATGTACGCAATACGAATTTACCAATAAATTTTGTATAGACGTCACCTTTGAATTTAATTTTGTAATATTCTAATAGTTTAAATTTTTCTTGGTCAATTTTTGCTTGATCAGGTGATCCGTCTGCTAATTGAAATTCTTCTTTGTTTCCAAGGTTTTTATAATCTACTCCGTTAAACAGTGAGTAAGGCAATGTAAGTTTTGCACTGACGCTAAATTCTGATCCTTGAATAGGGAAAATTGGGTCAATCGCTTTACTGTTTCTTGTTAAACCAATTGTGTAGGCTAAGTTTCTTGAACTTCCGTTACCAAAACTGAACAAACCAGTGTTGTAATTGTTTAAGTCATAATATTGAAAACTAATTCCTTGTGACAATACAAAATAATCATCTGGAACATTCAAACGTTTTGCGATACCAACAGATAACGACGTGATGTTGAAACTTTTGTCTCTGTCTACATCATTTCCGCCTGAATATAAAAATTGCTTACTGTGAGAAACCGATCCTGTGAATTGAACTGGTTTTCTTCCTCCAAGCCAAGGCTCAGATAAAGACAAACTGTACGTTTGGAAATAAGAACTTCCTTGCAAACGAAGCGCCAATTTTTGTCCGTCTCCCATCGGAAGCGGTGTGTAAGCGTCTTTGTTGAAAATGTTTTTGATTGAGAAGTTGTTGAATGAAAGTCCAAGTGTTCCGATGAAACCACCGCCACCATAACCACCTTGTAGTTCGATTTGGCTTGATCCTTTTTCAACCACATTGTATTCAATGTCAACAGTTCCTGCCCCTGGATCCACATTTAAGAATTTTGGCTCTAGTGCTTGTGGGTCAAAGAAACCTAATTGTCCAAGCTCACGAATTGTTCTTACCAATAATTCTTTGCTGTATTTTTGTCCAGGTCTTGTTCTAATCTCTCTGTAAATAACTTTATCGTTTGTTTTGTCGTTACCAACCACTGAGATTTTATTGAAGTATGCCATTGGACCTTCTTGAATTCTAATCTCGAAATCAATCGTGTCATTTGCAGTTCTAACCTCTACGGCATTAATTGTAGAGAACAAGTAGCCATTATTTTGATATAAGTTGGTAATGTCGTTTCCGTCGGGAGCTGTTTTATCTGCGATTCTTTTTTCTAATAAAACACCATTATAAACATCTCCTTTTTCGATGCCCAACATGGAGCGAAGTCCTTGGTCAGAATAAACAGAGTTGCCTAAAAATTTGATGTCTCCAAAATAATATTTGTTTCCTTCTTCAATATTTAAATTGATGGCAACAGTATTGTTTGCTTTGTTGTAAGAAACAGAATCAGAAACAACTCTTGCGTCTCTAAAACCTTTTTCTTTGTACTTTTTAACAATGTTTGTTAAGTCTTCTTGGTATTTTTCGTTGATGAATTTAGAACCTTTCCAGAAACGCAACGGGAATCTGGTTTTGGTGTTTTTCATCGCTTTTTTAAGCTTACCATCTTTAAATTGCTCGTTTCCGTTAAAGGTAATGCTGCTTACTTTTACCTTACTTCCTTTGTCAATATTGACTACCATGTTCACATTGTTTCCATCAGTCGTGTCTGCAATGGTATTGATGGCTACTTTTGTATTGTAAAAACCGTCTTTCTTGTATTTGTTTTCAAGATAGTTTTTTGTTGTAGTAATAAGGTTTTCGTTGACTTTTTTTCCTTTTGTAAGATTGTTTTCTTTTATTAAAGCTTCAATCTTGCCTTTTTTGACACCTTGTATTTTTACTTCGTTAAGTCCTGGAACCTCAGTCATATACATATCAATAAATATGCTGTCGCCTTCAATTCTATTTACATAAGTATCGATTTCGTTAAATAAACCAAGTTTCCACAGTTTTTTTATAGCGGTACTGATTTCTTCACCAGGAACAACGATTTTTTGACCTTTTTGAAGGCCAGCAAATGTTACAATTGTTTGTTCATTATAAGAAACTTTACCAATAACTTTAACATCGGCTAAAATGTATTCTCTTCCTTGGTCAAAAGGTAACCTGTCTTGTTCTTGGGCTTTTGCCTGAAATATATTTCCTAAAACTAATACGGTTAAGAATAGCTTAATGCTTTTATCTAACATTAAAATTTTATTTAATTTGTTCACTTGTTTTTCCAAATCTACGTTCTCTTTTTTGATAACTAATGATAGCCTCATATAAATCTTTTTCTCTAAAGTCAGGCCACAATACATCTGTGAAGTACAATTCTGCGTAAGCAATTTGCCAAAGTAAGAAATTGCTGATTCTGTGTTCGCCACTGGTTCGTATTAATAAATCTACATCCGGTAAATTTTGCGTGTAAAGATGCTGATTAATAATTGATTCGTCAATAGCGTCTATTGAAATTATATTATTTTTAACTTTACTGCTTATTTCCTTAATTGCAGAAACGATTTCTTCTCGCGAACCATAGCTCAGGGCAAGGGTAAGCGTCATTCGGTCGTTGTCTTTTGTCTGGGAAATTACTTGGGATAATTCTTTTTGTGCAGAGCTAGGAAGTTTTTCAAAGTTGCCAATTGTGATTAATTTAATGTTGTTATTCATCAAGGTTTTTAGCTCATTTTTCAATGATTTGATGAGTAATTTCATTAGTGTGTCTACTTCCAGTTTTGGGCGGTTCCAGTTTTCAGTAGAAAAAGCGTATAATGTAAGATTTTCTATGCCTAATTTGGCACAGGTTTCAACCGTTTCCCGAACTGCTTTTGTACCGCTCTCGTGGCCAAGAGCTCTTAATAAACCTTTTTGTTTTGCCCAACGGCCATTTCCGTCCATAATGATGGCCAGGTGTTTTGGGAGGTTATCTTTGTTTATAGTATCTATTAAATTCATCTATATTTTAGTCTGCACAATAGCAGGGTTTGTTTCCAAAAGTGTATGTCAGCGTCAAGCCTGTAAAAACATACCAGTCGTTGCTGTTTAAATTTCCAAACCTAAGTTCTTCAAAATTGTTGTTCTTTGGGTTGCTTCCGTCAAGATTGTCGGTAAAAGTATATCTTGCTCCAGATTCTAACCCGAGAACCCAATGGTCTGCAATTCTTGCTTTTATTCCGATTACCATCGGAATGGCAAATCCCATTTCTTTATAATCTTCCTGATAATGATTTCCCGTATGGAATAATTCGGTATATTGAAAAACGCTCAATCCTGAATATATATAAGGAGTGACTAAAAAGCCAGATTCGTGCAAATTAAAGTCAAAAAAATTGAATTCAAGCCCTAAAGATAACTCTTTTAAGTCGTTTTCAAAGTTTAAGCCCCTTTGGTTTCTGCCAGAAACATCAGAATTTTTATCGTCAGAGGTCATTTTTCCTTGCGTATAAGAAACTCTCCACGAATGTCTCGGGCTTTTATTCCATTTGTATAATAATCCAAAAGCACCTTCATTCGGCTTGATGTAATTCGTTGGGCCAATATCTCCGATGTAATTGTTTCCTCCAGCAAAAATTCCGATTTCGTGAATTTGTGCATTTGAAAAGGCAAAGGTGAAAACGCAGAAAATGGTGATTACTATTCGATTCATTTTATGGAAAATAAAGGGTGCAAATATAACAATTATGAACACTTATCAACTGTCTAATAATTAAATATGTGTAATTATAAACAAATGATGCGTTAATTCGATTTAAAGTAAACGAAAGTATAGTGTTGATAGTATATTTCGAAAGGGATTTCTTTAGTTTCTTTTGTCCTCGCCCCAAAGCAGTTTTGTTCGCAAAGTCTTTAAAAAACTAGTGCCTGGAAGTTCCACCATATTGATTTTAAAAGGGGTTTTTTTCAATGTCAGAACGGTGTCATTGTCAATTGACGTAACCCTGGAATCGAGAGAGACCAAATATTGCTCTTCTCTTCCCGAAACTTTTAATTTGATTTCCACATTGTCAGGGATTACCAAAGGTCTTGCTGTTAAATTATGAGGCGCAATGGGTGTAATCACAAAACTTTCGACCTCCGGAGTCAAAAGCGGTCCGCCACAACTCAAGGAGTATCCGGTAGAACCCGTTGGGGTAGAGACAATAAGTCCATCTGCCCAATACGAATTTAAGTATTCGCCGTTTAAATAGGTTTCAATGGTAATCATCGAAGTCGTATCTTTTCTGCTGACTGTAATTTCATTCATCGCAAAATTCAGGCTTTCGATTTTTGAATTGTGTGGAGAACTTTCCAAACTGATCAAGGTTCTGGGCGAGACCGTGAAATTTTTATCGATGATGAACTGCATCAGCTCGTCAATATTTTCTTTTTGGACCGTTGCCAAAAAACCAAGCCTGCCGGCATTGACACCTAAAATTGGAATGCCAGAATTTCTGACTAAAGTCGCGGCGCGAAGGATTGTCCCGTCACCACCGATGCTTACCAATACATCCACGTCATTGGGCAAATCATCAAAATCGTGAAAAGTAGCGTAATCTCTTGTGATGATTTTTTTTTCATACAACATCGCCAAGAAATCATCTTGGATCACCAGCTCCACATTATTTTTAGTAAAAAATATGAAAATATCTTTAATGATGGGCTCGGTGCTGTTTTGATAATATTGACCGTAAATGGCTACTTTCATTGGTTTAATTAGATAATTTGGTCTCAGATAATCAGTTAATTTTTGGATTCGAAATTCGGCGTCAAGATAATTATCCAAATCACCTCATTCGCCAATTTTCTAATTATTTATATGTTAAGATATTTGTCTAAATAGTCAGATCGTTCTTTCAGGGCATTCAAATAATTGTCTTCTTGGTGTTCCGAAATAATTTCATAATTGTATCTTCTGAACGTTTGGATGATTTCGCTCATCGCGCCAAGCGTAATTTTTACGGTAACTTGAACGTTGTCATTTTCTACGTTAGAAATAAACAAGCCCAAAAGTTTTCCGTTATTGCTTTCTACAATTTGGGTGATTTGGCTCATCGAATAATCACTGCTGTTTTTTTCTACGATGATAATGCCTCCCAATTCTTTCAAAAAAGGCGTTTCGTGGAAAAATTTCACAATGTCAGTGATTTCATAATAGCCAATATAATTATTGCGGTCATCCAAAACCGGAACAACGCTGGTGTGATTTCGCGCAAAAACTTCTAAGACATCCAGCCAGATCATATTCGTTCTGGCATAAAATCCTTCTAAAGTGTAACGGTAATCAGATACTTTTTTATCAGTATCAAAAGTTTCAACATCGTCTAAAGCAATGCTTCCCAGATACGTCCCATCTTCTAAAACCGGAAAATGCGAAAAAGACAATTCAGCAAAAAAATCCTGAACGGTCTCAATAGACTCGTCAATGGCAATCGCCTTGATATCGTTGTTGATATAATCTGTAATTTCTGTCATAGCCTAAAGTCAATAATCGTTTGCAAAATAATCAAAAAATAGCACAAAACACCGTGTTTAACTTTGTATTTTTGTGCTAATTAATTATTCTCAAAAAGTATTCCAATGACAAAATTAAGCGTAAACATTAATAAAATTGCCACATTAAGAAACGCAAGAGGCGGAAATGTTCCTGATTTATTGCAAGTTGCCAAAGATATTGAACGTTTCGGCGGACAAGGAATTACGATTCATCCAAGGCCGGACGAACGTCATATTCGCTACCAAGATGCGCGCGATTTAAAATCTATTGTTACGACAGAATTTAATATTGAAGGAAATCCAGAACGAAAATTTATCGATTTGGTTTTGGAAGTAAAACCTACGCAAGTGACTTTGGTTCCGGACGCTGATGATGCCATTACTTCAAACGCAGGTTGGAATACGATTAAACACCAAGATTATTTAAAAGAAATCATTCAAGAATTTCAACGAAACGGAATCCGTACTTCGATTTTTGTGGATCCGGTTTTGGAAATGATCGAAGGCGCTAAAAAAACCGGAACCGAAAGAATCGAATTGTATACCGAAGCTTTTGCGCACGAATATTCTTTGGGAAATAGAACCGGAATCAATCCCTATATTGAATCAGCTAAATTGGCAAACGAATTGGATTTAGGAATAAATGCCGGACACGATTTGAGTTTGGATAACATTCAGTTTTTTCAGCAAAACATTCCGGGATTATTGGAAGTTTCTATCGGTCACGCCTTAATTTCTGAATCTTTATATTTAGGTTTAGAAAACGTAGTAAATATGTACCTAAACAAATTGAAGTAATTCATAACTCATAATTCACAATTAAAATTATGCTGTATTCAAAAATAGAAGGCGAGGGGAAGCCACTTTTAATTCTTCACGGATATTTAGGAATGTCAGACAACTGGAAAACGTTGGCGACGCAATTTGCTTCCGAAGGATACCAGACGCACGCTTTAGACTTGAGAAATCACGGAAGAAGTTTTCATTCGGATGAATTCACCTACGATGCGATGGTTCAAGATGTTTTGGACTATTGCGAAGGAAATAATTTAGAAAAAGTTTCTATTATCGGACATTCGATGGGTGGAAAAGTAGCGATGTTTTTTGCGACAAAATATCCTGAAAAGATTGATAAATTGATCATTGCAGATATCGGCCCAAAATATTACCGTCCGCACCACCAAGATATTATGGAAGGCTTGAATGCTGTAGATTTTTCGAAAAAGCCAGAACGTTCTGATGTCGAAGAATTTTTAAAACCGCACATTCCTGATTTTGGAACAAGACAATTTTTGATGAAAAGTTTGTATTGGGTAGAAACCGGGCAATTGGGTTTCCGATTTAATGTCAGCGTTTTTAATGATAAAATTGATAACATTGGCGAAGCGCTTCCTGAAAATGCTGTTTTTGAAAAACCGACCTTATTCTTAAAAGGAGGAAATTCCAATTATATTAAAGACGAAGATACAGAAATGATCAAAAAGCATTTTCCAAATTCTGAAATTAAAACAATCGCAAATGCCGGACATTGGCTCCACGCTGAAAAGCCAAAAGAATTTTTTGAAGAGTCGATTGGGTATTTGAAAGGATGATAAATTAAATATGATTGAAAGTATAGATCAAATATTACCTTTTTTATTTGCGATTTATATTGCTTTATTTATCGTAATTTTTATCGTTATAATTGCTTACAAGCTGGATCTTTTAAATAATTCAAAATGGTGGAAATATTTGAAAACGAATGTGTTTTTCAAAATTTTCTTAACACTTGGAGTAATTTCGGTAATTCTAATTTTGAGCTTGAAATTTTATGTTAGTAAATTAAGCAGGATTGAAATAAAGGAAAGAATAGAAGTTTTGTCTAATAAAAAATTCACATTGGTTATAAATGATAATGTCGCAATTAATGATAGTTTAATTGTTTCGCTCCAAAATATTGAAAGTAAAACGAGTTCAAGAAATACGGGCTCTCCGGAAATTAACATCAGAATAACTGACGGAGATGTTACTTTGGAAATAAAATTGCTTCGGGATTTAAGTAGGAAAAATAAATATTGGGTATTTTACAATAATTACGAAAGTACCTCAAAGTATTGCATTGGAGAAATCAATACAAGTTCATTAGATAAGTATCAATAAATAAATACATTTAACAAACTAAAACCAAAAGAATTTTTTGAAGAGTCAATTGGGTATTTACTTAAAATAAAAAAAATACCCTTTCTGATTTTGAAAGGGTATTTTTTTATAAATAAAGTTTGGATTAATTTTTTACAAATTTTATTGTTTGAGAAGCTCCAGTTTCGTTTGTTGCTGTTAAAAGGTATATTCCAGTTTCAAGGCCAGAAACATTTAAAGATACTTGGTCTTGCGTAGCAAATTTTTGGTTCAAAACCTGTTTTCCTAAAAGATTGTAGATTGCGATTTCAGAAATTGCTGAGCCCCTTAAATTAAGTTCTCCATTTGCAGGATTAGGGAAGATTTTGAATGAGCTATCAAGTGCAAAGTCATTTGTACCTAAAGATGCTCCTGTATATTTGAAAATTCCTCCAGTTCCATCGCTTGTAAATCCTCCAGCCCAGCCAGTTGTGGCGTTTAAAAATGAAACAGAAGTTCTTTGTGTTCCTGTGTCAATTGGAGTCCATGTTGTTCCGTTGTCTTGACTTTTAGCTGATGAGTAAGTTGTGCCATTAAGTCCGGTACCAACTAAAATTGAAGTTCCAGGTACATAAGCTAGGCTTCTGTATGGTTGAGTGTACGGAGTGCCTGTTCCCCAAGTTGTGCCTCCGTCAGATGTTTTGTATAGTGTATAAGTTCCAGTAGTTGTGTTTCCTGTTCTGGCTAGTAAGATACCATTATTGTTATCACTGAAGAAAATTTGCCCACCAACGTTTGTTGCTGAAAAATCGGTTATAGGTGTGTTTAATTTTGTCCAAGTTATTCCTTGATCAGTAGTTCTGTATAGTTTTCCTTTGTTGGTAACAAACCAAAAAGAATTTCCTGCTCCTACATTGCCTCCATTGTAGCCATATTCTCCAGTTGCTGGATTTGGTAAAGATGCGGCTGGAACTGCAGTCCACGATGTACCTCCATTCGTAGTTCTGTAAACCTCAAATTCTCCAACTCCAGTTCCAATTGGGTCACCTTGTGTTAAGCCGTTGTTTGCGTCAAAGAAATGAACAACATTGAAATATGAAGCTAGACTTCCGGTCGTTGAATAGGCAGAAGTGTTTTGTTTAGTCCAGGTTGCTCCTCCGTCAGAAGTTTTCCAAACACCTCCGCCTCCATTTGCAGCATCTACGGCGCCAACCCAAGCAACTGTTGAGCTTGCTGCAGATATATTTGTTAAAGTTAGCCCAGTATTAGAAACATTCACGGTTCCGGTTGTCCAAGTTGTTCCTCCATTGGTGGTTTTTGTAAATTCTTGGACATTTGCAGGTGTAGTGCTTGATCCGTCATAACCTAAAGCCCAAACAGTGTTGGCATCAACAATTTTAATGTCTTCAACTCCTCTGCTGTCTGCGGTAAAGTTGGTGTTTTGGGCTGTCCATTGTGCATTTGCAGAATAGTTTAGTGCAAAAGCAACTGTTAAAAGTAAAGTTTTTTTCATAAAATAATATTAATAATATTAATGATTTGATAATTTAATACTCAAATATATAAAATTGGTCAATAAAAAACTATTATGCTGATTTAATTTTATTTGTTAACTAAGTTTTTTATATTTCTTATATTTGGTATAATTAAAACATTAATAAAACTATGAATCTCATCATCAGAATATTACTAACCGCCGTTTTGGTTATGATTATTTCGCATTTTATGCCTGGAATCGCACTTCAAGGAACGCACGGCCTTTCATCAGGAAACTTTATGACCGCCATTTGGGTGGCCATTGTTTTGGGATTGTTAAATTTATTCGTGAAACCGCTTTTGGTTTTGCTGACGCTTCCAGTCACTTTTATCACCTTAGGATTGTTTTTGCTGGTCATTAACGCCTTGATGATTTTGCTTTGCGCCAAATTGGTCTCTGGTTTTGCCGTCGACGGATTTTTGACCGCGCTGTTATTCAGTTTAATTTTATCCATTTCGCAGTCAATCGTCTTCTCTTTAACGGGCGGAAACAAATAAATCAACAGATTTGATAGCAAGAAGTTACCGCTTTTGTTAATCCTATATTAATACATGAACACAAAACTTGGTTGGGTTGCAAAAAAGTTATAATTTTGCGACCCAATTTTAGTATGTAAAAAAATGAATATCACAAGAAATAATGTTGACGCTTTAAACGCGGTTGTAACAGTTGAAATCTCAAAAGCAGATTATGCTCCTCAAGTAGATAGAATTTTAAATAATCACTTAAAAAACGCTAGCATTCCTGGATTCAGAAAAGGTGCGGTTCCAATGAGCCTTATCAAAAAACAATACGGAAAAGCTGTTTTGCTTGAAGAAGTGAACAAAGTTTTACAAGAAAACTTGAGTAAATTTATTGCTTCACAGAAATTAGATTTATTAGGAAATCCGGTTCCGGTTCAAAAAGAAATCAACTGGGACGAAGAAGATTTTACTTTTGAATTTGAATTGGGAATTGCTCCAGAATTCACTGTTGATTTAGATGCTAAAAATGACGTGGTGTATTACAAAATCACTGCTGACGATAAAATGTTGAACGACCAAGTGGAACGTATCCAAAAACAATACGGAAAACTGATTTCTAAAGAAACGGTTGAAGAAGGTTTTGACTTAACAGGAACTTTTACAAACGAAGAAAAAGGAATCAACAGCCCGGCAAACATTTCTCTTGATATTTTCAAAGACAAAAAAACAGCGAAAAAATTCATCGGGAAAAAAGTGGGTGACGTTGTGACTGTAAATACAAAAGGTCTTTTTGACGACGACCACAAATTGATGGATTACTTAAAAGTAGACCACGATGATGTTCACGGTCTTGAAGTGGATGTAGATTTCACAATCGAAGAAATCAACGATACCGAATTGGCAGAATTAAACCAAGAATTATTCGACAAATTGTTCGGAGAAGGAAAAGTAACTTCAGTAGAGCAGGTGAAAGAAAAAATCAAGGAAGATGCTGAAAACCAATTCAAATCTCAAGCAGACCAAAAGTTTTTGAATGACGTTACGGCTTCGTTATTGAAAACGACCAAGTTTGACTTGCCGGCTTCCTTCTTGAAAAAATGGATTCAAACAGTTGGCGAAACGCCTTTGACTCCAGAACAGGCTGAAGAAGAATACGCACGTTCAGAAAACGGACTTCGTTACCAATTAATCGAAGGAAGAGTTTTAGCGCAAAACAACCTTCAAATCACTTTTGAAGACTTAAAAGCTTACACTTCTGAAGTAATCAAAAAACAAATGGCACAGTTTGGCCAAATGGACCCGACAGAAGCTGACGTAGAAGGAATCGTTGCAAGAGTGCTTTCAAACCAAGAAGAAGTAAAAAGACTTTCTGACCAAGTAATGAGCGAAAAAATGCTAAACTTGTTCAAAGAAAAAATCAATGCAAAAACAAAAGAAGTTTCTTACGAGCAATTCATCAAAGAAATGTACGGAGAATAATTCTTTATAACTTCAGTATAATAAGGCGTCAAAATGTATCATTTTGGCGCTCTTTTTATTTGAAGCTTTTCCGGCTTTCCGTTACAAGTTTTTTTATGAAAACCTTTTTTTGCAAGAATAAAAAAGAGCTTCCTCTGGTCGCTTTTTTTCTTCAGCAAAAAATAGGCTTTCCTTAAAAAAAGCTTTCCACTTTAATCCGGGCTAAAAATCAGTTTACTGACGAAGTGGCATAGTTAACAATTATCGCAATCCGTTTCATAATTTGCACGAACTTTGTTATCTTTAAAAATAGAAATAAAAAGTTGTGAGAATTTGTTCCAAGAATTACAGAGATTCTTCCTTCGTCAGAAGGACAAGAATGCGATAACTGAAATCTGAAAATCATAATCTGCCAACTAAAAATTCATAACTCATAACTCATAACTCATAATTAAAAATATGGACTACGGTAAAGAATTTAAAAAATTTGCTACAAAGCACCACGGCGTAAACAGAATGTATTACGATAAAATCGTAAGTAGCATGACGCCATATATCATTGAAGAAAGACAATTAAATGTATCACAATTAGACGTGTTTTCGCGTTTGATGATGGACAGGATTATCTTCCTTGGAACTGGAGTTGACGATCATATTGCCAACATCATCCAAGCGCAATTATTATTTTTAGAAAGCGTTGATTCTGCAAAAGACGTTCAAATTTATATCAATTCTCCGGGCGGAAGCGTGTACGCAGGATTGGGAATTTATGACACCATGCAATACATCAAACCAGACGTAGCCACAATCTGTACCGGAATGGCTGCCTCAATGGGCGCTGTCTTGCTTTGCGCCGGAGCGGAAGGAAAACGTTCGGCGTTGCCACATTCAAGAGTAATGATTCACCAGCCATCTGGTGGCGCTCAAGGTGTTGCGACTGATATGGAAATCAACTTGCGCGAAATGCTGAAGTTGAAAGATGAATTGTATGAAATCATCTCAAAACATTCAGGACAGTCTTTTGAAAGAGTGCACAAAGATTCAGAAAGAGATTACTGGATGAAAGCGGATGAAGCAAAAGAATACGGAATGATTGATGAAGTGTTGAGAAGAAGTTAAAAATCAGATAGCAGAAATCAGATTCGTTCATCGGCTGGAATCTGAAATCTAAAATCTGAAATCTAAATTAAATATGGCTAAAGAAGTATTAGAGTGTTCGTTCTGCGGTAGGAAAAAGCCAGAAACAAATCTGTTGATTGCGGGAATTGACGCGCACATTTGCGACAAATGTATCGAGCAGGCGCATGGAATTGTTATCGAAGAATTGAAACAAAACAAAAACGGAAACCTGTCTTCTGACTTGGTCTTGAAAAAACCAAAAGAAATCAGGGCTTTCCTTGACAAATATGTAATCGGGCAAGACCAGACTAAAAAGGTAATGTCGGTTGCGGTTTACAATCATTACAAGCGTTTGATGCAACAGCAATTGGACGACGAAGTAGAAATTGAGAAAAGCAACATCATCATGGTGGGACAAACCGGAACGGGAAAAACATTGGTGGCTAAAACCATCGCAAAAATGTTAGACGTTCCCTTGGCAATCGTTGATGCGACTGTTTTGACTGAAGCGGGTTACGTTGGGGAAGATGTAGAAAGTATCTTAACAAGATTACTCCAGGCAGCAGATTATGATGTGGCAAAAGCCGAAAGAGGAATTGTTTTCATTGATGAGATTGATAAAATTGCCAGAAAAAGCGATAATCCATCAATCACAAGAGACGTTTCTGGAGAAGGCGTGCAGCAGGCGTTATTGAAATTATTAGAAGGAACGGTTGTAAACGTTCCGCCAAAAGGTGGAAGAAAACATCCAGACCAAAAATTCGTGGAAGTAAACACGCAGAACATTTTGTTCATCGCAGGTGGTGCTTTTGACGGAGTGGAAAGAATTATTTCAAAACGTTTGAACCGCCAGGCTGTTGGGTATTCTTCGTCTAAAAATGTAGACAATATTGACAAAGATAATTTGTTACAATACATAATTCCAAAAGACATCAAAGATTTCGGATTGATTCCTGAAATTATCGGTCGTCTTCCGGTGTTGACGCACATGGATCCTTTGGACAGGGAAACATTGAGAGCAATTTTGACAGAGCCTAAAAATGCTTTGATCAAACAATACCAAAAGCTTTTCTTAATGGATGAGGTTGAATTTACTATTTCTGGCGAAGCGCTGGATTATATCGTTGATAAAGCTTTAGAATATAAATTAGGAGCCCGTGGCCTTCGTTCGTTATGTGAAGCCATCTTGACTGACGCAATGTATGACTTGCCAAGTTCAGACCACAAAGAATTGAACATCGATGAAGATTATGCTAAAAATGCTTTAGATAAAAATCTGTTGCAACGTTTGAAAGCAGCGTCTTAATTGAATCAAATACAAACAAAAAATCCCGATTAGCAATAATCGGGATTTTTTTTATTTTGGAATTCGATTTTGTCAATCGGTTTTTCTGTTTTGCAATATCCTCTCGGTCCGCAAGCCAATCTTTTAGGGCCACAAGATGTCATTGAGAATAGTCCACAAACAAGAATCATACAGCATAGTCTTCTCATTTTTAAAAATTTACGCCTATAACGTAAATGTGGAATTGAATATTGTGTACTTATTTAAAAAATTCAATATTAGATATTCCAGCAACATCAATATATCTTTCTTCTTCGAAATCTGAAATTGAAATTCCGCCTTCGTGTACAATTTCTTGATTATTTATGAAAACCTTAAAATTAAAGTCTGAAAGATTTGCATTGCCACTTTCTGAAGTAAGTTTTTCTATTTGTAAATTATATTTTTTGTAGGCTTCATTTGGTATGAGTACTCCAGCAATCACACCCATAGAAATGTCAATTATTTCAAAATCACAATGACCTATTTCTTCATTTTCAATAAATATTTCTCCTATCATATTCAATATATTTAAAACTCCGAAATCTCCAAATTCATTTCTAACAATTCCTGCAAATAATTTCTTTGATTCGATAACCTCGGAATCTTATGCTGACCACCTAATTTGTCGCGTTCTTTCAGCCAATCATAAAATAAATTGGTTCGAGCCACATTTAATAGCAGCGGATTTAAAGTCATATTATTATGGCGTTTTGCTTCATAATCAGAATTTAAAGATTGTAGCGTTTCGTCTAAGATCTGTCTGAATTCTTCTGCATTTGCTGGAGGAATTTTAAATTCAACCATCCATTCGTGAGCGCCTTTTTCTTTTCCTTCCATAAAAACTGGAGCAACCGTGTAATCAATCACTTCTGAATTTGTGAGTTTACAGGTTTTGGCAATTGCTTTGTCTGTATTCTCTACGATTAATTCTTCTCCAAAAACATTAATGTGATGTTTTGTTCTTCCGCTCACGCGAATTCTATACGGATTTAAGGATGTAAAACGTATGGTATCGCCAATCATATAACGCCACAAACCGGCATTTGTAGTAATAACAATGGCATAATTTTTATTCAATTCCACTTCTGACAAACGGATGATTTTTTGTTCTGGAGTTCCAAAAGTATCCATAGGAATAAATTCATAAAAAATGCCGTAATCTAACATTAACAATAAATCGCTTGAATTGTTGAGGTCCTGGATAGCAAAAAATCCTTCTGAAGCATTGTAGATTTCATAATATTGAAAACCAGAACTCGGCAGGATCTTTTTATATTGGTCGCGATACGGCTCAAAACTCACGCCTCCGTGAAAGTAGACTTCCAGGTTGGGCCAGATTTCTAGCAGATTTCCTTTTCCAGTTGCTTCCAAAGTCTTGTTCATCAAAACGAGCATCCACGACGGAACTCCAGCAAAACTCGTCACGTTTTCGTGAATGGTTTCGTTGATAATCGCCGGAATTTTGGTTTCCCATTCGCTCATTAACGACACTTTATTGCTTGGCGTACTGCTGAATTCGGCCCAAATCGGCATATTGTCAATTAAAATCGCTGACAAATCGCCAAAAAAAGTATTATTATCTTCATACAATTGTTTGCTTCCGCCAAGGCGAAGGCTTTTTCCGGTAAACAATTGCGATTCTTCGTTGTTATTTAGGTACAGGCTCAGTAAATCTTTACTCGCGTTATAATGGCAATTTTGCAAAGATTCATTGCTCACGGGGATAAATTTACTCTTGGCGTTAGTCGTTCCGCTTGACTTTGCAAACCATTTTATTGGCGTGTTCCAAAAAACATTTTGTTCGCCAGTTCGTGTTCGTTCAATCAAAGGTTCAAGGTCTTCATAAGTGGAAACTGGAACTCTTTCCGCAAATTCTTGGTAAGATTTTATAGAAGAAAAACCAAATTGTTTGCCAATTACGGTATTTTCTGCCGTTCGAATCAAGTTCAAAAGCAATTCTTCCTGAACCTCATTGGGATATTTGAGGAACAATTCAATCTGGTGGATTCTTTTTTTTAAGAACCACGTTGCCACCGAATTGATGATTGGTAACGCCATTTTTTAGGTTTGAGTTATGTTTTTTGAGTTATGAATTTCTAACTTTACCAAAAATAGGAAAAAAATATAAAAATTAGGAGTTATGAGTTAGAAGTTATGAGTGATTTGGGATTGGCTCATAAACGTACTTCATAAAAACATAAATCTAAAATCATAAATTAAATGCAATACGAAGGTGTCCTGTCAAAAATGGAAACAGAATTGGGTGCTCCGATTCAATATTATCTGACTTTCGAAAATAGTTTTTTGAACGTAAACCAAGCTTTGAACAAACATCTTGAAATCAGTTTTCAGGGTTATCAATGTTTAAATTGTTCTAAGAAAAAGAAAATTTTCCGCCAAGGTTTTTGCTATGACTGTTTTTACAGCAGTCCGGCAGTAGGCGATTGGATTATGCGACCTGAATTAAGCACGGCACATTTGGGAATTGCTGACCGGGATTTAGACTATGAAGCGCGGGTTCAATTGACGCCACACGTTGTTTATTTGGCATTGTCAAGCGATGTGAAAGTAGGAGTGACGCGAAAAACGCAAGTTCCCACCCGATGGATTGACCAGGGCGCCTGCCAGGCTGTTTCAATTGTAGAAGTACCGAATCGTTACTTGGCTGGAATTACCGAAGTCGCTTTGAAAAACCATTTTGTAGATAAAACCAATTGGAGAAAGATGCTTCAGAATGACGTTTTAGATTTGGATATGCTGACGGAAAAAGCCCGTGTTTTTGAGTTTTTGCCCGAAGAAGTGAAGCAGTATTTCAATGCTGATTTAGACGAGCATTTTGTGATGAATTATCCGGTTTTACACTATCCGAAAAAAGTCACCGGTTTAAATTTAGATAAAACACCCAACTTTGCCGGGAAATTGGTAGGGATAAAAGGGCAGTATTTAATCTTTGAAGACGGAACCGTTTTTAATGTGAGAAGTTTTGAAGGTTATGTGGTTGGGATGAATATTATTTAAAGAGAAACAAGAGAAAAGAGGCAAGAAGCAAGAGAAAAGAAACTTTGCGTCTTAGCAACTTAGCGAGACTGAAAAATGCAAAGGAAATAAAATAAAAACGCCAAGTAAATCTAATCCACTTGGCGTTTTTGTTTTCTGTAAAATGAAAATTACTCTGTTTTCTTTTTATTGAAAAGACCTTTAATTCCTTCGGTTACCTTTGTTTTTACATCTTCTTTTGGAGTTGTAGTTGTCGTCTTCGTGGTGTCTTTTGGTTTGTTTCCATTTATAAGATTTCCTAAAGCATTGGTTCCTTGGTTGATTAATTTGTCTTTTTGCGATTGAACCAATTCCGTTGCCAGTTTTGTAACCGCCTGCTGTATATCGGTAGAAATTTTAGGGCTGTTGAAATTACCGCTCAAAATGGCCGTTACCGGAATGTTTTCTAATTTACTGGCTTCCGCCGGAGTCAATTTTGAAATCAATTTGTAGGCTTCCGTTCCAAGATATTTTGCTGGAACATCAAACTTGATATTGTAATTCATCGTTTGGTCAAAACCGTGCTGTCCTCCTACATTTATTTTGATGTCTTGGTATTTGATGTCAAAAGGTTTCACGTTCACTTTTCCGTCTTTAAATGTCAGGTTGGCTTTTAAATCGTTTAAGTTTAATTTCTGTAAATCAATGAATTTTACGTTGTCATCTAATTTATTCAGAACAGTTGAATTTTTAGAATTGATTGTCGTAGAAAGCAATTGCCCAAATAAATCTCCTGAAAGCGTAGCCAAATCGGGTGTCATTTCTTTGGCATCTAAATTACCGGAAAGATTGATTTTCGAATTTAGTTTTCCGCTGATTGCTTCCGCTATCGGAGCGATTTTTTTCAACATATCCAATTGCGTAAACGTCTGGTTGATGTCCACAGAAGTCAATCCTAAATCCATATTGAAAGTTGGTTTTGCCGTTTTCGTAGAAATATTTCCGTTTGCCGTAATCAATCCGTTGAAAATTGACGTTTTGATATTTTGCAATGTCACGGCTTCGTCTTTCACGATGATTTTTCCAGAAACATCTTTTAAATTCAAATTATCATAAACCACTGTGTTTGCTGAAGCATTCAAAGTCACATTAATCAACTTCGGGATTTTTATAGCTTCCGTTGTAGTTGTTTTATTGTTTACCGTAGTTTCAGTTTTTGTCATAAAATCAGAAACCAAAAATTGGTTGGACTTCATCGTGAAGTTTCCTCTTAATCCCTGGTTTTTAAAAGCATATCCAAGGAAATTCTCCAAAGTTCCGTTAATTTTAACATCCGTTTTTCCGGTGGTGACATCCAGTTGTCTCAAGTCAATTTTTTGATTCGAAAACTGGGCATCAGCCGTATTAATGGCATAGGTTTTTTTGTCAGCGTCCACATATTTGAAACCCGTAACCGTAGCATTTCCTGAAGCTTGAATGTTTTCATAATTATTTGTTTCCACCGATTTCATGTCAAATTTTGTAGCAAGATCCGCTTTCAAAATCCCTGAAAGTGGCGTATCTAATTTCACAGGATACGCTTTTGAAACATTTGATAAATTAATGGTTCCGTTCAGTTTTGCGTCAATTAACGGATTGTCCATAATGTTTTTTACGTTCGCTTTTGCGTTAAAAACATCTTGGTCAATTCTGAAAGAAAGCTTGTCTAAATTGACATAGGTGTCTTTCGTAAATCCGGTTTCGTTGATGATTCTAGTATCGATCACAATATTTTCAACAGATTTTGGCAAGTCAGGATATTTAAACGAAGCATTGTTTGAAGCGATTTCCAAGTTGAATTTCGGAATCATGGTTTCGGTCAAGGTTCCTTTTGCAAATCCAGAAACGGTGAAGTCTCCCGTTGTTTTTACGGTATTCAAATTTCCGGCATACGCTTCTGGAATTACACCCAAAAAGTTCTTGAACGAAGAAGTAGGTGTTTTAAAAGTCAAGTCATATTCCTGGCCTTCTTCCTTTATTTGAATAAATCCGTTGAACGCTAACGGAAGCTGGTTGATCAAGGC
This sequence comes from Flavobacterium macacae, assembly GCF_003865365.1. Lineage (GTDB taxonomy): Bacteria > Bacteroidota > Bacteroidia > Flavobacteriales > Flavobacteriaceae > Flavobacterium > Flavobacterium macacae. The sequence continues at coordinate 35,767 of NZ_RQVR01000017.1, read as the reverse complement.
TTTGTTGTCTTTAAAAGTGTATTTGCTGTTTTCCAAATCGATTCCTAGAATGGCATCCAAATCCAGTTTAATGTTTTTCATATAATTGGTCTGGTCCATGTCAAGCGATACTTTTGCGGTCGTTTTGGTAGTCAAATCTAATTTTGACTGTGCAAAATTTCCAGTTCCGGTATGGTTTAGACTGTCAATCACCATTTTTACTTTTGAACGTTCATCGAAGTACGTAAAACGCATATTTTTAATTTCATACTCTTGGATATTCATGGCAAAAGGCTTGCTTTCTGAATTACTTTTTTTCTCTTTTTCATCTTTAACCGCAATGTCAAAATTACCAACGCCGTCTTTGTCAAAAAGAATATTTACCACCGCATTTTCCGATGAAAATGAGTCGATATTCATCGCTTCGCCATCGCCTTTGAACAATTCTCTAACCGACATTTGAAGATTCACTTCTCCAGAATAAAACAGAGTATCGCCCTCAAACGGCGCTTTGTTGATAATTGCTAATTTGTCAATTGTCACATTTGCCTGGGGAAAACTCTTGAAAAGGCTTAAATCTACATCTTCAAACGCGACTTTGGCATCCACATTTTCATTAATAGATTTTAAAACCAATTGCTTGATTTTGTCTTTAAATAAAAAGGGAGCAGCGAAAAGTGCGATGATTGCTACTAATAGAAATATACCGACGGCTTTTAAAATCTTTTTTAACATAACGAAATTATTTATAGAGCGAAATTAGTACAAAAATTAAGCCTTATTGATCAATGAAGGCATAAATTAAGAAATTTAATTTAGTTTGGGGAACTTAAAAGCTTGTTTTTAATAACTTACAAAAAAAATATCGGAGTGAAGTGCTCCGATATTTAAATTTTTAAGAAAGATTTTATTTGATATTTATCTCAAAAGGCATTAGCGTCTGCATTCCTTTTTGAGAACTCATTCGTCTGATCTGTTCAATCATCATGTAATTTTCTTCGCCCACTTCTTCTTTAATGAAGCTTTCTTTGGATTGCATAAAAGGCAGTCCGCCGAAAAGTCCCTTCAGGTCTTTTTGGTATTCAGGATAATTCTCCGTTCTGTAGTCTTTGATTTTTGCTAGTTTTGAAGCTGCGGCAATCGCATCATCCATCCCGCCAATTTTATCCACCAAACCAATTTTTACAGCATCAGAACCGGTCCAGACTCTTCCTTGAGCAACTGCGTCAACTTCTTCAAAAGTCATGTTTCTGCCTTTTGCCACACGGCCCACAAAGACTCTGTAGATATTTTCTACACTTTCTTGAATCGTGTTTTTTGTGTTGTCATCCAAAGGCGTAAATACGCTGTAACCTGCCGCATTTTGGTGGGTTTTGACTTGTTCCGTGTGAATTCCTATATTGTTTGTCAGTTTTGTAAGGTTCGGCAAAGTTCCAAAAACCCCGATTGAACCCGTGATTGTGTTTTCTTCGGCAAAAATTTCATTGGCGTTGCAAGCAATATAGTAACCGCCTGAAGCCGCTAAATTCCCCATGGAAACCACAACTGGTTTTACTTTTTTGGTCAATTCAATTTCTCTCCAAATCAAATCAGAAGTCAACGCGCTTCCACCTGGACTGTCGATTCTAAGCACGATCGCTTTTACGTTTTTGTCTTTTCGAGCTTCTTGCAGCGAGCGCCTCATCGAACCTTCGCCAATAATGTTTACGTCGCCTTCACCTCCTAAAATAGTTCCTTGCGCATAAATAATGGCAATTCGATTGCTGCTTGAAGATTTTTTGCCAGAAGTAGCATTTTTGTGGGCATAATCCACGATGCTGACAATATTGTATTTTTCGTCTTTTTTCAATTTCAGCGCTTTTCTGATGCCGTTGTGGTATTCATCTTCATACGCGATCTTGTCAATCAGCTTTTCCGATTTAGCCATTTCTGGAGTTCTTGCCGACAAATTATTTGCAATTTCATTCAGTTTTTCAACTGGAATTTTTCTGCTTTTTGAAATATCATTGGCAACAGAATTCCAAACCGAATTCAATAATGCCGAAATTTGTTCGCGATTGGCTTCGCTCATTTCGTTTGCCAAGTATGGTTCCACGGCACTTTTGTATTTTCCGTGGCGGATAACTTCCATCTTGACGCCGGTTTTTTCTTGAAAATCTTTATAGAACATTACTTCCGAAGAAAGTCCTTTGAAATCCATATCGCCCACCGGATTTAAGTAAATTGTGTCTGCAACAGAATTTAAGTAATATTCTTTTTGAGTATAAGAATTGGCGTACGCCACAACAAATTTTCCAGACTTTTTAAAATCTTCTAATTTATCGCGAAGCGCTTTGCTTTGCGCCATTCCGATCATTGAAATGTTATTTAAGATAGATATTCCCTTGATCTTGTCATCTGTTTTTGCAGCGTCGATGGCATTGATGATGTCAGAAAGGCCATCCGTTTTTTCGTCATTTAAGAAACTGAAATCTTTGTATAAAAATTTTCCAGCGTAATCATTTGTAACTTCTTCCAGATTCAATTCGATAACCGAATCATTTTTTACGGTCACCGTTTTCTTGTCATCCCCGCTTCCGAAGATGGCGGCAATCAGAATAATTCCGAAGAAAAGGATAAATAGGAAAACAAAAAGCCCGATGACAGTGGACAAAATATTTTTTAAAAAATTCATAATGTGGTTTTTCTTTATAAGTGTGCAAAATTAGGCAAACGTTACAGATTTAGATAGTATTAACAAGTTAGAGTTTTGTTAACCGAAGAATTTTAGATTTTGTTTTAAATCTGAGGTAATAATTAAAGAAAAGAAAATTGTGGATAACCTTTTTACCCAAGCTTCATTCTGGTATTAATTTCTGAAATTCTTTTCCTTAATTTGCAAACTATGAAAATCCAAAATCAAATCATCCTTTCCATCGGAACAAATCAAGGCGAAAAGCTCCATAACATCGAGCAAGCCATTGATTTGATTCATTCCCAAATTGCGACAGTCGTAAAAGTTTCTAAGCTTTATGAGAGTCCATCGTGGGGATTTGAGAGTGACGCGTTTTACAATTGTGCGGTTTTGGTTCATACTTGTAAATCTGCCGAAGAAGTTTTGGAGGAAATTTTACAAGCTGAAAAAAAGCTTGGAAGAATCAGAAATGGAGATATAGGTTACCAAGCCAGAATCATCGACATTGATATTATTTCTTTTAATGAAGACGTTTTGGATACGGAAAATTTACAAATTCCGCATCCGCAAATGCAGAACAGAAAGTTTGTCTTGCTTCCGATGCATGATTTGAAAACCGATTTTGTGCATCCGATTTTACACAAAAACACTTTAGAATTATTGAAAGATTGTGAAGATGATTCGGATTGCAAAGTGATTTCTAGCCTAAAATCTCCAACAGAAAAATTTTCGTTCGAGCAATTCAATTACATTGCCATCGAAGGAAATATTGGCGCTGGAAAAACAACGCTGACGCACAAAATTGCCGAGGATTTTAATGCGAAAACCGTTTTAGAAGGTTTTGCTGACAATCCGTTTTTGCCTAAATTTTACAAAGACCAAGCGCGGTATGCATTTCCGTTGGAAATGTCTTTTTTGGCGGACCGATACCAGCAATTGTCACAAGATTTGGCGCAATTTGATTTGTTTAAAGATTTTATTGTTGCCGATTATCATATTTTTAAATCGTTGATTTTTGCCAAAGTAACCCTGGGCGAGGACGAATATCGCTTGTATAAAACACTTTTTGATATTATTTACAAAGAAATGAAAAAGCCCGATTTGTATGTGTATTTGTACCAAAATACAGAACGGCTTTTAGAAAATATCAAAAAAAGAGGACGTTCCTACGAACAAGAAATTCCGGCAGAATATTTAGACAAAATCAATCGCGGTTATTTAGATTACATTAAATCCCAGACCGATTTGAATGTTTTGATTATTGATGTTTCAGATAAAGATTTTGTGCAAAATCAAGCCGATTATTTAGAGATTTTGGAAGAAATTCAGACCAAAATTTCGAACTAGAAACGAAGCTTTTGGAATAAATCCCAAACTACGATTCCGGCACTTACAGAAATATTCAAGGAATGTTTTGTTCCTAATTGCGGAATTTCAATCACGCCATCGCAAATTGCAACGGCTTCCTGCGAAACGCCTTTGACTTCGTTTCCAAAAACCAAGGCGTATTTTTGGTTTTCTTCCGGAGAAAAATTTTGGAGAAAAATAGAATTTTCCACTTGCTCAATCGCCAAAACCGACACGTTTTCTTGTTTTAATTGCTGAATAACTTCCAAAACATCTTTGGCATATTCCCAAGAAACGGTTTCTGTCGCACCCAACGCCGTTTTGTGAATTTCCTTATTTGGCGGAACAGCGGTAATGCCACACAAATAAATCTTCTCGATTAAAAACGCATCTGCCGTTCTAAAAACCGAACCAATGTTGTGCAAACTCCTGATATCGTCTAAGATAATGATGATCGGCGTTTTGTCGGCTTGTTTAAAATCTTCGATGGTTTTTCTTTCAAGTTCACTGTTGGCAAGTTTTCTCATAAATGCGGATGCAATAATTTTAGTTTTTTTACTTTAGCAAAAATAATTTAAAATTCCGAAATCCCTTGGCCTCAAAAGATAAAACTCCCAAAGAAACGCCTTTAATGAAACAATACAACGAAATCAAAAGGAAATATCCTGATGCCTGCCTGTTGTTTAGAGTTGGAGATTTTTACGAAACTTTTGGTGAAGATGCCGTTCGCGCGTCGAAAATCCTCGGAATTACCTTGACAAAAAGAGGCGCGGGTTCTGAAACTGAAACAGCTTTGGCAGGATTTCCGCATCATTCCATCAATACGTATTTGCCAAAATTGGTAAAAGCAGGACTTCGTGTGGCAATTTGCGACCAATTAGAAGATCCAAAAATGACCAAAACCATCGTGAAACGTGGCGTGACCGAATTGGTGACTCCTGGAGTTTCGATGAACGATGAGGTTTTGCAATCAAAATCAAACAATTTCTTGGCTTCGATTTACTTCGGAAAAAGAATCATCGGAATTTCTTTCTTGGATGTTTCTACCGGAGAATTTCTGTCGGCCCAAGGAAATGAAGAATATATTGACAAATTACTTCAAAATTTTAGCCCGAGTGAAGTGTTGGTTCCAAAGCAAAACAAAGCCGATTTCAAGGAAGCTTTTGGCGAAGATTATCACAGTTTTTATTTGGAAGATTGGATTTATAAAGAAGATTATGCTTTTGAAACCCTTACCAATCACTTTCAAACCAATTCTTTAAAAGGTTTTGGCGTGGAAGAATTGCCAGAAGGAATTATTGCTTCGGGCGCGATTTTATATTATTTGGGCGAAACGCAACATAATAAAGTACAGCATATCACCTCGATTCAGCGCATTGCAGAAGACGCTTATGTTTGGATGGACCGATTTACGATTCGAAATTTAGAATTGTACCACAGTTATAATCCGAATGCCGTAACGCTTTTAGATGTGATTGATAGGACGCTTTCGCCAATGGGAGGAAGGCTTTTGAAACGCTGGCTCGCTTTGCCTTTGAAAGACAAACACAAAATTCAAGGCCGTCACGAAGTGGTTTCGTATTTGAAAGAAAATCAGGAAGTTTTAAAAAGCATCCAATACCAAATCAAGCAGATTTCTGATTTGGAACGTTTGATTTCTAAAGTTGCCACCGGAAAAGTATCGCCGAGAGAAGTGGTGTATTTAAAAGATTCTTTGGATGCGATTATTCCGATAAAATCATTGGCTTTAGAAAGTAAAAACGAAGCCGTGAAAGTCATCGGCGACAGTTTGCACAGCTGTGATTTATTACGAGAAAAAATTAAAACGACGCTAAATCCAGATTCGCCGGTTTCGATCAATAAAGGAAATGCGATTGCTCGTGGCGTTCATCCAGAATTAGATGAACTGCGCGATATTTCAAATACCGGAAAAGAATATTTGGAAGGAATTGAAAAACGCGAATCAGAAAGAACCGGAATTACTTCGTTGAAAATTTCGTTTAATAATGTCTTCGGATATTACATTGAAGTTCGAAATACGCACAAAGATAAAGTTCCGGCAGAATGGATCAGAAAGCAGACTTTGGTCAATGCCGAAAGATATATTACGGAAGAATTAAAAGAATACGAGTCAAAAATTTTAGGGGCAGAAGAAAAAATCCATCAATTAGAAAGCCAGCTTTTTGAACAATTAGTGGTTTGGATTTCTACGTATATCAAGCCGGTTCAGTTGAATGCGAACTTGGTGGCACAGTTGGATTGTTTGACTTCGTTCACGCAATTGGCGATTGAAAATAATTATGTCTGCCCAGTTTTAGACGATACTTTTGAATTGGATATCAAAAACGGTCGCCATCCAGTGATTGAAAAACAATTGCCTGTCGGAGTTCCTTATATTTCAAATGACGTTTATTTGGACAGAGAATCACAGCAGTTGATTATGATTACGGGGCCGAATATGTCGGGTAAGTCGGCTATTTTGCGCCAAACGGCTTTGATTGTATTGCTTGCCCAGATGGGAAGTTTTGTGCCTGCAGAAAGCGTACGAATGGGAATCATCGACAAGATTTTTACCAGAGTTGGGGCTTCTGATAATATTTCGATGGGTGAATCTACTTTTATGGTAGAAATGAATGAAACGGCTTCGATTTTGAATAATCTGTCAGACAGAAGTTTGGTATTATTGGATGAAATCGGTCGTGGAACGAGTACGTATGACGGAATTTCGATTGCTTGGGCGATTGCAGAATACTTGCACGAGCATCCAGGAAGGCCGAAAACATTATTCGCGACGCATTACCACGAGTTAAACGAAATGAGCGATATTCTAGCACGAATCCAGAATTATAACGTTTCGGTAAAAGAATTAAAAGACAACGTTTTGTTCATCCGTAAATTGGTCAAAGGCGGAAGTGCCCACAGTTTCGGAATTCACGTGGCTAAAATGGCGGGAATGCCTCAGACCGTGATTCAAAAAGCGCAAAAGCTTTTGAAGAAATTAGAAAAAGACCATTCGGGTGAAGCTTTAAACGGAATAAAATCTGAAAAAGACGAAATGCAAATGAGCTTTTTTAATTTGGATGATCCGCTTTTAGAAGAAATCAAAGACGAAATTTTAAATTTAGATATCAATACTCTGACGCCGGTGGAAGCATTGATGAAGCTGAATGAAATCAAACGAATGCTGACCAAGAAATAATTTGTTTTTAAATATTACGTTATCAGAAGGTTATAATTTTTATTCAATTTTTTTCGTAAAAGTGCTTGTGTAATTGAATTAATGTATTAAATTTGCATCCGCAATACGGTTCAAGTGTTGCGGTTCTTACAAATAAAGAATGCGAAAATAGCTCAGTTGGTAGAGCGCGACCTTGCCAAGGTCGAGGTCGCGGGTTCGAGCCCCGTTTTTCGCTCAGCATCTTATACTGCTTTTATAGCAGAAATGCTCGGATGGTGAAATTGGTAGACACGCTGGACTTAAAATCCAGTGAACAGCAATGTTCGTGCGGGTTCAAGTCCCGCTCTGAGTACAAAAAAGCTTCAAACTATGTTTGGAGCTTTTTTTATTTTATCAAATTCGCAAATTTCTGATAAACAATTTTAGATGTAGTGAATAAAATGAAAAGGCGAACCTGCGGTTTCTTTATTTACTTCTGTATATTTATCTCAAACAAAACTTTAAAAAAGCTATGGGTGCATTCGTAATCACGAAAAAAGATGAGGACCACTATAAATTCGCTTATACGTCGCGTAAAGGCAAGATTGTGTTCACAAGTTCGGCTTATGAATTAAAGATGGATATAGAGTCGGATATAGAGCTTATCAAGGCGAATGCGGAAAATGCCTTCTGCATGAAATTTAAAACGTCAAGCGGAAAATTTTTCTACCGTCTTATTATTAATGATAAGGTGTATGCGACAAGTAGAAAGTTTAATACATCGTTGCGTTTGGAAAAGGGAGTAGCTGAGGTTCGGCTGTATGTTCCAAAGGCGGAAACGTTAGACTTTACCGGAGCCGATATTTTTGCTGATTTGTAATCAGTATTTTTTTTGGGCATAAAAAAACCCCGCTAAAAGCGAGGTTGATTTTTGAATGCAAAGTGCTAATTATTTAGCAGCTTCTTCAGTAGCTTTAGCTTCTTCAACTTTTACTTCAGCGTTAGCTTTAGCAGAGTCAACAGTAGCGTCAGCTTGAGCTTCTACAGCTTCAACTTGAGCTTCAGTGTTAGCTTCAACAGCTTCAGTGTTTGCTTCAGCAGCTTCTTCAGTTGCAGTTTCTTTACAAGATACGAATGCCATAGTAGCAACTAATGCTAGGCTTAATGCGATTTTTTTCATCTTACTTAATTATAAAGGTTAATTATTAATTCGGAGCAAAGATATAAATTTTTTAATATCATAAAATATTTAGAGCTTTTTTTTTTAAAAGTTTTTTTTAATGTAATAATTCAATGATGTCCAGTGTTTTAAGGCCTTTTTAAAGTAAGCAATTAAGGAGTTAAACCTTAAAAAGGAAGTTGCAGTAAAAAATCCTCAAAATTAGTCGTTAACTTTTCGATATTTCACAAAAATTCACATTCAAAAAAAGCAATTATTTCTTTCCTCCAACAATTTTCATTTCGTCGATTAATCGTTGCGCACCCGCATACTTGTCAATGATGAATAAGACGTAACGCATATCGACCATAATATTTCTGCAAATGGCTGGATCATAGAAAATATCGCTCATCGTTCCTTCCCAAACACGGTCAAAATTTAATCCAACAAGGTTTCCTTTGGCGTCAATTGCTGGGCTTCCAGAATTTCCTCCCGTTGTGTGATTTGTACCGATGAAATTGACAGCCAATTTACCATTGGTTCCATATTGACCATAATCTTTATTATTATATAGTTCAACCAATTTTGCAGGAACGTCAAATTCATAATCTCCCGGAATGTATTTTTCCATTACACCATCTAAGTAAGTGGTGTGGTCATAACTCACGGCGTCATTCGGATTGTATCCTTTAACTTGGCCATAAGTTACTCTTAAGGTGCTATTGGCATCTGGGAAAATTCGAGCTTCTTTCGGACTTAATTCTAAAATTCCTTTCATATAGGTTCTTTGCAACGCCGCAATTCTTGAGTTGATTTCCTCATATTTCGGATTCACATCTTTTAAATAAACATCTGCCAAAGATTTTACCAATTGAAACCCTTTGTCAGCGTTGATGTTTGCCAAAACAGTTTTGGTGTCTCCAGAAAGCAATTCTTTGAATTTGTTATAGCTTGTCAATTTTGATTGGCTGTAAATTTCTGAAGTCAATTTCTTGAAATCAGCATTTTTTAAATTCGCAGGTAAGAATTCTTGAGGAGCTTTTGTTGCATACAATTCAATCAGCTGCTCAAATACTTTTTCATCTACCGAAGCATTGAAGTTTTTGTAGAACTCGCCCATTCCTGTTGACAAATTGTTTTTTCTGTCCGTGAAGGATTGCTCGCCTCTTAAATTGTAAATCTGCTCTAATTGGTATAATTTATAACCTGTTGCAAGCAATTCTGTATTTCTCAAAACCACTTCCATGAAATAATCCCTGCTTAAGGCGTACGGAGCGATTTCATCATAATTCTTTTTGAAGTCAATAAACAAATTTCCGTATTCGGCTTGTTTTCCTGCTTTTGTAGCTTTTTCCAAGAAATCTTTTTCAAAGTTTTTCTTGATTTGAATTGCATTTGATTTTTTTAAACCTTGCGTTTCACCAATCCATTTTTTCCAATAATTTGCAATTCCTGCATATTTTGAAGCATATTGAATTTTAATCGCATTGTCTTTTCTCATAAACCCGTCAGTCACTTTCAAAGCTCTGTCACGAATTTCAATTTTTGCAGGATTCAAGCTGTTTACTAGTTGTTCCACAGCCATAGATGGTAAATATTCTGTGGTTCTTCCTGGGTACCCAAAAACCAATGTAAAGTCATTTTCTTCTACACCTTTAATAGAAACTGGCAAAAAGTGCTTCGGTTTGTATGGCACGTTATCTTTTGAATACTTCGCCGGACGGTTATTTTTATCCGCGTAAATTCTGAACAACGAAAAATCTCCGGTGTGACGTGGCCAAACCCAGTTGTCAGTGTCTGAACCAAATTTTCCGATTGAAGAAGGCGGTGCGCCCACCAAACGAACGTCTGTATAGCTTTCAATTACGAATAAAATATACTGATTTCCTTCATAAAAAGTACGGATTCTATTTTCTTGCCACGATTCTTTCGGTGATGATTTTGTCAACGCAGTAATGTTTTCTTGAATCTTTTTTTGCTTGTCAGATTCAGAAGAAATTCCTGCAACTCCGTTTAAAACTTGAGTTGTTACATCTTCAATTTTTACAATAAAAGTAACTTCCAAGTCTTCATTTGGCAATTCTTCTTCCAATGATTTTGCCCAAAAACCATCTGTCAAATAATCGTTTTCGACTGAAGAATGAGATTGGATTTCTCCAAAACCACAGTGGTGATTTGTTAATAAAAGTCCTTGGTCAGAAATAACTTCTGAAGTACAACCGCCGTTAAACTGCGGTACAGCATCTTTAAGGCTTGATTTATTGACGTCATAAATGTCAGACGCCTTCATTTTCATTCCCAGATTTTTCATTTCACTCTCGTTCATTCCTTTCAAAAGCGACGGAATCCACATCCCGCCTTGCTGTGCATATGCAGGAACAACCAATAAAAGGACTAAAAGTCTTAAAAATTTCATATTATTTTGTTGAAGTTTATAGTGGTCGCAAGTTACAATTTTTGACCAAAAACCTCAATAATTTAACGATTCAATAATTTTTAAAAGTTTTTGAAGCCAAAGTTGAGGAATTTTCAGTTGTAGAAGTTCCCGCTTTTCGATACAATCTTTTGTGGCAAAAAAAAACGCCACAAAAGGATTTCCCCTTCAATCGGGGCTATTTAAGTAGCCATTTAACTTTTGGAAAGTTCAGTCCCAACCTTTATCGACAACACAAACAGAATCTAATTAGGTGAAAAGCCTCTTGAAAATTTAACCGAATTCTAAATTTTAGTATAAAAAATTAAACTTTTAATTTCATCAAATTTCTATTATGAACCACAAAATTTTTAGAAAGATATAAGTTTTGGGCAGCTTCATTGTGACCTTCCACTTCCAAATAAATGATCTTTAAAGAAAGCGAAAGGGCTTCTTCGTGAATAAAATCCAACGCCTTTTTTCCGATGCCTTTGCCGCGTGCTTTTTCAGAAAGATACAGTTCGTCTAAAAAAGCAATCGTTCCTTTGTATTCAAAACTAAAAACGAAAGTCAAGATGATGTAGCCCACAATTTCTCCCTCGTCATAAATCAGCCACGATTTTCCCAAATGCGGTTTTTCAAGAAATTCTAAAAACAGCGCTTTTGAAACAGCGACATCCATCGGATAACTGTCAATCGCATAAAATTCCTGCATCATGGCGACAATGGTCTCGATATCTGAAGTTTGTAAAGGTTTGAATTGTGTCATAATATTTTTAGTTGTAATTCCCTTGGATTTAGGAAGCTAGGTTCTTTAAGATAACATCCGTTGCATTTTTATTCATTTCTACAAACGTCTTTGAAATATGGCCTTTTTCAAAACGTTCGTCGTCATTTTGGATTAAAAAAGCCAACGTTTCTTCCAGTTCTTTTTTGGATTTTACTGAAATACAACCGCCCATATTTACCAAAGCAACGGCCTCAGAAAATTTTTTAAAATTAGGACCGATTACAATCGGTATCCCAAAAGTGGCAGGTTCTAAAATGTTGTGCAATCCCGAAGTTCCAAAGCCGCCGCCCACATAAGCAATGTCGGCATAACTGTAGATTTTGGTCAAGATTCCGATGGTGTCAATGATGAAAACGTCATATTCGGAGAGGTTTTTATGTTGAATTTCTGAAAAAAGAATTACTTTTTTAGAAATGCTTTTCTTTAAATCTTCAATTTGATCCGCTTTTACATTGTGCGGAGCCACTATAAACTTCACCCCAAAAGCATTAGAATTGATGAAATCAACCAAATTACTTTCGTCTTTTGGCCAAGTGCTTCCGGCCACGACTGTCAGCTTATTGTCTTTGAATTCTTCTATGAAATCTAAAGAATTATCTCTTTCTAAAATTTTTGCAACGCGGTCAAAACGGGTGTCACCATTGACTTTTACATTTTGAAAACCAATTTGATTTAAAAGTAATTTGGAACTTTCGTTTTGGACAAAAAACATTTTAAAAGCCGTCAGTGCGTTTCTGTAAAATCCGCCATACCATTTAAAGAAAACTTGGTCTTTCCTGAAAATTCCTGAAAATAAATAGGTAGGAATGTTTCCTTGCTTTAATTCGTTCAAATAATTCGGCCAAAACTCATATTTTATGAAAAAAACCATTTCAGGATGCACCAATTTCAAAAATTCTTTGGCGTTGTTTTTTGTATCCAATGGCAGATAAACAATCACATCTGCAGCGGTTGAGTTTTTTCTAACTTCATATCCCGAAGGCGAAAAAAAAGTCAAGACAATTTTATGCTCAGGATATAAAATTCTAATTTTTTCCATTACCGGAAGTCCTTGCTCAAACTCGCCCAGCGATGCTGAATGAAACCAAATCGTTTTGTCTTTTGGCTGGATTTTATGGCTTAAAATTTTAAAAACATTCTTTCTTCCGTCTACAAAAAGTTTCATTTTCGGATTAAAAAGGGCAACAATTTTTAAAAGATAACTGGTGGCAATTACTAATAAATTATAGAGAAAAGACATAGGACTTATTTTGAATTGCTAAATTACGTTAGTTTGTAATAATAACATTGCTTGACCAACGTTTAATTTAGTAATTTTGCGTGTTTTAAATTTAAATTTAGATGAAAAAAATTCAAATGGTTGACTTAAAAGGTCAATATGAAAATATAAAAGAGGCGGTTAATAATTCGATTCAAGAGGTTTTGGATACGAACACCTACATTAACGGCCCGGAAGTTCACAAATTCCAAAAAAGTTTAGAAGAGTATTTGGGTGCCAAACACGTAATTCCGTGTGCAAACGGAACTGACGCTTTGCAAATTGCCATGATGGCGCTGGATTTAAAACCTGGCGACGAAGTAATTACTGCTGATTTTACATTTGCTGCCACTGTTGAGGTCATTGCTTTGCTGCAATTGACTCCGGTTTTAGTGGATGTGGAAATGGATACTTTTAATATTTCTGTGGAAGCGATTAAAAAAGCAATTACGCCAAAAACCAAAGCGATTGTTCCGGTTCATTTGTTCGGTCAAGCGGCCAATATGGAAGCGATTATGCAATTGGCTACTGAGCATAATTTATATGTAATTGAAGATAATGCACAAGCAATTGGAGCCGACTATAAATATTTTGACGGTAAGAAAAAGAAAGCGGGAGTGATGGGCCATGTGGCTTCGACTTCGTTTTTTCCTTCTAAAAATTTAGGATGCTATGGCGATGGCGGCGCAATTTTTACTAACGATGATGATTTGGCGCACAAACTTCGCGGTATCGTGAACCATGGAATGTACGTGCGTTACCACCATGATGTTGTGGGCGTAAATTCTCGTTTGGATAGTATTCAAGCGGCGGTTTTAAACGCAAAGTTGCCAAAATTAGACGAATACAATGCGGCGCGCCAATTGGCAGCTCAAAAATACAGCCAAGCTTTGGCAAACCACAAAAATATCGTGACGCCTTATATCGCAGGCGAAAGAGATTCCCATGTTTTTCACCAATATACTTTGAGAATTGTAGACGCAGACCGTGACGGTTTGATGCAGCATTTGTTAGACAAAGGAATTCCGTGTGCGATTTATTACCCAATTCCGTTGCACAGCCAGAAAGCCTATTTGGATTCCCGTTACAAAGAAGAAGATTTTCCGGTGACAAATCAATTAGTAAAAGAAGTGATTTCATTGCCGATGCATACAGAATTAGATGACGAACAGATTCAATTTATTACCGATTCGATTTTAGAGTTTTTAAAATAATTGATCAAAAATAAAAAGCCACCAATTCACGAATAAAAATTATATTCGTGCGTTGGTGGTTTTTAAATTATAAGAAGATGAAAATAGTAGTAACTGGAGGTTTAGGTTTTATTGGTTCTCATACCGTTGTTGAATTACAAAATGAAGGTTTTGAAGTTGTGATTGTAGATAATCTTTCGAACTCATCAGAAGATGTTTTAAAAGGGATTGTCGCTATTTCTGGCAAACAGCCCATTTTTGAAAAATTAGATTTAAGAGAAAAAAATGCTGTTCAAGATTTTTTTAAAAAGCATACTGATATTTCTGGAATAGTTCATTTTGCGGCTTCCAAAGCGGTAGGGGAAAGCGTTGAAAATCCGTTGCTTTATTATGAAAATAACATCAATGCGTTGGTTTATATTCTGCAGCAGCTACAGCAAAAAGACAGATCTAATTTTATTTTCAGTTCTTCCTGTACCGTTTATGGTCAAGCCGAAAAAATGCCTATTACAGAAAATGCTTCGATTCAAGCAGCTATTTCGCCGTATGGAAATACAAAGCAAATTGGCGAAGAAATTATCCAAGATGTGGCAAAAGTTTCAAATATCAATGCGATTTTATTACGCTATTTTAATCCAATTGGAGCGCATCCTTCAGCAGAAATTGGAGAATTGCCAATTGGGGTGCCTCAAAACCTAGTTCCATTTATTACGCAAACCGGAATTGGTTTAAGAAAAGAGTTGTCGGTTTTTGGTTCTGATTATCCGACTTCTGACGGTACTTGCATTCGCGATTACATTCACGTAGTTGACCTGGCTAAAGCGCACGTAGTAGCTTTAAAAAGACTGATCGATTCTAAAAATGAAACTAAAGTTGAAACTTTTAATATTGGAACCGGAACCGGAAGTACCGTTTTAGAAGTCATCAAGTCTTTTGAAAAAGTAAGCGGTCAAAAATTGGCTTATAAAGTAGTGGATAGAAGAGAAGGTGATGTCGTTGAGGCTTTTGCAGATACTGAAAAAGCAAATTCTGTGTTAGGTTGGAAAGCGGAATCAACTTTAGATGAGGCGGTAAAATCAGCTTGGGAATGGGAGAAAAAGATCAGAAGCTAAACCTATGAAATATGTTTTAATAAAAAATCCCAAGCATTAACTTGGGATTTTTTTATATCTGAAAATAAAATTATGCAGAAAAAGTTGCTGCACTTTTATCAATTTTATTTACCAATCCAACCAATACTTTTCCTGGACCGACTTCAGTAAACGAAGTCGCTCCGTCAGCAATCATTTGTTGTACGGACTGTGTCCATTTTACTGGTGCTGTCAATTGGATGATTAAGTTTTTCTTGATTTCGTCAGCGCTAGAAACTGCACTTGCAGTAACATTTTGATACACTGGGCAAATTGGCGTTGAAAAAGTAGTATTTTCAATTGCTTGAGCTAATTCTTCTCTTGCGGGTTCCATCATTGGCGAGTGGAAAGCACCGCCAACAGGCAGAAGCAAGGCACGTTTGGCGCCCGCCGCTTTCATTGCTTCGCATGCTTGTTCCACTGCTGAAGTTTCTCCAGAAATCACCAATTGTCCTGGGCAGTTGTAATTTGCGGCCACCACAACTCCGTCAATAGATGCGCAGACATCTTCGACGATTTTATCTTCCAATCCTAAAACGGCAGCCATTGTCGATGGTTTGATTTCGCAAGCTTTTTGCATGGCAATTGCTCTTTGAGAAACCAATTTTAAACCGTCTTCAAAGGATAAAGCTCCGTTGGCAACCAAGGCTGAAAATTCTCCAAGTGAATGCCCAGCAACCATTTCTGGCTGAAAGCTTTCGCCTAAAGTTTTCGCAAGAATTACAGAATGCAAGAAAACAGCAGGTTGCGTAACCTTTGTTTCTTTTAATTCTTCTGCAGTTCCTTCAAACATGATATCGGTGATTCTAAAACCCAAGATTTCATTGGCTTTTTCGAATAATTCTTTTGCTAATTCTGAGTTTTCGTAAAGGTCTTTTCCCATTCCTGTGAATTGTGCGCCTTGACCTGGAAATACGTATGCTTTCATTTTAAATCGTTTAAATTGTGATGACAAAAATACTATTTATTCTTGATTTTATATTGATTTACCTTAATATCAAAGTACGTCGTGTCATACATGGGCGACATCGAATAGAAGAATTTTTTTCTAGGTTCGGGTTCTGTTGGGATTTTAACGCTTTTTAAATCTTTTTCCAAAATTTTCCAGATCATTTCGGTACAAAAAAGTTCGCTATCGTCCTCATAATTTCCTTTGTGGTCAAACGGAGTATGTTTTTCCAAATACATTTTCGCTAAATCGGTAATCTTATTTCCTATTAAGGAATCGTTGCTTTTAAGCCGGGTAACGATGATTTTTTGAGGATAAGAATATTTTAAAAAATCTTTTAAAGGCTGGATCTGCAATCCGTCAATTTCAGTAACATCTGAAGAAAGCGAATGAATCACAAATATAGAATCATTCCTTTTGGTAATAATTCCGGCATGGGTGACATCGATCAGGCTGTCATTTAATTCTTTGGAAATGTAATCGCTAAAGAATCCAAAACCTCTTCTGAGAATAAAATCGCCTTCTTGGATTTGGGCAATTTCTCTTGCTGAAAGCCGTGTAATCTTTCTGTTTTTAATAATTTCAGTTTGTTCTGATTTTCGATCGAAATAAAAAAAAGCTTTGTATGAAATAAAAGCCAAAAGAAAAAGCATTACCAAATAAAAGAGTATTTTCTTCATTTCAGTAATGCTTTTCAGGTTGTGTTTTAAAATTGATTATTTCGGTGCAACAACAGTATCTACTGAAGTTTGCAAAGTATCAACTGGCATTCCTAAAGTATCTGCTTCTTCCATATCAGTTTCAGCATCTTGTGCGCCTCCTTCTTTGTTCGCATTTTCTTTATCAATAGTTACTTTCCATTTTCCTTCTACTTTAACCAATTGCAGTGGTTGTTCTACTCCAACTGGTTCTTTTGAGCTTGTGATTTTGTATTTTACGGTTGCTTTGTCGTCTTTTACTTCAGAAGAAATAATTTCAACTTTAGCATCAGATTTTTTCATTTCGTTTTCTTTTCCAGCAACCATTCCTTCCATCATTCCGATCATCTGTGCCGTCTGCTCATCGCAATATTCTTTTGCTTCTTTAAACTCACCTTTGTTTACGTGGTTTAAGAATTTTTCAGCTACTGCTTCTGGATTGCTGTCATTTGAACAAGAAGCAAGAAAACCGAAAGATACAAATGCTAAAAGCATGAATGTTTTAGCAGTGATGTTTTTGAAATTTGTCGTCATATTTTGATTGTTATATTTTGTGTAAAAGTAAAGTTTTTTCACTTATTGTAAAGCTGTAGGTTGAAAATGTTTTACAAAACAAAAAATGCAACGCTGTTGCGGTTTTTTCAAATGCAACATCAGATTCATCTCTAATTCCTCCGCCAGTTAAATGAGGTTTATGACAGGTGGCTTATGGATTTATTTTTTTGGCAATTCTTTCTCTGGCACTAATTTAAAAGTACGCGCCACAAAACGGTTATTTTTCACTTCGCCAGTTACTTCTGCTTTTCTGATTACAGAACAAAATCCATCTTTTCCGTGAGAATCTCCGTGATCGTCAATATTTGTTCCGTCAACAAAATAATTTTTTCCGTCGATTTTCACAGCCAAATTACATCCTTTTTTGTCCTTCATCCCAAAATTGCATTGTCCACAAGAAGCTTCAACGACTTGAGGTTTTGTGATTTTTTTGTCTTGCGCATTTGCTCCTAAAGCAAGAAATAAAATGCAATTGCAATGATTTTTTTCATTTTTTAATAGTTTATCGTTACCAATTTCGCTGCTTCTTTTGCACGTTCTATTATCTCTTCAATTGGTGTTTCCAAGATATCAGAAGTCAAGGCAACGCCCATCCTTCGGTAAGGTCTTGTGGTGGGTTTTCCGAAAATTCTAAAATCTGTTTTAGCCAATCCTGCAATTTTTTCCAAACCTTGATAACTTGGATTCGTAGAAGTTTCAGAAGCTAGCATCACAGCGCTCGCTCCAAATTTTTCTAACGTTATTTCAAAAATCGGCAAGCTTAAAATCGCACGAAGGTGCAATTCAAATTCGTTGAAATTTTGTGTTCCCGCTAAAGTGACCATTCCGGTATCGTGCGGTCTTGGCGACAATTCAGAAAAATAAACGCCGTCATCGGCCAAGAAAAATTCTACGCCAAATAGTCCAGCGCCGCCTAAAGCTTCGGTAATTTTTTCAGCCATATCCTGGGCTTCAAACAAATCCATGTCTGAAATTTGTGCCGGCTGCCAACTTTCTTGATAATCGCCACGTTCTTGCCTATGCCCGATTGGCGCGCAAAAAAGCGTCGAATTATTATTTTGTGTAACGGTTAAAAGCGTGATTTCAGAATTGAAATTCACAAAAGCTTCCACAATCACTTCCACCACATCGCCGCGAGAACCTTCGACCGCATAATTCCATGCTTTTTCAATATCGTCTGGTGTTTTAATCGTCGACTGCCCTTTTCCTGAAGAAGACATCAGCGGTTTTACCACACATGGAATTCCGACTTCTTTTACGGCTTTTTGCAACTCTTCTGATGAGGTTGCATATCTGTAATTGGCTGTTTTTAGGCCAAGTTCTTTTGCAGCGAGCTCACGAATCGCTTTTCTGTTCATCGTGAAGTTTGCCGCCTTCGCGGAAGGAACTACGGTGATTCCTTGTTTTTCATAATCATAAAAACGTTCGGTGCGAATCGCTTCAATTTCTGGAACAATAAAATCAGGCTGGTGTTTGGCCACGATTTTATCTAAAGCATCACCGTCAAGCATGTTGATGACTTCAAAACCGTGCGCCACCTGCATCGCTGGAGCATTTTCATAGCTGTCCACGGCAATCACGGTTTGCCCGATGCGCTGTGCTGCGATTACAAATTCTTTTCCTAATTCTCCGGAACCGAGTAAGAGTATTTTTGACATTTTTTAAATTAATTTTGATGGTTTGCAGGGCTTGCGTGAGGGATTGAAGCGGTATCCTTTTGCGGAGCGGCAACGCAACAAAAGATAAAGCGAAAAGCCCGGCCCTTGTGGTCACGCCCAAATTATTGAAACAAAAAAGCCCCAAGTTTCCTTGAGGCTCTTCTTTATATTTAAGCTAAAGCTTCTTTTATTCTTCGCAATGCTTCTGTTAGTATTTCTTCGCTTGTCGCGTAAGAAAAACGGATGCAGTTTGGGTTTCCAAAAGCGTCTCCGGTTACCGTTGCCACATTTGCTTCTGCCAAAAGGTACATGGAGAAATCATCTGCATTTTTGATTTCAGTTCCTCTTAATGTTTTTCCGAAATAAGAAGAAACATCTGGGAAAACATAAAACGCACCTTCAGGAACATTCAATCTTAATCCAGGAATGTTGTTGATCAAGCCAACAACTAAATTTCTGCGTCTTTTGAAAGCGCCAACCATTTCATTCAAAACGCTTGGGTCAGCATCAACAGCAGTAATTGTAGCTCTTTGTGCGATGGAGTTTGCGCCGCTTGTTACCTGTCCTTGCATTTTCGTACACGCTTTTGCGATGAATTCAGGAGCTCCGATGTATCCGATTCTCCATCCCGTCATTGCGAAAGCTTTTGCTACACCGTTCACGGTAATGGTTCTTTCAAACATTCCCGGAATGGAAGCAATACTGCAAAAAGTGCCTGAAAAATTAATGTGTTCGTAGATTTCATCAGAAACTACAAAAATGTTTGGATATTTCTCCAGCACTTTTGCCAAAGCCGTCAATTCTTCACGGCTATATACAGAACCGCTAGGGTTGCAAGGAGAACTGTACCATATCATTTTTGTTTTTGGCGTAATTGCCGCTTCTAATTGTTCTGGCGTAATTTTAAAATCACTTTCTACTGAAGTCGGCACTTCCACAGGAATGCCGCCGGCCATTTTTACGATTTCAAAGTAGCTGACCCAGTAAGGCGCCGGAAGAATTACTTCATCTCCGTCGTTCAGCATTACTTGAGCAATGTTGTATAAAGATTGTTTGGCACCCGTTGAAACAACGATGTTTGCCGGTGTGTAATCTAAATTGTTGTCTCTTTTGAATTTTCTGCAGATCGCCTCTTTCAATTCAACGTATCCGTCCACCGGAGAATACGTGCTGTAGTTTTCGTCGATGGCTTTTTTTGCCGCTTCTTTGATGAAGTCAGGCGTATTGAAATCTGGTTCGCCTAAACTTAAGCTGATGATGTCTTTTCCTTGGGCTTTTAATTCTCTTGCCAATGCTGCCATTGCCAATGTTTGTGAGGTCGATAATTTGTTAATTCTATCCGATAAATGGTTCATTGAATAAGGGTTTGTTGTTTATTGTATTTTGTAGTTAATTAGGCGATGGCAGGTTTTTGGCCCAAATCTCTCAAATGTTTGAAGTGAGCAATCACAGCACCTCGCATTGTTTTGAATTCGTGGTAAGGCAAGTTGCATTCTTTTGCAGTTTCTTTCACGATTTCAGCAATTTTGCCATAATGAACGTGGCTGATGTGTGGAAAAATGTGGTGTTCGATTTGGTGGTTCAAGCCACCTGTAAACCAGTTTACGATTTTGTTTTTTGGAGCAAAATTCGCAGTGGTGTACAATTGGTGAATGGCCCAAGTATTTTCGATTTCGCCTTCTTCATTCGGAACTGGATTTGAGGTTTCATCCACAACGTGCGCCAATTGGAAAACGATGCTCAAGATCAATCCAGCTGTGTAATGCATTACAAAAAAGCCGATCAAGACTTTCCACCAAACGATGCCAATAATCATTGGGAGTACCAACCAAACCGAAACATAAATAATTTTAGTGATGACCAAAACCGTCCATAATTTCGCCGGACTTTGTGGTTCTCCGTACGATAATTTTCGTTTCAAATAGGCTTTCATTTGTTTAAAATCAGTCGTAAGCGCCCAGTTGAAAGTCAATAATCCATAAAGAAAAACAGAATAATAATGTTGGAATTTATGGAATTTGTGCCATTCGGCTTCTTGCGTAAAACGGATGATTCTTCCGGCATCTAAATCTTCATCGTGACCGTGAATATTCGTGTACGTATGGTGCAAAACATTGTGTTGTACTTGCCAGTTGTGAACATTTCCAGCTAAGATATAAATGCTTCCGCCCATAAATTTGTTCAACCATGTTTTATTCGAGTAAGAACCGTGGTTTCCGTCGTGCATCACATTCATGCCTACGCCTGCCATCCCAATTCCGATAACTACAGACAATAAAAGCATTACCCAAAAAGGCATATTTAAAGTCAATATCAAGAAATAAGGTGTCAAGAAAAGCACAAACATCACAACTGCTTTTAAATGCAGTTTCCAGTTTCCGGTCTTTTTTATGTTATTTTCCTTGAAGTAATTGTTCACGCGAGAATTTAGCGTTCTGAAAAACTTCAGGCTGTCTTGTTTAGAAAATGTCGGTATTGTCGTATTCATATGTAATTTATAATTATTCAAAATAGAAGTTTCCAAAGATAAATATTCTTAATTATGTAAACGTTGAAAAACCTAAAAAATTTCAATCTTAAAATGATTACTTTTGTGAAAAATTTTAAAATGGAAGAAATCTTAAAATATTTCCCTAACCTGACTGATCTTCAGAAACAACAGTTTGAAAAATTAGAGGAATTATACCACGATTGGAACGCAAAAATCAACGTCATTTCGCGCAAAGATATTGACGAATTATATACAAAACACGTGCTTCATTCTTTGGCAATTGCCAAAATTCAAAAATTTGAACCGGGAACATATGTTTTAGACGTAGGAACGGGTGGCGGTTTTCCCGGAATTCCGTTGGCGATCTTGTTTCCAGAAACTCGATTTTATCTGATTGATGTTATTTTGAAAAAAATAAATGTAGTCACAGCCGTTGCCGAAGGATTGGAATTGAAAAATGTAAAAGCAGAACAAATTCGTGCCGAAAATGTAAAAGGTGATTTCGATTTCATCGTAAGCCGTGCCGTGACAAATATGCCCGATTTTGTTTCTTGGATCAAAGATAAAATCAAAAAACAGAACAAACACGAACTTAAAAACGGAATCTTATACTTAAAAGGTGGCGATTTGACCGAGGAATTAAAAGACTTCCCAAAAGCCACAGAGTACAATATTGCAGAATTTTTTGACAATGAATTCTTTGAAACAAAAAAAGTTGTTCATTTGCCTTTGAAATTTAAAGCGTAATTTTTTGAAATATTAAGAAGATTAAGATATTTAAAACGTAATGCAACTTAGTTTCTTAATGGTTTGAAATGTAAACAAAAAAGCCGAATCTAAATCAGATTCGGCTTTTTTTATCTCAATGATTCTAAAATCATAAATTTATTCTCCTAAAAACGGATATCTGTAATCTGTTGCAGGAATAAAAGTTTCTTTGATGGTTCTTGGAGAAACCCAACGCAACAAGTTCAAGATTGAACCCGCTTTATCATTTGTTCCCGAAGCTCTTGCGCCGCCAAAAGGCTGTTGGCCAACAACAGCACCAGTCGGTTTGTCATTGATATAGAAATTTCCGGCAGCGTTAACCAATGCTTTTGCAGCAAAATCAATGGCATAGCGGTCTTGAGAGAAAATAGCTCCGGTCAAAGCATAAATTGAAGTTTCATCTACCAATTTCAATGACTCTTCCCATTTTGCGTCTTCATAAACATAGATGGTCAAAACTGGTCCGAACAATTCCGTTGCCATTGTGTCATATTTCGGATTCGTAGTCACGATAACCGTAGGCTCGATAAACCAACCTTTAGATTTGTCATAACCGCCACCAACGATAACTTCTGCTTCATTTGATGCTTTTGCATCTTCAATAGCTTTCACCAATTTATCAAAAGAACCTTCTGTGATCACAGCAGAAACATAGTTTGAAGTATCTTCTGGAGAACCCATTTTAAATGATTTCACATCAGCAACAACTCTTTCTTTAACAGCATCCCAAAGAGAAGCCGGAATATAAGCTCTTGAAGCTGCAGAACATTTTTGACCTTGGTATTCAAAAGAACCGCGAGTCAAAGCAGTCGCTACTTCAATTGGGTTTGAAGAAGGGTGCGCCCAAACAAAATCCTTACCGCCAGTTTCACCAACGATTCTTGGGTAGGTTTTGTATTTATTAATATTTTGTCCAATCTTTGCCCACATGCTGTTGAAAACACCAGTCGAACCTGTAAAGTGGATACCAGCAAAATCAGGACTGTCTAAAAGCGTGTCCGTAATCATGGCAGAATTACCATTAATCATATTGATAACACCTTTTGGCAATCCCGCTTTTTGGAAAACCTCCATAATCACATTCGCAGAATACACCTGCGTTGCAGACGGTTTCCAAACCACAACATTCCCCATCAAGGCTACGCAAGAAGGCAGGTTTCCGGCAATTGCAGTAAAATTAAAAGGAGTCACGGCATATACAAAACCTTCCAGCGGACGGTGCTCCAAACGGTTCCAAATTCCTTCAGAAGAAACCGGCTGCTGTGCATAAATCTCCGTCATAAACTGAACGTTGAAACGCAAGAAATCAATGAATTCACACGCAGCATCAATTTCTGCTTGGTGAACCGTTTTTCCTTGAGCCAACATCGTCGCCGCGTTAATTTTTGCGCGGTACGGCCCAGCCAATAATTCAGCAGCTTTCAAGAAAATCGCAGCTCTGTGTTCCCATGGCATCGTCGCCCATTTTTCACGAGCTTCCAATGCAGTTGAAATCGCTTTTTCAACCAAAGCCTTATCCGCTTCGTGATATTGGCCAATAGTGTGTTGGTGGTCAAACGGCGGAAACAAACGTTTTGTATTTCCCGTTTTAATTTCCTCGTCACCAATAAACAACGGAATATCAACCGTAGAGTTATATAATTCTTTATACGTTTTTAAAACCGATTCTCTTTCTGGACTTCCCGGAGCATACGATTTAACAACCTCGTTAATCGCAGTCGGAACACTGTAAATTCCTTTTGGCATACTGATTTGTTTTAATAAATTACTATCAAATTTTTGCAACGCAAAGATACAAAATCATTGCCGAATATTTAACAAATTACCATTTCAATAACAATTTGAAAACTTTAATCCTTATTTGAAGCAAAAACATAAGGCATTCTTTTAAACTCGGTCCCGCTTTCTGCAGTAGCTTTTCTCCGAAAACGAAAGAAAAGGCTACTGCCACCAATCGGGGCTATTTTCAAACGCCATTTCCTTTTTTAAACTGTTGGACCCATATCGCCTTTATACTTTGTCTTCTTTTTCTCGCAAAGGAAAAAAGAGTTAAAGTTGATGTGTAGAAATTTTTGCGCCTTACTGTCTTTGCAAAAAAAAGAAATTTTTCAAACAAAAGTTAAACTTCCCACAAATCACTTCCGCAAAAAAAAATCTAATCTTAAATTTATGTAGATGACTTTTTAACAAAAAAATGAAACAACCACTCCTAGCATTCAACGACAAAGGAATATATTGCCACCAAGCCGACGTCTATCTCGACCCGTGGCGACCGGTGACCAATGCAATTATCACCCACGGCCATGCAGACCATTCGCGTTGGGGACACAAAAATTACATCACGCATCACACGAACGTTCCCATTATCCGCCATCGTTTGGGTGAAATAAACGTGACCGGAAAAGATTGGAATGAAACGTTCACTATCAACGGTGTCAAGTTTTCGCTTCATCCCGCTGGTCATATCATTGGTTCTGCCCAAATCCGAGTGGAATACAAAGGCGAAGTTTGGGTTTTTACAGGAGATTACAAAACGGAAGACGACGGAATTTCTACACCGTATGAAGTGGTAAAATGCGATGCGTTCATCACCGAATGTACCTTCGGATTACCGGCTTTCAAATGGACGCCACAAGCCGAGGTCATGACCGATATTAATAATTGGTGGGCAGAGAACCAAGCGGATGGCAAAACATCGGTATTATTTGGGTACTCACTTGGAAAAGCACAACGTCTTTTAAAATACCTCGACCCAAGCATCGGAAAGATTTTCACCCACGGAGCCATAGAAAATATGACCGAAGTCTTACGACCGATGGTCGATTTTCCAGAAACCATAAGAGTTACAAGAGAAACCAAAAAAGAAGAATTGGCAGGGAATATTATTCTTGCACCGCCAAGTGCACACGGAAGTACGTGGATTCGAAAAATGACACCTTACGTTACAGGTTCCGCCAGCGGATGGATGGCTTTTCGAGGAGCAAGAAGAAGGCGTGCCGTCGATAGAGGTTTTGTATTAAGCGACCATTGCGATTGGACCGGTTTGCTGGAAAGCATCAGTGCCACCGGAGCCGAAAAAGTAATTTGCACCCACGGATATTCCGATATTTTCTCCAAGTATTTGATCGAATTAGGCTACGATGCTAGAACCGCCAACACCCAATACGAAGGAGAATCAGGAGAAATGGACGCCAAAAAAGATGTGGAAGAAGAAAATGCGGAGAAAGAATAGAGTAGTGAGTATTGAGAATAGAGTCAATAAACAAGAGAAAAGATTAAATTCTTTGCGACTTAGCGCCTTTGCGAGATAAAAAACTTCGTGACTTTGCAACTAAAAAAATATGAAAAACTTCGCCAACCTCATAAAAACCCTAGACAGCTCCAACAAAACGTCGGTGAAAGTTGAGGCGCTTACTACTTATTTTAAAAACGCAAGCAACGAAGATAAAGTTTGGACAATCGCCATTTTATCGCATCGTCGTCCGCCACGACCTGTCAACACTACTTTGTTGCGATTATGGGCAAACGAATTGGCGAAAATTCCGCTTTGGCTATTCGAAGAAAGTTATCATATCGTTGGGGATTTGGCCGAAACAATTGCCCTCATAATTCCCACCACGAAAGAACATTCCGATAAAAGCCTGACGGAATACCTACAGGAAATCATCGCCTTAAAAAAGAAAACCGACGAAGAAAAAAGAGAATACTTGCACCGCAATTGGCTCGCATTGAATTACTATGAGCGTTTTGTTTTTACCAAATTAATTACAGGAAGCTTCCGAATAGGGGTCAGTCAAAAATTAATGACAAGGGCACTTTCGAAGGCAGAAAACATAGATGAAGATACGTTAGCCTATAAATTAATGGGCGATTGGAATCCGAATACAATCACGTTTCAAGAGCTTATTTTAGATGAAAAAAGCAGTGATTACCTCTCGAAACCTTATCCGTTTTATTTGGCGTATCCGATTGAAGGCGAAATAGCCAATCTCGGAAATCCCGAAGAGTGGAGTGCCGAACACAAATGGGACGGCATCCGTTCGCAGACCATCATCCGTGAAAACGAAATGTATGTGTGGAGCCGAGGCGAAGAATTGGTGACGGACAAATATCCTGAGTTCAATTCCTTTATCGGCGTCATTCCAAATGGAACGGTCATCGACGGAGAAATTCTTCCGTATTTAAATGATGAAATCGGAACGTTTAATGATTTGCAAACCAGAATCGGACGAAAAACAGTTTCACAGTCATTATTAAAAAGCAATCCTGTTGTCATCAAAGCCTACGATTTGTTGGAATGGGAAGGCAATGACATTCGGAACCGTCCTTTTGAAGAGCGACGAATTCTATTGGAGAATTTATATGAAACGATAAAAGACAAAGGGATTCCGTTGCAACTTTCAGAACGGTTTTCCTTCTCCACTTGGGAAGAAGTGATCGAAGAAAGAATACGTTCGCGCGAAATGAAAAGCGAGGGTTTGATGCTGAAACGGAAAGATTCACCCTATTTGGTCGGAAGAAAAAAAGGCGATTGGTGGAAATGGAAAATCGAACCGCTAACCATTGATGCGGTCTTGACGTATGCAATGCGAGGTCACGGACGACGTTCGAATTTGTTCACTGATTACACTTTTGCCTTATGGCAAGACAATGAAAACGGCGAACGCGAATTGGTCACTTTTGCAAAAGCCTATTCCGGCTTGACCGATGCCGAATTCAGAATGGTAGATGATTTTATAAAGAAAAACACGTTGGAGCGTTTCGGACCCGTTCGAAGCGTTACGCCAAAGCTCGTTTTTGAAATTGGTTTCGAAGGAATTGCCCTTTCAAAAAGACACAAAAGTGGTGTGGCAACTCGCTTTCCAAGAATATTAAGATGGCGAATCGACAAGAAGATAGAGGAAGCCAATTCGATAGAAGATTTGAAAGGTATGATTATTTAGAGAGAAGTGAGTAGTTAGTATTGAGTATTGAGTCAAGAAAAAAGAAACAAGAAGAAAGTAAAATGGGGAAAAAGCTTTGCGACTTCCCGCCTTTGCGAGAAAATAAGAATCAAACTTAATTTTTCTTATCCCAAAACTTCAGGAATTCGCGGTTAAAAAATAGAAATGAACAGAGAACAACTTTTCAACCTCGCAAGCGACTGGTTCCATCAACAAGGATGGAAACCATTTCCCTTCCAGACCCAAACATGGAAGGCTTTCTTGCAAGGAAAAAACGGCTTATTGAACGCTCCCACCGGAAGCGGGAAAACCTATGCTTTATGGTTGCCGATTGTTCTCGATTACATCAAAAAAAATCCAGATTACAAGACCAAACATAAACCCGGACTAAAAGCCATTTGGATTACTCCTTTAAGAGCACTTTCTGTTGAGATAAAACAATCAGCAGAGAGGGTTGTCAATGATTTAGGAACACAAATGACCGTGGGAATACGTTCGGGGGATACTTCAGCCAGTGAACGCGCCAAGCAAAAAGGCAAAATGCCCGATTTATTGGTCACTACTCCCGAAAGTTTGCAATTGCTTTTGGCGTCAAAAGGCTATGAAAAAATATTCAAAGATTGTTCTGCAATTGTCATTGATGAATGGCACGAATTACTCGGAACAAAACGGGGCGTTCAAACGGAATTGGCACTTTCACGATTAAAAATCATCGCTCCCAAAATGCGAATTTGGGGAATTTCTGCCACCATAGGAAACCTCCAACAAGCCCAAGAAGTTTTACTTGGAATGGATTCGGAAGCCTATAAAAATTCCGTTTTAATCAAAGCGGTCATTCATAAAAAAATCAAAGTCCTTTCGATAATTCCCGATAAAATGGAAACGTATCCGTGGCGCGGTCATATGGGGTTGCACCTGATTGATGAGGTGGCCGAGATTATTCGCAACAGCAAAACCACATTATTGTTTACGAATGTTCGGTCGGCTTGTGAGATTTGGTTTCAACGATTGCTCGAAAAATATCCGGAATTTGCAGGAGAAATGGCGATGCACCATGGAAGCATCAATCGGGAAACCCGACTTTGGGTCGAGCAAGCCATTCGCAATGAAGAATTAAAAGTCGTGGTTTGTACCTCAAGTTTGGATTTGGGTGTCGATTTCGCTCCAGTCGAAACCATCATTCAAGTCGGTGGTCCCAAAGGTGTTGCGCGTTTTTTGCAACGTGCCGGACGAAGCGGTCACCAGCCAGGGAAAGAAAGCGTGATTTATTTTCTCGCCACGCATTCCATCGAATTGATTGAGGCTTCGGCTTTGAAAAAAGCGGTTGAAAATACGGTTGTCGAAGACCGTGTTCCCTATTTGAACAGTTGGGATGTTCTGGTGCAATATTTAAATACGTTGGCGGTTTCGGATGGATTTTTTCCCGATGAAATTTACGAAGAAGTTCGAAAAACCTTTTGCTATCAAGCGATGACAAAAGAAAATTGGAATTGGATTTTAAACTTTATCGTTAACGGTAGCCAAAGTTTGCAAGCGTATGACGAATATAAGAAAGTGGAAATTGAAGAAGACGGGCGTTATAAAATCAACAGCCGAATGCTGGCGATGCACCACCGAATGCAAATTGGAACCATTGTTGGTGATGCGGTTTTAAACGTGAAATTTTTAAGTGGCGGTTTCATCGGAACGATTGAAGAATGGTTTATTTCAAAATTAAAACCCGGCGACACCTTTACGTTTGGAGGCAAAAGATTGGAATTGTACCGCATTAAAAATATGCAGGTTTTGGTAAAGAAAGCCGACCCAAAAAAAGCATCAAAATTAGTGAGTTGGATGGGAGGAAGGATGGCACTTTCGGCACAAATGAGTGAATTGCTACGGAAGGAATTGTATCGTGCCAACACGACCGATTTGTCACCCGAATTAAAAGCCTTAAAGCCCATGTTTACACGACAAAGAAAGGAATCAATTGTTCCAAATGCCGACGAATTTCTAATTGAAACGTTTAAAACACGAGAAGGATTTCATGCGATTTTTTATCCGTTTGAAGGACGCTTTGTGCACGAAGCTTTGGCAAGTATACTAGCGTACAGAATCAGTTTGCTTTCGCCGATAAGTTTCTCGTTGGCATATAACGATTATGGTTTTGAATTGCTTTCGGACCAAGAAATCAATATGCAGGAAGTATTGGACAACAATCTTTTTTCGACTGATTATGTACATTCTGATTTACAAAAAAGTTTGAATGCAACCGAAATGGCCAGACGAAAGTTCAGGGATATTGCCGTAATTACAGGTTTGGTTTTTACCGGATTTCCGGGGAAACTGATTAAAACAAAACATTTGCAAAGCAGTTCGCAATTGCTTTTTGAAGTTTTTAGGGATTATGAACCGGATAATTTGCTTTTTCAACAAGCCTATCGCGAAACATTTGAACATCAGTTGGAAGAGGGACGATTGCTACTAGCTTTGGAGCGAATTGAAAAGCAAGATATTGTTTGGAAGGAATGTGAAAAACCAACGCCCTTCAGCTTCCCGATAATTACGGATAGGCTTCGCGAAAAATTATCGAGTGAAACTTTGGCAGAACGAATTAAAAAAATGACGGCTTCGTATATGAAGTGATATTTATGACAATTACGATACAAATAAAATCAAATACTTTTATTCTTCATCCCAGCGGTGCTTTGTTTTGGGAAGATAAAAACGTGCTCTTAATTTCGGATGTGCATTTGGGAAAAGTGTCACATTTTAGAAAACACGGTGTTGCGATTCCGGAGAATTCGGTGTCAAAAAACTTTATGCGTTTGACAGAAGTGGTGGATTATTTTGATCCAGAAAAAGTGCTTTTTTTAGGTGATTTGTTTCACAGTTCTAAAAACAGCGAGTGGCATTTATTCGTAGAATGGTCAGATTGTTGTGTAGCAGAAATCATTTTAATTGCAGGAAACCACGATATTATTGCCCAAGAAAATTATGATAAAATAGGGGTAAAGATTTTTCAAGAATTAGAAACAGATGGTTTTCTGCTGACGCACCATCCGACAGAAAAAGAAGGTTTATTTAATTTTTCCGGACACATTCATCCGGGAATTCAATTGCGTGGTTTTGGTGGACATCATTTAAAATTGCCTTGCTTTTTTCAGCGCCAAAACCAGATGATCTTGCCGGCTTTTGGAGAATTTACGGGTAAATATATTTTAGTTCCGGAAGAAAACGATAAGGTTTATGCCATTACAAAAGAGGAAGTAATTTTGATTGAAAAGCGTCAATCGTATAAATAAAGGTGATTGAAAGTCGGATGTTCTAGCCCCGATTATAGTGGAAAGCTTTTTGAAATTGCTGACTATTTTTTCTTAGGATAAAAAAGCGACCAACGGAAGCTCTTTTTATTTTTAGAAAAAAAGGAGGAAATGAAAAAACTTGAAACAGAAAGCGGGATCAGCTTCTAATTAATTTAAGGCAAAAGGAGCACTTAATTTAAAACTTGGGACAATTACCCTAAAACTTCGTGTTGAGGTAAAATTGATCATATTAAAGTAGCCTCTCATTGCTCCGAAAGGAGATGAAAGCAAACATCCAGAGCTGTATGTGTGTGATTCTCCAGGCTTTAAAACAGGTTTTTTGCCTACAACACCTTCGCCGTCCACGAGTTCTAGATTGTTCAAAGCGTCAAAAATTTCCCAGTGGCGGGACATTAATTGCACCGAATCTTTTGAATGATTCTCAATGGTGATCTTATAACTAAAGGCAAAGTGAATCTTATAGTTTTTGAAATAAGTACCTTCAAAACTAGTCAAGACTGAAATCTTAATACCTCGTGTTATTTGTGTAACCATAATTGTTGTAATAATACAAAACTACAAATTTTTGTCATTGGTTTGCCTTTGCGAATACTAAATTTTGCTTAAAGGTTTTAAAAACAGTTTTTTAGCCGGGTTAATTGACGATATTTTCAGATGAAGCGGTTCCTTTTCCAATTACCCGATCATATCTTTCGTTCACCCCTCTATAGTAAACAATTGCTTGATAGTCGTTTAAGGTTTGATAAAAATTACCATCGATAGAATTTGCATTGTCGATTTTTTTAGATTTATCAGCGATTATATATTGAAAATTGGTAAATCCTTGTTTGATCAACATTGCCTTTTCAAACATGCCCGTTTTTTTATTGAATTCCATCTTATTTTCTTCGTTCAAAGCATAATTGTTGAACATTCCGTTAATGTAAATATCGTTTTTTCCGAAATAAGCCGGAGCGTCCAAAAGGAAGAAAACCCAAGCGTAGTCTGCTTCAATTTGATTGTTTTGTACGTATAAATTTCGAACCACAAAATTTCCGTTCACATCCGGATTAAAGGTGTAAATTTGGTTTCCGCGTGCTTTGTTAGGATACAAATGCGTGTTGTATAGTTCTTTTGATTCGATGTAATTGATATTGTTGGCAACGGCTCTGATTTCTTTATTGTCAAAGTATAAAAACTCGTTTCCTGCCCAAAATTGGGTTTCCTTATCGTATTTATAAATCAAATCATTTCCAATTGTGTATTGCGGTTTGATATTGTTGATTGCCGTGTTGAAATTACCGTTTTGTAACAAAGTAACTTTTACGTTTTGCAACGGATTTATAAAGTTGATAGCCGCGGTTTTTATAGAGAAATCAAGGTTATGCATAAAGTTAATATCACGCACATCACGGGCTCTTTTTACTTGCAAAGGAACACCAACTAAATCTTCATATAAAATGAATTTTCTAGAAAAAACAACTTCTTGGTCTTCATTTAAAATCTTAAGAATGTAGTTTCCTGTTACTCTAAATTGAGTGAATTTATTTGGGAATGCTAATCGATAATGAGAATACAATTGGAGGGTGTTGAAGGAGTTTTCATAGTCTTGAATTCTTTGGTTGTCAAATCCTTGGATGTATTCGCTTTTCACTAGCTGCGAGGGCGTCCAATCATAATTGCAGTGAATAATCTCATAATAATAATTGGCTTCGTTGCCAAATAAATCATCAAATTGCAATTGAAATCCTTCGTTTAATGGAAAAATAGGAATCACATTCTGACCGCTTTGAACAAATGAAACTGTTTTGATATTAAATGGTGGAGCAACTTCAGTTTGAACTTGAGCCGTAAGAATAGTAAAAGTAAAAAAACTTAAAAAAGCTGCAAGATATTTTTTATACATCAGGTAATATTTGAGATTCTGGCTATAAATATAGCGAAAT
Organism: Flavobacterium macacae; assembly: GCF_003865365.1. Taxonomy (GTDB): domain Bacteria; phylum Bacteroidota; class Bacteroidia; order Flavobacteriales; family Flavobacteriaceae; genus Flavobacterium; species Flavobacterium macacae. The sequence continues at coordinate 3,375 of NZ_RQVR01000017.1, read as the reverse complement.
TTATTATGATTTATTGTGGCTAAAATGGTACCAAAGCTTGTAATTGCTTAATTTAAGAAATTTAGAAATGAAAAGTAAGTCAATTCTGTTAAATATTTTATAATAATCTGTAGTTTATTCTGTTATAAAGTTTAGTTTTATCGAATCTATAAATAGTAACCAATGAAAAATTACAACAAACTATTTGTGCTTCTTTTGACATTACCATTGTCAATGTTTGCGCAAGATTTTAAAGGGGAAAGTCCTATTCCTTTTGACTCCACTGTGAAAACAGGAAAATTAGAAAACGGATTGACCTATTACATTAAGAAGAATGCGAAACCAGAAAACAAAGTTGATTTAAGACTTGTTATCAATGCTGGGTCGATTCTTGAAGATGATGACCAGCAAGGTTTGGCGCATTTTATGGAACATATGAGTTTTAATGGAACGAAAAATTTTCCTAAAAACAAATTAGTAGATTATCTTCAAAGTATTGGAGTGAAATTCGGACAACATTTAAATGCTTACACCAGTTTTGATGAAACTGTGTATTTCTTGCCGATACCATCTGATGATCCTGAAAAGTTAGAAAAAGGTTTTCAAATTATTGAAGACTGGGCATTCAACGCCGTTTTGACTCCAGAAGAAATTGATAAAGAAAGAGGTGTAGTTCTTGAAGAGTACCGTATTGGTCTTGGCGCAAGCAAAAGAATGATGGGGCGTTTCATGCCAAAAATGATGCACAATTCTCATTATGCAAATCGTTTGCCAATCGGAAAAAAAGAAATTCTTGAGAACTTCAAATATGAAAAACTAATCAGTTTTTATAAAGATTGGTACCGTCCAAACTTGATGAGTGTTATCGTCGTGGGTGATATTGATGTTGCTCAAATGGAGAAAAAAATCAAAGATCACTTTTCAAGTTACAAGAACCCAAAAAACGAAAGACCAAGAAAAATCTATGACGTTCCAAATCACAAAGAAACATTTGTGGCAGTCGAAAGTGACAAAGAAGCTTCAGCAGCACAAGTTCAATTGGTTTACAAAGATTATGACACTCCAAAACCAGTTGTGAATGTGAATGATTTTAGAAAATCTCTTGTTGAAGGATTGTATTCTACAATGATTAATAACAGGTTAAATGAGTTGACAAATTCTCCAACACCTCCTTTTACTTATGGATATTCTTACCACGGAGGTACTTGGGCAAGAACAAAAGAAGCGTATCAGTCTTTTGCAATGTCACAAGAAGACAAACAATTAGAGGCTTTAAAGGTTTTAGTTACAGAAAACGAAAGAGCTAAGAAATTTGGTTTTACACCAGGTGAATTAGACAGAGCTAAATCAGAGTTTTTAGCAGGTTTTGAAACTGTGTATAACGATAGAGAAAAAAGAAATTCTGAGAATTTTGTAAGCGAATATCAATCACATTTCTTAGAAAAAGAACCTACGCCTGGAATAGCTTGGACTTTTGAAGCTTTGAAAAAAATCTTGCCAACCATTGAATTAAAAGATGTTAACGGATTGGTTAAAGATTATATCAAAGAAGACAATCGTGTTGTAATCTTAACAGGACCTGAAAAAGAGGGTCTGAAAAAAGTTACAGAACAAGAAGTTTTGAATGCTTTAAAAGTAAATATTGACGAAATCCAACCGTATGCAGATACAGAAATTGCGTCTAGTTTATTGCGAAAAGAATTAAAACCGGGAACAATTATTAAAAAAGAAACCAATGCTAAAATTGGTGCAACAACTTTAACGTTGTCAAACGGAGCCAAAGTAACGTACAAAAAAACAGACTTTAAAAATGACGAAGTTTTGATGGAAGCTGTAAGTTTTGGAGGTACAAATCTTTATACAAATGAAGAATTAAAGAAAACACAATTTGCTAACGGAGGTTTGACTCAAGCTGGTTTTTCTGGATTGAAAGAAAACGACATCAACAAATTTATGTCAGGAAAAGTGGCAAGTGTTTATCCTTATGTTTCAAATACAACTGAAGGTTTAAGAGGAAGCACAACTCCAAAAGATTTGGAATATTTGTTCCAAATGACTGTTGGTTATATGGCTGACTTAAACTTAGATAACGAAGCTTTTGAAGGTTACAAACAAAAACAATCAGCGTTTTATAAAAATATGGCATCTCAGCCAAGTTTTTATTTCCAACAAGAATTTTATGGATATTTGTTAAAAGAGAACCCAAGATTTTTCGGAATGATTCCTGATGATAAAGCTTGGGAAGCAACCGATTATAAATTGGCTTACACTAAATTTCAAGAGCGTTTTGCAAATGCAGGAGATTTTGAATTTTTCTTCGTAGGAAATGTGGATGATGCAAAAATGGAAGAATATTCTAAAAAATATATTGCGTCATTACCTTCTACGGCAAAAAAAGAAAAAGCAATTGATTTAGGACACAGAATGCTAAAAGGAGAGCACAAAAAAATTGTAAATAAAGGAACAGATCCAAAAAGTTCTGTGACAATTATGTATTATGGCGATGCTGAATACACTCCAAAAGAAGCTTTGGCAATGCAGGCTTTAGGGGAAGTTTTGACTATCAAATTAATTGAAGAGCTAAGAGAAAATGAAAGCGGTGTGTACGGAATTAGTGCGCGGGGCGGAATGAGTAAAGTTCCGAATGGTGCTTATAGTTTCAATATTGGTTTCCCTTGCGGTCCAGACAATGCTGAAAAGTTAACGGCTTCTGCATTAAGAGAATTACAAAAAATAATTGATAATGGACCTCAAGAAGGTGATATTAAGAAATTTAAAGAAGCGGAAATTCTTGATTACAAAAAAGATATCAAAGAAAATAGATATTGGTTAACGAACTTCAACCGTTCTTACACAAACGGAACAAGTCCAGAAGATGTTTTGCAAGTAGAAGCAAAAGTAAATGCAGTTACAGCAAAAGACATTCAAAATGTGGCTAAAAAATACTTATCAAAAGATAAAGTAGTGGGTATTTTAATGCCAGAAAAAAGCTAATATATTTTTAATTATAATGAATGAAAATGCTACCTTATATATAGGTAGCATTCAAATTTTCAAAAACACAAAAGACAGCCATTCCGCTGTCTTTTTTTATACCTATATATAAGGAGAAAGAAAACACACCTTATATGTGGCAGTAATTTTTTTCGAGAAGCGCAAGGCCATTCATTTATCAGGATAGGGCATTCCCGCCGTTCCTTCCAAAGCTTCGCGCCTGCAAAAGGGGCAGTCGGGACGGCTTTTCCCTCCAGTCGGGGCTATTTCAGGGATCTTTCCGTTTTTTTTGGAGACTTCCGTCCGCCCATCTTCACTCAAGACTATATAGCTATACCCCGGCATTTCCAGCAAACAAGGCCTGTGATTTCAGAAAAACCAACAAAGCGGGAAAAAACTTTT
>NZ_RQVR01000016.1:61925-62690 GCF_003865365.1 Flavobacterium macacae | reverse complement strand
TTTTTCTATCATATAAATCCATAATAGCTGTCAGGTATACAAACCCCTCTTTAGTTTGGATATATGTAATATCCGAAACCCAAGCTTTTGAAGGCATTTTGACAAGAAACTCTCTGTTTAATACATTTTCGACAACTAAATAATTATGATTTGAGTTGGTTGTAACTTTGAACTTCTTGCTTAATTTGCTTCGTAAGCCAAGTTCTTTCATATATTTTGCCACTGTAATTCTTGAAACTTTATAACCTAAATACTGTAATTCCAATGCTATTCTAGGACTTCCATATCTTTGTTTGGCTGCAAAATAAATCAATGATATCTGTTCTTTTATGGCAATTTTTAGTTGTTGTCTTGCTGTGATTGCTTGTTTTTTCCATCGGTAATAACTTCCGTTGCTCACTTGTAGAACTTTGCACATTTTTTCAATCGGGAATAGTTGTTCATTGCTTTTTATGAAACTATAAATCATCGACCGCTCTTGGAAAAAATGCCGATTGCTTTTTTTAATATATCACGCTCCAACTCGGCATCTTTGAGTCTTTTCTCAAGTTCGTGAATTTTTTCTTGCTCGGGGGTGAGTTTTAAATTTCCTTTCCCAGGAAAACTTCCCTCTCCAAACTCTTCGAACTCTTTACGCCATTTATACAACTGTGGGGCTGTTACTCCTAACTCTCTAGCGAGTTCTGATATGTTTGTCCTATCATAACTCAATTGGACTGCTTTCTCTTTAAAAGCCTTGTCATAAATTTTGCGCTTCTGTTTCAT